>JAKIUN010000061.1 GCA_021647505.1 Gammaproteobacteria bacterium
AAATCTGCACAATGTTGTCAGGTGGTGGAGAAATCATCCACAAACACGCAACAATATCCATGTTATTTATACGTGAATTAGCCCTGCCCGAAACCGTGGCTTATTTCATGGGTTTTCGGGCTGGCACAAACTACCCCGCAGCGAGCTATCTCGCTGACGCTCGACTTTTGCTACGCGAAAGCGAGGTATTACACGGCCAGTTCAAACGCTTAGGCGCTCGAATAAAAAACCGACGCTGTTCGTAGGGTGGCATTGCCCACCATTTGCGCGAATACGGGCAATCTGCATTGGTGGGCGGTGCCCACCCTACAAGATTATTCCTACAGCGGTGTCAGCAGCCAGGTTGAGGTAACATTCGCAGCACCAAAAGTAGGCGCTTTAGGCGAGCTGCGGGGAATTAAACCCCCAGAGATTAAGTTAACAAAATCACGACTGTTTTGTAGGTTGGCGGTGACGAAGGAACCCCAACATTGTTGGTTTCGTTGGGGTTCGCAGGCTCACCACCAACCTACAACAAGCAGGATCTCAGGCTTAACTTAATGGCATTAGGATAAGTACCTTCACAAAATAACTTTCTACAAAATATGTAGAAATTATTTCTAAGGGACTAAACTTCCCCGCCCGGCTGCCGAATGAGTCCTCACACAGGAAAACCCGATAAGGAACACACGCCATCGTGGCCAAACAAGAACAACAACCCCCAGCCTTCGTGATTGCTGCCATGCTGGCCGGACATCTGTTTCGTATGATGCGCACGGCCAAGCTCATGTCGCTGAGCGCCAGCAACGCCAAGGGCGTGGCGGCGCGGGCGGGCGATAAGGCACTGGGTTTTCGCCCAATCACGGATTTCATTGCCGAAATGGCCAATGACACCATTCACTATGCGACCAAAATCAATCAGCTGGCACTGACGGTTTCGCGTACGGCAGTGAACGATCTGCGCACTCTGGACGCTGCGCAGCGCTTTGCAGAAGCCCGTGATCAAATAACTGACACCGAACAGGCTGCTTTCATCGACCACCTGATTCAGCAGGCGAATATAAAACGCGCCGCTATAAACACAGAGACCGCTGAAATTATGCTTCAGCTTAATGCGCAACTGGACGAGATTTTTCAACGGGTGCGTGGCTCAACCATCATCGTCAGCAACTCACGCACCGAGGCATCACGTGCTGGCGAATTTCAGAAATATCTCGACTCCATTGCCGACAGCGTGGAACTGGCGGCACGCAATATTCAGCGCGAAATCAGTGAATGCCGCAAGCTCATCGAGTCACTCGACACACCGGATGATTCCTGCCGGAACACCTCGGATTACCGACTGCAAACAGGCACCTCATGAAGACGACAAACCTCTATAATAAGGGCCATCGCTGGGTCGCCTTTGGCCGCGATCCGAAAAAGCTGGCCGGCATCATCGATACCAATCAGTACATGATCATCGATGGTCAACGTGCCCTGCTGATGGATCCGGGCGGCATCGAGATATTTTCCGCCATGCTGGCCTCGGTGCTGCGTTTGTGTGATATCGACACCATCACCGATATTTTCGCCTCGCATCAGGATCCGGACATTATTTCCTCACTAGGCCTGTGGGATCAGACCCTGCCCACCGCCCGCCTGCATTCACCGTGGATTTGGGAAAGTTTCCTGCGCCACTTCGGCCTCAACCATATCGAATACGTTGGCATTCCCGACGAAGGCAAGACACTGGCGCTGGAATCGATGGAAGTGCGTTTCATTCCCGCCCACTACCTGCACGCCTCGGGCAATTACCACGTCTACGATCCTGAGGCGCGTATCCTTATGAGCGGTGACGTGGGCGCAGCACTGGAGGCGGACGGCGCGCCGCTGTTTGTGGAAGACTTCGACGAGCATGTCGAAAAAATGAAACTGTTTCACCAACGCTGGATGCCCTCCAACCGCGCCAAGAACGACTGGATTAAGCGGATACGCGAACTGGACGTGGAGATGATGGCGCCCCAGCACGGCCGCATCTTCCGCGGCGATGATGTCAAGCGCTTCCTCGACTGGTTCGAGGCACTGGAAGTGGGCAGCGCCATCACCTAGCCACGGCACACCAACGCCCGATCAACGGATGCCGTTCTTGCGCTGCTCGCCACGCACATAGGCAACACCGCAATCTATCGCCTTCAGCCTCAGACATGCTAACCACGTCCCCGGTGCGTCTTCATGTGGCAGTACGCCACGTCCCCCTCCTCCATCCCGTGCCGCTCCGTGGCCTGGTAGGGCTGGGGCGTGATCGCACATTTCATCTGTATTCAAAACCCAGGTCATGGGTGTGGGACACAGGTCAACAACAATCATAAATTTCACAATTTCACAATTTCACATTCCGCAGACGCAGTGCATTCATGATCACCGACACTGAGCTGAAGCTCATGGCCGCCGCGGCGATAATGGGCGATAACAAAATACCGAAAAAAGGAAACAGCACGCCGGCGGCGACGGGCACGCCTAACGCGTTATAGATGAAGGCAAAGAACAGGTTCTGACGAATATTGCGCATGGTGGCGTGAGACAGGCGCCGCGCCCGCACGATGCCGCGCAGGTCACCTTTGACCAGGGTCACACCCGCACTTTCCATCGCCACATCGGTGCCTGTACCCATGGCCACACCAACGTGGGCCTGCGCCAGCGCTGGGGCATCATTGATACCGTCACCGGCCATGGCAACGATGTGCCCTTCGGCCTGCAATTGCTTCACCACCTCGGCCTTCTGCTCCGGCAATACCTCGGCCTGCACCTGGTCGATATCCAGCTTGGCGGCTACCGCCTCGGCCGTCTTGCGACTGTCGCCGGTGAGCATCACTACACGGATACCTTCGGCATGCAGGTCGCGAATCGCCTCCGGCGTGGTTTCCTTGATGGGATCGGCAACACCGATCAAACCGGCAGCCTTACCATCAATCGCCAACAGCATCACGGTCTGGCCTTCGGCACGTTGGCTATCGGCTCGCTTCGGCAAATCACCCGCGTCAATACCCAGGCTCTCCAGCAATTTGAGATTACCCAGCGAGACCTCATGGCCATCCACGACACCGGTCACACCCTTGCCCGTCACAGACTGGAAGTTGTCGGCCGAGGTCAATTCCACCCCGCGTTCCTCGGCGCCCCGCACAATGGCTTCGGCCAGGGGATGTTCACTGGCCCGTTCCAGGCTGGCGGCGAGATGCAGGTTGTCCGTTTCCTGAAAACCCGTGTTAGCAAATACCGAGACCAACTTCGGCTTGCCCTCGGTGAGGGTACCGGTCTTGTCCACCACCAGGGTGTCGACCTTGCGCAAGACTTCCAACGCCTCGGCATTCTTGAACAGCACGCCCATCATCGCGCCCTTGCCGGTACCGACCATGATGGACATGGGCGTCGCCAGTCCCAGCGCACAGGGGCAGGCGATAATCAGCACCGCCACGGCATTGATCACCGCGTAGGCGATCGCCGGTTCAGGGCCCCACAGACTCCAGACAATGAAGGTCGTGATCGCGATCACCACCACGGCCGGGACAAAATAGCCGGACACAACATCCACCAGTCTCTGGATGGGGGCGCGGGAACGCTGGGCCTCTGCAACCATGTGGACGATCTGCGCCAACAGGGTGTCTGAACCCACTTTTTCGGCCCGCATCAGGAGACCGCCCGTGCCATTGACCGTGGCGCCGATCAGTCGTTCCCCCGTCATTTTTTCCACCGGCATCGGTTCACCGGTCACCATCGATTCGTCCACATGGCTTTCGCCATCGATCACCGAGCCATCCACCGGAATCTTTTCACCGGGACGCACCCGAAGCGTATCGCCGACCTGTACATGCTCCAGGGGGATATCCTCTTCCGTGCCATCCTCACGGACAATACGTGCTGTCTTCGGCGCCAGGCCCAACAATAATTTGATCGCGGCATTGGTCTGGCTGCGCGCCCGCAGTTCCAACACCTGCCCCAGCAATATCAACGTGGTGATCACCGCCGCCGCCTCGAAATAGACCGGCACCACGCCAACCTTGTTGAACACCTCGGGCGGGAAAATACCGGGCGCGACGGTGGCAATAACACTATAGATAAAGGCCACCGAGACACCGAGTCCGATGAGGGTGAACATATTCAGGTTACGCGTGATGACCGATTGCACGGCACGCACATAAAATATCCAGCCACCCCAGATGATCACCGGAGCTGACACAATCATTTCAAGCCACTGACGCAGGTTGGGGTCGATCAGTTCCGCCATACCTTCCGGCCAGAACTCAGCGGCCATAGCGCTGAACAACACTGGAATGGCCAGCACGGCGCTGACCCAGAAGCGTTTGCTCATATAGTCCAGTTCGCTGGTGTCTTCCTTTGCCTCCACGCTAACGGCCTCCAGGGCCATACCGCATTTGGGACAACTGCCGGGATGATCCTGGATGATCTCCGGGTGCATGGGACAGGTGTACTGGGTTTTGCTGGCAACCACCGGTACGCCCTTGGGCTCCAGTGCCATACCGCACTTGGGACAGCTTCCCGGGCCCAACTGCTCGACTTCCGGGTGCATGGGACAGGTATAGACAATATCGTCATTGCCCTCCGCCACTTCCATTTCATCCGCCCCACCGCTTTCATGCAGATATTTTTCGGGCTCGGCGACAAACTTTCCCTGGCAGCCGGTGCTGCAAAAATAGTGTGTGTGACCGGCATGTTCAGCCTGGAATTCAGAGTCCGTGCTTACCGACATGCCACAGACCGGATCGGTCAAGCCGGACGGTGCCGGATCAGCCTGAATATAGCGTGCAGGTTCGTCCGCGAATTTCTGCTGACAGTGCGCACTACAAAACAGATACTCGTGCCCCTCATGCTGCACGCGCCGTTGCGTGTCCTCCGACACGTCCATACCACAGACAGGATCATTTGCCATTGCCAGCTCCTTAGCCCGATGGGCTGTTAAACGATGGATACGTTCAGCCTAGCCCCTATGTGCTACCCACAGGTCAAGCGTCGTATCGAGAATCTGCGGGAACGATCATTTCCTCGATAAGATGACATACTGACTCACCACTCGGCATGCCATCAGGCATCGTCTCCCAACTATCCAGTGCTGACTCCATGCGCTGTTGCAAGGCCATCAACTCATCGAGGTGACGGCGATTTTCACTGATCCGCCGATGGATGATTTCACGTACGCGTGGACAGGGAGACTCACCCTGCTGGGCATGAGAGAGAATCTCGCGGATCTCGTTCAGCGTGAATCCCAGGCTCTTCGCCTGACGCACAAAAAGCAGCCGATGCACATCGGCCGGCTGAAACAGCTTGTAGCCGTTGTCGGGATTCCGCCGCGGCAGCAGAAGACCAATCTGCACATAATGGCGCACCGTATCGGGTGTCACACTGGCCCGTGTAGCCAGCTCGGAAACCGTAAACATAAAACCTCCTAATGGGCATGATCGCCCGTATCACTATGGGCCGTCGAGCCCTCTTCAAGACCCTCATCCATGCCACTAAAATCCATCATCGAGTCATCCATTTCACCGTTACCCGTGTCATGGGCATGCTCATGTCCGTCATCTGCCACTGCGCCCTGCCTCGGCTCATGAGCGTGTTCATCATCGCCCGCTGGTGTTTTGCCATCATCATGCCCATGGGCTTGGCCATCACCACCCTGCGCATGTTCATGCGAGTCCACATCGGGCAGAGACATCACACCCAGACCATAGCGATACACGACCTCGCCGCCATGCCATGCCGTAGAAAGCAGCAATACACCACCCACCAACATCAGCACGATGAAGCCTTTGCCCAGCGACTTCCCGGAGCGCACACACCAGGCCACCCAGGCGGCCAGCAGTGGGAACAGGATGATGACGGTAATGGCCCAGTTGCGATGCTCGGTCATGGCCTCGTGCGAGGCTGTGTCATGAGCCACCGTGTTATAGGCGTCCAGGCCGGCAAGTCCTGTCAGCAGGGTAATGCCCGCGCCAAACCAGAGAGACCAACGCGCAACAATGAGCCATTGCTCACGCAAAGTACCGCTCACGAAATTGCTCACAACGAACAGAATCACCGACAATGACAGCAGAGCCACCGTAAAATGCACGAATATAGGGTGCCAGTTGGGGATAATTTCAGGCATAGATTTTCCTTTTCTATCGTCTAATGGCAGGCTATGGGTAATAAACACCGCCCTTGTGCTTTTCGCCATCGGCGGTCTTGAACAAGATCATCAGCTGATGTTTCTTGCCATCCTGCATGTTGTAACCCGCCATATGCCAGTCCCCCATCTTCATGGTCTTTTTGCTTTCATCCTTACCATCCGGGTAGACAACCTTGGTATTCATGACAATGCCTTCTATCGGCTTGCCATCCCTTTCCACCTTAACCATAAAGTGGTGACTCCCCCCCATAGAAGGGCCATCGGCGGGTTTCATGACATGAAAGCTGACGGTATAACCATCGATCTGTTTCTTTTTCAGGAACATGCCATCCATTTTGTGGCCATCCTTGGCGTGCTCTTCATGCTTCATACCATCGTGATCACCGTGTTTCATATCACCGTGATCACCGTGCTTCATATCACCGTGATCACCGTGCTTCATATCACCGTGATCACCGTGCTTCATATCACCGTGATCATCATGCTTCATACCATCGTGATCATCGTGCTTCATACCATCGTGATCATCGTGCTTCATACCATCGTGATCACCGTGTTTCATACCCGCATCATGACTATGCTCTTCGTGGGACATGCTCTTTCCACCATCATAATCATGTCCTTCTGCGGCCTGAGTGGCGGGCAAGCCGCCCATAATTCCGGCAATGGTGAGTGCCATCAATGTTTTACGCATCGTATTTTCTCCTTTTTTCAACTTGCTTGTCGTTCATTGGTTCCACTGAGTAGAACCCGCTCCTACAGGGTTTATTTAATTGCCGGATGCGGATTGCAGCGTTTCCTCATCCTGTTTTTGCAGACGTTTTCGGCGACCTTTCTCCTGCCACTGCATCACCATGCCGTAGATCAGCGGTAACACCAGCAGACTGAGCAGTGTCACTGACACCATGCCACCCACCATGGGTGCGGCAATGCGTTGCATCACACCTGAACCGGTGCCCGTACCCCACATGATGGGCAGCAGGCCGGCAATAATCGCGGTGGCGGTCATAGCGATGGGGCGCACGCGTTCCGAGGCGCCCCGATGAACCGCGGTCATGATCTGCTCCGCTGTCAGTACGCCACCGAACTCCCGACGCCGGCGCGCCACTTCATGGTCGATAAAGGTCAGCACCAACACACCGATCTCCGCCGCCACTCCGGCCAGGGCGATAAAGCCAACGGCCACCGCAACGGACATATTGAAGCCCAGCAAGTACACCAGCCAGAAACCTCCGATCAGCCCGAAGGGAATGGACAACATAACCACCAGCGGTTCGGTGATGTTACGAAAATTAAAATAAAGCAATAGGAAAATAATCAGCAGAGTGACCGGCACCACGATGCGCAGACGCTCGGCGGCACGCTCCATGTACTCGAACTGTCCCGACCAGATCAACGTATAACCGGGAGGGATGCTGACCTGTGATTCAACGACTTCTTTGGCCTCAGCGACATAACCACCAATGTCCGATGTTTTAATGTCCACATAAATCCAGGCATTGGGCCGAGAGTTTTCACTCTTTATCGAGGGAGGGCCACGGCGCAGCTTCAGCTCCGCCACCAGATTTAACGGAATCTGTATGCCGGTGGGCGTGGGAATGAGCACTTCTTTTAATTGCTCAAGGTTGTCTCGCAGTTCACGCGGATAGCGAATATTGACTGGATAGCGTTCCAGCCCCTCCACGGTCTCCGTCACATTCATGCCGCCAACGGCGATGGAGATGACATCCTGCACATCACCCGTCGTCAATCCGTAACGCGCCGCCTCTTCACGATTGATATCGAAATCCAGGTAGTAGCCACCGGCAGCCTTATCACCAAAGGCCGACAAAGTATCAGGCAGCTGCTTCAGTGCCTGCTCAATATCCGTGGCGATGTCTTCCAGCACATTGAGATCTGGCCCACTGACCTTGATGCCAATGGGCGTTTTGATGCCGGTGGAAAGCATGTCGATACGCGTCTTGATGGGCATGGTCCAGGCATTGGCAAGACCCGGGAACTTAATCGCAGCATCCATCTCGGTCATCAGCTCCTTGGTGGTCTTGCTGGGGTTCGGCCACTGATCCTTGGGTTTGAGACGAATGGTGGTCTCGATCATCGCCAGCGGCGCCGGGTCAGTCGCGGTATCGGCACGCCCTACCTTGCCAAACACACTCAACACCTCCGGAAAGGTTTTGATAATCTTATCCGTCTGCTGGAGGATTTCCTTCGCCTTGGTAATGGATACACCAGGATAGGTTGACGGCATATAAAGGATATCGCCTTCGTCCAGCGGTGGCATGAACTCGCTGCCAAGCTGGGTAATTGGCACCCAAGTAACGGCAAGTAGCACCCCTACGATGATCATCGTCGACCAACGCCAGTTGATGGCCAGTTGCAGTGTGGGCGAATGCAGCCAGTGCAATGCACGGTTCACCGGATTTTTTGCTTCAGGCATGATATGGCCACGAATGAAGTAGCCCATCAGCACGGGCACCAGGGTAATGGCCAGTATTGCAGCAGCGGCCATGGCATAGGTTTTGGTAAAGGCCAGTGGTGCAAACAGTCGACCTTCCTGTGCCTGCAGGGTGAACACCGGCAGGAACGACACCGTGATAATCATCAAGGAGAAAAATAGTGCTGGCCCCACCTCACGCGAGGCCTCACCCACCGCCTCCCAGCGTTCGTCATTGCTCAACTTCCCGCCCTTGCGTTCGACGGCATGCTCCAGGTGTTTATGGGCATTTTCAATCATCACGATGGCACCGTCCACCATCGCACCGATGGCAATAGCGATACCGCCCAGGGACATGATATTGGCATCGATACCCTGCCAACGCATAACGATAAAGGCGAGCAGGATACCAATCGGCAGGGTAATGATGGCCACCAACGCGGAACGGACATGAAGCAGGAATACGATGGCGATGAGGGCGACGACGATGGACTCCTCAATCAGCTTTTCCTTGAGATTGTCCACCGCGCGCTCGATAAGATCGCCACGGTCATATACGGGCACAATCTCCACCCCTTCCGGCAACCCCTTGGCCAGCTCGGCAAGTTTTTTGCGTACCCCCTCAATCGTGGTCAGGGCGTTCTCACCGAAACGCATGATGACGATGCCACCCGCCACCTCGCCTTCACCATTGAGTTCCACCAGGCCACGGCGCAACTCCGGCCCCAGGTGTATGTGGGCCACATCCTCCAGACGTACCGGTGTACCATCTTCGCTCACAGCTAGCGGAATGGATTTCAGGTCTTCGATACCGCGCAGATAGCCTTTGGCCCTGACCATGTATTCGGTCTCGGCCATTTCCACCAGTTTGCCACCTACATCATTGTTAGAGCGCTGAATCGCCCGTTTCACCGTTGACAAGGGAATGTCGTAGGCCAGCAATGCCTGTGGATCGACTTCAACCTGATACTGTTTGACAAAACCACCGACCGAGGCCACTTCGGACACGCCTTCGACAGTCTGCAAGGGATAACGCAAATACCAGTCTTGCAGCGAGCGCAGTTGCGACAGGTCATGATTTCCCGTGCGATCAACCAGGGCGTATTCATAGATCCAGCCAACCCCCGTGGCGTCCGGCCCCAAGGTCGGCGAGACGCCGGACGGCAGACGGCCACTCACATAATTTAGATACTCCAAGACACGGGATCGCGCCCAGTACATATCGGTGCCATCGTCGAAGATGACATAGACGAAAGACAGACCGAAAAAGGAATAACCCCGTACCACCTTGGCATTGGGCACCGCCAGCATGGCCGTGGTCAATGGATAGGTCACCTGATCTTCCACCACCTGTGGTGACTGACCGGGGAATTCAGTAAAAATGATGACCTGCACATCGGAAAGATCCGGGATGGCATCCAGCGCCGTATTTTTCACCGCCCAGATACCCGCCGCCACCAAAATTACCGTAGTGATCAGAACCAGAAACTTGTCGCGCAGGGAAGCGCTGATGATTGCCTGTATCATGATACGCCCCTAGTGACCTTCGCCCATGTTCATGTCGTCCATAGACAAATTGTCCATGTCCATGTCATCCATGCTCATACCATCTAACGACATATCGCTCATATCCATTTCGGCACCGTTGCTACCCTCCGTACCCACAGCAAGAGCCTCCAGCATTTTCGCCGTAGCCTCACGCAGCTTGGATTCTGAATCAATGAGGAATTGCGCCGAGGTCACGACCTCTTCACCCGACACCACACCCTCGATAATCTGCACCAGCCCTCCGGAAGCCAAGCCCAGCGTCACTGGCCGGGGTTCAAACTTGCCCGGCTCACGCACGACGAAGACAAGTTCACGCTCACCTGATCGCACCACAGCTTCGCTCGGCACCACCACGGCATCGACCACTCGCCCGGAGCGCAAGGTGATATTGGTGAACATCTCCGGCTTCAGCAGCAGATCCGGATTATCGAATTCCAGGCGCACGCGGGCCGTGCGTGTCTTACGCTCCATGTAGGGATAGATGTAAGTGACCGTGCCACGGAAAATCCGACCGGGTACGGCCCGCACACGCATATCGGCCTTATCGCCCTGTTTGACCCAGGGCAGATCCTCCTCGTAGACATCCACGTAAACCCACACCCGTGACAGATCGGCCAGCATGTACAGCTCGGTCTTTGGTGTGACGTACTGCCCCTCGCGTACACCCACCTTCATCACCGTGCCGTCGAAGGGCGAGTGAATGTGGATACGCTTTTTAATCTCACGGGTTGTCTCCAATTCATGGATTTGATGCTCAGGCACGTCCAGCAGTCTCAACCGCTCCCGTGCCGAGTCCGCCAACTCTCGGGCACCGCGGCGGATCTCTTCATAGGGGCTGTCCTGCAATACCTGCAGATTGCGCAGGGCCAGTAGGTATTCCTCCTGGCTGGACACCAGCTGCGGCGAATAGATGCTGAGAAGAATGTCGTCTTTCTTGACCACAGAGCCAGTGGTGGAAACCCGCAGCACCTCGATCCAGCCCTCGGTCTTCGGATGCAGGCGCGTCAGCCGTTCTTCATTGAAGTCCACCCGGCCCACGGCGCGCACCGCGTGGCTCAGGCTGCGTTGCTCGGCACGCGCAGTACGCACGCCGATGTTCTGCACCGTCACCGGATCGATCCTGACCGTGCCCGTCGGTTCATCGGCACGGGCACCACCATCGGCATACACGGGGATGTAGTCCATGCCCATTTCATCCTGGGCCGGCGCGGGTGAAGTAATGGCGGGATTCATGGGGTTGCGATAGAACAACACTTTTTTCTCTTTCGGCTTGCCGTCATCTGCGTACACCGGGATGTAATCCATGCCCATTTCATCCTGGGCCGGCATGGGTGAGGTAATGGCGGGGTTCATCGGGTTGCGATAGAACAGTGGCTTGCGTTCACCCGACGGGGCACTGCCCGTCGCTGTTGTGGATGCGGACTGACTCAGGGCCAGCCAGTAGCCACCGCCACCGGCGAGGATGGCAACCAGCACAATGGAAACAAATGTCTGCTTATTCATGGGAAGCCTCTTCAGGGAATACGCCGGATTCAATCCGGGAAGACAATTCGGGAAATATGGAAACGGCGGCAACATCATCGTCAGGCCATGCACCCACTGCGGCCTGCAACGCGGCCTGTGCCTGGTTGGCGCGTGAGATGGCGTTCCAGTAACGTGTTTCGTAATTGAAAAGCATGATCTGTACACGCACCACATTGAGAAAATCCACCTTGTCCACCTGGTAGGCAGCCAACATGGAGGCCACGGTCTGGCGCGCCTGGGGAAGGATGCCGGTCTCCAGCAGGCGCGCCTGTTCGCGGGCGGCGCGATAGTCCGCCAGCGCCCGGGACACCTCACGGCTGACGCGCAGGCGTGCCTCGTCCAGGTTGTAACGCTGCTGCTGTAGCTGGCTGCCACGTTGATCGATGGCCGAGTCCTGTCGCCGGTTGGTAAAGATGGGCATATTCATGCTGAACATGATGGAAGCGAAGTCAGCACGGGAACTACCATCAGGATTGTCGCCCACACGCAGGCCGTAGCGGGCACCCAGACTAAAGTCGGGCGAGCGATCCTTGCGCGCCAAATCCAGGCGCGAGCGCGCCGCTTCGATGACATTCTGCCGGGCCGCCAGCAGGGGACGGTTTTGCAAGGCCTGTGCCTGCAATATCGGCTCATCGACCGGCTCGGCCAGTGTTGCCGGCACCATCTTAGGCAGTCGAATGGGTTGGTTTGCGGAACGGTTCAGCAAGGCATTGAGGCGGGCTTCTTCATTGCGGCGCGAACCCAGCAGGGCGATTTCCTGATCATGCAGAAGGGATAACTCCAGTTGGGCCAGTAATACATCCTGTTGCAGACCCTGTCCGACGCGGTACTTGGTCTGCGTCACCTCGACCAACTGACGCAGTAGCTGGCGGTTGCGCTGCAAAATTTCTAATGCACGATCGAGGTAATAAAGATTCCACCACAAGCTGCGCACGTCGTGCTCCAGCTGCAAACGCATTTCACCCACGTCATTAGAGGCAGCGGCACTCTCAAATTCTGCCGCACGCTCGCGCAGCGCCAGCTTGCCGGGAAACGGCAGGGCCTGGACAACAGCCACTTGCAATTGAGTCATCCCCTCCTGACTGAGACTGAAGGTATCCATCGGCAGGTTGACGGCGTTGAGTTGCAGGCGCGGATCGGGCAACACCGCAGCCTGCTCCGGCACCGCTGCTGCGGCGGCGGCGCGGGCACGCATGGCGGCCAGACCGGGATTGTCCTGCAATGCAGCATCGACGGCATTGGCAAGCCGCAGGACAGCCGCCCCGGTTGCCGTATGGGGCTCAGCCGGCCTGTCGCCGGGTGCCGCCATGCCAAGCGAAATCGGCAGCAGGCAAAGGCCGGCAATCCGGAAAAATCTTGCAAACATGAATCACTCTCCATTTCGTTGTCAGCTGCCGCAACCGGTTAAGGGAACGGAAATCGATCCGACGGGGCCGGAATCAATGACAAACAAGGGATATTTCAACAACGCGCGAAAAACAGCACGCGCAGCGACCGGCGGTTGCCGGCAAATATCTAGAGAGTAGAGATGGGAGGGCGAATCTCGGTGACGGACGTCACACTGGTGGAGCGCCATTGTAGCGCGGCGGTCTGCACATTCGGCAGGGAAGCGAAGGTGGCGTCAATCTGTGGCGGTAAGGCCGTAGCGCCATGGGGACAGCAGTCATCGCTGCTATCGCAATGAACGGTGTTGTTATCGGAACAACTACCGTAGACATGGTTTGCCTGCTCACAGACACCGCTCTGATGTGACATACCACCCGCCTGATGGATCTCACTGTCACCCGCCATCATCGACACCATGGCGTTGTGGGCAGTGGTATCACCTTGCGCCGGGGACATGGCCATCACTGACGTCGTCGCCCCGCCCAGCAGCAGGCCGACAACGGCCAAAGCGGCGAGCAAGCGGGCAAAGAGGCCTGTGTGTAAGGTGAACATAAGAGTTAGCCTAACCTATCATAAAGCCTTGTCAAGAAAGTCGGCCAAAAAATTACGCCGGCCTTCGCTGCTTTCAAACAATGCCAACGCGAAGGATGGGTGAGCCATACAGGCCCGCCCTCCACTACCGATCTGAACCCAATTATAAGATCAAGTTCCGTGATTAAACTACCCCGCAGCAAGCTATCTCGCTAACGCTCGACTTTTGCTACGCGAAAGCGGGGTATTTGACTGCCAGTTCAAACGCTTAGGCGTTTGAACAAAAAGCCTACGCAGCAAGCTGCGGGGAATTCAACCCAGAGAGATTAAATGTGACAAAGTAGAATTAGTCTGTCGCCACTGCCTGCTTAGGGTTGTCTGGAGCCAATTGCTACCGTAGTCTGATAACGGCTCCAACAACAACTCCAGCCAGAATCATGAAATCCTAGGACTCTCGCCTAGCTTGTTGCTATTCGCTTAATGAACTGAATCATTAGCCAAATAAATATCAGGGGGAAAATAATAGTCTGTAGGACGAAGACAACGATCAGGTTGATGGTGTATTCACTCACGTTTGCAGCGGCAACCTTGTATTCCTCAACGCGAGCGTCGATATCGATTTGGCGACTGGCAGATTCGTAAAGGTGCCTCGCCTCATCCAACAGCGAACCGGGTTTTCGTGAGAGGTTTTCTTGGCTCGCTCGATGTATGCGGCCGATGGTGTCAGTGGTTTGCTCCAGTTGTTGCTTTGAACGCTCGTATTGCGGCGCGAGAAAATAGTGATATACCCCTTCATTGGCGATTGCGACCATCGGTATTGCAAAACGTAAGATCAGCAGAATAGCGGCGCTCTTATAGGCGATGCGGTATACCCTGTCATTGACCGTATTGGGAAACCATGTTGCCAATAATACGATGCAGAATAGTGCGGCGATGAAGACCGTAAACCCTGGCCAGGCCGTTATATCCAGCAGCACCCGCTGAGCACCAAGTGAGGTGCTGCAAGCTAACATCACCCAGGAAAAGCGTTCGACAAGATCATTAACTGGATCGAGTATTTGGCCAGGTGTGAAAATAACACCCATGCCAGCGGGCTGCAGTGCGACCTCGGTTCCTTGTGCCACGGATATGATGCCGTTGAGGCTGCGGGCGATACCAAATGTGAGCAGTGCCCGCTTGAATCCTGACTCCGTAGAGCTTCTTCCAATATCGTCGATGACCCCGAAATGAACTACGGCTATCATTATAAGTAATACAATAGAAAAAACGCCCTTTCGAATGAGGGGGTGATTATCTTGTATGCGCTTCAAGGATTGTCCCCGCAATTTGAGTATTGATCCATATTCGTTTGTATAGAACCGATTTTAACGGATAGCAATGATTCTCAAAACGCCTTGTAGGATGCCGGTGAGCTTGCGAACCGCATCGGTCAAGAACGATGCCCCTCTCAATGACCAACGCTTGATCTCACGCGAACGATGTGGTTCGCTACCACTCACCAACATCCTACTACGTGCCTTTCCACCACCCCACGACTCCAACAACCTGACGGCATTCCTATTACCCGGCATCACTACCGATAAATCTGACCGCCTAAAGGCAGTGGTTTCAACCCCATGATGGGCAATAAAAAAAGCCTGGGAGTTGGGCACAGGTGCCACTCTAGGCTTTTTTAGCGCACGGCCAGTAAACATCCCCGCAGCAAAGCCATAAAGAATTGGCCCTCAGCGATAAATCACTATCCGGCAGTCTTCACATGCAGACCGCATTCCTTGGTTTCCGGATTTTCCCACCACCAGCGTCCGGCGCGAATATCTTCGCCCTCGGCGATTGCCCGGGTGCAAGGGGCACAACCGATGCTGGGATAGCCTTTCTCATGCAAGGCATTGAAAGGCACCTCATAACGGCGAATGTAGGCCCACACTTCCTGTTCCGTCCAGTCCAGCAGGGGATTGAATTTGGGCATACCATGCGCCTCATCCCACTCCTTGTGTTGCGTATCCGTACGCGTCACAGATTGCTCCTTGCGCAGTCCCGTGATCCAGGCGGCGCGCCCATCTAATGCCCGCTTCAGTGGCTCCAGCTTGCGTATGCGGCAACATTCCTTACGCCGTTCGACGCTATCGTAAAAGGCATTGGGGCCATGCGCCTGAACAAATTCGGCAAGCACGCCACAGTCGGGGGAATAGACATCCACCAACGCACCATATTTTTGATGTGTTTCCTGCATCAAGACATAGGTTTCTGCGGGCAGGCGCCCGGTATCCAGGGTAAAAACATTGATTCCCGGCGTATGCCTGGCAATGGCATCGGTCAGTACCATGTCTTCAATACTGAAACTGGAGGCCAGTGCAGCTGGCTCATAATCCCGCTCGATGCCTTTCAACAAGTCGACCAGTGATTCGATTTTATTTTCCGATAACATACAAACTCTCCTGCTCAGTGAATGCGGCGCTCATTTTAGATGTTTACTTATAGTTAGACGGCCTTGGCCAGCTGATCAACATCAGGCAGGAATGCCTGAAGATCCAATTGTGAGTCGGCATCCCTGCAAACATCAGCGGCAAAAACAACCCAGACATCCTGCATTTCTGACAGCCGCTGGAACACCGTTTCATCAAAGTTCTCCTGCAAGTCCGTCAGATCATGAATAAGGCCTTTCAGCGATTCAGACAAATAGGCCTTGTCGGGATAGGCCTGCGTCAACCCCTCGGCAATGGCATCCAGTGCCTCCGGCTGTGATGAGTCGTTCACTGCATCCAGTAGTGAATGTCCGATCAGACGGGCAATGGCCTCGACACAGTCCAGCGCCTGCTCATGTTTCTTTGCCAGCTGGAACACACGGCGATATTCACGCTCATGTGCTGCCTCAGAAAAATTGGCCGAGACGACTTCCTGTACCGCCCCCATGCATTCACCACCCCCAAGAGCCAGCACCCGGAAGTCCTGTGTTTCACCAAAGTCTTTCAACAAATGGGGAATATCGGCTTCCTCTATTTCCTGCAGATCCCCCAGCAAGTCCTGGAAGTAATCTGTTCCCTGACGCTGCGTCCAGTTCAAAAACGATTCATTTTCCTGGCGTATTTCCTGAAACGCCTGTTTGACGCGTTGTACAGCCTGTGGCGCCCGTGATGCTGGGACTTCCGGCCCGCGCACGGCAATAACGCCACCGGCCCGGCCATCGCCACCAAAATGCATCCGGTAATGTGGAATTAACTTGCCGTGTTTGCGCCGGCCTTCACCATGCAGGCCGATATCTCCTACATAGGGCTGTGCGCAACCGTTGTGGCAGCCGCTAACACGAATACGAAGATCATCCACGCCGCCGCTCAGCTCGTCACAGACCAAGCGTGAAGCGGTGATTCCCAGGCGGCAGGTCCAGGTTCCCGGGCAAGCCACCACATCATCGCCAACACAGGGAGAGTCCAGGCCCAGCGCTGCCAGTTCGTTACGCACCGCCTCCAGCTCTGCGGCCGGGATATTCAGCAGCATCAGGTTCTGATCCTGAGTCACGCGCACATCGTGTAGATCACGCTGCAATAGCAATGCGGCAATACCCCGCAGCTGGGCTACCGACAGGTCACCCAGCGGCAAACTGACGGGGAATACGTAGAGGTTTGCCTGCTTCTGCTCCAACACTTCCCGCGGCGCGCCCGCCGTTCCCACGGAAGCATCGCGGGCATTCACCCACTCGGCCGGTGGCAGTGACTCATCGGCATAGGCCGCGCGCGTGCGCTGCAGCTCGGTCTGATACCGCTGCACGAACTCCTCCTCGCCCAGCTTATCTAAGAGGAATTTGAGCCGCGCCCGGGCCCGGCGCTTGCGGTCGGAATAACGGTGATGCAGCGCCAATACGGCCTCGATCACCGGCAACAATTCCTGTTCCTGGATGAACTCTTCCAGCACGATAGCCGGACGCGGCTTATGCCCCAGACCACCCGCCGCCAACACCTTGTAACCAAACTCGTTATCACGCCGGGTCGCCACCACGGCCAGGTCATGAAACAGGCCTTGGGCACAATCGGATTCACAACCGGAGAAACTCATTTTGAACTTGCGCGGCAGGTGCTGGGTCAACGGGTGGCGCAAAAAGCGCGCGGCCACGGCATCGACAACCGGCTGAACATCCGTGTGTTCCGCCGGACAGACACCGGCCAGCGGGCAGGCGGTGATATTGCGCACGGTGTTCCCGCAAGCCTCACGAGAAGTCAGTCCCAATGCCGCCATCTCCTCCAGTACTTGCGGGGTATCGGCGAGTGGAATGCTATGCAACTGCAGATCCTGGCGCGTGGTCACGCTGGCAATATCATCCCGGGAATAATCCGCCAACAGGCTGGCAACAACACCCAACTGCTCGGCACTCACATAACCACCGGGTAGTTTGATGCGCACCATATGGACACCTTCCTGCCGCTGGCCATAGACACCTTGTTGCAGTCGGATGGCCTGAAAACGGTCTTCATCCAGATCACCCTGCAGAAAACCTTTGACCGCTTCCCGGTAGTGCGCAAGCTCTTCCGGATCAATCCAGTTATCGTTATGTGCCACAGTCGTCTCCTCTTAGGGGTTGGCGTCAAAATTAATTTATATTTATGGGTGTCGAGGCGCTCGCCTGCCAAGGCCCAACAACGCAGGAATATTGGTTATCTTTCAAGTTGTTGCAACGCAGTCAGGCGAGATGCATCGGCGTTCAGAAATGTGAATTAATTTTGACGCCAGCCCTTTATGCCTGAAAAATCAGGCAACCATGCGAAATCCAATCACTAATAAAAGTGCAGCCAGTGCCGGCCTCAACCAACGTTCCGGTATCTTCTTACTAAGCCGACTGCCCAGGTAAATACCTGGCAATGAACCTATCAGCAACATCATCAGCAACCCTGTATCCACCGAGCCCATCTGCCAGTGACCGAATCCAGCCACGGCGGTCAATGGCACGGCATGTGCGATATCCGTACCCACCACCCGCACCGCGCTGAAACGGGGATAGAGCCAGAACAAGGCGGCGGCGCCCATCGCCCCGGCGCCCACCGAGGTCAGCGTCACCACCACCCCCAGTACCACACCAGCACCCACCGTGATCCAGACAACACCCTTGCGTTCAACACCATCATCATCGTGACGCTGCGGATACCTGCTCAGGTATGATCGCCACAGCAGGGCTGCAGCTGTCAGTATCAATGCCACGCCAAGGAGGGTGGTGATAAATCCCTGCGCTTCAGCAGAATGGGTATTAACCTCGCCCAACACGGCCAGCGTCACCAGCGCCGCAGGCACACTGCCACTGGCGAGGCGGCCGACGACCTGCCAGTCGATAGTCGATTGGCGGGCATGTACCCAAATACCATTGGCCTTGGTAATAGCGGCAAAAACCAGATCCGTGCCCACCGCCACAGCCGGTGAGATGCCAAAACCAAAGATCAGCAACGGGGTCATCAAGGCGCCGCCACCGACGCCAGTGATCCCCACCAGCAGGCCAACCCCAAACCCCGATACGATATATCCCACGTCCATTGCGTCTATTTCACTTTTTCCAGGCGCCCGCAGTGACCACCAGCGCTCTACAGTGGCGCTAACCTTAACAACAGCCGAATAGATTGAAAAAGAATAGATTTGTCTATATAAATACCCCAAGGTTATATGTGGAATGTAAGAGGCCTGACATGAAACTGCACCAATTGCGTTATATTTGCGAAGTCGCTGATCGAGACCTCAACATCTCCGAGGCTGCGGAGGCCATGCACACCTCGCAACCTGGCGTGAGTAAACAGATCCGTCTGCTCGAATCCGAGCTGGGAGTACCGGTCTTCTCCCGTACCGGCAAACGACTGACGGCACTCACCGAGCCCGGTGCAGAGGTCGTGCAAGCGGCCCGTCGCGCCCTGCGTGAGGTGGAAAATATCCGCCGCATCGGCCAGGAATATACCGGTGAAAATACCGGCACCCTGACTATCGCCACGACCCACACCCAGGCACGCTATGTGCTGCCACCGATGATCAAGAAATTTCGCAATCGGCACCCGGATATTCGACTGCAACTGCGTCAGGGCAGCCCAGAGCAGATCTGCGAGTTGGCCTACCGTGGTGAAGCCGATATTGCCATCGCCACCGAGGCCGTGGCCTCTTCCGAAGGGCTCATCGCCCTGCCCTGCTACCGCTGGCACCACTGCGTGTTGGTGCCGGTCGGGCATCCGCTGCTGGCGCTGGGCAGACCGCCGACACTGAAGGAACTGGTCGCCTATCCCATCGTCACCTACGACTTCGCCTTTGGTGGCCGCTCGCAACTGAGCCAGACCTTCGTCAAGGCCGGCCTGGAGCCACAGGTGGTGCTGACGGCACTGGACGCCGATGTGATCAAAACCTACGTGGAGCTGGGACTGGGTGTTGGTCTAGTGGCCAATGTTGCCTTCGAGCCCGAACGAGATGTGAACCTGCGCCTGATCGACATCGCGCAGTTATTCCCCGCCAGCACCACCTGGGTGGGTGTCCGGCGTGGTAGTTATTTGCGGGGGTTTGTCTATGATTTTATTGAACTGTTCGCGCCACACCTGGATCGGGCAACGTTGAAAGCGGCATTGAATGCCGAGTGAAGAAAGGGATCGGGGTGTCAGATGAGTCACACAGAAAACAGGTTGGGGGTTCGCAAAAGACGTTCACCCCAACCTACGGCGTTCAGGCGTTTGAGCCGCGAAAAAATGCCTGCATTATATGCCATTATCAAGATATCAAGGAAAATTGGCCTGTTTTTAGGTAATTATCGAGTGTTGTTGCCTTACTTTTACTTGAATACTGCGGGTAAACCGGGCGATTGTGCTTGATACTAATAAGTTAGGCAAAAAAATGAAAGTGAGTAAATAGCAAACAATGGATACAAAACCAATGGAGGAGCAGGCCGAATCCTTCGTAAAACATGAATTGATTAAACATAAATTCAATGTTGTAAAGCCATGTTTTGATGAAGAAGGTGCTGATCTCTTAATAATTGATAACATAAAATGCAAATTCACTAATATACTCAAGGTGCAGAGTAAAGGGCGAAGCCTTAATAAAAATGGTAGTTCAATAACAATTCCAATTTCGTATGTAAAAAATGACTTTGTTGTATTCTTGTATGTGGTGAGTGAGGCACTTGAAAGTACATTATTCACTTTCTTTTATGAGGACATTGTTAAATGGAAGTCAAATGAAAAGAATTACATTTTAAATTTTACAAATACTAGAATTGCCAGCGCTTACTTTGCTGAAAAAATATTTACATCACGAACTGCATCAACAATTAGGCAGCGGTTAAATGAAACTGAAATAAAAAAATATACAACAATCATAATTGATGAAATCTTTTTAGAAAAAGCCATTAGTAAAACCATATCAATATATAAAGAAATTTATCCGAAACGAAACTTTTGTAGGCCAACTTTAAAGAGTGTAATTATAGAAATTCTAGCAATGTATGATAATTTTGACTCCATAGAAAAAGAAATAAATTGTCATGTATACAATTATGAAAGTGATTCCGATTCAATAAATGCAAAAAGAAGTAATATAAGATTTTTAACTGATGGCGGAGTTGTAGGAAAGATATTTATCGATACTACAGATGAATTCGTATGGATTGAAATAGTTAATCATATGAAAAGAATTATAAATACAGAAAATATAATATTGGTGGCAGATGATATAGTTTATGAGCAACAATTGAATGAAATGAAAGAAAAAATGATTGATGTAACTTTAGTGCAGTTAAACACTGATGCAGGAAGAAGAATGTTCACAGAGCATAAATGGGGAGACATCACTTTTCCAATTGCAAAGTCTATTGGTCTTGGAAGGTATGAGTGGTAAACCGCCCATTGTGTGCCTAATCGGGTAACCGGGGGTCTCTAACCCCCAGTCCCCACAACACCCTGCATGCGGCTCCGCACAGGGCGTTTCATTTAGCATGGTGAAGCGCAATCCATCCATCACGTAACGCATAAAGTCCCTGG
>JAKIUN010000062.1 GCA_021647505.1 Gammaproteobacteria bacterium
CAGGGGGGGGCTCTTACACACAGACGACCCCCGCCAACATCCCAGCCGGCCTGGCGGCTGGCACCTACTACCTGGGGGCTATCGCCGACTCCGCCAATCAGCAGACCGAGAGCAACGAGAACAACAACACCCGCGTGGCGACCTCGTCTCTACAGGTGATTCAAGATGTTGACCTGCTCATCAGCTCGGTGAGCACCCCGGATAGCCAGGTTTATACCGGCACCCGCATCAGCGTATTGAATACCACCCAAAACACGGGGGGTTCTTCCACCGACAGTGCTTTTCTGGTAGGAATTTACCTTTCCACCGACGCCACCATCACTACTTCGGACATCCGGATCGGCTGGCATCGCATCTACAACCTGTCAGGGGGGGGCTCTTACACACAGACGACCCCCGCCAACATCCCAGCCGGCCTGGCGGCTGGCACCTACTACCTGGGGGCTATCGCCGACTCCGCCAATCAGCAGACCGAGAGCAACGAGAACAACAATGGGTTAACTGCGGCCATACCATTAAACGTCGATTAATCCAGGCTTCTGCGGTTTTTACACCCTCCTGCTATCCCGGATATTCCATGAATTTGCATAATTTCATGAAATATCCGGGCTGGAGGGTATTCCCGCCAGTTTAAGGCCGTACTACCGAATCTCCGCTTTTGCCCAGCGGCATTATCGCCCGCTTAGTCCACATCCTGGTATTGCATATCAGCTTTATCGCCCCCCTGTATCCATGCAGTCGCCCTCTTCAGTCCGTCTTCGCTCGTTCCTCCAGCACAAAAGCTCAAACCTGATCCTCAAAGACGGTACCAGCACAGCCAGCCTTATTGTCACCACAGGCCTGCCGATGGAACTGAAATCCAAAATCACTGCCGAAGAAAACAACCGTACTAATCCGCTACCCGTCTATTTCGCCGTTGGGTCTCCCGGAGGAAGTAAAAATTCCCGCCCCGATCAAACAGAAACTGCATAATATCCATTCCGATATCATCCGTGGTAAACACAAACAAGCCATCAATGCCTTCAAGAACACGAGTAGCAAGCGGCAGTACCGCTTTGTCGATATGCCCATGGTGATAACACTTGGAAAAGTGAAATTCGCCCTCAAATCACTTTCCACAAAGGATACCCGGCGAATCAGCCAGGCGTTGGCGGATTCCCGGCAGGACTTGACCCACGACAACACCATCAACATGATCGACGAAGACCCGGCCGGAAAAACCTGCCACACAACGTATCGAAGCCCAGTAAGGAACCTGACAACATGACTGCAAACATCGCCCCGGCCACCAATCAGAACACCAACAGCGTGGCCTACCCGGCATTCCACCAGGTTCGCCAACACCTGCAAGAGCGCATTATCGGCCAGCAGGCACTGGTCGAACGCCTGCTAATCGCCCTGCTGGCCGATGGCCATCTGCTGGTGGAGGGGGCACCGGGGCTGGCCAAGACCACCGCCATCAAGGAACTGGCTGCGGTGCTGGAAGGCGATTTTCACCGCCTGCAATTCACCCCGGATCTGCTGCCCAGCGACCTCACCGGCACCGATATCTATCGCCCGGAAACCGGCGACTTTCACTTCCAGCCGGG
Organism: Gammaproteobacteria bacterium; assembly: GCA_021647505.1. GTDB lineage: Bacteria > Pseudomonadota > Gammaproteobacteria > SZUA-152 > SZUA-152 > DRQN01. The sequence goes on from JAKIUN010000062.1 coordinate 1,590, forward strand.
GCCACTGTTCCATAACCTGATCCTCGCCGATGAAATCAACCGCGCCCCGGCCAAGGTGCAGTCGGCGTTGCTGGAGGCGATGGGCGAAAAACAGATCACCGTCGGCCGCCACACCTATCCCCTGCCACGTCCATTCCTGGTGATGGCCACTCAGAACCCCATCGAGCAGGAAGGCACCTACGCCCTGCCCGAGGCCCAGCTAGATCGCTTTCTGATGCACGTCCGCATCGACTACCCCGATGCCCGGGCGGAACACGCCATCCTCAAACTGGCCCGTCAGCAGGCCGAGCGTGAGGACACCGCCCCGGCGGCCTCCGCAGTGACGCTGAGCAAGACGCAAATATTTGCCGCCCGTCAGGAGGTGTTACACATCCACATGGCCGAACCGGTGGAGGAATACCTGGTGCAACTAGTGCTGGCCAGCCGCAACCCGGCACCCTACAGTCCGGCGCTGGCCCGCTGGGTGAGTTATGGCGCCAGCCCGCGCGCCACCATCGCCCTCGACCGCTGCGCCCGCGCCCATGCCTGGCTGGAGGGCCGCGACTACGTGTCGCCGGCCGATGTGCAGGCGGTAGCCTTCGATGTGCTACGCCACCGGGTATTGATCTCCTTCGAGGCCGAGGCCGAGGGCATGAACGCCGACGACGTGATCCGTGAACTGCTAAAACAGGTTCCGGTTGCCTGAGATGCGGTTCCTCGATCGATTCCTGCCGGGCCGGAACACGCATCGTATGCACGTGGATAGCCGTGCCGCCGACACGACCCTTAACTCAGCCCTCAACTCTGCCACCCGGCCCAGCCTCGACGAACTGATCGCCCTGCGTCAGCAAGCCGGTAAACTCGATCTTGGCCGCTGGCAGGCGACGCGAACGCGGCAGACCGGCAACCATGCCTCGCGCTGTCGCGGCCGCGGCATGGACTACCGGGAATCACGCATCTACCAACCCGGCGATGACATTCGCAACATGGACTGGCGGGTCACTGCGCGCACCGGCCGGCCACACACCAAGCTCTATCAGGAAGAGCGCGAGCGCCCGGTGGTACTGTGCGTGGATCTGAATCCGGGCATGTTCTTCGCCAGCCGGGGCGCACTCAAGTCGGTGGTCGCTGCGCGTGCCGCCAGTCTGATCGCCTGGGCGGCCGCCGCCCACGGCGACCGCATCGGCGCCCTGCTGTTCAACGGCGATCACCACGAACTGCCACCACGCGGCGGCAAGCACGGCGTGCTGCGCCTGATCCGCCAGTTGGTGGCGCAGAGCGATCCACTGGAAAATCTCCAACGGCCGCCCCATCCGGAAGGACTCAACGCGGCCCTGGCGCGACTACGTCGGGTCAGCCGGCCCGGCAGCCTGATCTTTCTGCTGAGTGATTTTTATGGCATCAACGACGGCATCGATGAGGAGACCGGCAAACACCTGATGCGGCTGCGCCAACATAATGACGTCATCGCCATCCAGGTGCTCGATGTGCTGGAACAGGCCCCCCCACCCGCGGCGCGTTACGGCGTCAGTGACGGCCAGCACGACGGCATTCTCGATACCCATTCGGCCTCGGCGCGAAAGGCCTATAGCGACTTCTTCAGCCAGCATCACCAGGCGGTGCAGGATCTCATGCGCAGCCGGGCTATCCCGCTGCTACAGCTATCCACCGACGATGACGTGGCCAATGTACTGCGCCGCCGCTTTGCCAGCACAATGCCAAGCCCCACACAAAACCACGCACGGGAGACCGCGGCATGAACCCGGCCAGCCAACCGGCACTGCAATTACGCGATATCCACCTGCCCGCCGACCCCGGCTGGTGGCCCCCGGCCCCCGGCTGGTGGGTGCTCGCCGTACTGTTGCTAATCCTGCTGATGTGGGTGGCACGCATCGCCCTGCGTCAGTACCGCCTGCACCACCAACGCCGGCATCTGCTCGCCATGCTCGACACACTGGCACGGCCCGGCGACGTATCGCCGGCAGCGGTTGCGGAAATCTCCACCCTGCTGCGCCGTCTGGCACTGAGGCGTTATCCCCACCAACGGGTCGCCGCCCTCACCGGCACCGAGTGGCTGCGGTTTCTTGATGAGTCCGGCGGTCATGACCGTTTCAGTCGCGGCCCCGGCCAGGTGCTGGCCACCGGCCCCTATCAACCCACCCTGCCCGCCGATATGGATTTCACAGCGCTCAACGCCCTGGTGCGCGACTGGATAAAAAAGAACACCGGTCGATCATGAATATCGAATTCGCCTGGCCCTGGCTATTCGCCGCCCTGCCTCTGCCACTGCTGGCCCTGCTATTGCCGCGCGTACCCCGTGTTGCTCCGGCCACGCTGCGCTTTCCCTTTTACGCGGCACTGCGCGACAACCTGCAAACCCACAGCAGCCAACCCTCGCGACTGCGACTGGCTCTGGCGATAACGGCCTGGTTATTGCTGGTGCTGGCGGCAGCCCGTCCACAGTTAATCGGCGAGAGCGTGCACCTGCCGATAAGCGGCCGCAGCCTGATGCTGGCGGTGGACATTTCCGGCTCCATGCAAAATGAGGACATGCAGATCCGCGGCCGCCAGTTGAACCGCCTGACCGCTGTCAAAGCCGTAGCCAGTGATTTCATCGAACAGCGCAAGGGCGACCGCCTCGGCCTGATCCTGTTCGGTGACGAGGCCTACCTGCAGACGCCGCTGACCTTCGACCGCGCCACCGTGCGCACCTTGTTGGAGGAGGCACAGGTCGGCCTGGCCGGCAAACAGACCGCCATCGGCGACGCCATCGGTCTGGCCATCAAGCATCTGCGCAAGGAGCCAGCCAGTAATCGAATGCTGATCCTGCTCACCGACGGCACTAACACCGCCGGCAATGTCGACCCACTCAAGGCCGCCGACCTGGCTGCACGCGAAGGCGTGCGCATCTACACCATCGGGATCGGCAGCGGCGAAATGCAGGTGCAGACACCCTTCGGTCTGCGCCGGATGGCGACCGGTGATCTCGACGAAGCCAGCCTCAGAGTCATCGCCGAAAAGACCGATGGCCGCTATTTCCGTGCCCGCGATACTGCCCAGCTGGCGCAGATCTACGACCTGCTGGATCGCATCGAGCCGCTCTCCGAAGACCAGCAGAGCTGGCGTCCGGTGAACGAACTCTATTTCTGGCCACTGGGCACTGCGTTATTGCTCAGCGTGCTGATCGCCCTCGCCACCGCCTACCGTGGACGAATCACGACGGCACTAAGCACGGAAGCACCCCATGCCTGAACAATTCCATTTCCTTCAACCTCTGTGGCTGCTAGCCCTGATCCCACTGGCCCTGCTGGTGTGGCGTCTGCGGCGTGCCACAACAGGCGACAATCCGTGGGTTCGCATTATCGACACCCGCTTGCAAGCCCTGCTGCTAACGGGGCAGACCCACCGTGTCGGCTATTTACTATTAGCCCTGCTTGGCCTGGGCTGGCTGCTCGCCGTCCTCGCCCTGGCCAACCCGGCATGGGAAAAACAGCCACGCCCCCTGTTCCAGACCAGTAGTGCACAGGTCATTGTGCTGGATCTGTCACGTTCCATGCTCAACCGTGACCTCAAACCCTCACGGCTGGCACGGGCACGCTTCAAGATTGAGGATATCCTGGCCCGCGACGAAGAGGGCCAGACCGGGCTGGTGGTGTTTGCCGGCGATGCCTTCACCGTCACCCCGCTAACCCGCGATGTAGACACCATCCGCGCCCTGCTCACCGCCCTCGACCCGGAGCTGATGCCCGTGCAGGGCAGCCGTGCCGACCTTGGTCTGCAAAAAGCTGGTGAACTTTTACAACAAGCGGGGCTAAGCAACGGCCAGATCCTGCTGCTGGCCGATGGCGTCAGTGACGACAGAGCGAGTAAGGTCGCCGCACAACTACACAGCCGGGGCTACCGCATATCGGTGCTGGGCATGGGTACGGAAAAGCCCGAGCCGCTGACTAATGCCCAAGGGCAACTGCTGCGCACCCGTGACGGCCAACTGATCCTGCCGCCGCTGGAAACCCGTGCCTTGCAAGCCGTAGCCGAGGCCGGCGGCGGCCGTTACCACGGCTTCAGCAGTGACAACAACGACATTATCACCCTACTCACCGAGAGCGGGCCACGGAGCACAGAAAACCCCATCAGCGGTGATCTGCAGGGACAGGACTGGCAGTCACGCGGCCCCTGGCTGGTGATATTACTGCTACCGCTGGCGGCACTGGCCTTCCGTCGAGGCTGGCTGCTGAGCATCGTGCTGCTGATCGGTGTGCTGTCACCGTCACAACCGGTCATGGCCACCGGCTGGGACGATCTTTGGCAACGCCCCGATCAGCAGGCCACCCGGGCGCTGGCGCAAAAGGATTACGAACGCGCCAGCCAGATTGCTGAAGACCCCCTGCTGCGCGGCATTGCCGAGTATCGGCGCGGTAATTACGAACAGGCGCTGGAGAACTTTTCCCAGGCCAGCGGCGTCACGGCCGACTATGACCGGGGCAATGCACTGGCAAAACTCGGGCGTTACGAAGAGGCCATCGCTGCCTATGACAACGCATTGAAATCGGCGCCCGACATGGAAGATGCGCAGGCCAACAAGGCCACCGTCGAAGCCCTGTTGCGCCAGCAACAAGCGCAAGAAAAGGATCCGTCGCAGGACAAGGATGGCGAAGAGAACAAGGAGAACAACGGTAAACAAGGTCAGCAGGATCAACAGCCTCAACAGGGCGGGCAAGGCGAACAATCACAACAAGACGGGAACCCGCAGGCAGGCGAACCGTCCGGGCAGGATAAACAGTCAGAACAGGGTGAAACACAGCCAAAAAATACTGCCGACAAGCGCACCTTTGCCGATGCCGCCAAGGCACTGGAAGAGGAAGAGACAGAAAAAGGCGCGCCGGAAGAGCAGCAGCCTGCCGATCACACGGTGACGGAAGAACAGCCGGAGAGACAGGCCGGACAACAGACAGCGAGCGACGAGCCATCATCCCGGCAACAGACACCACCGGCAGACGGCCAACCGGCCCGTGCTGAGACCCTCAGCAGTGAAGAACAACTGGCGGCCGAACAATGGCTGCGGCGCATCCCCGATGACCCCGGCGGTCTGCTACGGCGCAAGTTTCTTTATCAGTATCAACAGCGGCCACAATCTGAAGGCACCGGCAGCCCTCAGCCCTGGTAAACCATCAAGTTATTAGGGAGAGCATACAATGAACCTCCGCACCACTATTTCCATGCAAAACCTTCGCCGTCAGCCGCTGTGGTCGAGCACCCTGCTGACACTGTTATTGATGCTGACGGCAGGCCCCAGCATAGCGGGCGTGCGCGCCACGCTCGACCGCAACACCATCTACGCAGGCGATGTCTTCACCCTGATCATCGAGAGCGACGGCCAGTCCTCGGGCCAGCAGCCGAACCTCGCACCGCTGGAAAGAGACTTCGAGGTACTGGGCACCAGTACCAGCACCCAGGTGAGCATTATCAATGGCCGACGCAGCGATAAGACACGCTGGCATGTGCAACTCCAACCGCGCCATCGTGGTCAACTGCGCATCCCTCCTCTCCACGTCGGCGGGCAACAGACCGCCGCCATCGACGTAGAGGTCAGCGAACCCCCACAACAGACGGCGGCCCAAGCTGGTCAGCACGTCTTCATCGAAACCGAGGCCGACACCGACGGCAAGCCGGTCTATGTGCAACAGCAAATTCCCTACACCATACGCCTCTACTACGATGACCGGCTGCGGGAGGGGGAACTCAGTACGCCAGAGCCAGAAAACGCCGTGGTCGAACGACTGGGCGAAGAGAGGCGTTACGACACCGTGCACAATGGTCGCCAGTACCACGTCATTGAACGCAATTACGTGATCTCGGCGGAAAAGAGTGGCTCGCTGACCATTCCACCCGCCCTCTTCCGTGGACGCATAGCGGTACCGCAGCAGGGCGGACGCACTCGCCGGCCGAACAGCCCGATGGAGGAATTTCTCAATAACAGCCTATTTGCCAATGACCCCTTTTTCCGCAACCGGCTGGGCGGCGGCCTGTTGGGCAACCCGGGCCAACCCATCAGCATCCGCAGCCGTGCCATCGACATGATGATAAAACCCCGGCCCGCCGCCAGCCAAAACTGGTTGCCGGCCGAAGCGATAAGCCTGAGTGACAGCTGGACGGAAAATCCACCCCAGCTCAAGGTCGGCGAACCGGTCTCGCGTACCATCACTATCCAGGCCAAGGGCCTGTCTGCCTCGCAGATCCCCGAACTGAGCCTTGCCGCAACGGCCAATGCTCGCGTGTACCCGGAAGCCTCAGAGCAGGACAACCGCACCGACGGCAAGACCATTTATGGCGTGCGCACCCAAACCCTGACCTATATTCCCGACACTCAGGGCACGCTGGACGTGCCGCCCATCACCCTCAACTGGTGGGATATACGCAAAGACAAACCCGCCAGCACCACCCTGCCTGCCTGGCAGTTCAACGTGCTGCCTGGTGTACCCGGTAAGACAAATGAGGCGCAAACGACCACCCCGGCCCCAGTCACACAACAGACCAAAAAAGCCAGTGCAAACAGTGAATCGCCACAGGAAGATCGTAATCCGCTGGCAGCGATACGCGAAGCCCTACAGGAAAACCTGCAGTGGCTAATTGCCGGTGGCGGGGCGCTACTCGCCCTGGGCCTGTTGGTGACCGCACTGGCCTGGCGCACCAGGCGACAGCATCGGGCCAATACGACAACGGATGGGCAAGCAACCTCAGCCAACACCAAACAGCAAAATCCGTCGAATCGGAAATCCGTCCTGCGGGATCTGGAACAGGCCTGCAGGGCCAATGATCGAGATGCCGCCGCCCGGGCACTGCTGAACCTCAGCCACACTTACTGGCCCGACGATGCACCGCGCAGCCTTGACGCCCTGGCAACACGTATCGAAAAGGGGCAGGCCCAGGTCTACGCACTGGATCGTAGTCTCTACGCCGCCGACCGCACGGATTGGCAGGGTGACGCGCTGTGGGATGCATTCCGGCACGGCCTGCAGAAACAGAAATTCATCGTGCAAACACGCGATGATGGACTGAAACCCCTTTATCCCAACAGCCTTTAGCAGGCCAATACATGATGTCTAACTGGCCTTTGAAACGACAAGCATCTCAGTCTGCAACAGAGGCTCGTTTGCCGGCTGTCCCTCTGAAAAATGGCAAGTCTTCAGTTCACCAGCCTCGACAGAACGAATCCCTCCCTGCTCGGTGAGCCGAATAAGCAACTGGTCGGAACTGTGCCAATCAGTCAGCGCCAAGGGACAAATACCAAACGAGTCCGCCAGCTCACTGCGGCCAACGGTGTTGCACGAATTCTGTCTGTCAGCACGAAAGCGATGCAACAGAATGTTGTAGCGAACCCACAGCCAGAAACCCAGCACGACCACGCCAACTAACAGCGGGCCTAACACCAGTATTTCAAAATTAACATGCCTTGCCGCCACGCCGATGACCGACAAATCAATACCGGCCAGCGTCAGCACGGGTTCAAAAACCGGCAGCAACAGATAAAACCATAACAACCACAACATCAGGGTTACCGCCCCCTGAACAAGCCTTCTTACTTTCCCCTGGCAATGTGGGTTTTCAATAATCAGCGAAGAATTATTCATGGCCGTACTCCTCTGTCGGGACTGACCCAGGTGGCGCGTTTACCACGCGGCCGCAGCAGTGCCTTGGGCACCGCCACCACCAGGGTCAACAAGTTGATCAACCAATAAACCAGGGGATACCAGATCATCCAGTAATACAGCTTCCCCAGTCCTTTTTCATAACGCCCATCGATGTAGAAACTCACCGCGAACTGCAGCAGGCAAGTCAGCCCCAGCAACAGGCCGGCGGAGCCCGGTAAAATGGAAAATGTGGTGACACCCTCCATCTGCGGAATGAATTGCATCATCGGCCACAGCAGGATCAGGGAAAGAATCGTATAGGCCCACAGCACGCTGACCAGATATTCCGCGAACAGCAGCCATAAGCGCCGCTGACGAAAATGCAAAATCTGCGGCAGGTAGCGGACAAAGACCTCCACGCCACCCTGGGCCCAACGCAAACGCTGACTCCACAGCCCCCTAAAGGTTTCCGGCATCAATATCCAGCACAGGGCATTGGGCTCGAAACGGATATCCCAGCCGGCCAGGTGCAGCTTCCAGCTGATGTCGATATCTTCGGTAATGGCGTCCGGGCTCCAGTAGCCGACCTCCAGCAGGGCCGACTTGCGGAATCCAGCCACCACGCCGGAAATGGTAAACACACGGCCATAGATGCGTTGTGCGCGTTTGATCAGGCCAATAATGGAGGAAAATTCACCCACCTGAATCTTGCCCAGCAAGGTGGATCGGGTACGCACACGCGGATTCCCGGTCACCGCGCCAACATGGCAATTATTGATGAAGTGTTTGATGATCCAGGCCGAGGCATCGATATCCAGCAAGGCGTCGCCATCAACACAGATCAGGAATTCGTTGAGCGATGTCAGCGCGCCCATGCGCAAGGCCGTGGCCTTGCCCTGATTTTCCACCAGATGCACCACCCGCAAACGGGGATATTGCCGGCCCAGCTCATCCAGCAACTCTCCCGTGTTGTCGGTGCTACCATCATTGATGGCGACAATCTCGAAGTCGGGATAATTCTGCTGATCCAGGGCAGCGATGGTTTCGCGCAGATTCTCCCCCTCGTTATGACAGGGCACGAGTATGCTCACCGGGGGAAAGCCCGACCGTTTCTTCAACGCCTCACTACCCGTGGGACGACCATGCTCCCATTTAAAGAAATACTGCAGGCCACCCACCATCCAGACATAGGCCATAAACAGCGGATAGGCATAGGCAAACACCAGTGCCCAGCTCAGATAGGCCGAAATCCAGCTGTCCATGATCAGTTTTCCTCCGGGGCGGGAACCAGGGATATCACAGGTCTCACCGCATCAAGCGATGGACGCCCCTGAATAAAGTCATCCGGGTAGTAACCAAAGTTACGCGCGCCACTGTGCAATAGCAGCCGCATCTGATCGGCCAACACATCGCCATCGACAGGCACACCCTTACGCCAATCAACGCTTTGCAATTCGAACACGGTCTTGTTCAGGGCGCCCGGCTTGCTAGCCACACGGGCCACCAGCGTGCGCAGCCAGGCCTGAGGATCCTCGGCCTGTTCCATGTAAGGCATGGCCATCACGGCGACATAGTCGTAGTGCTCAAGAAAGACATCCAGGGACTGGGCAAACCACGCCTCGGACTGTGGATTCATGATCACCGAGGCATACATGTTGCGCGCGGTCTTGATCATCGGACGATACAGGCGGACACGTTCACTCAAGGCATCCGTCCACTGTGCCAGGGCCTTGGTCTTGCGCAGCGTCCAGCGTTGAAGCAAATCCGGATCATCGCGAATGGCATTGACATTGGCAGGCAATTTCCAGTTATTTCGATATATTTTCAATGCCCATTCACTGGCGTCTTCATGGTCACTCAGATAGGCATCATCATGAAAAATCAGACCCTCGAAGGGTGCATGTCTAGCCAGGTCTTCATAGATGTCACCCACAAAGCGCTGCGCCTGCTGATTGAAGGGCGACAGGCGGCGATAGTCTTCCGATCCAGGCTTGCGTGGCGGCGAGGCGACAACCCGTGCCTTGGCCAGTGGATGCTCGGCTGGTAGGTCAAAAGCCAATACCGGCAACCAGGCATAGACCTGCACACCGGTACGCGTGCGCAACTGCCAGGCAACACGATTGAACAAGTCAGCACGCATGGGAAGGTGACGGTTGGGAAAATACAAGGCATCGGCATTACCGTCACCATCAGGATCGGCATAGGCCTGCAGATAGACGGTATTGACACCGAGGGCCTTGATCCGATCCAGCAACAGACTCAGATTTTCATCCTGCTGTTTGGGGTCAGGATCATAAACGTAATCGATATCCAGATGCACCACGCGCACCGGGTCAGGCTGCGGCTTAATGTGATTGTTCACCTGCCAGACAAAGTCAGCCAACGTAGTACCATGACCAATCAACAGACGCCCCACACTGCCGAGATTATTGATATCCACCTTGTCGTCGGCAAGACTCAGGGTGACGGGCATGCCCAGATCACGGGCAATGTCGATAGTGACGCGGTTATGTGCGCCATAGGGCCACACCATGGCCCGCGGCCGCTGTCCGATTCTGCGCGCAATCAGGTCGGAATTACGCCGCAGGTCGCGGTGAATGCGCTGGCGATATTGTTTGTCGCTTTCATAACGACCCGTTTTGGCATCGTAGAGAAGGCTTACTGCCGCTGGTTGGACATTGCCCTGTGGGTTAGCGAGCACACCGCGATGCAGGTCATAGCTGTGCGAAGCCACTTCCACATGACCCGATTTCACCATCTCGCGTATCTGCCGCCAGCTGAGAAAATAATCACGCGATACGGGTTCACTGCCGTACATAACAGGTTTGTTGGCGGGCGTTTCCAGCCAGCTCCCCACCACTGCAATCAGAGCCCGGTAGTCAAAGGCACGCAATAACGGAAACACCTGTTCATACATGCCACGATAACCATCATCGAAACTCAGTAATACGGCCTTTTCCGGTAAGGGACGTTCGCCTTTTTGCGCTGCCAGCAAATCGTTGATATCCACCGAGACATAGCCATGCTCCTTGAGCCAGGAGAATTGCGCGGCCAGCTCCGAGGTCTCCAATGTCATGGCCTTGGAGTCCTTATCACGCCCCAGCACATGACTCGTTTCATGGTAAGAAATAACCAACAGCTCAGCACTGACCGGCATCACACACACCAGCAGAAGGAGCAAAAACCACAGGGTTTCCCGCATCCGTCCAAGCAAGCATTGAGGAATCTTTTTAAAGTTAGTCATCATGATCAAAACCTTGCATACAAATTCAGAAAACCGCGCATGGTGGATTCCTGCACCCCGTCATAAACAGGCTGGGCGCGCGTAATGCCATAACTCAGACTGAACCGCCGACTGAAGCTCCAATGATGTTCGTAGCTCAGCGACCAGGATAGTTTGGTGTCAAATCCCTGTTGACGGTTCGGCCCAATACCCGCCACCAGACGTTGGCGCATGGACTTTTCATAGTGCCGGTAGGTTAGCCATTCGTTGCTGAGACTCAGTTCGGCAGAGTCCTGGCGGGACGGATTGAAGTAGTCCGTACCCTCCACGGTATTGGTCTGGCGATAGAGATAGACCTCACCGCTCAACTTGTACCGTAAGCCATTGATCAGCCGCTGGCGGGCAAAGGCCGTAAGGGTATTGCGCCGGTTATCATCATCAAAACCCATGTATTGTAGAGACAGACCCAGACTGCGGCTTTCGTGGAAGCGGTATTCCGTACTCGCCTCCAGAGACCAGGCCTCGATCCCTCTCAGGTCGGCGCGCAGCGGGGTTTGTTCGCTAAAGCTCTGTAGCGACAACCCGCCCCGCCAATGATCCGTAGGCATCCAATTACCCTGTAATGAAATACCCGGTGAACCATTGCCGTCACTGATACTGCCGCGCAGCGTCATGTCTCGCTGTCTGTAACTCATACCTGCCGCCAAACGATTCCGGCTCACTGCCTGCTCCTGAAAATCAGCTTCGCGGTACATCATATAAACGAAAGGACGCAGTCCTGGGTTCCATGGTTTGTCGTAGTAATAGGTCGTAAAGGCCAGATCACGGCTACTTTGATAGATATTGCTGCTACTGGATCCCCCGCTGACCTCCAGCCATATCTCACGCATTTTTCGCACCTCGGCGTCACGCGCCAGATTGCCGACATGAACATCATCCGCGTAGTCGCTCAGCAACGGTATCAATGCGGCATCCGCTGCCGCATCGTCACCCCGGGCGGCCAGTACGCTGACCATACCGGTGCGGGCACCCAGATTTTCCGGCTCCAGCGCCAATACCGCACGGAATTCACCCTGCGCCAGACGTGGCCAGCCTCGCCATAAATAGACACTAGCCAGACCGTTCCTGGTATCGGTGCTGGCAGGCGCCCGCGCCAGCTGTGCCTCGAGCCTGCCTTCGGCAACATCCAGCTTGTCCACGTAGGCCCGCGCCATAGCCGCCACGGTCTGTGCGTACAATCTGTCGAGATTGGGCTGCCGCTCTTTACTGCCTGGCGGCCACGTCCATTGCGGCAGTGAGTCAGTCAGACGGTCGATATGGACGAGTGATTTTTCGTACTGACCCGCCTCCAGGTAGGCATAGAACAGTGAATACTGGGCATCCAAATCATCGGCATAGCCCTTGATCGATTGCTCCAGCAGCACAACGGCCTGCCGCGGCTGGCGTAACGAAAGATAGGCATCACCGACCACGGCCAGTACATAGGGCGGGAAAGGCGTCACGCCTCGCTCGCGTAGCTGCTCATACAAAGTCGTCGCCTGCTGCATCAGGCGTCGGTTGCGATAGGCCGAGATGAGGTCAAAGCGATTGCGCAAAGCGGCGGCACCGTCCTTGTCCGCTATCTGCCGATACTGTTCCTGCAAACGTGTGATGGCGCTATCCGTATCGAGATAACGTTCGGCAGGCATCACCGTCGGCAGCCGCCCCCAGCGTATCTCCCGCGCGGCCTGATCACCGGCCATGCGCTGCCAATCCTCGGGCGTAAATACTTCGGCATCATGGCGGGCCAGACGGATAGCCTCGTGGGGAACGCCCAGGCGCAACAGAGACAGAATCCGCCCGCGCCGCGCACTGCGGTGGGTAGGCACAATCTTCAGCAACCGGTCGTAGACCGCGAGGGCAGCGGCATAATCACCATCGGCTTCTTTCACATAGGCCAATGCCTCCAGCAACTCCACGGAGCTGGGCGCGGCCTTGAGCAGGCGCACCATTTGCGCATTCGCTTTGGCGGGTTTCTTGGCCTCAGCCAGACTCATGGCAAGGCCGAGGCGGGCCTGCCGATCTTTCGAGTCCCGCTGCAACGCAACATCATAGGCCGTGATGGCCAGCGCCGGCCGTTGGCGATTTCGCGCCGACTTGCCGATAGCCTTGAGGACATAGACAGGCACTTGCGCAAAATCAAGCTGCGATGACTGCGCCAGCACCTCTTCATCCCGTCCCGCCCAGGCGAGGACACTCAGGTAGTCGTAGCGAAATGCCGGGTTTTCGGGGTAAGCCGTCTGCAGGGCTGCCAGTCGCTTCAATGCCGCCTCATGCTCTCCCTGGCGCGCTTGGATCACCGCCGCGCGATGCTCTGCGCCGGGATTCGATAAGGCCTCCACGACAGGTGCAGCAACGGCTGACTGCACCGCACACAAACCCACCATCAGGGCCATCGCAGGGCAAGACGGCAACAGCGGCAGGTGCAAAATTGGCATTTTTGGTGTTAATAGTTTCATTTTCTTTGCTGTTTTTTTCACTATACTGTCACTGCATTCCATAGGTAGAAGCTGGGGTACACATATATTCAAGAGACCTCGATAAACCTGGATAAAATACAACCAAGTATTCAACAAATTTTAAACAGACAGGCCAAGAAACAGGCCTGACAGCGGCCAGGGGGTGTTAATAACAGCACCCTATTGCTCCCTGCCAACTGGACGATAACAACGGGTAAGTACAAGCAAATTCACCCGGGGCGTGCGGTACAGCCCCCTGACCACAGGGGCAATCCAATGTTGAGCTATATCTACAACGTCAGTCAGGAATTCGAAAAGAAACACGGCTACAGTCCGAACACGCTGCACATGAACTACGCACATCTCGAATGCCTGAAGCAACAACTGGAAAATCCAAACGACTTCGCTGCCGTCACTGAACTGCTGGGCATGGAACTACTGATTTCACAAGATGCCGTCCACCCCACAGTGGGTTGGCTGCAGACCCCTTGGAAACACGCCATCTGCGCCTGAAAACAGTCATCCAACAAAGAACGACCGATACTCACCCAAGGGAACGGACTCCCGTCTATACGCCTACTGTCTACAACCTTGGGCCAACCCATCTTTTTGTACCAAAACAATCTGCGACGAATGTAGTGTCCTGTATATTCCTTAAAGATTTCTTAACCATGGCGATGATTCCAGCTCCGTGATTTTCAGCCGGGTGCCCTCCCATAACGCCTTCTCGCAGTAAAAGGTTCCTTATTGGCGCATTTTCAGGCATCATGCCGCCCTGAATTTTATCCTGGCGTAGAGTATCGATCAGGCAGACCCTCACCGCCCACGACAGTAAACTGGTTCAAATCAAGCAATGGCAAAAGAAGAAAGCATAGAAATGGAAGGCACGGTGATCGACACCCTGCCAAATACCATGTTCCGGGTGGAACTGGAAAATGGTCACGTCGTGACCGCACATATCTCCGGCAAGATGCGCAAGCACTACATCCGCATCCTCACCGGCGACAAAGTGACCGTGCAGCTGACCCCCTACGATCTGTCCAAGGGCCGCATTACCTTCCGCGCCCGCTAGCGCACGATTGACAAAGCCGTAACAACATTAAACGCCGCACAGCAAAACGCCCGGACATCGCCGGGCGTTTGTGTTTCAGGCGCCGTGACAGACACGGCATTGCCTGGCTGACGGTTACAACACCTCCTCCGCCACCACCGCTTCGCTGGAGGCGATGTCGAACACCAGCTCGCCGTCCTCCTCGCTGATAGTGACCTTGCCGCCCTCGGCCAACTGACCAAACAACAACTCCTCGGCCAACGGTTTTTTGATGCGATCCTGTATCACGCGCGCCATGGGCCGCGCGCCCATCTTTTCGTCGTAGCCATGTTCAGCCAGCCATTCACGCGCCAACTCGTCCACACGCAACACCACCTTCTTCTCTTCCAACTGGGCCTCCAGGTCGTAGAGGAACTTGTCCACCACATGGCCGATGGTCGTGCTGTCCAGGGGCTGGAACTGGATGATGGCATCCAGGCGATTGCGGAACTCCGGGGTAAAGGTTCGCTTGATGGCCTCCATACCATCGCTGCTGTGATCCTGCTTGGTGAAGCCGATGGAACTGCGGCTCATAAGCTCCGCACCGGCATTGGTGGTCATCACCAGAATCACATTGCGGAAATCCGCCTTGCGGCCATTGGTATCGGTTAGGGTACCGTGATCCATCACCTGCAGCAGCAGATTGAACACATCCGGATGGGCCTTTTCGACCTCATCCAGCAACACCACCGCGTGCGGGTGCTTGTTGATTTCTTCGGTCAACAGGCCGCCCTGGTCAAAACCGACATAGCCGGGCGGCGCACCGATCAACCGCGACACAGTGTGGCGCTCCATGTATTCAGACATATCGAAACGTATCAGTTCGATACCCATGATCTTCGCCAGCTGACGCGTCACCTCGGTCTTACCCACACCCGTAGGGCCGGAAAACAGGAAGGAACCCATGGGTTTGTCTTCATTGCCCAGCCCGGCACGCGCCATTTTAATGGCGGAAGCCAGGGTGCCGATGGCTTCATCCTGCCCATACACCACCAGCTTGAGGTTGCGATCCAGATTGCGCAGGCCCTCCTTGTCGGAAATGCTGACCTGCTTGGGTGGGATGCGCGCCATCTTTGCCACCACCGCCTCGATATCCTTCACGCCGATAGTCTTCTTACGCTTGGATGGCACGGCTAGGCGCTGCACGGCGCCCGCCTCGTCGATGACGTCGATGGCCTTGTCCGGCAGGTGACGCTCGCCGATATAACGTTCAGCCAGTTCGGCGGCAGTACGCAGGGACTGTTTGGTGAAACGCACTCCGTGGTGTTCCTCGAAGCGTGACTTGAGGCCAGTCAGTATCTGCACCGTTTCCTCCAGCGTCGGCTCGGGCAGATCAATCTTTTGAAAGCGTCGCGCCAGGGCGCGATCTTTCTCGAAAATGCCACGATATTCCTGATATGTCGTCGAACCCATGCACTTCAACTCACCCGAGGCCAAGACCGGCTTGATCAGGTTAGAGGCATCCATGGCGCCGCCCGAGGCCGCGCCGGCGCCAATAATGGTGTGAATCTCATCGATAAAAAGGATCGAGTCCTTTTCCTTGTGCAGCTGCGCAAGCACCGCCTTGAGACGCTTTTCGAAGTCACCGCGATATTTTGTGCCCGCCAACAGCGCGCCCAGATCCAGCGAATAGATGGTGCTGCCGGCAAGGATTTCTGGCACCTCGCCATCGACGATCTGCTTCGCCAGGCCCTCGGCCAGCGCGGTCTTACCCACCCCGGCCTCGCCAACGAACAGCGGATTATTCTTGCGCCGACGACACAACACCTGCAGGGTGCGCTCAATCTCTGCCTTACGGCCAATCAGCGGGTCTATCCTGCCCTGCATGGCCAGTTGGTTGAGATTGCTGGCATAGGCCTCCAAGGCACTCTTGACGCTGCCCTCGCCTTCCAGCTCCTCATCCTGTGAGGGCGACAAGGTATCGGCATCGCCATCTTCGATTTTGGAGATGCCGTGAGCAATGTAATTCACCACATCGAGACGGGCGATATTCTGTCGACCGAGGAAGTACACCGCCTGGGACTCTTGCTCGCTGAACATGGCCACCAGCACGTTAGCACCCGTGACTTCCTTGTTGCCCGAAGACTGCACCTGAAACACGGCGCGCTGCAGCACGCGCTGAAAACCCAGCGTCGGCTGGATCTCACGCTCGTCATCCTCGGGCAACAAAGGGGTGTTTTCCGTCAGAAACTCGACGAGTTCGTCACGTAGCGCTTCAAGATTAGCGCCACAGGCCCGCAGGGCACCACTGCCTGCGGGGTTATCAATCAGGGCAAGTAACAGGTGCTCAACGGTCATGAATTCGTGCCGCTGCTCCCGCGCTTCTTTGAAGGCGAGGTTGAGACTGACTTCCAGCTCATGGCTTAACATGGTTCACCTCTTTGCAGTCGTGGTCGTGGACTTGTGCTGTCATGACAATCCACTTGCATATCTCAGGCCACTTCCATCGAACACAACAGGGGATGGTTGTTGCTGCGTGCATATTCATTCACCTGCGCCACCTTGGTTTCGGCAATTTCGCGCACGAATACGCCACACAACCCCTTACCCTGCGTGTGCACATCGAGCATCACACGCGTGGCCTTGGCACGATCCATACGGAAAAACCGCTCGATCACATGAACAACAAATTCCATCGGCGTAAAATCATCGTTCAGCAGCATCACCTTGTACATGGGCGGCTTCTTCAGCCGCGGCCTGGCCTCCGCTACCGCCAGTCCATCATCATGCCCGTCATCGAAAGTATTTTTATCCTTAGCCATACACCCTGAGTTTAGTCGATGAAGCAGCCCTTACAGGCCTGTTTTTGCTTTCAAAATAAGACCGCACGGCGCTACCGAGGTTCACCCTGGGCGGTGCCGTACACGAAAAAAAACCCTGCAAAATCTACATATTATCAACGACAGCCGCCCCAAAGCCGGAACAGCTCAGCAGTGTCGCACCATCCATCAGGCGCTCCAGATCGTAGGTCACGGTTTTCGCCTGAATGGCCCCGGA
The DNA here is from genome assembly GCA_021647505.1 of Gammaproteobacteria bacterium. Classification (GTDB taxonomy): domain Bacteria; phylum Pseudomonadota; class Gammaproteobacteria; order SZUA-152; family SZUA-152; genus DRQN01. The sequence continues at coordinate 19,005 of JAKIUN010000062.1, forward strand.
CATGCCCTTGACAATGAGATCGGCGGCCTCCGTCCAGCCCATGTGGCGCAACATCATTTCGGCGGAAAGAATCAGCGAACCGGGGTTCACCTGATCCTTGCCGGCGTACTTGGGCGCGGTGCCGTGAGTGGCCTCGAACATGGCCACGGTGTCGGATAGATTGGCCCCTGGCGCAATGCCGATGCCGCCCACCTGCGCCGCCAGAGCATCGGAGATGTAATCGCCATTGAGATTGAGGGTAGCAATCACGTCGTACTCCGCCGGACGCAGCAGAATCTGTTGCAGGAAGGCGTCGGCGATCACATCCTTGACCACGATCTCGCGTCCGCTATCGGGGCTCTTAAACGCACACCACGGCCCGCCGTCGATCTCCACCGCACCGAACGCCTCCTTCGCCAGCTCATAGCCCCATTCCTTAAAGGCGCCCTCGGTGAACTTCATAATGTTGCCCTTGTGCACCAGGGTCACGGAGGCTTTGTCATTGTCGATGGCATACTGAATAGCCCTGCGCACCAAACGGCGCGTGCCGTCACGCGACACGGGCTTAATGCCGATACCGGAGCTCTCGGGGAAGCGGATCTTGGTCGCACCCATTTCACGCTGCAGGAAGTCGATAAGTTTTTTCACCTCCGGCGTACCCTCAGCGTATTCGATGCCGGCGTAGATGTCTTCGGAATTCTCACGGAAGATCACCATGTCGGTCAGTTCCGGCTGTTTCAGCGGGCTGGGCGTGCCATCGTAATAGCGCACAGGGCGCAAACAGACGTACAGATCCAGCGCCTGACGCAGGGCCACGTTCAGCGAACGGATGCCGCCACCCACCGGAGTAGTCAGGGGGCCCTTGATGGAAACCACGAAATCTTTCACGGCTTGCAGGGTTTCCTCTGGCATCCATACATCGCCGCCGTACAGATTATTGGCCTTCTCACCGGCATACACCTCCATCCAGGCAATGGACTTGTCGCCGCCATAGGCCTTCTCCACCGCCGCATCGACCACCCGCCGCATGGCCGGTGTCACATCCACACCAATGCCATCGCCTTCGATGAAGGGCACGATGGGACGCGCCGGAACGTTCAGCGAGCCATCGTCATTGACGGTGATCTTCTCGCCATCGGCGGGTACGGTGATCTTTTCAAAAGCCATGAAAACTCCAAAAAACGGTTATGAAAGGACGAGAAAAACCCTGAGAAAAATCGGTATTTCCTGAAAAGTCTGTGGCAAATATTAGCATTTCCACGCATAAGCCGCGAGCGGACGGCCTTGCGTTGCCCGACCAAGAGTGATTCACTATGATTCATAGCGACCAGTATTGACAGGAGATTCATCATGGAAACCAAGGTTGTCACGGCACACGTGCCCCTGCCCCTGGCAGAAAAGGTCGAAGACCTGGCGCAACGCCTCGAACGTTCCAAGGCCTGGATCGTAAAACAGGCGCTGGCCGCATGGGTCGATCAGGAAGAGGAACGCCACCGTCTGACGCTGGAGGCATTGGCAGACGTTGACCATGGAAACGTCATTGAGCACCAGGCCGTTCAAGCCTGGGCGAAAAGCCTGGACACCGACACCCCTCTCCCTCCCCCCCGCGAATGAAAATCAAGTGGACCAACAAGGCTATCGCCGACTTGAGCCGCTTGCACGAATTTCTTGCCTTAGTGAACCCGCAAGCAGCCGCCCAAACCATTCTCTCTTTGGCAAAGGCTCCGGCGCGAATTATTCACCAACCACGCATCGGTGAACGACTCGATGAATTTTCAGACCGTGAAGTGCGCCGATTTCTGATCGGACAATATGAAATGCGCTACGAATTGGCAAACAACACCTTGTATCTCCTCAGAATCTGGCATACCCGGGAACATCGATAACAAGAGAAAATCCGGTGGGGATATTCGCATTGACGCGATTGGGTCGCGAACTCGCGGGGTTGAACAGCTTCTCCTGCCCCCCCCCCCCTTGAAATCAAGGCAAAATGGTTCCATCCTGACCGCAGGAGTTTCCCCATGGCGACCGTAACCGTAAAAAACATTCCGGACGATCTCTAGGAACAGCTCAAAACCACCGCCCGGACACATCGTCGATCCATCAACAGCGAGCTGATCAATTGCCAGGAATTGGCAAACACTCGCCCTTGTTCAGCAGACGATGGTGAATTCATCGCCCTGGCGAAGAACCTCAAAACCATCCGGGTAACCATGGACAAGAAGCTCGTCAATGTGTTTCCGGAAACCGCTGTTTTGTTGACAGATGCCATCGATCATTAAATCCACACGATCAGACGAAGAACCAGGGTACTTCTTAATTAGTGCCCGCCCGAAAACTATCCAACCTCATGATTTAATATAAAAAACCACTCCATTCCTGGCGCGAAGAAAGCTATAATAAAGCAGGCCTTCCACTGAAAACCTGCAAAAAACCGCTTTTTTTCA
>JAKIUN010000110.1 GCA_021647505.1 Gammaproteobacteria bacterium
ACGGGGAATTGACACCCAGTAGCTGGCTGTAATGCTCTTCTATGTCCATGGAAAAAACCGCTCCAATCAATGGCTAAAGCAGGGTATTTTACCGGAATTTCACACAGTTTTACGAAGAGCCATTTTTTTAGGCGTAACTTTCCTAATGCGGACAAGGTCGGAGCTATACTTTCATCTTTGCAAAACTGAACAGCAGATGCATGATTTTTATCTTTTTCATTCAGCGGTTCAGGAAGTTGAGCCAATACAAAACGCCTGCTTCCTCCATCGGTCTTATTCATTTCAACAACAGCGTGCCCAAGCGTCGATGATCCTGAAAAATAATCTAGTGCAATAAAATCATCATCATTAATAAGTTTCAAGCATTCCATTAGAAGGCCTATTGGCTTTTTGCCATTAGGGAATGGAACCCCACCCTCTCGACCAACATTATTGTAATCAAACCAGTCCCAGAAAGTTCCAACTTTTTCTTTTTTTACTACACCATGCGCTGTCTGTTCGGCAACATCGGAAAGCCAAATAACTTTTCTAACTGTATTGCTTATGTATGAGTGCGTTACTAATTTATCTTTATCCTTTCCTGATCTAGGTACATACTCAACCTCTAATAGCTCGCCATCCTCAAGGTTACCTACAAAGTCAATTACACGCTGCCTTATACTGGTTTGAGCATTCGTATCGGAAAATATTTTCTCAAAATATCTTCCGTATGCCACTTCTTCGCTTATACCCTCTTCCGACATTATTCTATTTATTGTGGTTCTCTGAACGTTATTTCTTTTGTATATTTTTATAGGGTTCCCATCGCCATCTTCAACCGTTCCTATCATCTTCCTTTCATCGCAATCAAGAAGTATGCTGGTATACTTCCAGCTCTCCCCCGCATCCCTCATTTCATTCACAACATCCACTAATGGACGCTCTGCAAACATATGGGTGAGATTATTTAATTGGCCGTAATTTTTTGCATATATCAATATATACTCAATATTTTTCTTCAGTTTTTTATCTTCTCCGCCACCAGATGCACCAGCTGAAACTTTTGCTAGCACACTAACACTATTAATAAAATTCTCTTCGCCAAAAACACCATCAAGTATTTCTTTAAAATTTTTATGTTCATGATCACTTATCGATGCACAAAATACGCCGTCATCTGCTAAAAGATTCCTTGCGAGATACAAACGCGGATACATCATATTCAGCCACTTGGTATGAAAGCGGCCTTCAGACGCGGTATTGGTGGAAAACTTCTTTCCCTCATCATCCACCAGTCCGGCATAGGCCAGATAGGTTTCCAGCGACTCTGCATAGTTATCGGGATAGATAAATTCATTACCTGTGTTGTACGGCGGATCGATATAAATCATCTTCACCTTTCCGTAGTAGCTCTTTTGCAGCAGCTTGAGCACTTCCAGATTGTCGCCTTCGATGAAGAGGTTCTGGGTGGTGTCGAAATCCACAGATTCTTCACGGCAGGGTTTGAGCGTGGCGCGGGAGGGTTCCTGTATCAGCTTCATGCAATCGCGTTTGCCGGGCCATTCCATACCATAGCGTTCGCGACGGCCTTCGTAGATATCAGAAAAAGTTCCCAGCTCGGCCTTGAGGCGCTCGAAGTCAATGCTCTCCATTGGCTGACCATCGTCACCCATGGTTTCAGTGAACACGCCGGGGAAGAGTTGTTTTAACTCCCGGCGACGCTGCTCATTGATATCCAGCGACTTGCCGTTCATCTTGATATCGTCACTCATGGGGGGCTCCGGTGAATCGTTTGAATTCTATCTGGTGTTTGTTTTGCATTATTTGTGATTCCACTGATAGCGTACCTTGAGGTCGTTACAGTGTGTTGTTGGCAATAGCCCTTTGTGCTGTAACTGCCCGACAACTATGCCGGGGGCAATGCCGATTTCTTTCGCGAAACGTCGGATGGAAACCTTCGTGAAACGAGGCTGACAAGCAAAGGCGTTAAATGCTTTTCTGGACAGCAGTTCTTGCTCGGCAAAGGCGTTGGCCTGAATCTCTTTTTCTTCGTTCAAGCCGTTTGCGCCTTCAATGAAAAGTTCTTTCTTACCATGCAAAAGGATATGACCCGCCTCGTGAAAAAAGGTGAACCAAAGGTGGTCGTTGGTTTTGTAACGCAGGCTGAGCTGAATAATGGCCTTGTCCGGGTTCACCCAACGGGTTGCTCCACTCACGCCAGTTTTTGGCAGGCAGGGGACAAAGACCACGGCAACACCCGCAGCGGCACAACGCTGCTGCATGGCGGGTACAAATTGTGCCGGATCGCTCTCTGCGGTGAGTGAGCGAATCTCATCCAATACCGCGCGGAAGGCGCTTTTGCTATAGGGCTCGCATTGGATGGCAGCGGCCTGTAATTCACCCCGACGCAACCAGGCAGAAACGGCCTCGGCATAAATTTCGTGCTTATTGTGTTGGCGGTAGGCAACCGCCACTTTCGGCCATATGCCCGCCCACTGATCAACGCTGGCGATACCAAAAAAACGCAACACCTCTTCCAGCTGCTGCTTTTTATCCTTGTGTTTTTGCAGCCAGCCCATTTGTGTCATGGCGCTGACCGGGATGCGCTTGAGCCAGTCGAGACCTTTCTCCAACTTGGCCTCTTCGGCCAGGCGCGCGCGGGTCTCCTGGTAGTGGGCCTCCAGGTTGAGCCAGTATTCCACCGGCATCCCCAGGGCGCGCTCCAGTTTGATGGCGGTTTCCGGCGTGATAATCACGGTGCCCTTGCCCTTGATGATGGCAATGATGTGCTTTTCCGTCAGGCCGGTGCGTTTGGCCAGCTCGGACTTGCTCATGCTGCGCAGTTCGAGCTCGTACTCCAGCACCTCGCCAGGCGTTACCGTGTAGTCAGGTATGTATTGATTAGTTGCTGCATTATCCATGGGTGTTCTCCACGCCAATAATCTTGATGGCAGTTACGCGGTTCCAGTCCAGCCCACCTTCCGGTCTTTTGGGAAGAGGATTGTTTATGGGCTGGATAATCAGCCGGTAGGGGCCATCCAGGTCAAGACTTAGCCTTCCCTTTCTGTTGCCTGTCAGTTCATGGCACCGGTGTGGTGGGCAATACGGTGGCGCAAACATGCCTAGACTGGGAGCTGCCCTGAGTGCCGTCATCACCACCTTGATTCGTTTGGTGCGCGGTAGCCCAAATGCCTTAAGCATGGCCCTTTCTTCATTGAGCTGCTTTTTCAGCTTCTTGCTGGCAAAGATTATATCGATCAAATCATTTACTCAACAGGTTAATACAATTGACCTTGAATATCCAGCATAGCAGGAAATTCCAGGATATTCCTGCTTACGCCTCACCGCCTCGAAAAACCAATAACTTATTGTTTATTATGGAAATAATATAGCCACCTCGGCTCTTCTCCGGTCTTGTGAGTGAAAAAGGATGCCGATTCCCAGGTAATCTGTTGATATATAAGGTCTCTCACAACTTTATATAGGGCAGGGTATGGGTATCGGCATCCCGAAGGATATTTTGGGC
>JAKIUN010000063.1 GCA_021647505.1 Gammaproteobacteria bacterium
TTATTCGCATTGGGTTTCCTGTTCATTGATGCTGGTGTTGTAACTACCATCATGAACAGAGACTCAATGTGATGCAAATTTGCCTAAATTGATCAATAGTTTACCCACAGATTCTTCAGAAGACCCACTTAAGCAGGGTGTGCTGTTTAACCTGGCCGTTAACCCGTTCGGTTTCCACGAGGCGGTGGGTATAATAAGGCTCGCCGGATTGGCGGCTTTTGATGGCGGTGCGGCGAATGAACATTCAAGGAGCCTGCCCCAGGTTGATGGCCAATACAATCCCTGCTCAGAATATTATGGCCCTACATCTCAAGAAGAAACCCTGTCCCATTGTTTATTATGATGTTTGCTTTTCCTTTGAGGGCATAATCAATGACTTACATGAGGTGGGGCTCAAAGATGGGTTAGCAGGATTAGGTGTCAACAGTAGGCGCTCTAGGCGACGCAGAAACAGTTGCCGGGGACACGGAATTCTTAAAAAAAGGCACAGAAATAGCTGTTCTATTTTGAGCCTTTGTGATTGAATAGTGAGCATCGAAGGAAGATGGGATAAAGGATAAGTGAAGGAGAGCTGGGGGCTGGAGCGGGATTATAACGTGCACGTTCTATACTGAGTAATAATCGCTTACAACCCATCGCAATCAGTGGCTGACATGGCTCGTTGTATCCGCCGATAACGGTGGTGAATTACATGGCGACAACTTCGTTTTCCGCCTCAATCTGACTTTTTCTATCTTGCTCTATCTCAATAGCCACAGACCAGCACCAGCATCATATTTTCAGCATCCTGTCCGCACACAGGACAGCAAAGACTGAGCGGGTGAATCTTTCTTTCAGTAAATGGAAAGGCTGCCTCTATGGCTAATTTATTTCACAGGTATCAAATAACCGGGTATTTTTTCTGTACTTCCGCGATTTTTTGTTGTGGATGACGGTCATAAATTTCAGCAAATACATTCACTTATGGTTATGTGTGGAATTAGGTAGGATATTCAGGATCCCTGGTAATATTTACGGAGAAGGTAAACACCCTTTTTCTTAAATGATTTATGAGGTATGTTGGATATCAGTTCTGGAATAGAATAACTAACTAGCAGTAGAGCCTGGGTGAGTGTGTCGCCAGATAACGAATAGGCTTGGGATGCAAAGATTAGATAAATTAGATAAGAAGGTTAAACGAACAGATAGCTGGGGGGGGTTATGGGATTAATATATAGCCGACAACTGCTAGTTACTTTTATCCCGGCTATTTTTATTCTTTTGATCGCGGCTATAATAAGCATGCTCTTTAATATAGATATGTCTTTGATTACCCGGGACGTTACAGCTATCGGAAAAATGCACCCTCTTTCCGGAGTTCTTTCGAGTCTGGGAATTATTTTATGGTGCGTGGCAGCGTCGATATGTTTTTTTTCAGCAATGGTTATCGGCAATATAAAACAAATAAATAGTTTCTGGTTTTTGCTTAACTCAGCTTTTTTATCAACATATCTGATGATTGATGATTTATTTTTATTACATGAAAATTTGTTCCCCATATATTTGGGAGTAAATGAAAAAATGGTGCTTGTGATTCTAGGTTCTGTGGTATTTTATTATATAGCTACATATAGATACTTAATATTAAATACGAAATATAGTGTTTTGTTGCTGGCGATGATATTTTTATCGATTTCTGTTTTTGTAGATATTATTGTAGGCTCATGGTTGTATTCAATAGGCCATTGGATATTTTTCATTGAAGATGGTTTTAAGTGGCTTGGTATTGTGAGTTGGTGTAGTTATTACGTACACACATCTCTGCAAATAATTCGTGTCCAACAGGAAGCTTAGATTTTACGCGAAATCCTATCATCATTGTTAAACTGATAAATCTCAGTGGCGGCCATTTTTTTTCGCTCAAATTATATAATCCATATGGCCTGCGTCATGTGTCCATGGTTCAATAAAATGAGATGCTCTGCATTGCTGTTTTGGTTGATGATTTTTAGCGCTAACGCCGCGTCACATGAAATTGATTATGTGATGGTCTATAAATCCACAAATAAAATGTATCTTTTGTCTGCAAGTGAGCGGGTTAAAGAGTATAACGTTGTTTTTGGTGCCGACCCTAAAGGCCATAAACAGCAAGAAGGGGATCAACGAACACCAGAAGGAAAGTATATTCTTGATTATAAAAAATCAGATAGTTCATTTTATAAAGCTATTCATATTTCGTATCCAAACGAAACAGACAAACGTCGAGCCAGGATGAATGGTGTAAGCCCTGGAGGCCAAATAATGATTCATGGTCAGAAAAATGGTCAGGGCTCATTGTCGTGGTTGGCTCAAAAATTTAATTGGACAGATGGCTGTATTGCAGTGACCAATGCCGAAATGGATGAAATATGGGAGCTGGTGAAGGCCGGTACGCCCATTGAGATATTTCCATAAGGAATCGATTTCCCTCTCACTGCGTACCGGTGTGAAAAGTCTTCCCCTTCCTCGTCCAGCACTGGCCTCTTGGATGGAAAGCTTGCGAAAGATAAATTATAGGCTATGATTGTATGTAATCAATCGCTCACATTTACCGGGATGCCCATTGTCCGGTATTTTTTCGAGGTTATATGTGAGCAATTAATCACATTTGTGGCGTCTTCCGTGCTCCTCTCCAACTAGGGAGGGGGCGGTAGCGGACAGAGGGGTTCGAATTACATGCTGAATACATTGACGCTAAATCGGAAAAAAAGCGCGGCGATCCTGCTGCTGATCCTGGTGGCGATGGTACTGTTTTTCGCCATTCAGCGCGTGCAACAACGCTTGCAGCCGATTCCGCTGCTGGCCTCTGCACCGCTTGCGGTGGAGGCTCTGACCCTGGCACCGGGGCCGTTCAGTATCCACGTCGACTATGTGGGCAGCGTGATGGCTGGGCGGGTGGTGCAGATTCCGGCCCAGGTGGGTGCGCGGGTGATGGCGGTCGAGCACCGTGAAGGCGACCGGGTTGAACAGGGAGATCTGCTGATTCGCCTCGATGACCGCGAGCTGGCTAATGAAATCCAGCGCCTGCGCGCCAATGAGCAGCGCCTGCGCAGCGATTTTGACTACTGGGAGAGACAAAATCGCCGCAACATCACGCTGCGCCAACAGAAGGTGATCGCCGAGAATCAGCTTGACGAAAGCCGGCGTATGGTGGATAGCCTGCGGGCGTCGATCCACGAAAATGCCGAGGCCCTGGCCAATGCAGAGATCCGCCTGGGTTACACGCGGATCCACGCACCCTTTGCCGGCCGGATCGCGCGCCTGATGACAGAGGTGGGCGACCTGGCGGTGCCCTTAAGCAAGCCGCTGCTCGAACTGGTGTCCTTGCAAGCGATGAAGGCACTGGTTTCCGTGCCACAGGTGGATATCGGCCGGTTGAGCAGTGGGCTTGTGGTGAATCTCGAAATCCCGGCGGCGAATCTACACTTGGCGCGGCGTATCGAAAAGATCTATCCGCTGCTGGATCCAGTGACGCGCAATGCTACCTTCGAGGTCTGCCTCAACTGTGCACCGGAGGCACTGCCCGCCAGCCTTTATCCCGGCATGGCTCTGGAGGCAACGGTGGTGCTGGCCCAGTACGACGAGGCTCTGAGCATTCCGCATCATGCGCTGTTGTGGCGTGGGGATGAGCAAGGGGTATTTCTGTTTGAGGACGGTGTGGCCCGTTGGCGTCCGCTGCAAAGCGGCGCCGTGGAGGGCGGGCGAGTGTTGATCCGCTCGGGCCTGAAAGCGGGGGATCGGCTGATCGTTACGCCAGATTTCCGCTTGCAGGACGGCCTTGCCGTGGCCGTTCCGGCGCTGAGTGAGGTATCGCCATGAGCTGGCCACGCTTTTCCATCCATTACCGCTATACCATCTTCGCCCTGCTCATCGGTATCATCGTGATCGGTGCGGTAGCACGTTTCTCGCTCCCGGTGCGTCTGTTTCCCGATACCGATCCACCAGTGGTCACGGTCATCACCGCCTATCCGGGGGTGGCCGCGCGCGACGTGAGCAAGAATCTAAGCAAGCCCATGGAAGAGGAGTTTTCCGGCATCGACGGGGTCTCGCGGGTCAGCTCCACCAGCCAGACCGGGCTGTCGGTGGTCAAGGTGCAGTTTCACTTCGAACGGCGTGTGGAAGAGGCGGCGGTGGACGTGCAGAACGCGATCACACGTATCCGTGAACGCCTGCCAGCGGCCATGCGCGAGCCACAGGTGATGCAGTTTTCTTCCTCGGACAAGCCCATCCTTACCCTTGCCCTGCGTAGCGACACCTTATCGCTGCAACAGGTGCGCGAGCTGACGGACAACGACATCCGCGACAGGCTGCAACTAATCGACGGGGTGGCAACAGTGGATGTGTTTGGCGCTCATCGCCGTCAGCTGGAGGTGGCGGTGCAGCGTGACCGTCTGCGTGATTTCGGTATCACCATGGCGCAGATTTCACGAGCGCTGGATGGTTGGAATCTGACCGAGTCGGGCGGGCGCATCGATTTGGGGGCACGCGAGACTGTGGTGCGTTTCGATTCACCCCTGGACAGTGCAGCGGCTGCGGCTGGGCTGGTGATTCTACGCCAGGGCGACCGGGTGGTGCGTCTGTCGGATGTGGCGACGGTAAGTGAGAGTGAGCAGGAAGCACGTTCCGCCTATCATTTCAATAATGTGCCGGCCATTGCCGTGCAAGTGCTCAAGCGCCAGGAGGCCAATACCGTCGATGTAGCGAAAAACGTGCGCCAGGCGCTGGACGACCTGGGCCGGCAGTTTCCGCAGGTCGAGTTCGTCGTTGCCGACGACGACGCCATCTTCACCGAGCTGGTGATCAGCAACATGACAACTTCCATCATGCTGGCCATCGTCCTGACCATCGGTGTGGTGTTCCTGTTCCTGGCCAATCTGCGCCAGGCGGGAATCATCGCCATTTCCATTCCGGTGTCGTTTCTGATGACCTTCTCGCTCATGTGGCTAGCGGGCATCGACCTCAATATGATCACCATGTCGGCCATCATTCTTTCCATCGGCCTGCTGGTGGATGACAGTATCGTGGTGCTGGAAAATGTCCACCGGCATCTAGAGATGCCGGGCAAGAGTCCGACCCAGGCGGCCATCGAGGGTACGGAGGAGATATTTCTGGCCGATCTGGCCGGCACTGTGACCACTCTCTCGGTGTTGATCCCGCTGATGTTTCTGGGTGGCTTCGTGGGCAAGCTGTTTTCGCCTCTGGCCTTTACTCTTGGCTTCGCCCTGGCATCGTCCTTCATCGTCTCGGTGACCCTGATCCCGCTGCTCACCGCTCTCTGGCTGCGGCCACATCACGAGACGCAGGCGGGGCGCCTGGAAAAACTGGTGGCGCCGTTCACTGCCTTTATGGAGGGGCTCCGTGAAGGCTATTTGGCCCTGTTGCACTGGGCGCTGGATAACCCGAAAAAGACCCTGCTGATGGCCGCTATTTTGCTGTTGGTCAGTGTGCGCACCATGGTGTTCATTGGCAGTGAGATGCTGCCGCGCTTTGACTCGGGCAACTTCCAGTTGAGCGTCGACACCCTGCCGGGCACACCACTGGCGCAGACCATGGATGCCGTTTCCCGCCTGGAGGCCTCCCTGTTGCAGCGCGAAGGTGTGGTGGCGGTAAGCACCCAGGCCGGCTTCGAGGCTGGCGCCCACTTTCTGGGTGATCGCGGTGCGCTGGATGTCAATCAGGCGAGTATTACCGTCAACCTGTCGCCGCGCACCGAGCGCAGCGATACCATCTGGGACGTGATGCGGGATATCGAGGCCGAGGCGGCAACCATCCCGGGCCTGGCCCTGGCGGTGGCAAAGGAAAAGGGTGGCACGGCCCGCGCCACCACCAGTGCTCCCATCGATGTGCGTATCAGCGGTGTGGACGTGGCGGAGCTGGATCGTCTCGGCAGCGAGGTATTGGCGATTCTGCAACGGCTGCCCGGTGTGCGCAGCCCTTACAAGAACTGGGCTCTGGACACACCGGAGACGCGCGTGGAAATCAACCACGCGCGCGCCAGTGAACTGGGCTTGACCGGCCGGGACATCGCCCAGGTGGTCTATCAGGCCCTTGAAGGCCGGGTGGTGACACCGTACCGGCAGACGGAAAAGCGTGATCTCGATGTCTATCTGCGTTATGCCAGCACGCAGCGGGTTCACCTGTCCGACCTCGACGACGTAGTGATTACCGGCGTGGATGGCCACCAGATCCCCTTGCGTGAGGTAGCGACGCTGGTGTCCACCTTCGGCCCGCGTATCGTCACGCGTGAGGATCTGGTGCAGACCCAGGATGTGCTGGCCTTCCATTTCGGCCGTCCGCTGTCGGAGGTGATTGCGGAAATTGACGGGGAGCTGGCCAAGCTCGAATTGCCGCCAGGCTATCACATCGACATTACTGGTGAGCAACGCGACTTCGAAGAAGCTAAAACACGCATGGTGCGTGCCCTGGGATTGGGCATTCTGGCGGTCTATTTGGTGTTGGTCGCCCAGTTCCGCTCCTTCAAGCATCCTATGACCATCATGGTGGCCATCCCGCTGCAATTTGTCGGTGTCGCTGCGGCACTGCTGGTGGCCGGCAAATATCTCTCCATGCCCGCCATGCTGGGCATTATCCTGCTTACCGGCACAGTGGTGAACAACAGCATCGTGCTCATCGACTACATCTTGCAGCGTCGACGCGAAGGAATCGAGCTGCGCAAGGCGATCATGGAATCGGTCTCGGTACGCTATCGGCCCATCATGATGACGGCGCTGTCGGATGTCGCCGGCATGCTGCCCCTGGCGTTGGAAATGGCCGTCGGCTCGGAGCGTTTTTCGCCGTTGGCGACGGTGGTGATCGGCGGTGTGCTGGCGGCCACCTTCCTGACCTTGATCGTGATCCCGGTGATCTTCCTGCTACTGGAAAGACGCGCCGCTGCGAAAGGCCTGGATAAAACACATGCAACAAAGATGCTCTGATTTTTCCGGCAAACCAGGAGACAACCATGAAAACCCCGCAAAACAAACGCTCGTCAGGAATCTGGATCTCCAGCTTTATTGCCATCGCCTTTGGTCTGCTGACCCTCAAGGAAGGGGGCCTGACTCTGTTTGGCCCGCCGCAATATACCGAGGCCGCAGGCCAGTATGTGCCCTTCGTACTCTGGTTCAATTTCATTGCCGGGTTCTTTTACATACTCGCCGGGGTGTACATTTTTCGCCAGCACCGGGTGGCGGCCATTCTGTCGATGCTGATTGCTTTACTGACGGTCGGTGTTTTCGGTGCATTTGCCGTGCACATCGCCCTTGACGGTGCGTATGAACAACACACCTTGATCGCCATGTTGGTGCGGTCACTGGTGTGGATTGGCATCGCCATCTTTGTGTGCAGGAAACTGATGATCCGCACCGATGAAATCATTCACGGTTAGATCCCTCATTTTCTGCGTCTGAAGGCATGCAGGGGCTGTTGCAGGCGAGCCAGGAAACCGCGATGCCACGACGTTCCCCGGTTCATATGGCGATAGACTCGTACCTTGACCCAGTCGGTGACCAGGGCGGAGGCGATGGAGTATCCCCAGATGAGGGCTATCTCCGGCCAGGTGATGGGTGTAATGAGACCAAAACCATAGGCCGCCAGCAGGGTGGCTGCCAGTTTGGTGATGACTGCCGACCAGACCATGATGGGCGCCGGCCAGGGCTGCTTCCAGAAGTGGTCCTTGGTACGGGCGATGAACAGCACTAGGTGTCCGGCGACGGCCATCTTGAGGAATACATAAGTCTGGATCTGGGTCACGTCCAGGTGCAGCCAGTCCATGGCGATCAGCAGCATGCCGAAGCTGCCGACGACGCCGATGATGCCCATGGCGGTGGCCACAGTGATCACCTGTTGCATGTTCCAGCGCACCGGGTTCTTTTCCAGGCCGGTGTGATCGTAAGCGATAGTCATGATGGGCACGTCGTTGAAGAAGGCCAGCAGGATAATCATGATCGCCGTAATGGGATAAAAGTCGAAAAAGATCATCGCCAGCACGACGAAGAACATGATGCGGATGGTTTCGCTGATGCGGTAAATGGCGTAGGCATTCATGCGTTCGAAGATACGCCGTGCCTCCTCGATGGCATTGACGATAACCGACAGCCCCGGCGCGGTCAGCACCAGATCGGCAGCGGCGCGCGCGGCATCGGTGGCGCCACTCACAGCGATGCCTACGTCGGCCTGCTTGAGGGCGGGGGCGTCGTTGACACCGTCGCCGGTCATGCCGGTGATGTGATTGCGTTTTTGCAGGATCTTGACGATGGCAAACTTGTGTTCGGGAAAGACCTCGGCAAAGCCGTCGGCCTTCTCTACGGCCTCGATGCTGCTCTTGTGATCCGTACCATCACCGTGGGTCGGCAAGGCATCAGCCCTGAGAATGTTGCTGCCCAGCCCCAGCTTGGCGGCGATCTGCTTGGCGATGGCGAGGTTGTCGCCGGTCACCATTTTCATGTTGACGCCATAGGTGCGTGTACCGGCTATAGTCTCTGCGGAGTCTTCGCGAGGCGGGTCAAATAGGGAAAGAATGCCAAGAAAGGTCCAGCCGACGGCGCTGCTGTCCCTGCGTGCCACACCCAGAGCGCGGTAGCCCTGTATAGCAAAGGCATCGACAACCTGTTGGGCACGAGCCTGCATATCACCTGAGAGCCCGGCCATTTCCATGATGACTTGCGGTGCGCCCTTGGCCACCTGGAAGGTACTGCCACTGGCATTCTGGATGGTTGCTTCGGTGCGCTTGTGCACCGGGTCGAAAGGGACGAAGGCGGTTTGACGAAAGGCCGTGAGGCGATTCTTGTCCTGCACGCCCTCTAATACCGCCTCGTCGATGGCATCCTTATCCTCTTCGCGTGAGGCCAGCGCCGCGGCCAGCAGTACCTCTTGCTCATCTGCGGCGTGAAAGGTCTCGATCTCACCCAGGGTCAACTTGTTCTGCGTCAGGGTGCCCGTCTTGTCCGAGCACAGCACATCCATGCTGGCCATCTCCTCGATGGACTCCAGCCGGGTGACGATGGCCTTGCGCTTTGACAGCGCCATGGCGCCTACTGCCATGGTCATGGACAGCACCGCCGGCATAGCGACAGGGATGGAGGCAACGGTGAGGATGAGTGCAAACTGCACCAGATCCAGCCAGGGCGCATGACGGTGCAGCTGAACGAGAACGAGGATGGCCACCAACGCCAGGCTAACGTAAATTAGATAGTCGCCAATGGTCAGTACCGCCTTCTGAAAATGGGAAACGGTCTTCGCCTGTTGCACCAGGCTGGCGGTTTTTCCGAAGCGGGTGTTGGTGCCGGTGGTGGTCACTTCCGCCACGACCTCACCCTGCTTGACCATGGTGCCGGAAAAGGCATCATCACCGGTGCGTTTGGTCACCGGCAGGGATTCGCCGGTGAGGGCTGACTGATCGATACTAAGGTAGTCCCCCTCCACCAGTGTGACGTCGGCCGGGATCACATCACCGAGACGGATGCGCACGATGTCGCCCGGCACCAGTTGCCGGGCATCGATCTCCTGCCATTGGCCATCACGCCGCACACGGGCCTTCAGGGCCAATTGTTTCATCAACGCCGCTACGGCATTGCCGGCCGTGAATTCCTGCCAGAAACCGATGGTAGCGTTGAACACCAGCAGAGCAACAATGATCCAGAAGTCGGCCCAGTGTCGCACCAGACCGGAGAGAATGGCCGCCACTTCGATCATCCACGGGATGGGCCCCCAGAAATAACCAAATAGCTTGCGCAGGGTAGAAACTTTTTTCTCTGTCAGGGCATTGGGGCCGTACTGAGCCAGACGACGGGCGGCCTCATCGCTACTGAGACCCTGATCAGGAACACCGGTGCCGGTGACGTCATTGGAATCAATCATTGCGCGTGTCTCTTTTCTTGGGGATGGCGAGTTTTTGTTCAGGGGTGCTTTTGCTGTTTGTTCGGAAGCCAGTGTTCCAGCTCCTCATCAAGTTCACTCTGTAGTTTTTTCTCATCTTGTATTAATAGCAACAATTCCCGTTGGACAAAGCCGCGTTTGGTAATCCCACGGTAGAAAGAAAAAAGATAGCAATCGCATTTAAACTCCCGGTTAATGCCGAAAGCGTAAACGAAGGCGTGACAAGATAAGGCTTGATACTCCATATGCCGAGCACAACAAACAGGGCCAGAATCGAAAGCTTGATGATGACAATGACCAACTCAGCCTTGCCCACCGCAGAAGAGCCCAGCAGACCCAGAGCCAGAAAGGCAAGAACCACACCGGCTTCGGCGATAGATTCCGTCAGGGATGATGGTTGAATCTGTAGCAGCGGTAACAAATAGCTGGCAAAGCCTTTGGCAAATAAGGCAATAGAGACGACATAGGTTAGCCAGAATAAAAAACTCAGTGCTCCGGTCAGCAGACCGTCGCCCATCCCCTTGAGAATGAACTCAATGGGGCCGGCATCGGAGATAAAACGGGCTGCCCAGCCTGGCATAGGAATAGGCCACCAGCAGGGCAACGATGCCCGAAAGCACGAAGACCAGTGGCAGGTTCGGCCCGGCTAAACGCGCCCCCAGTCCAAAAAAAGAGAATATGCTGGCACCCACCACGGTACCGACGGCCAGCGCTACCACCTGCCAAAGGCCCATCTTTTTCTTGTTTCCAGGACGTGAAGCCGTCGAGGTGTTTTTTTTACTCAGCATTTCCATCCCGATAGTGAGTGTTGTTTTTTGTGGCTTTCCCGGGTGTAGCCTGATTATATTTTGCTGTGATCCAGAACATAGGCTATCGCCGTGCGTAGAGAATCGAGGATTCTTTCATAGTCTTTTGTTACCACCGGTTTGTGCTTTGCTCGTTTAGACGAACCAACATGATGATGAGGGCAGGTTTGATTCTGTCTGTTGGAGATTCATCCATATTCCTTCCCTGCCGCGCCAGTGCATGACTGTTGATGATCCTATTCCCCTGAGCCTCCATCCGTCTGCTACTTGGGTTACACATTGGCTGGGTGAAAAAATATCCTGCCCGTCTGCTACTTGGGTTGCATATGGTTGAATGGAGGAATCACGCAAACAATCTATCGTTGACGGTTGGAGAAACCTGTAAACTCATCGGGGATTTAGTTGTCGTAGTGGACTCGGTTATTCAGGCAACGGGAATCATTCGCCTTTTGCGGGTATTTGCGGGCAAAGAAGTCAGGCATAGTGAAGAAGGCAGATTTCACTCCCCCGGGAAAGAAACCGGAAATTGATATCAACAAACCCGCAGACTTCAAGCCGGATGGCAGTTTTTGGCATAAGCCCAGCTCGGCCCTGTGGGTCTATCTGCTCTTTATCATTGCCTCGCTCTACGCGCCATTCTGGCTGACCTGGCGGCTGCGCTGGAAGAGAAAGAGGTACTGGACAGCGAGGAGGTGGAAGCGATTATCTGTCGAAAAAATGAAACGGCACGTCAACCCCAGGAGGGTAAACAATGAACCCTGAATCCGAATTTTTTGATGAGAGTGCCCAATGTCTGATGCGGTCGCCACTTTTCTCCGGACTGGAATCGCACGCTATTGAAGAGATCGTCACACGCTGCCGGCGGGAAACCTGGAAGCGCCGCCGCCAACTGCCCATGGAGGAGACCTGGCAACGCTTTCACATTCTGCAGTCGGGACGGGTACGCCTTAGCCGTAGTAATCCTGAAAGCGGTCGCATGATCACCCTGTTCCTGCTCGGTCCCGGTGAGCCGTTTTGCATTTTCAGCCTGCTGGATGGCAAGCCTCATGAGGTGATGCTGGAAACCCTGGATGACGTCACCCTGCTGAGCCTGCCCATGGATGAAGCCCGCCAGTGGCTTGAGCAACACCCGGAATTCAATCGCAAGCTTCTGCCCTATCTGGGCGAGCAGATGTGCAGCCTGGCCGGGCTGGCTGCGGATCTGGCCTTGCACAATACGGAGACCCGTCTGGCGCGCCTGATTCTGCGCTACATCGATGCACCTGCCGAGCAGCAACACGTCACACCACGCCTGATCAATGACCTCTCCCATGAATTTCTGGCCGAGATGATCGGTAGCGTGCGGGTGGTGGTCAACCGCCAGCTTCAACACTGGAAACAGGAAGGCATCGTCGATGCCCACCGCGGCCATCTGGAAGTCGAGGCATTGCAAGAACTGGTGAGGCGGGCTGAAGAACCTCCCCACAAGGCATCGGTATGATTTAACGCTAACTCTCCCTCCGCCGCCTGGTGTAACCCTGGTAGCAGAAAAAATCCTGCTTGCCGGGTGATAATCGGTTGTCGCTGAAGTGTCGACTCAAGTCGTTCATGTAGGCGTGGAGGAGCAGAAATATGGTTCAAGAGAACAGTTGCGTCGCGGTCTATGACAACCATCTGCAGGCAGAAGAGGCTGTGCATTTATTGCAAAAGAACGGCTTTGATGTCAAGAGTCTATCCATTGTCGGCAAGGGTTACCAGCGGGAAGAACACCCCATTGGTTTTTATAACACCGGCAACCGCATAAAGTTCTGGGGTGCGCAGGGCGCATTCTGGGGTGGCCTGTGGGAGTTGTTATTAGGAGCGGCATTTTTCTGGGTGCCTGGCCTGGGCACCGTGGTCATCGCCGGGCCATTAGTGAGTGCCTTTGTTGCAGCGCTTGAAGGTGCCACCGTGGTCGGTGGACTCAACGCCCTGGGTGTCGCGCTTTACAGTATCGGCATTCCCAAAGACAGCATTATTCGCTACGAAATTGCCATCAAATCAGACCGCTATTTGCTCATCGTGCATGGCGATCAGAGCGAGGTGGAGCGGGCCCATGATTTGTTGGCGGCGGGAGATGCCCGGGACGTAACCATTCATCTCAGTTGATGAGCGTCCTCCTGCATGGAATCTCGAGAATAGTT
Source organism: Gammaproteobacteria bacterium (assembly GCA_021647505.1). Lineage (GTDB taxonomy): Bacteria > Pseudomonadota > Gammaproteobacteria > SZUA-152 > SZUA-152 > DRQN01. Next base: position 12,860 of record JAKIUN010000063.1, read on the forward strand.
GCAGGGCTGGTGGATTTCCAACTGGCCCCTGGTTCACAAGACTTACCCACGGATGCTGGTTACGTTTCTGGAGATGATGCGATGCAGACCAATCACTACCTTCCACGCGCCTTACCCGATCCGCTGAAGGGATTGGCGACACTGGCACTGGATCTGCGCTGGAGCTGGAATCACGGGGCTGATGCCCTGTGGCATCAAGTGGCCCCCAAATTGTGGGAGGCGACGGCCAACCCCTGGCTGATCCTGGAGACGGTCTCCGACCAGCGTCTGCAGACGCTGGCCACGGATGCAGCCTTTCTCGAAAAACTGAAAAAACAGCTCGATGCACGCGAGGCCCACTTCGGCGAAAAATCCTGGCATTCAGAAGCTATTGATGGCGCTATTGATGGTTATGTCGCATACTTCAGCATGGAGTTCGGCATTTGTGAATCACTGCCCATTTACTCCGGTGGACTGGGTGTGTTGGCGGGGGACTATCTAAAAACCGCCTGTGATCTGGATGTGCCACTGATTGGTATCGGCCTGCTTTATCAGCAGGGGTATTTCCGCCAGGCATTGAACGCCGATGGCGAACAGATCGAATTCTACCCCTATAATGACCCGACTATGCTGCCGGTGGTGCCGCTGCGTGATGACCGGGGGGAGTGGGTGCGTATCAGCATCGAACTGCCCGGTCGTGTCCTGCACCTGCGCACCTGGCGCGCGCAGGTCGGACGTCGTTCGCTGTTGCTGCTCGACAGCAATGATCCCCTTAATGATCCAGGCGATCGCGGTATCACCAGTGAACTCTACGGCGGCGGAAAGGAGATGCGCCTGCAACAGGAAATGGTGCTGGGCATCGGTGGCTGGCGGCTGCTGGAAACGCTGGGTATTCACTGTCCCATCTGTCATCTCAATGAGGGGCATGCCGCCTTCGCCATTCTGGAACGGGCACGCTCCCATATGCACCGTGTGGGCTGTACCTTTGGCGAGGCTCTGCGAGCCACTCGTGCCGGTAATCTGTTCACCACCCATACACCGGTAGCGGCGGGCTTTGATCGCTTCTCACCGCAATTGGTCAGACAGTATTTTCAATCCATGGCCGCCGAAATAGGTATCGAAATGAACGCCCTGCTGGCGTTGGGCAGAAGCAACGCCGATGATGCCGGTGAGCTGTTTAATATGGCCTATCTGGCTCTGCGTGGAGTCGGGGCGAGCAATGCCGTGAGTCGTCTACATGGCGAGGTCAGTCGCACCATTTTTTCCCGGTTGTTTCCCCGTTGGCCGCAGGCCGAGATCCCGATTGGCTACATTACCAACGGTGTTCATGTCCCGAGCTGGGATTCTCCGGAGTCGGATTCCCTGTGGACCAGCGTCTGTGGCAAGTCACGCTGGCGCGGCACCCTGGAAACCCTGGAAGCGGATTTGCGCCAGCTGCCGGATGCCGAATTGTGGCGTTTTCGTTCCCACGGCCGCCAGCGTCTGGTGGCTTATCTGCGCCAGCGTCTGGTGCATCAGTATCGGGGCCGGGGTTCCGAGGAATCACGTACCCGGGAATATGCCACTGCCCTCGAGCCCGATGCCTTGACGCTGGGTTTTGCCCGTCGATTTGCCGAATACAAACGCCCCAATCTGTTGCTGCATGACCCGCAGCGTTTGGTACGACTGCTGACCAACCGTGACCGCCCAGTGCAACTGGTCATTGCCGGCAAGGCCCACCCCAAAGACAATATTGGCAAGCAGTTGCTGCGTCAGTGGCAGGAATTTCTGGAGCAGAATGGCCTTTGGCAACAGGTGGTGTTTGTCGAGGATTACGACCTGCAGGTAGCGGCCCAGCTGACCCAGGGCGTCGATGTATGGATCAATACCCCGCGCCGGCCCTGGGAGGCCAGCGGCACCAGCGGTATGAAGGTGCTGGTCAATGGAGGGCTCAACCTGTCAGAACTGGATGGCTGGTGGGCCGAAGCCTACGCGCCGGAATTGGGTTGGGCGCTGGGTGATGGCCGCGAGCACACCGATATCGCCGCCTGGGATCTTGCCGAAACGGAACAGCTCTACCACTTACTGGAAGAGAAGGTCGTGCCCTGCTTCTATGATCGTGGCGAGAACGGCATCCCGCAAGCCTGGGTCAGCTGTATGCGCGAAAGCATGGCCCGCCTGACGACACAGTTTTCCAGCAACCGTATGCTGCGCGAATACACCGAGAACTACTATGTGCCCCTGGCTAAGGCCTGGCAACAACGCAGCACCGATCCGGCTATTGCGGCTGAACTGGAGGCATGGCACAGCGGCCTGCAACAGCACTGGCCACGCATTCACTTCGGTAATGTGATGACACAGAAAGACAATGATCGCTGGCGGGTCGAGGTACAGATCTATCTCGATGATATTCCGCCACAAGCGGTGAGCGTTGAGCTGTATGCCGATGCTATGAACGGCGGGGCACCGCTACGTCAGACTCTGGAGCGTGGTGCGGCATTGGCGGGCACAGCAAACGCCTGGCTCTACGTCGGCAGTGTCGATGACGACCGGCCGATTTCGGACCATACCCCTCGCATCGTTCCGGCGCATTCCCTGGCGAACGTGCCGCTGGAGGCAGACATGATTCTCTGGTATCGCTGAGATCCGTCACAAAAACCGCATTTTATGTCAATGGTCATCCAGTGTACCCTCGGAGGTCGTGGTGGCATCCAGAAAAAGCGGGTAAAGGGCGTGACAGTCAGAAATACATGCCCGGCCCACTTCGATACATGACCCAGTGCACTTCCCCCATCATCATCCAACTTAGCAGGATGTTATTTCGTGCACGTTCCTTAGCTCCTCGTATTCTTTCAATGTGATTGTTTCCAGGTGCCAGTGTACCTATGGATGGCGCGGCGGTGTGCAACCTGAGTTACAGATACTGGCTGCCGGCAGTGCTAGTGTAGCTGTTCACTTATTTTCAGTAACTCATTTGGAGATGTTGAATGAATTGCACGACAAGCTGCACTGAATAATTTTCCATGAAGCGATCAGAATTTATGGCTTATCACCCGGCTGTACAGCCGGGTGATAAATGACTGACAACTTCGCAAGAAAACCAAGGAGATAAATCATGAGTGACACAGATAATCAGTATATCCGCTGGTTTTCCGAGCTGGGTATCGATGATGTACCCCTGGTCGGCGGCAAGAATGCCTCGCTGGGGGAGATGTACCAAAACCTGCAAGAAGAAGGTGTGCGTGTTCCTAACGGGTTTGCCGTGACCGCAACGGCATACCGCTATGTACTGGAGCACAATAATGCTTGGCGGTTACTGCATGAGGCGCTGGATGGCCTCGATCCGGACAATATCAGGGACTTGCAGGCGCGTGGTGAAAAGGCCCGGGCAGTCTTGCAGGGCTGTGAATTGCCGGATGATCTGAAGGCGGAAATTTCGCAGGGATATGGGCGGCTGAAGCAGGAATACGGTGAAAATCTTTCCGTCGCAGTGCGTTCATCGGCAACTGCAGAGGACTCTCCGGAGGCCTCTTTTGCCGGGCAAAATGACACCTATCTCAATGTCAGTAGTGCGGATGCCTTGCTTGATGCCTACCAACGTTGTCTGGCCTCCAACTTTACCGATCGTTCCATCCATTACAAATATGACAACAACTTTGATCTCTACAAGGTCGATCTTTCCGTCGTGGTGATGAAAATGGTGCGCAGTGATATCGGCGCCAGTGGCGTGGTTTTTTCACTCGATACAGAAACGGGTTTCAAGGATGTGGTCTTCATTAACGCGGCACTGGGGCTGGGTGAAAATGTCGTGCAGGGCACGATCGACCCCGATAGTTTCTATACGCACAAACCCACTTTTGTCAAAGGTTATCGTGCCGTGCTGAAGCGCCGGCTGGCCAACAAAGAAAAGAAGATGATTTTTACCGACACCCTTAATACCAGCAATATCGCGCTGAAATACACGGAAAATGTTAATACGAGCCGTGAAGAAAGAACCCGGTTTTGCATCTCCGATGCTGATGTCATGGTGCTGACCGATTATGCCATCAAGGTTGAAAACCACTATTCCAAAAAGGCGGGCTTTTATAAGCCCATGGATATGGAGTGGGCGAAAGACGGAATAGATGGACACCTGTACATGGTGCAGGCGCGGCCGGAAACGGTGGCATCGCAAAAGAAAGGCACAGTATTGGAGATTTACCATCTTCAGCAAAGATCGACGGTTCTTCTCCAGGGTGGGGCTGTAGGCACCAGGATTGGCACTGGAAAGGTGCGTATCATCAACAAAGTGGAACATCTCAGTGATTTTCAACCGGGAGAAGTGCTGGTTGCGGATACCACGACACCGGACTGGGAGCCGGTGATGAAAATGGCTGCCGCGATTGTAACCAACCGAGGTGGCCGTACCTGTCATGCCGCCATTGTGTCGCGCGAACTCGGCATTCCCGCCATTGTGGGTACTGGAAGCGCGACGCAGACACTAACAAACGGCCAGGAGGTCACCGTCAGTTGCGCCGAAGGTGAAACCGGAAATATCTATGCAGGAGCACTTGATTTCGAGATTCAGCAGACCGACCTCAGCCAGCTTGCACAGCCCAGGACCGAGATTATGATGAATCTGGGTAATCCGGATCAGGCCTTTAGTCTTGCCTCTCTGCCCGTGGCAGGTATTGGACTTGCGCGCATGGAATTCATTATCAATGAGTATATCAAAGTGCATCCGATGGCGCTCAAACACCCGGAAAAGGTGGATGATGCAACCCGCGAGAAGATCGCCACCATCAGCACTGCCTACGATGATCCTGAAGATTTCTTCGTCAAAGCGCTTTCTGAAGGCGTCGCCACCATCGCCGCTGCGGTTTATCCAAAACCCTGTGTGGTGCGCATGAGCGACTTCAAGAGCAATGAATACGCCACCTTGCTGGGCGGCACATTCTTCGAGCCGCAAGAAGATAATCCGATGATCGGTTTTCGTGGCGCATCCCGCTACACGCATCCCGCCTATGCCGAAGGTTTTGCCCTGGAGTGTATGGCCATGAAGCGGGTACGCGATGAAATGGGTCTGACTAACGTAAAGTTGATGATCCCTTTCTGTCGCCGGGTGGAGGAGGGTGAGAAGGTGTTGGCAGCAATGGCCAGTAACGGCCTCAAGCGTGGTGACAACGACCTGGAAATCTACGTCATGTGCGAGATTCCTAACAACGTCATCCTCATTGATGAGTTCGCCAAGCTGTTCGACGGATTTTCCATCGGTTCCAATGACCTCACTCAGCTTACCCTGGGGGTAGACCGTGACTCTGAAATCGTCGCCTTTGATTTCGATGAGCGTGATCCCGGCGTAAAAGAAATGATTCGTCTGGCGGTGACTGGCGCCAAGCGTAATGGTCGTCATTCCGGCATCTGCGGACAAGCGCCATCGGACTATCCCGAGATGGCCGAGTATCTGGTGGAAATTGGCATCGATGCCATGAGTCTCAATCCGGACACTGTGCTTGCCACCACCCGGCATGTGCTGGCGGTGGAGCAGCGTCTGCGGGAGTGCTCTGGCGGATAGCGCCGATGCGTGAGATGGATTGGGGGCATCATTTTCCGGTATCAGACTTTTGTCGAAATTTCAGTGGCTGTAAATGTCCTCTTTGAACAAGCTTCCGATAAACTTTGCTAGGAGTCTGTCGGGCTTAATCGCTTGGGGTTTAATTCACAAATGACGATGCAGAAACCTGGTGTACCCGCCTGGAATGGAAAGGGGTCGACCCTGTGCTTGTCCTGCCCTGATATTTCAGGTTCTGGTGGAATTCGATGAGGAACGCCAATGAGCGAGACCGATCTGACGCTGGTGCAGGAATGGGTCATGCACCTGTTCGAGTGGCTTGCGGCAGGCCGTTACCGCTCGGCACCTGGCCGCGTGATGGGGGCATCAATTTTGCGCTGTTCAGTCGTCATGCCCAGATGGTTGAGTTGCTGCTCTACGAAACCCCGGATGCTTCCAGACATCACCTGCGTATTGAACTGGATCCCGTTGCGCATCGCACGGGTGATATCTGGCATGTTTGGGTGGGTGGTTTACAGGCCGGCCAAGCCTATGCCTACCATGTGGACGGCCCCTATCAACCTGAGTCGGGCATGCGCTTCAACCGACATAAACTACTGCTTGATCCCTATGCCGCTGCGCTGGCCGGTACAGAACGTTGGGACTTTGGTAATGCGCGGGGCTATGATCCAGCCTCACTGCGGCAAGACCTTTCCTTCTGGTGCAAAGATAACGAGCCGTGGATGGCGCGCTGTCTGGTGACACCTGATGACTTCGACTGGCAATGTGACCGACCGCTGCGGCATCGTTGGCAGGATACGATTATCTACGAAACCCACGTTCGTGGATTGACCATTCACCCCTCCTCAGGTGCAAGCCACCCCGGTACTTTTCTTGGTGTAGTGGAAAAAATTCCCTATTTCCGGGATCTGGGTATCACCTCTCTGGAACTGATGCCGGTGCAGGAATTTAATGAACGCGAACTCACGCAGCGCAATCCCATTAATAATGAAGTCTTGCGCAATTACTGGGGTTACAACAGTGTGGCCTTTTTTGCACCTAAAGAGAGCTATTCCACTCGTATGTGGCCTGGCTGTCAGAGCGATGAATTCAAAACCATGGTGCGTGAACTGCATCGCGCCGGCATTGAAGTTATTCTCGATATCGTCTTCAATCACACGGCGGAGGGCGACGAGCAAGGGCCAACCCTTAATTTCCGGGGCCTGGATAATACGATTTATTACATGTTGGACAGCGAACCGCGTCACTATCGTAATTTCACCGGCTGTGGCAACACTTTCAACTGCAATCACCCCGTGGTGCGCGACTACATCCTTGATTGTCTACGCTACTGGGTGCAGGAGATGCATGTCGATGGTTTTCGTTTTGACCTCGCCTCGGTAATGGCGCGGGACAAGTACGGTGTGCTGCAAGCCAATACCCCGTTGCTGGAACGTATCGCCGAGGATCCCATCCTGCACGATGTAAAACTCATTGCCGAGGCCTGGGATGCCGCAGGCGTCTACCAGGTCGGTCGCTTTCCAGGGCGGCGCTGGTCAGAGTGGAATGCCCGTTTTCGTGACGACGTTCGCCGCTTCTGGCGCGGTGATTCGGGAATGCGTGGCGCCTTGGCCAGCCGTCTATGTGGCAGCGCCGACCTCTATCAACACAGCGGCAAGAAACCACTCAACAGCATCAACTTCGTTACCTGTCACGACGGCTTCACCCTGAACGATCTGGTGAGCTATGCCAGCAAGCACAACGAGGCCAACGGTGAACATAATCGCGATGGCATGATGGAAAACTACAGTGCTAACTACAGTGTGGAAGGCCCAACAGAGAATACTGATATCCAGCGATTACGGCGACGGCAGATGAAAAATTTCATCGCCACCCTGATGCTGTCTCGTGGTGTGCCGATGCTGTTGGGTGGTGATGAATTCGGCCGCCGTCAAGACGGCAACAACAATGCCTATTGTCAGGACAATGAAACTTCCTGGTATGACTGGGAACGGTTGCAAATCCATGGCGAATTACACGACTTCACCCGGGACATGATCACCCTGAGAAAGTGCTATCCGGTGCTGAGTACCGAGCAATTTTATCATCAGAATGAACTTGTCTGGTTTGATTCGGCTGGTGGCTATCCGGACTGGGATAAACCGGATCGCAGCCTGGGTTGCCATATTCTTGCAACCGCTCCGGATGAGAATCAGCTCTGTCTGCTATTCAATGCCGAGGAACATTCGATTAGTTTTAAACTACCCGGCAAGAGGAAGTGGTGGGTCAGGGTGGATACCGCCAGTGAACCATCCAGTGTCAACATGAGTGACGATGAAGCGGCTACCGTAAGGGGCAGGCGGACGTTGGTTATCGGCCCGCGTTCGCTGGTGTTGCTTACCTCAGGTTCATTATAATGAGAGACAAAAAGCGAAACCAAATTTATCCCGACATCGCCTTTATAGGAATGGCACCAGCAACAAGGCCATCAGGCTCAATACCTTGCGCATCGGGTTGATGGCCGGGCCGGCGGTATCCTTGCTGGGGTCACCGACCGTATCGCCAGTGATCGCCGCCATATGGGCCGGAGAACCCTTGCCGCCGTAATGACCGGCTTCGATGTATTTCTTGGCGTTGTCCCAGGCCGCTCCGACAGTACTCAACATCAGGGAAAGGGGAAGCAGGGTCAGTTCTTGTCGGGCCTGGAGACAGATACGACGACTCTGTTTCTGCTCATCGGTCAAATACGGGTAGGAAAACGCCCTGGCAGGATTGAACCTCGGGCGGTAAAGAAGAGGCCAAAACCGTACCCCAGGCTACAAAACAGAAGGCCTGTCGAGCGTGAGAAAATCAAAAAATACGGGCATGATAAAAAACTTGCGGCTTAACTAGTGCCAGCCCGAAAACCCATGAAATAAGCCACGGTTTCGGGCAGGGCTAATTCACGTATAAATAACATGGATATTGTTGCGTGTTTGTGGGTGATTTCTCCACCACCTGACAACATTGTGCAGAT
>JAKIUN010000064.1 GCA_021647505.1 Gammaproteobacteria bacterium
ATGGTTGCGTTACCGGATAAAGAGTGGATTATCTTTCAAGCGATGCCTCTATTTAGACTGGCTGAGGTTTTGCTTCAGCTTGGGTCAAATGTGACGTTGTCAAAATTCATGAAGTCGAGGCGAGGCCTAAAGAAACCTCTTGTCAAGCGCAATAAATATTCGAAGCATCCACATGTTTCTACGGCAAAGTTGCTACGCGGGGAAAAACCAAATGAATAGTCACCTTGAAAGGGCTGGTGTCATGGGGGCTGGGCGCGACGTGGGAACGCTCCTTGGCGCCCAGTCACCATGCTGTTGGCCCGAGCCGCCCTGGCGCTTGGTACCGAGGTGTATGCTCATATTGTCCTATACCGCCAGTCTGTATCAATAGCCCCCCCGCACCAGAAGCCACGGATGATAAAAGTTCTTCTGTGAGTGGCTACACGGGTCGCACAAACCATCGCAAAAAGTCGCGTATTTTCTAGCTTGGATATTCTATCTAGGCCTTGCCCCTGGTGCTACGACACCCGGGGCAATAATCAATTTCAATTCCTTATCAATCAGTCATCAATAAGTTTGCATTGCTGTACGCTGGGCATTTCATGTTATCTCTACTTTCTATCGGTCATCGTTGTCTTCTTTTTGATCTGAGTAGCCATCTTCTTTTTCGTCTCCATTATTCTGCTCTTCACCATTCCCAGCCTCAATCCCAACTGCTTGTGTGGCCTTTTCGGCTTGATCACAGCCACTTATGGCGGTCAATAAAAAAAGTGGTATCAAAAATACAGCAAACTTAAAAAATACAGTCATTGTGTTTCTCCAGGTTATTTGAAACTTAACATATCAGTATTTATCTGTCGTGAATCGCTCAGTATAGCGGGTAGATGCCTGTTTGGCTTGCTCCTCGTACACCAATGCCATTAAGTTAAGCCTGCGAACCCCAACGAAGTCAACAATGTTGGGGTTCCTTCGTCACCGCCAACCTACAAAACAGTCGTGATTTTGTTAACTTAATGACATTGTCTCGTATACCCTGTGGCTGGCCTACTTTTCCCCGCCATACACTCCAGTAATCTATATAATGGCAGCTTCATAGAGTCTTCATTTTTTGCTCACATCGATCTCATTCTGATGGCCCACACTAGCTAACAGGCCCTCCAGTTTCAGACCTTGAACTGTCGGAGCGTACAGCTAACATGCAACTAAGGAGTGGGGGCACTTGGGAAGCAAAAAAAATGGAGAGGAAAAGATTATGTGTACAAAAAAATTTAGATACCAGCACATATACCAACACACATACCAACAAACGTCAATATACGGCATTGAGATGGAAACGTTAAATCAGTAAGGTAATCCCCCGGCTTTGCCGGGAATGTCCCGGAATGACAAAATAGTTGAGCTATTTTCATGGCTTGATGTTGGCGACGATGCGTTTACCACATCAGGTCATCGGGGATCTTGTAGTCGGTGTAGGGATCGTCCTCGGCCGTTTCGGCCTCGCTGGCCCGCCCGCAAAGAATGATGCACTGCTCATCACGCTGGCGGATCTTTTCCGCCACGGCCAATGGCACCAGCTCATAGCCGTCGTCCAGCTTGGCAATGGCCAAGCGCCTGGCCACGAGGTTCCCGTGGATCTGCGGCGAAATATGCAAGCATTTGACCACTGCGGCATCGGTGAAATGGTAGGCCACTTCGCCGTCACAGTTCTCAATGCGGTTGGTCTGGATCAGTTGCCGAATCTGGGCGGCGATGGCCTTGCCTTCGGCCGCAGTTTTACGCTGCTGGTTCAGCAGTCGGTCGCGTTCGGCCTTTTCCGCTCGTGCCTGTTGAGCTTGCAGGGTCGCCTCGCTTACCGGTGCGGGAGCACCTTTCTTGCCCTTCTTTTTTTTGCTTTTGTATTGGCCCTGCTTGACCTTCTTCGCCTTCTTTTCATCCACCAGGCCGGTCTTTTTCAGCTGTTCGAAAAGTGAGTTTCCCATCGAGCGGACTCCGATTGTTGTGTCTGTCTCTGCCGGACTATGCGCGCATTAAAGCCAGTATGATGGCGATGCCTTCATTAACTCATTCTTCCGGTTTGAAAGTTTTTCCGTATTTTTCTATGGTTCACGCAGCCATCATCTCTCGCGCTAATGGTTGATGCGATTCTGTGGTATATAGCTCAAACCCCTCGGGTGGAACGAATGCCGCCTTGCACAGCAATCGGAACTGCACCGGAGCATCGGGGTTGATCTTTTCTACAGATAGGTGGATCTGAGTCTGTTCCCGGATGAACAGCAGGTCTTGACTCAAATAGCGCGGGCAATAACCCACTCGCACCGGCTTCCCGGTTTCCAGTAGCAGAGCGTAGCGGTCATGGAGATTATCGTCGTCAGGCGTCAATTGAAGAGAGTCACCCGTCTTCACGCAGCCGATGGCCCCCTGTTCGGTAGGGCTCAGATAACGCAGACCATGGCTAAAGAAGTAAAGCACCATTTCACCTTGCTCGTTCACCTCTACCTCGGGATATACGCAAAGCTGATCCGTGCCACGCCGTCCACCGGAGCGAGCCAACAGCTCCAGCTCGTTGGCATTTTCATCCACTCCCATCCAGCTCAGATAGTCGGGGTATTCGGGTCGAGAGGTGGCCAGCAGGCGGTTGGCAAAAAGAGGAAACAGGGTATCCGAGCGGTAAATTTTCTGCTTGTCGCGCATCCGTCCTAGGGAGTCGAAGTGGGGAGATTCGAGTGCACCTCGTGTGTAGACGAACTGGTAGTGCTCATTCTCGCGGCTAAGACGCCCCACGGTATGCCAGCGCCGTGTCTCCGGGTCTTGCCAGGCAATGTAGAGTGCTTTCATGGTGTTAGGGGCTCCAGTAGCCGTTGTTGGTTCAATTCCAGCAGGGTTACGGCGAACTTCCGCGCGAGAGGAGTTATTTCGCCCTCCGGCAGTCGGTCAAACTGGTCTTGAACAGTATTTTCCGTGATTTTCTGTAGTTGATCCAGCCATACCTTCGCCGCCTTGGGTGATTTATCGGCCGCTTTGGTGAATAGATCTAGGGTTAGCAGTGCCTTTTTGCTGGTCTTACCGTCATATATTGCTGATCGGGCCTTGGTTACATAGGTACGGATATGACGCCCGTCATCCCGTGTCATCAGCCGGTCTTTCCGAGTTGTGTCGGTTTCATTCTGTCCCATAGAAGCGGCATGGTCGTAACTGGGAGCCAGATAGATCATTCTTTGGTACCCAATTGCTCCAAGAATTCAGGTGCGTCGTCTTCGATTCTGATTATAGGGAACATGAAATAAGTCTTAGCCTTATGCCGAGAACATTCGATTTTTGGTCTCATTCAGCAACGCTGCGGGGTCATCACCTGCAGCCAGCATATTATAGAGATCGTAATCGTTCATTTCCTCTAGTACTTACGGTACGCAAGGAAGGGGGGCTGCTTCGACCAAGGATTGACCTGGTCACGACAGGGAAGGCATAAATCCTCCCTGATTTTGGAGTCCCGGCAGGAGTCCCGCTGGGTCTTCTGAGGTCGCTGGCGCTGAAAAAATGGCTGTAGGCCGCATGAGATATGGTCGGCGTGAGAGGATTTGAACCTCCGACCCCTTCGTCCCGAACGAAGTGCGCTACCAGGCTGCGCTACACGCCGATAAACAAGCTAGAATGTACGGTTGACCGAGAAATCTGCGAGGGTTTTCAGCGCATCAGCGTAGATAGAAGGGGGGACATCATGCAGGCACTGGATAGCCTTGTCTGCCGCCTCCCTCGCTTTGCGCGCAGTGTACGCGATGGCATCGGTGGATTCAATGGCGGCGGTAACGGCACCGATATGCTCGCGTCCGCCTTCTTTGATCGCCTGGCGAATGAGGGACGATTGCCGGGTGGTTCCTTGCTGCATGGCACGAATCAACGGTAGGGTTGGTTTGCCTTCGGCGAGGTCATCACCGATATTTTTGCCGATTTTGTCCGCTGAGGCACTGTAATCAAGTACGTCGTCGACCAATTGAAAGGCCGTGCCCAGATGCATGCCGTAGCGGGCCATATTCTGTCCTGTTTTGGCCGGTGCATGGCTGAGTACGGCGCCGAGTTGTGCCGCGGCCTCGAACAGCTTGGCGGTCTTGCAGTGAATCACGTCCAGATAGCGCTGCTCGGTGGTGTCCGGGTCGTTGCAATTGAGCAGCTGCATGACTTCACCCTCGGCGATGACGTTGGTTGCGTCGGCGAGAATCCGCATTACGTGCATGCTGTCGCTTTCCACCATCATCTGGAAGGCGCGTGAATAGAGGAAATCACCCACCAGCACGGCAGCCTCGTTTCCCCAGCGGGAGTTGGCCGTTTCGTTGCCGCGGCGGCGATCTGAGGCGTCGACTACGTCGTCGTGCAGCAGGGTGGCGGTGTGGATGAATTCCACTACTGCGGCAAGGTTAAAGTGCTGTTCGCCGGTATAGCCAAAGGCGCGTGCAGATAACAGTACCAACAGTGGGCGCAGGCGCTTGCCACCACTGTTGATGATGTAGCTGCTGAGCTGATTGACCAGCGCGACGTCCGAGTGCAGGCGCTTTTCAATCAGCTGGTTGACGGCGGTCATGTCCTCGTGGAGCAGATTGTTCACGGCGTCCATATTGAGGTTGGCTTGTTGCGGCTTGGGGATTTTCAGCATCTTATATTTCTGTCGAGCCTTTGTTGCTTGGCCCGTTTCCTTGGGAGGCTTATTATGGGGTTTGACGTACTCTTGTGTAAACGCTAGAATTCGCGGTCTTTTGTGGCAGTCGCCCTGTGTGGGCAGTAGCTGGAGACGCTCTAAATGTACGCGGTAATCAAAACCGGTGGCAAGCAATATAAGGTTTCCGAGGGTCAGACCCTCAAAGTCGAGAAGATTGCAGCCGAAGAAGGCGCAACAATCGAGATCGATCAGGTGTTGATGGTCGCCGATGGCGAGAATATCACGGTCGGTGCGCCGATGGTCGAGGGTGGCAAGGTCACCGCGACGATCAAGTCGCACGGTCGTGGCAAGAAGATTGAGATCATCAAGTTCCATCGCCGCAAGCATCACCGCAAGCAGATGGGACATCGTCAGTCATACACCGAACTACAGATCACTGGCATATCCGCCGGTTAATCACGGATTTGAGGAGTCATTAACCATGGCACATAAAAAGGCTGCCGGTAGTACACGTAACGGTCGCGATTCAGAATCCAAACGCCTTGGCGTCAAGCGTTACGGGGGCGAGCAGGTTCGTTCCGGCAATATTCTGGTGCGCCAGCGCGGCACCAAGTTTCACCCAGGAAAGAATGTGGGTCGCGGTCGCGATGATACCCTGTTTGCGACCTCCGACGGTGCAGTGATCTTTGAGATCAAGGGGCCGAAGAAACGTCAGTTCATCAGCGTGGTGCCTGCCGAAGCCTAAAGGCGATGCAATAACACGCTTGACGAAAAGCCCCGTTTGACGGGGCTTTTTCGTAGGTGGTCAAATAACCTGACGGTGTCATGCCGGCGGGGCGGCAGTAAATAGCAGGAGCAGGGTGATGAAATTCGTCGATGAGGCAACAATCCGTGTGGCGGCCGGTGACGGTGGTAACGGTTGCGTCGGTTTTCGCCGTGAGAAATACATCCCCAAGGGTGGCCCGGACGGCGGCGATGGCGGCGATGGCGGCAGTGTCTACCTGCTCGCCGATAGCGGTCTGAATACGCTGGCGGACTTCCGCTTTCAGCGCGACTATCGCGCACAGCGCGGGCAGAACGGCATGGGCAGTGACTGCACGGGCAGGAAGGGCGAGGACAAGGTCGTTAAGGTGCCCATCGGCACCGTGGTGCGTGATGCCGAAACCGGCGAGCTGATCGGTGATCTGGTCGACGCTGGTCAGCAACTACTGGTCGCCAAGGGCGGTGTGCACGGCCTCGGTAATGCCCGTTTCAAGAGCAGCACCAACCGTGCACCACGACAGAATACGCCGGGCACGCTGGGTGAGGTGCGTCAACTGGCGCTGGAGATGACGGTGCTGGCCGATGTCGGTCTGCTCGGTCTGCCCAATGCCGGCAAGTCGACCCTGATCAGTGTGGTGTCGGCGGCACGGCCGAAGGTGGCCGACTATCCCTTTACCACCCTGTATCCGAACCTTGGCGTGGTCAGCCCCGAGCCACATCGCAGCTTTGTCATCGCCGATATTCCTGGTGTCATCGAGGGCGCCGCCGAGGGTGCCGGGCTAGGTATCCAATTTCTCAAGCATCTGTCGCGCACCCGCCTGTTGTTGCACCTGGTGGATGTGGTGCCCATGGACGAACACGATCCGGCCGACGACGTGCGCACCATCGAGCAGGAGCTGGCCAAGTTCAGTGCGGAGTTGGCCGGCCGTCCGCGCTGGCTGGTGCTGAATAAGATCGACGTACTGCCTGGCGATGAGCGGGAGGCCCGTTGCGATGCTATCGTCAAGGCCCTGGACTGGAGGGCCCCGGTGTACCGTATTTCCGCTGTTCAGCGTGAGGGTACCGAGGCCTTGATGTTTGATATCCTCAATTATCTGGAACAAAACGCCCGTAGTGAGGCAGAAAATGACAGTGAATAAAAAGGGCAGTGAATAAAAAGAGGTCGTGAATAAAATGCAGCAGCGCGATGATCTGCGGGAATCCAAACGCTGGGTAGTAAAGATCGGTAGTGCCCTGCTTACCGCCGATGGGCAGGGGCTGGATCGTACCGCCATCCGTGCCTGGGTGGCGCAGATGGTCGCCCTGCGCGCGCGCGGTATCGAATTGGTGTTGGTTTCCAGCGGTGCGGTGGCCGAGGGCATGATGCGCCTCGGCTGGACGTCGCGCCCCCATGCTCTGCACGAGTTGCAGGCCGCCGCTGCCGTTGGCCAGATGGGGCTGGTGCAGGCCTATGAATCCAACTTTCAGCAGTACGACATTCATACGGCGCAGGTGCTGCTGACCCACGACGACCTCTCTAATCGCCAGCGCTACCTGAATGCCAGCAATACCCTGCGTACACTGCTCGAAGTGGGTGTCCTGCCGGTGGTGAATGAAAACGACACCGTGGTGACCGATGAAATCTGCTTCGGTGACAATGACACATTGGCGGCGTTGGTGGCCAATCTGGTGGAGGCCGATGCGCTGATCATCCTTACCGACCAGGCGGGTCTGTTCGATAAAGACCCGCGTAAACATGCGGATGCGCAACTGCTGCACGAGGCGCGGGCGGTCGACGCATCACTCGATGAGATGGTGGGTGGCTCGGCCGGCGGGCTGGGGCGTGGTGGTATGCTGACCAAACTGCGCGCAGCGCGGCTGGCGGCACGTTCCGGGGCGGGTACAGTGATCGCCTTTGGCCATGAGCCGCAGGTGCTGGAGCGTATTGCCTCGGCCGAACAGCTTGGCACCTTACTGCTGCCGGAGCAGGAGACACAGGCCGCGCGTAAGCAATGGTTGGCCGGGCATTTGCAATTACGTGGCAGTCTGCGCCTGGATGCCGGGGCCGTAAAGGTGTTGCGCGATGCCGGCTGCAGCCTGTTGCCGGTGGGGGTGGTGGCGGTGAAAGGCGACTTCGAGCGGGGTGAGGCGGTGGCTTGCGTCGATGAGGCGGGGCGGGAAATCGCCCGTGGCTTGGTGAATTACAGCGCCAGTGACGCGCGACGGATCATCGGGCGCCCCAGTCACGAGCTGGAATCAATCCTGGGCTGTGTCGGGGAGGCGGAGCTGATTCATCGGGACAATCTGGTCTTGGTTTGATGCCTTTTTTCAACATTGTGTGGGACTTGAATCAATCACGTGGGCATATAAAACGTGCCCATACCGAGCTTGTTGGTCTTTGCCAGAATGACGGGTTCCGTGCCGGGAAAACACACAGACACAAAAAAACCGCTCACTGAGCGGCTTTTTTTGCTGTTCTAAAGCGGGCTTTTACATCGCGCAGATGCGGGTATTCAGGCGGCTTTTATGGCGGGCGCTCTTATTGGCATTGATCAGTCCCTTGCCGGCGGTGCGGTCGATGAGAGGGATGGCCGCCTTGTACAGGGTCTCCGCCTCTTCCTTGTTACCCGCCTCAATGGCGTAAACGACTTTTTTTACCGCAGTGCGGAAGGCAGAGCGGGCGCTGGTGTTGCGCTGACGGCGGGTTTCTGCCTGGCGGGCGCGTTTTTTGGCTTGTGCGGAATTGGCCAAGGTTTTAACTCCGTATGTTCAGTAGTAGATGTTATTCGGCTCACCGGGCGTGGCCCGAGAGGGCGCACACTATGCGTGTTTTGGTGCGGCTTGTCAATGACTTCGCCTCGACTTGTCCGACAGGGTTCGGCCGGGATTTTGTCGGTACCGGAATGGCGGCGCGGACGGTGATAATTTGGGGGAACGCGGCGCGGCGGTTAAGATGCCTTGCCATGAATGGATGCCTTGCCATAAATATCGATACCCTTACTGCATGAGCCTGCTTCGATCCACCGCTGTGGTTAGCGCCATGACGACTCTTTCGCGCGTTCTCGGCTTGGTGCGTGACATGGTGTTTGCGCGCATGTTCGGTGCTGAGGCGGGCACCGATGCCTTCTTTATTGCCTTTAAGATTCCCAATTTCCTGCGCCGTTTGTTTGCCGAAGGGGCCTTTTCGCTGGCCTTCGTGCCCGTACTCACCGAGTACAAGACCCGGCGCGGGCGGGATGAGGTCAGTGAGCTGATCCGCCATACCGCCGGCACCCTGGCTGGGGTGTTGTTCGTGATTACGGTGCTGGCGATGCTGGCGGCGCCGCTACTGACGATGTTGTTCGCACCGGGCTTTATCGATGAGCCGGAGCGGTTCACGCTCACGGCTGACATGCTGCGAATCACCTTTCCTTATCTCTTGTTTATCTCACTGACTGCACTAATGGGCAGCGTGCTCAATTGCTACGGCCGTTTTGCCGTGCCGGCCTTCACGCCGGTGCTGCTCAATGTGGTGCTGATCTCGGTGGCACTGTGGGTGGCGCCGCTGTTTGAGCGCCCGGTGATGGCATTGGCTTGGGGTGTCTTCGTCGCCGGCATAGCGCAGCTACTGTTCCAGCTGCCCTTCGTGTTGCGCCTGGGGCTGCTGCGCTGGCCGCGCTGGGGTTGGCGGGAGTCGGGTGTGCGGCGCATCGGCAAGCTGATGTTGCCGGCCATTTTTGGTTCCTCGGTGGCGCAGGTGAACCTGCTCTTCGATACCATTATTGCCTCTTTCCTGGTTGCCGGTAGCGTTTCATGGCTGTATTACTCGGATCGGCTGGTGGAGTTTCCGCTCGGCGTGCTGGGTATCGCGCTGGCCACAGTGATCCTGCCCAGCCTGTCGCAGAAACATGCCGATGCCGACCCCGAAGCCTTTTCCCGCATGCTGGATTGGGCCCTGCGCTGGGTGCTGTTGATCGGTGCCCCGGCCATGCTGGGGCTGGCTCTGCTCGCCGGGCCGCTGTTGGTTACTCTGTTTAACTACGGCGAGTTTGACACCGAGGATGTGATCCTGTCGCGCATGAGCCTGGTGGCCTACAGCGTGGGCCTGCTGGGTTTTATTTCGATCAAGGTGCTTGCCCCCGGCTATTATGCCCGGCAGGATACGCGTACGCCGGTGCGCATCGGTATCATTGCCATGATTGCCAATATGGGCCTGAACCTGCTGTTCGTCATGCCTATGGTGTGGCTGGATATGGCCGGCCCCCATAGTGGATTGGCACTGGCGACCTCCTGTTCGGCATTTCTGAATGCGGGCTTGCTCTATCGTGGCCTGCGTCGGGATGGCGTGTTGCAGCCCGCGCCGGGCTGGACGCGGCTGTTTTTGCAGGTGATGCTGGCCAGTGTCGCGATGGTTGGTTTGTTGTGGTGGGGCGCGGGTGGGCTGGATGTCTGGCAGGCGCGTGATGCGACTGCGCGGGCCGCTTGGCTGCTGTTTTGGGTGGTGGCGGGTGGAGGGCTTTATTTTCTGGTCTTGCTGCTTGCCGGGGTGCGGCCCCGGCAGTTTTTCCGTGTCTCACACGGCGGCGGCAAGCACTGATTGAAACCTGATGTAGTGTCTCATGCGATAAAATCCCGTTTCTTTCGTCATTGAGCAATAAGATTGATAGCCAATTCCACAGTGAACTTTGTGTCTCTGTGGTGAACTGAATAGTTTCTACTAATTTTGATAAATAGGAGATTTAACGTGAAATACACTTTGTTGTTGACCGTTGGTGTCGCCAGTCTGTTGGCCGGTTGCTCCAAGAATAATGATTTTACCCCGGCTGCGGGTATGAATGGTGAGGCCATTTTCAAGGCCGCCTGTGTCGAGTGCCATCAGCCGGATGACGGTGGTAATTATTTCACCCTGACAAAGACTACGGATATCGGCAAAATGGTCAGCGGAGGCGGCACAATGATGCCAGCCTTCCCCAATATTCAGGGTGAGGCGCTACGTTCGCTGGAAGAGTATGTGACGGCGCATAGCCGACAGGCCGAGTAGGCGGCGTCCATGGAAGGCCGGTTCCATGCAGATCATCCGCGGTAGCTACAATCTGCGTCCCCAGCATCGAGGCTGTGTGGCCACCATCGGCAACTTCGATGGCGTGCACCTGGGTCATCAGGCGGTGCTGGGGCAGTTGGCGGAAAAGGCCGATGGGCTGAATTTGCCACTGGTAGTAGTGGTTTTTGAGCCGCAGCCGGAGGAGTATTTCCGCCCTGATGTCGCCCCGCCGCGTCTCACGCGCCTGCGTGAAAAGGTGCAGGCCCTGCGGCGCTATGCCGTGGACCGGCTGCTGGTGTTGCGTTTTGATGCCCATTTTGCCGCACAGGAGCCGCAGACATTTATCGACCGGGTGCTGGTGGGTGGTCTCGGCGTGCGTTATCTGGTCATCGGTGACGATTTCCGCTTCGGTCGACAGCGTGCCGGTGATTTCACGATGTTGCGCAGGGCGGGCCGCGAGCATGGTTTTGACGTGGTGAACATGCACACCTTTCGCCTCGACAGCGAGCGGATCAGCAGCACCCGGGTACGCACGGCGCTGGGTGTGGGTGACCTCAACGAGGCGGAAAAGCTGCTTGGCCGGCCCTACCGTATGAGCGGCCGCGTCGCCCATGGCGACAAACGGGGGCGTACCATCGGCTTTCCCACCGCCAATATTCATTTGCATCGCAAGGCTACACCTTTGCGCGGAGTGTTTGCCGTGGAGTTGTATGGTATTCACGGTGAGCCCCTGCCCGGGGTAGCGAATCTGGGTACCCGGCCGACGGCGTGCGGGTTGCGTACCCTGCTGGAAGTTCATCTGTTCGACTTCGAGGGTGATATTTACGGTGCCCATGTACATGTGGAATTCCTGCATAAGCTGCGCGACGAACGCCGTTTCGATTCCTTTGCTGCGCTGACACAGCAAATACAGTGTGATGCGGCGCAGGCGCGTGCCTTTTTGTGCGTTGATCGAGACTGAACCGGGACACAGAGCCACGCAAGCCTGTAAAATGGCCGGTTTCGGTGCCCGTCGCGCAAACCGCCGTTGGCCCACTGAGCGCTGTTGACCCATTGAACGTCGTGACCCTATTGAGAGAAGCCTGTGACCGATTACAAAGCCACCCTGAACCTGCCCCAGACCGACTTTCCCATGCGCGGCAATCTGGCCAAGCGTGAGCCAGAGATGCTCAAACGCTGGCAGGCGATGGATCTCTACGGCCGCCTGCGTAAACAAGGCGAGGGCCGTGACAAGTTCATCCTCCACGACGGCCCGCCCTACGCCAACGGCGACATCCACATCGGCCATGCGGTCAACAAGGTGCTCAAGGACATCATCGTCAAGGCCAAGACTCTGAGCGGCTTCGATGCACCCTATGTGCCCGGCTGGGACTGCCATGGCCTGCCCATCGAACTGAACGTGGAGAAGAAGGTTGGCAAGGCCGGGGTGAAGGTGGACGCCACGACCTTCCGCCAGGCCTGTCGTGACTACGCCCAACGGCAAGTCGATGGCCAGCGCGAAGATTTCAAGCGTCTCGGCGTGTTTGGTGACTGGGACAATCCTTATCTGACGATGAATTTCCAGTACGAGGCGGACATCATCCGCAGCCTTGGCCGCATCATCGAGGCAGGGCATTTGCATAAGGGCGCCAAGCCCGTGCACTGGTGCACCGACTGCGGCTCGGCGCTGGCCGAGGCCGAGGTGGAATACGAAGACAAGACCTCCACCGCCATCGATGTGCGCTTTCCGCTACTGGACGAGTCGGTTTTGTGGACACGCTGTCATCACGTCGAGGGGCGCTTTGGCGGGGAACACAAAGGTGAAGGCCCTGTTTCAGTGGTGATCTGGACCACCACGCCCTGGACCCTGCCCGCCAACCAGGCGGTGGCGGTGCATCCCGAGCTGGATTACGCCGTGGTGCAGAGCGAGGGCGAGCATGGCCCGGAGCGGCTGATCCTCGCCGAGGCGTTGCTGAAGGATACGATGGCGCGCTACGAGCGCGACGACTACCGGGTCGTGGCTTACTGTCGCGGTGCCGACCTCGAGAGCCTGAAACTGGGCCATCCTTTCTACGCGCGCGAGGTGCCGGTGATCCTCGCTGATCACGTCACCACCGAATCTGGCACCGGCTGCGTGCACACCGCGCCGGGCCATGGCCAGGAAGACTTCGTGGTGGGGCAGAAATACCATCTGCCGGTGTACAATCCGGTGGGCGGCAACGGCGTGTTCCTGCCGGATACGGAGCTGTTCGCCGGCGAATACGTACTCAAGGCCAACCCGCACGTAGTGGAAGTGCTGCGCGCCAAGGGCAACCTGGTGCACGAGGCGGCGTTGCGTCACAGCTATCCGCACTGCTGGCGGCACAAGACGCCGATCATCTTTCGCGCCACCCCGCAATGGTTTATCGCCATGGATGGCGTGTATCCTGACCTTGTCGGGAACAGGGGTCAGGGCATCGCCATGGATGGCGTGTATCCTGATCTTGTCGGGAACAGAGGTCAGGGCATTGCCATGAATCAGGCCGGCCTTCGCGAGGCGGCCATGGCCGAGATCCGCAGCATCGACTGGATGCCGGACTGGGGCCAGGCGCGCATCGCGGGCATGATCGAAAACCGTCCCGACTGGTGCATCTCGCGCCAACGCACCTGGGGTGTGCCCATCGCCCTGTTCGTGCATCAGCAGACGGGCAAGCTGCACCCGCGCACCGCCGAACTGATCGAACAGGTGGCGCAGCGCGTGGAAGAAAAAGGCATCGATGCCTGGTTCCAGTTAGACCCCAGCGAGCTGCTGGGCGACGAGGCTGGCGAATACGACAAGGTCACGGACACCCTGGACGTCTGGTTCGACTCTGGTGTCAGCCATGCCTGTGTGCTGGATCGCCGTGACCAATTGCAGCGTCCGGCGGATCTATATCTGGAAGGCTCGGATCAGCATCGTGGCTGGTTCCAGTCCTCACTGCTGACCTCGGTGGCGGTCACCGGCAAGGCACCGTACCGAGCGGCGCTCACGCACGGTTTCACCGTCGATGCCAAGGGACAAAAAATGTCCAAATCCAGGGGCAACGATACGACCCCGCAGAAGGTGGTGAACAAGCTAGGCGCGGACATTCTGCGTTTGTGGGTGGCGGGCAGTGACTACCGTAACGAGATGACGGTGTCGGACGAGGTTTTCAATCGTACCGCCGATGCCTATCGCCGTATCCGTAATACCGCGCGTTTCCTGCTGGCCAATCTCAATGGCTTTGATCCGGCGCAGCATTTGTTAGCGGTGGATGAAATGCTGGCATTAGACCGCTGGGCGGTGGCGCGCACGGCCCAACTTCAAGTAGAGATTGGCGAGGCCTTCGATGCCTACGAGTTCCATCACATCTATCAAAAATTACACCATTTCTGTAATGGTGAGCTGGGTGGCTTTTATCTCGATATCATCAAGGATCGCCAGTACACCACCCAGGCCGACAGTCGTGCACGGCGTTCCTGCCAGAGCGCCATGTATCACATCATCGAGGCCATGGTGCGCTGGATGGCGCCGATCCTCAGTTTCACCGCCGAGGAGATCTGGGGCAGCATGCCGGGTGAACGTGGCGAGTCGGTATTTCTGGAACAATGGTATGCACTGCCAAAGAATGCCGAAGACCCACAGCTGGATCTTGCCTTCTGGCAACAGGTGCAGGAAGTGCGTGAGGCGGTGGGCAAGGAGCTGGAGCAGTTGCGCGTCGCTGGTGGCATCGGTTCCTCACTGGATGCCGAGGTCGACCTGTTTTTTGGCGCAGAGATATTCCAGCGGTTTGCCGCGCTGGGTGATGACTTGCGCTTCGTGCTGATTACTTCCGGGGCGCGTCTCGCCCGCGACACGGCGAAGAGCGATGACGCGGTGCACTATACCCTCACCAGCAACGACGAGCTGTGGGTGGCTGTAGTGCCTTCGGCCCACGCCAAGTGCAGTCGCTGTTGGCACCATCGTGAAGACGTGGGCAGTCATGCCGGGCATCCGGAGCTGTGTGGTCGCTGTGTGGAGAACGTTGAGGGCGCGGGCGAACAGCGTCGTTTCGCATGATTTGGGCTGAGATCGGGATGAAAACACAGAAGACACGGACTGACCACACTCTCGGGAGTCAGCCCCGCCATGTATAACCTGAAATGGCTCCTCCTCTCGGTCATTGTGGTCGCGCTCGATCTGTGGACCAAGGCCCTGGCCAGCGAGCACTTGGTGATGTATCAGCCACTGCCGGTGTTCTCCGGCTTTAATCTGACCCTGATGCACAACGAGGGCGCGGCATTCAGTTTTCTCAGTACGGCGGGCGGTTGGCAGCGCTGGTTTCTTTCCATCATTGCCGCCGTGGTGAGTGTGGTTATCATTGTCTGGCTGGCGCGCCTGAAGCCTCGGCAGCACTGGTTGGCGCTGGCTCTGGCGCTGGTTCTTGGCGGAGCACTGGGCAATCTCTGGGATCGCCTGACGCTGGGTTATGTAGTGGACTTTATTCAGATGTATTACCAGGAATGGTACTGGCCGGCCTTTAATATTGCCGATTCGTCGATTTTTGTGGGGGCGATGATATTGATACTGGACAGCCTGTTTGGCCACCACGATGAGACAGAAAAAAAGTCATGAATGATGCTGCGGTTATTGGTCCCGACAGTGAAGTGATGATGCATTTCACCCTGACGCTGAAGGATGGCACGGTGGCCGAAAGCAGTCGTGAGGGGGAGCCGTTGGAATTCCGTATGGGCGACGGTGCCCTGGTCGCCGGGCTTGAGCGGGCCTTGTTCGGTCTGCACGGCGGGAGTGTGCAGGCGATTGAAATCGAGCCGCAGGATGCCTTTGGTTTTCCCGATCCGGCCAATGTACACGCCTTGTCCATCCATGATTTTTCCCATGACATGCCGCTCGAAGCGGGCGTGATTATCAATTTCACCACACCCACCGGTGACGAAACCCCGGGTACGGTGGTGGAAGTGGATGACGAACAGGTGCTGGTGGACTTCAATCATCCACTGTGTGGGCATACGATACATTTTGCGGTGGAGATACTGGCCGTTTCCAACAGCCCTGCAGGGATGGAAGATTAGTGCTAGAAAATAGCGAGAAATAGTCATTATGCAGATCCAACTAGCCAACCCGCGTGGTTTTTGCGCCGGCGTCAATCGCGCCATTGAGATTGTCGAGCGGGCCCTTGAACTCTTTGGCGCGCCCATCTATGTACGCCATGAAGTGGTACACAACCGTTTTGTGGTGGAAGGCCTGAGTGAGCGGGGGGCGCTGTTCGTCAATGAGTTGGATGAAGTGCCGGCGGGTGCGACGGTCATCTTTAGCGCCCATGGTGTGCCCAGGGCGGTGCGGGACGAGGCCGAGGCACGTGGACTGAAAGTGTTCGATGCCACTTGTCCGCTGGTGACCAAGGTGCACATGGAAGTGGTGCTTCATCAGCAGGCAGGCCATGAAGTGGTACTGATTGGCCATGCGGGGCATCCCGAAGTGGAAGGTACGCTGGGGCAATATGAAGGCAAGGGCATGTATCTGGTGGAGACGCCGGAGGATGTGCTGAAACTGAAGGTTAGCAGTCCTGATCGGTTGGCCTTTGTGACCCAGACCACTCTGTCTCTGGATGATACCGAGCAGGTGATCAATGCCCTGCGGGTGCGTTTTCCCGCTATTATCGGGCCAAAGAAGAAAGACATTTGCTATGCCACACAGAATCGTCAGGACGCGGTGAAGGCCCTGGCGCGCGGCTGTGATCTGGTGCTGGTGGTGGGTTCGGCCAACAGTTCCAACTCCAATCGTCTGCGCGAGTTGGCCGAGCGCCTGGGCAGCGATGCCTATCTTATCGACGATGCCAGCCAGATTCAGACGGCGTGGTTGGTGGGGCGCTCCACCGTTGGCGTGACGGCGGGGGCCTCGGCGCCGGAAGTATTGGTCACCGAGGTGATCGAGCGCTTGCAGGCGTTGGGCTGTGGCGAGGCGGTGGATGCCGAAGGTCGGGAGGAGACGGTGATATTTTCATTGCCTCGTGAGCTCAGGCCTGGCTAGCCTCGTAGCAACTGTTTACCGCAATATACATAGAAGAGATAAAACGCGTACAAAAAGCCGGAAACATGCTTGCCCGTGTGCTGGGCAGCAGTGCGTTGCTTAAAATTTTCACAGGACACCGCATACAACTACAGGGTAGTGCACATAATATTGTGCAAAAAGATTGGGAACTGTGGGCGCAAGCAATGCGGGCTGTACCAAAAGTGGTGAGTAAAAAAATCAATCGTGTCGCACAACTACAGCTACTTGAACCCCTTGCGATGGACGAAAGAGAGTTTTGGAGGGCTGTAGCTGATGGTTGCCGTTAAAAAGGGTTTTATCGTTTGTTTATTCTGGGCCATCGTTACGACGACATGGGCAAAAGAAGATTCCACCTTCATTAGCAAACAGCAAGAAGATGAAATTATTAATCTTGCTTACACGCAAATGATGACTTCACTGGAGGAGCTCGAAAGAAAAATTGACGAGTGTGATAACCTAGGAAAGTATAATATACTCTCCCCAACATTGTTCCAATCATTGCCTTTAACAAAGCAGGAGGCTAGAACGGCCCTGGGTTATTTTTCCTTGCGTGCCCAAGATGAATGTGAAGGCCTGGGTCTATGGGCAAAGGTTGCTGTAGAGTATTCCCAATTCAAATATATCGAAAAATTTTATAAGGGAAAAAATATTATAGAAACAGAGGGTTATTTAGAAATAATTTGCTGCATGATTTCACGAACTCGTTTTTATACAAAGTGGAAATACCTGAAAATTTCGCCTGAGATCAGGAAAAAACTAGAACGGATTCCAGCATTACAGAAACCTTTTAACTCTACTACAACAGCCGAAAAAATGGGGTTGTTTTAGCGCCGTAGGGTGGGCACATCTTTTGTGCCCACGCGGCAACTGTTTACCGCAATATACAGTGTTCAGACACGCTGCAAAATTAGTTTTTCACGAGGTTCTGTGGGCCCGGTTTTACATTCCGTGGGCACAGAAAGACGTGCCCACCCTACCTGGCTAAAAACATGCCGGAATGACGGCATTCGCAGCACCAAAAGTAGGCGCTTTAGGCGAGCTGCAGGGAATTAAACCCTAAGAGATTAATCCCAACTTTTAAAGCCAAAAATATATTCATTGTTCACGTCATGATCATGTTGGGGGTCGTACCTCACCCCAACCGCGCTGATCCCATTCCCGTTCTGGTGAGGTTGCCGTTAGGGAAAACAATTAAGTATTGTGTCCCCTTAATTGTGTCCCCTTAATTTTCCCCTTAATTTGCCTTAATTTGTGACCCCATCGATTGCATCGATTGATTTTTCATTTGCTCCGCGTTTTAAAATAACCACTTAATGGTGAAAAATATGCCAAAGTGATTATTGCTATATCTAGAATATCGCTAATTGCAAACATGAGTGACTCAATCGGGGCGCTAACAGAGACTCCGAAAAAAGGTATCATAAATATTGACAGTATATACATAAAAAGAAAAAGGATTCGGCCATAATTTTGAAAGAAAAATATCCCAATAGCCGACAAAATCCACAATAAAAATACGGTTCCATATATAAATAAATGGCTAGAAATCACTGCACCGTATCCATTGTAGGCTAAAATTTTCTGAGTTTCTGGTGAAAAAACCTCTGGGAAATACGGTAAAAAAAATAAAATGACATAATTAAGCGTTGAGATGACAATTAATACTTGAAATAGCTTTACTAAATTCAAATTCGATTTATCCATGTGGAATCATTCTTTCAAATTACGTTATATTTATTCACACGAGCATAAACGCGGATAAATACTTGGTGGCGGTGCATAGTACGGATCATCTGTTCTGCATGAGGGGCCAGGCAGAGGCTTGGGAAAAACTGGTGGTAATGGGCAAGTGCAATTTCTACCGGGTCTCGGAGATGATGGTGGCCTCCAATTAGGACGGGGGTCAGTAAGATTCTCCAATGCCTCATGGAGCGGTCTATTAAAGCCTGGCGTCCTCGCACGCTCTCCATCAGGATCGACCATATTAATCGGATTGCTTACAACATATGTGTACAGGTTCGCATCCCCACCCTCAAACCGAACCGGATCCTTGGCCGTCCACCTTCCCGTCTCGGCATCATAATCCCGCGCCCCAAATCGTGTGAACTGGGTGTGCTGGTCGTAGATGCCTCCCGCAAACCCAAACGGCTGAAAACCGGGATTGGTGTCATTGCTGATCTTACCCCAAACATCATAGTCGATGCGCTGGACGATTGAACCGTCAGCGGTGTTGACAACAAGCCTTGGGCTGCCGAGGTGGTCGCTGATGATGCGGTAGGTGGTACCGCCCTTGATCATGTAGTCGGGGACGTTGGGCTTGGTGCCGTAGACGAATCTTGCGACCACATTGCCCGCGCCATCCAGTTCGGCCACGGGGTTGAGTTGGTCTTGATACAGGAAGCCCTGCACGAGCGTGCCGTCGATCTTCTTGCCGATGCGGCGGTTCTGACCGTCGATAAGGTAGTCGATGGCCATGCCGCCGGGCAGGTTGACCTGCATGAGGTTGCCAAGGAGGTCGTAGGTGTAGTTTGTGGTGGCGCCGCTTTCGGTCCTGGATTTCAGTTCACCGTTGGCGGTGTAGGTGTAGCTGGCGGTGCCCCAGGTGAGGAGGCGATCCTGTGCGTCAACGCTGCCGCCGTTTCGGTTGCCATTGGCGTCGTAGCTGTAGGTGGCGGTAACGACGCTATCGGTTTTGACTTCGCTCAGGCGGCCGGCAAGGTCGTAGGCGTAGTCGTAGGTGGTGGTAACGCCTTCGAGGGTTTCCTGCTTCTGGGTGATTAGGCCTAATTGATCGCGGGTGTAACTGGCGCTGTAGAGGGCACTGCTGCCGTAGGTGGCGGTATCGGTTTCAATCTCACCGAAGGGGTTGTAGGTGAGGCTGCTGGAGGCACTGCCGAGGGTGGTACCGGTAAGCAGGCCGTGTTGGGCGTCCCGGCTCAGGATAAGATCACCGGCGGCGGTGAGCAGGCCGTCATCGTCGTAGCTGTAGGCGATGGTGTCGTTGCCGACGCTGAGGCCGGTGAGCTGAAAGTCGTTGTCGTAGCTACGGGTGATGCTGCCGCTGATGGCACCGCTCCAGATGGTGCCGGTGGGCAGGAAGCCATCATAGGCAAAGGCAAGACTGCTGCCGTCGGGGGCGGTGATACCAATCCGCTGGCCGCTGCTGGCCTCATAGCTGTAGGTGTAGTCACCCCGTGGAATAGTGAGGGTGGTAAGGTGGCCTTTATCGGGGTGATAGGTGAGATCCACGGTCTGGCCGTCCGGACGGGTGATGCGGGTGAGTTGTTTGTCGCGGTTGTAGTCGTAGCGGGTGGCCGGGCTGCTGATGCCGCTGACACCGGGCGGGGTGTAGGTGTCTTCCTGGTCACCGGCGGTGTAGTCAAAGCGATGCGCGCTGCGATCCGGTGGGGTGAGAGCGGTGAGATTGCCGTTGGGGTCGAAGCTGAAGTCGATGAGGCGGCTATCCGGCGTGGTTTGCTGGCTGACGCGGCCGAGGATGTCGCGGGTGAAGCCGGTGACGCGGTTCAGGTCATCGGTGAGGCTGCCGAGGTAACCGTTGCTGTCGTAGCTCATTTGCAGACTGCGGCTGTCTGTGCCGCTGCCGAGGGTGATGTCGGCAAGGCGGCCGCGGGTGTCATAGCTGAAGTTGAGGGCGGCGAGGCCGCTGGCCTGCATGGAGAGCACGCGGCCCTTATCGTCGAGGACGGTGGTTCGGGTTCTGCCTTCCGGGGTGGTGAGGATCCAGGTATTGGTGGCGGTCTCGAAGATATTCACCGTCGCCTTGCCGTTGACGGTGAGGGTTTCCGTGAGGCTGGTGTGGCTGAGCAGGTCACCAGGATTTGACAGCTCGGCCTGGCGTTGCTGTGTGACAATGCGCTCCAGCCCGCCGGGGGTGGTGGTGACGGTCTTGGCAGGCACCGGGCTTTGCATGCTAAAGCGGGGGTCGGGGCCTTCGGTGACGGTGGTGACGGTGCCGTCGGCGTGGGTGGTTGTGGTCACGGTATTGTTGAAGTTCTTGAGGGTGATACTGCCATCGCGCGCGGTGTCGGTCTGGCGGCGGGTGCCGTCGGGCAGACGCTCGACCTGGTAGATGCTGACACGGCCTTCGCCGCTGGTCATAGCGACGCAGTAGCCCCTGTCGATTTCCGTTCGGGCCAGTTGCCAGCCACCGTCGATGGGGTTCTTGTCTTCGGTCAGACGACCGGTGGCATCGAAGGTGAAGTCGGTGCGATTGCCGTTGCGGTCGGTGAAGGCGGTCATGAGGCCATCGGCGGTGTAGGTCATCTGCCAGGTCTCGCCGGCGGGGTCGGTGAGGGTGGCTAAGTAGTGCCCGCCCGAAAACTATCCAACCTCATGATTTAATATAAAAAACCACTCCATTCATGGCGCGAAGAAAGCTATAATAAAGCAGGCCTTCCACTGAAAACCTGCAAAAAACCGCTTTTTTTCAG
>JAKIUN010000065.1 GCA_021647505.1 Gammaproteobacteria bacterium
TGCAGGTGAAAATCTGGGAATAAAGGCGTTTGATTTCGCATGGCAAATTATGCCATTTTATGCCCGTAGTTGCTGATATTTTTTTGTGCTAAAGAGGCTTAACTTAGTGCCATTCGGCTCTGACCCCAATACTGATAACCTAATACTGATAACCTAAAATAGAACCGCGTGGACACACAAAACGTGCCCACCCTACCTGACTGATTTAAGCATCCGTTCCGGAAAAACTCAGGCACAAAAAGCGGGGCCGCAGCCCCGCTATATCACAATCCACCTCACCCAATTTCCGCCACACACAGCGCCCGCAGGCTGCCCGGCATCAAGCCCAGATAGAGTATACCCAGCGCGTTGAGGTGAATGATTTTTATGAACCCCAACATGCCAGAGTAATACTCCACCTCCAACGTCATGCTCAAGACACCACAAACAAATGGCAAATAGGGGACAGACGATGATTTCCATGCAAAATATGGGCTAAACCGTGGTCCGTCCCCTATTATTGCGATAGCTATCCGGTGGCTGACCTGCCTTGCCGGGACGGGATTTACACCCGCTGGAATAATCGGCCTGGCTCGGCCGCACTCCCCTTTAACCAGGAATGTTACAATGCGAGAACTGACCCCTTATCCCCTTATCCCTCTTATCCCCCTGGTCGGTGTCTTGTGAAACTCTCAGGAACATAGAGCTTATCGGAGCTGAGATCATAAATCAAAGACCTGAGCCTTTCTCCCCTGTTATTCTAAGTTCTTTACTAGTTGTGTAATATTTGGTGCTTGCTTATCTAACTGAGATTGATTAACCGTAATCGATCGATCAGAAACATTTTTTTGCCCTGCCGTAAGGGATGCTATAGGTATTCCAAGCGCACCAGAGACTACTGATGCAGTGTTGGCATCATTCACCTCATATTGAAACATTGCCTTAAATGATTTTCTGTTGTTGGGAGTTGGTGCACCATTGGGATGCGTAAAAAATGTTTGGGGTGATGATTGCCATACACCCCATATTTCATCGCCAATTTCATTTACAACTGTCTTGAAAGCTGATGCGGAAGAATTATTCATTTGCGTCAAACGATTACCAATGTACATATATATTTTAGGCAAAACCATTCGATACCTAGTGGACTCTAAGAAAAAATCTGATTGCAGATCACCCTGATGCCTCCTAACACCATAAACCAATGACAGAACTGCTTTAACCGCTCTCTTCGACGAACCATCTGCTGAAAACGGAATTAATAGTCTATCGGCTGCAGAAAGAGCTAGTTCTGTATATATTGAGAAACTAGGATTACAATCAATGAAAACACAAGTATTTTCATCATTCCACGATGACTGGATATCAACTATTAAGTCTCGCACCCAAATATGAACAATACGCCAAGCATCTTGGGGGCCTGGAAAAGTTGCGCTTGTAACTCTAGATGCTTGGATTTCAAGCTGCTCATCACCGACAACGAGATATAAATTATTTGGTATTCTGTTGTTGTATTTTGAAACTTGGGTTACGTAGCCCGCACCCGAATTCGGTGACATGTAAGGACTAAGAATTCGATCTTCAATGTAGCCAGAAATTGTATTTCTCGGTCGAGATGAGTGAATTTCTGTCAGCCTCTGCTCACCTTCAAGCATACCACCAAGTAACATTGATGAAACATTAGCTTGCGGGCATAAATCCACAACTAAAACCTTTTTACTCGGGTTTTGCCTAGCATATTCCGACGCTAGTTGAAATGAAAGATAGCTCTTTCCGACACCACCTTTATTGTTCCAAATTGCATAAACTGCCATCGTATGAGCACCTTTCTTTATACTAAAGTTGAGTTATTCTAATAAAACACAACCTATTACTGTTACTATTTTTTTTTCCAATAAATACAATAGGTTACCCAACCGCGCCCCCTGAAAAGAGGCTTCACATTGCCAGAAGAAGCTAACGTTTCGCTGCACGGCCCACAGGAAGCGAAACCACCAGCAAAAGCAGCAAAAGGGGTCAAAGCCGAATGGCACTAAGTTAAGGGTGTTTAGCACCGACTATCAATAGCTTAGCCTCGTTCTGGCGCGGCTTTCCCGCAGGTCATCCCTATGCAAAAAGGCTTAACTTAGTGCCATTCGGGTCAAAGCCCTTTATTCTTAATTTCGTGGGGAGACAGAGCCAGTTCTCGCACTGTAACACTCAGCGACAATTCTCACGCATTACACATGCTACAAAGTCTGTGTTCATTTGCGTCATCACGACGGTGTTGTAAAAACGTGTGCAACCCGCCAGCCAAATACCGCTATGATAATCACGACTATCCACTGAGGGAGGAATTTCCCGTCTATTTCTAAATTTCACAGTGCAGTAAACATCGATGTAATACGATTAAGGAGTGCGCACGTAAGTACGTCGATTTGACGCATATCTTTCATCCTGAAACAACAGGGTTATTATTATTTCCTACCCTTTCGACAATACCGCTTCTATCTCGGCAAACGTTTTGGCTTTATCACTGATTTCTATGGATTCCCCCAGCTGCCGACCGATTTGAGTACTGGAAAAAATACCACAAATGGATTGAGCTTCGCCAGGAATGATGGATAGTACTAACGCATGCTGTCTCCCCACATTCCTCAGGGTTGCGATAATATCGCCCACCTGGGCATTGGCGACATCTTTCATATCCAATGCCTCCAGCTGCTCCCTGGGTGTCATAATATGCCGCACCAGGATGTCCGCATGTTTGCCACCCGTCTGCTGCAGGTATTTCATGGGCCGCTCACCGAGAATATCGTTGGCAGTGATCAGACCGATGACCTGATCTTGTTTATTCGTTACCAGTAACAGACGCACCCCGCTGGTCATCATCTGCTGGTTGGCGGTGTCGATATTGACATCCGGCCCGGTGGTTACCGCAACAACCTTTTCCAGATCGGTCATCACCTGGAGTGCCGGGGAATCCTTGTTGATTTTTCTGCTGGTTGGCGGCGCAGGACGGCCATAGGAGGTTCCGGCATCAATGGGATGCAGCGGGACAGGGGCATAATGAATTGGCATGTCAGGGCTCCATTCTTGTTATTACCCTGAAGTCTATAGACCATAATGACGCACTATGCAAAATCAACCAACAATTGTATGTCATTCATGCTGGCATTTGTTTTCAGACGAACAGGCAACCCGGACTCGGGAAATCCGGCAGGCGCTCAGGTCGCTGCGCACTGCATGCGGCGATGTTCCAGCACCGGGAAATTGCGCCGCATGGATTCCAGATTGCCCATGTCCAGCTCGGCCAGTACGAAACCGGAACCACTGGGCAGGCGATCCAGCACGCGCCCCCACGGGTCGACAATCATGCTGTCGCCATAGGTTTCGTGGCCGTTGACGTGATAACCACCCTGACCGGCGGCAATAACATAACAAAGGTTCTCGATAGCCCGCGCACGCACCAGGGGCTCCCAGTGGGCTGCACCCGTGATGGCGGTAAAAGCCGAAGGAATGGCAATGAGCTCAACGCCTTGATTCGCCATCTGTCGAAACAGCTCCGGGAAGCGCAGGTCATAGCAGATAGCCAGCCCCAAACGACCGAAGGGGGTATCGACCACGACCACCTGATCACCCTCTTCTATGGTCTCCGACTCCACATAGCATTCGCCATTATCCGGCAGCGCGACGTCGAACAGATGAATCTTGTCATAGCGGGCTACGCGCTGGCCCTGGCCGTCAATCAGCAGGCAGGCGCTGCGTACCTTGTCGGCATCATGTGCGGCCAGTGGAATGGTTCCCCCTACCAGCCACACGCCGTGTTTCGCGGCCTGCTCATTGAGAAAATCCTGAATCGCACCCTGGCCGTCGGCCTCACGGATTTTTACCTTGTCGAACTCCGACAGGCCCATGATGGCGAAGTTTTCCGGTAACACCACCAATTCTGCGCCAGCATCCGCAGCCATGGTGATCAGCCGTGTGGCCTCGATGAGGTTTGCATTGACGTTGGGCCCGGAGGCCATCTGAATTGCCGCCACTTTACTCATAGAATTTCCTGTTTTTTAATCATGTCGCCATGCCGACAAGTGAGGTAATCAATGGAGCATAACACCCCGGAAAGGCAGTAAAAAATCAACTTTTTCACTAATTTTATGTCTGGTGTCATATCACGGGACTATGGTAGTTTGACAACATCTGGCGACTCCCAGGAGCCAGTAACGTTGTACTGTGTTTGTGTGGCCTTGTTGATCTGTGGCTCCATGATTTTTTGTACAAAAAGAATCGCCGCACCTATCGGCGGTGATGTGAGCGCCAATGCACCAATCAGCGGCAGCGTTTCCGAAACCTTTGGCGTCACCGTCACCAACTGGTCGTAGTCCTTCGCCACCAGGCCCGTGCGCCCGGTGATATCCACCCGCGCCGCCGGCCCAACCATATAGAGGTTGCTGGTATAGGCGTCGCCATCCTCAATGAGGAAATCACCTCGAACACGGTCAAAGCGGAAGCCTTCGCGGAATACATCGGCAAAGTCCAGTAACAGGCGCCGTGGCAGGGTCTGCAGGCTCAACAGGCCGAACAGGCGGCCCGCCCCCGGATCCACGTCCAACAGCTGTCCCTCGCGCAAATCCATGCTCGCGCGGCCACGCACCAGCTCCATCTTCTCATCCGGCAGCATCGGTGAACCCGGCCACTGCAGTGACAGCTCTACCGTTCCCTCGCCACCGCGAATGCTGTCCAAATAACCGAAGGCCTTCAGCGTCCTTTCGACATTTTCACTCTCCATCTGAATATCAAATTTTGAGTACTGCTCGCCACTTCCGCGCACAAACCAGCCGCCACTGGCGCTCAAACGTGTCTTCCTGGGGGTCAGCAACAGCTGTTTAATCTTCAAGCCATTGTGCACCGGCACCGTTTCCAGCTGTAACCCGCCATAGCGACGCTGCTTGTAACGCAGGTCACCGATGCGCACCTTTAACGGCGGCAGACTGCGGGGATCCATCGCCGCCTCAGGATTGGCCGTAAAGCTGAGGGAGTCAAGCCTGCAGTACTCCAGCTCAGCCACCAGCGGCCGGTGCACATTGCCACGGGGGATCTGCAACAACCCGCTCAACTCCTGGCTTTCCACCTGTACCTGCCAGTACCATTCCTCCGCCACTACCTTCAATTTCAGGTTATGTAGCTTCTGCCCATAGACTTCGGCCTCGCGTACGGCCAGATCCGTGGATGACAACCACGCGGCACCTTTTCCGTCGCCGGTTCCCAAAATACTGCTCCAGTCATCCAGGGAAAAGGTGTCCAGCCAGCCCACCACACGCAGGCCTGGCTGCTCGGGTAACACAGCCGCATCCGTACTGAAGCGCAATTCCCCGCGATGCAGCCCCATCGGCCCGCTCTCGCCAAACTCAAAAATGCCGGACAGAAAACCGCCATAGGCTAGACGCAGCACGGGCTCTTGCGCCGGTGAAAAATTCACCTGCAGTTTCAATGGCAACAGATCATCCTCGCCCTTTTTCAGCGGCGATGGCAGGCGCGCCGTCACCCCCAGCATGGCGCTTTTTACCCGCAACACAACAGCCTGCTGCGTCGACGATTGACCATCCATGGGCACATCCAGGCTGACATCCCACTCGCTGCCGCCTTGCAGAAGATCAGACACCTGTGGCAAATAGCGGCGACTGAGATCAACGGCATCGAAACGCCCCGTGGCGTGAAACCGGGTCTGCCCATTGATCGTACGCAAAATATCCACCACCACTGGCTGCCCCAGTAGATCGGCGCTCATCGCTTCGGCCTGCAGGCCATCGCTGGAAAAATGCAACATGCCCTGGGCATGGCTTAACACCTCACCCAGCGGTGGAACGAATAAGGCATTGTCATCCATCCTCAGTGTGCCATTGACCCGGGTATCCTCTATTGTATGCACTGGCAGGGCCAGATCCAAACTCAGCAGGCTGTCTCCTTCTGCCCGTAGAGTTTCCAAATACTGGCCAAATTTCTGTCTTAGCGGTGGACTCTGGATCAGGTAGTCCAGTTTTTCCTGGGTCGGTCCGTGGACATCGCCCCGCACTCTGACAACCACCGACTCGGCCTGCATATCTGCGATAGTGGCCTTTGCCCAGCGGATGTCCGATTGAAAGACCCGGCCACGTTCAGCGTTGATTTCCATTGCGCGCCCCCGGAACAGCACTTCGGCATCGATCCCCGAAATCAGCGGCCACCCCTCGGCGTAATCCAGCAGCGCATCTCGAACCTGAAAACGCACCTCGAAATGACCATTGCCGGTATCATAGGGAAAGTCCGCCAAACGACCATGCAAGATCACACCACCGGTACTGACATGGCCATCCCTGATGGCATGATCCAGCCAGTCCACTGTGTGCTCACCGAGGATGCCGATGGGAAGATAGCGTGACACCCGGCTGCCGTCGGCATCGGAAAAACGCCCCACCAAGGAAATAAAGGGCGAGGGATGATCCGCCGTTTTCTGCAAATCCAACGTCACACGGGTACGAATGTCCTGATTCCCGGCGTGCAGATTTCGGGCCATCAGGTGCCAACCGTCGCTCCCTGTCCGCCAGGCAATCTGGCCGCTGAAATAATCCAGCGGCAGCGGGTCACGAAACAAATCGGGCAATTTCACCGCCAGCACCGCCCCTTCGATGAGCACCTGTCCGGCGTTATCCTTCAGCCACAGCTGTCCCGCCGCATCGCTGACGGGCGGCACAAGGTTCCAGGCATTACTGATAAGGTTTTCAAAGCGGGCATAGCTTCGCAAACGCGTATCATCTCCCGTCTGCCATGTCGCCCGCAGGTCATAGATTTCACCACGTGAGTTGATGCCCTGCAAGGCCTGCAACAATTGCTGTGCCGGCTTTTTCTCAATCTGCTGCCCGGCTTCAACCTCGACTTCATCTTCAGGCAAGATATGGGAAAGGAAGGGTAACAGCTCACTCAATCGATCAAGGCGTAGAAAACTAACTGCCAGATCCAGTTGCGCGGGCAACGCGACTGCCATCGCCTCTTCACGTAGCACATTAGGCGACCCAGTCTGCAGATAGGACAGCGACATACGACTCGGCAACCAGAAATCATCACCACGAATGAGGACAATATTATCACCGTCAAAACGCCAACCATCGGCATTTTTCTGCCAGTTTATCTGCCCGGCAAGCCTGTCCACAGAATGCCGTACCCGCCCGCTGCCCTGCCCGCCAGCCAGCGTGACCGCCTTCAGCTCAGCAGTGCCCCGCACCTTTTGCATTTCGCCATTACGCCAATCCATCCATAACTGAAAGTCGGCGTTTTCTACACCCGTCTCTATGCCCAAAATCTGCAACTCCGGCAGAAGCTTGGCAAAATTGATCGCCGTGCCCTCGACATAAAGACGTGTTTTTCGCCCCTTGGCGGGCGCCAGCGGATCGCCGTGCATCTCCACCGACAGGCTCAGCGACTCACCGGCATATTCCGGCAGTGTGAGTGAAACATCGAGCCAGTGCTGCTGACCCATATTACGTAACAAGATGTTGACATCCGCCAGTTGAAGCTTGGGCGAATTTTCCAGGCGTTGATCAATCCAGGTGAGATCACTGTCCTCGATGCGCAGTTCACCCTGGGAAAACAGCCAGCTCGTCAGCGCATCCAGATCCTGATTACCGCCCCTGTCCGCCAGGCCCTGCAGGGCAATATGACCATCGGCAAACTTGGTCAGTGTCAGGTCAAGACCGACCAGGGTAATACCACTGAACACCACATCCCGCAGAGCAAGGGACGCCAACCAGTCCAGACCGAGACGAATTTTCTGGAATTGCAATACCGCCGTCTCACCACCAGCATCCAGCAGTGTGACATTTTTCAGCACCAGTGAAGGTTCCAAGCCCCGCCATTCGGCATCCAGCGTATCGATATTCACAGGCTGACCGATATAACGGGACAATTCGTTCTGGATCTCGCTACGATAATCCACGGCATAAGGCAGCAACAGGCGCATGCCGCTGAACAGCACCGCCAGAAGCACCACGCCGATGGCAATGGCGTACCAAGCGGTAACCCAGGTATAACGAAAAATAGACAGTAGAGTCTTCACAGTACGCTGACAGATGTCCTGATTGGTTTACAGCAACACCACATCAAACTGTTCCTGGGTATACAGTGTTTCAACCTGGAAGCGGATGGGCTTACCGATAAACTCCTCCAGTTCGGCGACGCTGGTGGACTCCTCATCCAACATAATGTCCACCACTTCCTGCGAAGCAAGCACCAGAAACTGCTGCGCATCAAACTGGCGCGCCTCACGCAACAGCTCGCGGAATATTTCATAACACACGGTTTCTGCGGTACGCACTGAACCGCGTCCCTCGCAGGTGGGGCAGGCTTCACACAGCACATGCTCCAGGCTTTCCCGGGTACGCTTGCGCGTCATTTCCACCAGGCCCAACCCGGACACTTCACAAATATGGCTCTTGGCGCGATCCCGTTCCAGGCTCCGATCCAGCGCACGCATTACCTGCGCCCGGTGTTCCGGCTCGGACATGTCGATAAAATCGAGAATGATGATACCGCCCAGATTGCGCAGTCGCAGTTGACGGGCGATGGCTTGGGTGGCCTCGAGATTGGTCTTGAAGATGGTCTCTTCCAGATTGCGATGACCGACGAAGGCGCCGGTATTGACGTCGATGGTGGTCATGGCTTCGGTCTGATCAATAATCAGATAACCGCCGGATTTGAGCTGCACCCTGCGCCCCAGCGCCTTCTGAATCTCGTCTTCGATACCATAGAGATCAAAAATAGGCCGCTCGCCCGGATAGTATTCGATGCGCGGCGCCAGCTCGGGGATGAACTTGGTGGCAAATTTCATCACTTTGTCATAATTTTCGCGCGAGTCGATGCGTACTTTTTCCACCTCTGCGCCCACCTGGTCGCGCATGGTGCGCATCAACAGACGCAGATCTTCATGCACCAACGCCCCCCCCGCCAGGGTCACCGCGCGCTCCTGGATTTCTGCCCACATCTTGTGCAGAAACGCCATATCGGATCGTAGCTCAGCCTCACTCATGCGCTCGGCCACGGTGCGCACGATGTAACCGCCCTGACCGATCTCTTGCACCAGTTCGGTGACAATTTCGCGTAGGTGCTGGCGCTCTTCCTCACCCTCGATCTTCTGCGACACGCCGATATGCTCCTGCCCCGGCATGAAGACCAGAAAACGTGCCGCGATGGACAGGTGAGTGGTCAAGCGTGCCCCCTTGGTACCAAGGGGGTCTTTCACCACCTGGACGAGAATTTCCTGCCCCTGGTGCACCAATTGCATAATGTTGTCGCCATTGTTCTCGGCGCCATTTTCCGCAACAATGTCCGAGGCATGCAGAAAGGCAGTACGCTCCAGGCCAATATCGACAAAGGCTGCCTGCATGCCCGGCAGCACGCGCTGAATCTTGCCTTTGTAGATGTTACCCACTAGCCCCAGACGGCTGACGCGCTCGATAAACACTTCCTGCAGCATGCCGTTTTCCACCATCGCCACGCGGGTCTCGCGCGGGGTGATATTGATCAGAATTTCTTCGCTCATTGCTTGTGTAATATCCTTGAAATGCGGGTGACGACAGGCAGTGTTTCGATGGTTTCACCACCACAGCGCAGAGGCGCGGAGCAAAACTGAAAAAACATGTCCGCTTTTGCGTTCATTGGCGAGTATTTGCGGCCAACATTCCTTCCCTGCCCGCCAACTGTATTCTCTGCGATACTGTGGTGAATCATTCAGTTTTCCAAAACCGGCAGCAGTTGGACGCCACAGGCCCGCAACAGTTCGGCGGTCTCGAACAGGGGCAGGCCCATGACACCGGAGTAGCTGCCGTCCAGTCGTTCGACAAACATACCGCCGAGGCCCTGGATGGCATAAGCCCCCGCCTTGTCGGCCGGCTCGCCACTGGCCCAGTAGGCCGCATACTCCCACCCATCGATGCGGCGAAACCACACCCGGCTCTCGCTGAGGCGCACCGACGCCCTATATTGCCCTAGTCTTTGCCAGAGTTCTCCCTTGTCGGTCGCATCACTGACCCTGGCGCCAACCACGGCCACTGCCGATAACACCCGGTGTGCGCGCCCGGACAGCATCGCCAGCATCGCCAGCGCCGCCTCACGGTCGGCCGGTTTGCCCAGCACCGTGTCGTCCACGATCACCGCCGTGTCGGCCCCCAGCACAGGACAACGGGCATCGACGGGCAAACAACACCACCCCGCCCGCGCCTTCTCCAGCGCCAGACGTTGCACATAGGCCTCGGGCGTCTCACCGGATATATAATCTTCCGGCACACCCTGCACCACTACGGCGAAGCGAACACCGAGTTGATCCAGCAGCTCACGGCGGCGCGGCGAAGACGAAGCGAGATAGATATCCGGCAGGTTCACCACGGCAGGTCAGCGGTGATAGGGATGACCATTGAGAATACTCCAGGCTCGATAGAGCTGTTCGGCGACGACGATGCGCACCAGCGGGTGGGGTAGGGTCAGCGGCGACAACGACCAGCGCTGTTCCGCGCGCGCCAGACA
Source organism: Gammaproteobacteria bacterium (assembly GCA_021647505.1). Classification (GTDB taxonomy): domain Bacteria; phylum Pseudomonadota; class Gammaproteobacteria; order SZUA-152; family SZUA-152; genus DRQN01. The sequence goes on from JAKIUN010000065.1 coordinate 10,510, forward strand.
TTCCGGCGCCAGCCCCTCGGGGCCGCCCACCAACAAGGCAATATCACGGCCGTCGTGCAGCCAGCCATCGAGCTGCTGCGACAGCTGTCCAGTACTCCAGGCACGGCCCTTCACGTCCAGCGCCACTACCCGCGCACCCTTGGGAATGGCGGCCAGAATGCGCTCGCCCTCATCGCGGGTAATGCGCGCGATATCGGCATTCTTGCCGCGTTTGCCGGCAACAATCTCCACCAGTTGCAGGGCGCAATCGGCGGGCAACCGGCGGGCATATTCCCCAAAACCCTGTGTCACCCAGTCGGGCATTCTGGCGCCCACGGCAATCAGGTGGATACGCACAGCCGTTCGACCGGACTAGCCGGCTTGACTGGCTTCATCGGTGGACTGCTCGTCCGTCTCCCACAGCTTTGCCAGCTGGTAGAAATCCCGCACCTCGGGCTGCATCACGTGCACCACTACATCGCCCAGGTCGATCAACGCCCATTCACCGGCGTCGATACCTTCTTCACCCAGTGCAGGTATGCCCTGTCTCTTGGCCGTCAAGGCGACATTTTCAGCCAACGAACGCACATGCCGGGAGGAGGTGCCGGAGGCAATCACCATCACGTCGGTAATGCTGGTCTTGTCGCGCACGTCGATGACATGCAAATCCACGGCCTTGAGGTCTTCAAGGGCATCCACCACCAGCGTGGTCAGTTCTTCAGTCTTCATCCATTTCTCTCTTGATATCGTACAAGCCTTGCAGGCGAATCAGATTCCACACATGATCCGGCAGCAGAAATCGCGGACTTTCGCCCTTTGCCACCATCGCCCGGATATGCGTCGCTGAGATATCCAGCTCGGTAATAGTGAACTGCAGTATGCGCCCCGCTGGAACTACGGCCAGCCCGGCAAGGTCATCGGCGTGACAATCCCGCCACAGCCTCGCCAGCGCCGGATCCAGGTTTGGCGCATCAGCAGCCAAGGTCCAGCCAGGACGATGGGTCACCACCAGATGTGCCTGCGCAATAATCTCTTCCCAGCGATGCCAGTGGTGCAACTGCAGAAAGGCATCGGCGCCCAATACCAGGCACAGCGGCTCATCGCTCAGTTCCGCACGCAGCGAGGCCAGGGTGTCCACCATGTACGACACCCCCTCACGGCGCATCTCGCGGTTGTCCACCACCAGGCCGGCGGTATCCGTTCCCACCGCCGAACGCAGCATGGTCAGGCGCGCCCGCGCATCGGCCACCGGCGGCGCACGGTGCGGAGGCTGAAAACAGGGAAGCAGGCGCATCTCGCGCAGGCCGAGGCCCTGATAGACCTCCAGCGCCGCACGCAGGTGGCCGAAGTGTACCGGGTCGAAGGTGCCGCCGTAGATGCCGATCATTACTGCGGATGATCGCGCTTACTGGCGGATCTGACCATCACCGAGAACGATGAATTTCTGCGAGGTCAACCCCTCCAGGCCCACCGGGCCACGCACATGAATCTTATCGGTGGAGATGCCGATCTCGGCGCCAAGGCCGTATTCGAAGCCGTCGGCGAAACGCGTCGAGACATTGACCATCACCGAGCTGGAATCCACCTCGGCGAGGAAGCGCCGCGCCTTGCTGTAGTCCTCGGTGACGATGGATTCGGTGTGTCCGGAGCTGTGCGCATGCAGGTGTTCGATGGCGGCATCCAGCCCGTCCACCACGCGGATCGACAGGATCGGCGCGAGGTACTCTTCATCCCAGTCGGCCTCGCTGGCGGTAGTGATGCCGGACAGGATCGCCCGTGTGCGCTCACAGCCGCGCAGCTCGACACCCTCTTTCGCGTACTCCGTGGCCAGACGCGGCAAAACCGCCTCAGCCACCGCGACATCGACCAACAGGGTCTCCATGGCATTGCACACACCATAGCGGTGAGTCTTGGCGTTAAAGGCGATGGCCACGGCCTTGTCGAGATCGGCCTGCGCATCGATGTAAACGTGACAGACGCCGTGCAGGTGCTTAATCACCGGCACACGGGCATCCTGTGAAATTCGCGCAATCAGCCCCTTGCCACCGCGCGGTACAATGACATCGACGTACTCCGGCATGGCGATCAGCTCGCCCACTGCGGCACGGTCGGTGGTCTCCACCACCTGCACGGCATCACGCGGCAGACCGGCCTTTTCCAGCCCAGCGTGGATAACATCGGCAATGGCCTGATTGGAATGGCACGCCTCGGAACCACCACGCAGGATGGCGGCATTGCCCGATTTCAGACACAGCCCCGCAGCATCGGCGGTGACGTTGGGGCGCGACTCGTAGATGATGCCGATAACCCCCAGTGGTACGCGCATCTTGCCCACCTGAATACCGGACGGGCGGTAGTTAAGATCGCTGATTTCACCCACCGGATCGGGCAGTGCAGCGATCTGGCGCAGGCCCTCGGCCATGCCCTTGATGCGTTCCTCGTTCAATGCCAAACGATCCAGCAGGGCATCATCGAGGCCATCCCTGCGGCCCTGTTCGAGATCCTTGGCATTCTCGGCGATGAGTTCCGTCCGGGCCGCTTCCAGCCCCGTGGCGATATGCAGCAGGGCATCATTTTTGGCGCCGGTATTGGCGCGCGCCATGGCCCGCGAAGCGGCTCGGGCGCGCTGCCCCAGATCCTGCATATACTGTTTTACGTCCATCTCGATCTACCTGTCATCCACGAAGACAATTCCGTAGGAGCGGGCCATGCCCGCGATAAAGACCTTTCTAGAGACACTGTCATCTGATTTTCTCTGTATTCTCCGTGTCTTTTTACGGTGAATACATGGGTAATCGGTGATCGCGGGCATGGCCGCTCCTACACATTAAGCGTGGTTTGTGACTGAACCAACGCGCGGTCAGACCATCAATCGGCGCAATTGTAACAATTCGGCCAGAGTATTTCCCCACCTACCGGGGAAAAACCGCCACATTCAGGCCGACCGTATGCATTTTTCGGGATTAATATCGATTAAAAAGGTCTGACAGACGGCAAACTCAGCAAGTAAAGTAAAAAGTCGCGCCTTTCTCCGGTTCGCTCTCCACCCAGATACGCCCGCCGAGACGGCGGATACAGCGCGCCACCGAGGCCAGTCCGATGCCGATACCCGGAAATTCCTGGGAAAAGTGCAGGCGTTGGAAAGCCTTGAACAGCTTCCCTGCATACGCCATATCAAACCCGGCACCATTATCTGCAACGAAATAGACGGTCTCTCCATCCCGTTCGGTAACACCAAACTCGATACGCGCCTGCGCGGTTTTGGCGGTAAACTTCCAAGCATTCTCCAACAGGTTGTCCAAGATAATGCCCAGTAGCCGGCGGTCGCCCGTCATCACGATGTTCGACTGGATACAGATGCTCACCTCACGCGCCGGCTCCGCTTCACGCAGCTTGGCCGATACGGCATCCGCCATGGCGCTCAGGCTGATGATTTCGCGCAACAATTCACCATGGTTCAGACGGGACAGTTCCAGCATGCCGTCGATCAGTTCGCCCATATACCCAACCGCCTTGCCAATACGCCGCAGATGATCCTGCCCCTGCTCACTCAACTGGCCTTCACACTCTTCCCGCAGGGCCTGACTGAAGCCTTCCACACGTCGCAGGGGCGCGCGCAGGTCATGGGAAACGGAATAATTAAAGGCCTCCAGCTCTTCGTTGGCGGCTTCCAGCTCCCGGGTACGTTGCGCAACACGTTCTTCCAACCGGGCATTGGCTTCGCACAGAGATTGCTCCCGGGCCGCCAGGGCCCGGTTTTTCTGTGCAATCTCTTCCAGCTTGTCTTCCAGCTTGTTCACCAGGCGTGCGTTGTACTGACGGTAAAAATCCTGCTCACTCACTTCTGCGCTTACTTTCGTCAAGGTTGCCGTGGTGTGATTCGAGCGCTTGCCGGCCTGTTCTCCAATCAATAATGCCCTTTCGACCTCATCCAAAAGAACCTTGCCTTCCTGCGGTTTGACGAGAAACCGGTCAGCACCCAGGCTGAGGGCGAATTCCTCATCCTTGGGTTCGGTATAGGTGGCGGTGTAAAAAATAAAGGGGATTGATGTGAGCTGGGCATCTTCTTTCCAGGCCCGGCACAGGGCGAAACCATCCATAACGGGCATGAGTATGTCGGAAATAATCAGCCCCGGCGGTGTTTCATGGGCACGTTCCAGAGCCTCCGTTCCATTGCTCGCCTCCGTCACGCCATATCCCTTACTGCCCAATAAAACACGTAACAGGTACAGGTTTTCCGGCTTGTCATCGACGATCAATATGTTCATTCCGGCTTCTCTTTTAGATAGCTCTCCACCCGGCCAACAAAGGTGGCCGGATCGATGGGTTTTTCGATATAACCGTCGCACCCGGCGGCCAGAATACGTTCGCGGTCACCACTCATGGCGCGGGCCGTTAGTGCGACAATAAGTGGTGCAGGCGGCTGGCTTTTAATGTAACGAGTGGCCTCCAGGCCATTCATACCCGGCATCTGGATATCCATCAGGATCAGGCTGGGCATCTCGGCCCGGCTCAGGGCAACGGCCTCTTCACCGTTGTGCGCCTCGCGTACGGTATAACCTGCTTGCGCCAAAAGAAAACGCGCCAGATACAGATTCTGGGCATTGTCATCCGCAATAATAATGCCTGTTGTCTTCACGAAGCTTTCCTTTGGCCGAATGAAGGCTCGCCGCAAGGCAGCCTTACGGATTCGCCGGCAGACAAATACAAAACGTGGAACCTTCGCCAGGTGCGCTGCAAACAACACTAATGCTACCGCCCAGCATTTCAACAAAACGCCGGCAGATGGCCAAGCCCAGACCGGTTCCCTCGTACTCCCGCTCACTACGGGTATCCGCCTGTTCGAAGGTATTGAAAATACGCGCCTGGTCGGCACGGGCAATACCAATACCCGTATCCGTGACCTCAATAAACACCTCGCCATCAGCTTGCCGGCAGGACAGCGTCACCGAACCGGCCTCGGTAAACTTAATAGCATTGCCCAGCAGGTTGACCAGCACCTGTCGCAGCTTGCCCCGGTCAGTAACCAGGCTGTCCACGCAGCCACTCTCCCATCGCAATGCCAGCCCCTTGGCGCTGGCTAGGGGCTTCATCAAGGCATGGACCTCTTCCAGAAACGGCGCCAGAAGGAACCGTTCAGTAACAATATCAACCCGACCCGCTTCTACTTTAGACAGATCGAGAATATCATTGATCAACGCCAACAGGTGGCGCGCAGAACCGTAGACCATGCCCAGTTGCTTGCTCTGCTCTTCATTGACCGGCCCTGCCATGCCATCTTTGAGCACCCCCGTAAAGCCGATAATGGCATTCAGCGGGGTACGCAATTCATGACTCATGTTGGCGAGAAATTCCGACTTGCTGCGATTGGCACGCTCGGCCAAGTCGCGTGTCGCCGCCAGGTCGCGCTCCATCTGCATGCGTTCGGTCAGGTTGACCAGAATACCCAGCGACACCGTCTGCCTGCCCATTTTAATCAGCATGACAGACAACAACCCTTCCAACAATTTGCCCGTATCGGTACGAAAAACCATTTCCCGGTTAAGCACCTGGCCCTGCTCAGACAAGGCCGCCATCACAGAATCACGCGCCGCAGGGTCGAGATAAAATTCCTGCATATTGCGCCCCACCAAAGTCTGGGAAGTACATTCGATTTCCCGCGCGGCATGCGGATTGGCCATCAGGATCTCCCCCTCCAGAGAAACCACCATGAGGGATAAGGGTATCGTATTCAGAATGGTCTTCAACTGTTTCTCGCTCTCGCGCAGTTGTTCCTCCGCCGCCTTCAGGTCGGTGATATCGCGCAGGGTACCCATCCGGCGCAGCACGCGCCTCGACGCATCCCAGCTGACCGCACGCCCTTCGGCACGGATAACTGCATAGCTGCCATCGTGGCGGCGTACCCGATAATCCAGCACCATGGAGGTCTCCCTCCCCGGGTCGTCGCCCTCATGCTCAGCCAGGGCCTGCACCCTTTTTTTGCGATCATCGGGGTGAATCAGCTCAACCCAGGCCTGATTGGTGGTGGGCACGGCATCATCGTCATAACCCAGATCATGAAACAGGCGCGGACTGAAATAACGCTCACCGGTCTTGATATCCCAATCCCAGACACTTTCCTTGACGGCCCCAATCGCCTGCTCATAGCGCGCATCACTGGTGCGCAAGGCGGCTTCGATCTCCTCACGGCGGCGGATCTCACGCTGCAGGCGCCGATTCCACCACAGCACAAAAAACAGAATCGGCAGGGCAACGGCAATCGTCAGCAATACCGCCCGCCACAAAGCCCGGCGATCCACAGCCTCGGTATACTCAAAACGCACCGCGAACCAACGGCTCTTGATCGCCTGCCATTGCTGCGGTGAAACATGCTCAATCGCCTTATTGAGTATAGCCACCAGTTGCGGCCAGTCCTTGCGTATGCCGATGCTCTGCTCGAAGCTGTACGGCGTCGGTGCAGCGACCTTGATGTCCGTCATCCCCAGCCCATCCATGACCCAGGATGTCGCATTCAGATTACCCACATAGGCACTTACCTCGCCACGACTCAGCGCGTATAGCGCCTCTGAGGTATTGGCGTACGTGCGCAACACCAGTTCCGGGTGATGACGCCGCAACAAATCCTCAGTAGCGTACGCCTGCTCCACCGCCACCCGCTTGCCGGACAAATCGGCAAGACTGGTCACAAAGCGGGTGTTTTTGTGCACGAAAATGACATAGGGATAGACAAAGTAGGGCTGGGTAAAATGAAGAAATTCCCGACGCTCCGCCGTTGCCCGCACGGCCGGCAAGACATCGACTTCATGTTTGCGCGCCTGATCCATAACCTCCCGCCAATCCAGCCCCGGGACAGGCGTCATGGTCGTCTCCAGCATCACATTCAGCAGGCTGATGACATCGGCGCCGATACCCCGGTAGCGGCCCTGCTCATCGATAAATTCAAACGGTGGCCAGGCCGGATCCACACCCAGACGAATCTCGGGATGATCCGCCAGCCAGCGCCGTTCATCGGCCGACAGCTCAAGCTTGGCAAACTGTCCGCCCTGTGGCTCGGCAGCGATGGTGGGAGAAACCGGGTCAGCTGCCGACAGCAACGCCGGTAAACAAAGATATGAAAAAAGACATGAAATCAGAACGACCGTGACCCGCCCGCCGCGCAAAAGACATGAAATCCATTTCATCACCCCAATGCCCTCCCCGGGATACCAAAGCCAAAACCTGTACTGCAATCTTTCGGATCTTGGGAAACTACAGGAATAAAGCGCTAACCGGAAGCGGAGGACACACAACTCCGGCAGTTCAGACCACCGCCAGCGGTCGAAATAACGACACCCCGGCCATCAACAGGCACAACTGCAACAGCTCATCCCAGGCATTTCCCGGTGCCCCCTTGGCCAGACGGTCAATACGTCCGGCACGGCGCAGCATCTGCTGCCAACGCAGGGCGTTGTGACGCTGCAAACCAGCACGCACTGCTGTTTTGCGTTTGCCCCAGACCCGCGCCATGACCCGATCCAACGGTGCACCCGCCTGTATCTGCGCAGCCATGTCGGCCAGACTGCGGATCTCCCGCGCCAGTATCCACAGCAGGCCCAGCGGTTCCGCACCCTCAGCGCGCAGACCCTCGAACATGCGCATCAGGTGCGGCACATCGCCCAACAGGGCTGTATCCACCAAGCCGAAGACATCGAAGCGCGCACTGTTGGCCACCGCCTCTTCCACCTGCTCGAGACTCAGCGCACCGCCCTCGCAAGACAACACCAGCTTCTCCACCTCCTGCGCCGCCGCCAACAGATTGCCTTCCACCCGCTCGGCCAACAGTCCTGCGGCGCCAGTCTCCGGCTGCAGGCCGCGCGCACGCAAACGCTGTTCGATCCAGCCCGGCATCTGTTGCGCATCCACCGGCCACACCTGAACACTAACACCGGCCTTATCCGCAGCCTTGAACCACTTCGCCTTCTGCGCATTCTTGTCCAGCTTGCCGCTGATGATCAGCAGCACCGTGTCCTCGGGCGGCCGTTCGAGATAGGCCAGCAAGGCCTTGCTGCCCTCGGTGCCCGGCTTGCCGTTGGGGATGCGCAGTTCGATCAGCTTCTGCTCGGCAAACAGAGACAGGGCATTGGCCTCGGCCAGCAGCGCGTTCCAGTCAAAACCAGCATCGACGTGCATCACCTGCCGCTCACTGAAACCCTGCTCGCGCGTGCTCTGGCGGATGGCGTCACAGGCCTCACCCTGTTGCAGAGGCTCATCGCCGCTGACCAGATAGACCGGCGCCAGACTCTTGGCCAGCTGTGCCTTGAGCTGTTCGGCACGCACATTCATGGCACGTTGCCCGCGGCAGGGGCTATTTCGGCCTCTGCCGTCACCGGCGTGACACGCGCCAACTGGCGCAGAATACCGCGCACCGCCTCGGCACGCATCTCAGCCTGTAACTGCTCCTGTTCACCGCCGGCGCCCAGTACCGCGCCCTCATCGAAACGCAGGTCGCGCGTGGCAGAGACGTTGGCATTGGACAGCCAGGCGATACCGTCCGGCCCCAGCACGGAGAACACCACGACATAGTGCAGGCCGTACTCCTGCGCCTTGCCGCTGGCATCCACCGCCTGCACGCGGCGGGTGAAAGATTCCGAGTGCAGGCGCAGCACCGCATTGGCCAGTGCAACGTCGCCGGTGACGATAACACCTTCGTCTTGCAGGGCGCGTTCCAGCTCTGGGGCGATGCGCGTAGCGGGGCTGGCATCCTCTAGCTGGATGGTTTTCAGGTAGGGCGGAATTTCGACACTGCCGCGCAGGTGAAAACCGCAGGCGGTGAGGGTCAGCAGGGTGAGAATAAGTAGGTAGCGCATGAGGCTGAATTGTACTTTATTCCGGGGCGGGGTGTTTGGACTCAGATTCCATGAGAACCAACCTCGACGTAGGATGCCGATGAGCCTGCGAACCGCATCGGTCGCGTTCTGGCTCAAAACAGATAGCTTGTGACACCGCTCTGCGGTGTTACACATCTCGTGGCGCTCAGCGCCACCTCATCCACAGCAGATTATCCCACCTTCATCCGTTACACCGCAGAGCGGTGTAACGAGAAATTTTTCAACGTATATTTAGCTGCGAAAGGGTGTCAAACAGACGAAAAGGCTTTTTCAACTGAGGAATACTCTCCAACAATTCTCTCTGTTTAATATCTATTTGTAAATATTCCGCTTCTGGCTCAAATCTCTGCCAATAATGCCCAAATAGCATCAGTTGCTGCGCCAGTTCTGTCAGAAATTGAGCCCTATCTCCTACGTCCTCTATGGCATGGCTGCTCATGGATTCACGGGGTCAGCTCTCGCACTGTAACATCCGGCGATAATGCTTATGAATTGCAAATGTTACAATACGAGAACTGACCCCCTTGCCCCTTCGCAGTATCCTAGAAAACGTAGAAAAAGGAAAGAAAAAGGGGTCAAAGCCGAATGGCACTAAGTTAACGGTGTTTAGCACCGACTATCAATAGCTTAGCCTTGTTCTGGCGCGGCTTTCCTGCAGGTCATCCCTATGCAAAAAGGCTTAACTTAGTGCCATTCGGGTCAAAGCCCTTAATTTGATGGAGTGTAGCGTAATCCGGGAAGCATTGGGCATTCCCCTCTTCCACCTTGCCAAGATCAATCATTAAGGGCTCCGACCCCTTTAGCTCTGATCAGCCACCCAGTGAAGTCTATCACCGACTGCTCGAAAGAAATCAACACCTGTGTTCAGTGAGCACGATGCATCGCCTACTACGAACGCGGGGTGAGAATGGTGAGCGACGCGCCCAGCGCCCG
>JAKIUN010000066.1 GCA_021647505.1 Gammaproteobacteria bacterium
TTGCTGCGAACCAGGCACTTTTTGCCGTGATGGGAACGGCTTATGGCGGTGACGGGCGTACCAACTTTGGTATGCCGGATCTTCGCGGGCGTACACCGGTAGGTGCCGGGCAGCCGTCGGGGTTGATACCTGTCAGACAAGGGCAGAAGCGCGGAGTAGAAACCGTGACTTTGCAGCAGAGCCAAATGCCCAGCCATACTCATTCGCTGAATGCGCTTCCAGTCGATGCTACGGGAAATGTTGAACCCGGTGCATGGCTGGCCAATACGCGAATCCCGGCCCTCAGAGAAACAACGACACCTGCCGCGACATACGCGTCCAGCGGTTCTGCGACCATGCTTAATTCGGGCTCTATCGGTACTAGTGGCGGGAGTCGTGCTATCGATAATCTTCCGCCACAGCTGGGGATGCGTTACTGCATCGTGACCAACGGGTTATTTCCGTCTCGTAATTGATGTGTTGGATACGAGGAATAATGGCCTTTTGGGCTGTTATTCCTCTGACAAGCAAAAATTGAACTGCTTGATGAAAGGAATTTGTGCGGGTAACAGTAAGATCAAAAGATCGCTGATAGCCGTTTTTAGGTAACCGGAACCGGGCAACCAGCCGGAACATAAGGAACGTGAAGATGAAATCCAGGCACATGCAGCAGTGGCATTTTTATGCACGATTCTATTTACCATTTTATGGCAATGCGCTGGCATTGATTCTTGTTCTGGCGTCCCTGCCGGTGGCCGTGGCATTTGCCTCAAAGCCGGTTTTATCCCTGCATTCGTCCATTGACGTAATTCATGAACAGGCTCCTGCACAAAGTCCCCTCGATGCACGATTATTGAAGGGACGCACGACTGGTTTGAACACCATTTCCGTTGATGGCCATATCGTTTTTATCGATGCGGGCATCAACGACCGCCAAAGCCTCATCAATGCCATCGTGGCAGATGCTAGGGTTTATTTACTGAGCAGGACAGGTGACGGCGTGCGGGAAATAGCCGCTATCCTCGCCGAGTACCGCGACGTGAAGGCGGTACATATCTTTGCTCATGGTGAAGAAGCTTCTGTACGTTTGGGTTTAGCATCGCTGGATATAGACAGCCTGAAGGACGGTCGTTACAAACAGGAAATGTTATTGATCAACCGGGCAATGGCCGAGAACGGCGACTTCAAGATTTATAGCTGTAATACGGGCCGGGGTGAACGTGGTCGCTTCCTGGTCAATGAACTGGCTTTATTGACAGGTGCCGATGTTGCAGCATCCAACGACCTGAGCGGAAACGTTGAGCAAGAGGCGGACTGGGAGCTTGAGGTTGTTGCAGGTGTTGTTGGTAATGACAACCCTTGGCGTATGGATGCACTGAAGGGTTTTACCGGCGTTCTCGCGACGGAAACCCTGGCCACCTATACGGATCAAGGTGTCACTTTGACAGACCAGAGCACACTGAGCGCGAGTAATTTTGTCGCTTCCGGGAGTGATGCCGGTGGATTGGCCACAAACGCCGCTGGCTCAGGTGCGTATCTCGATGCTGGGTCGCTTCAAGATCTAACCGGTTTGTGGATACGTGTGGACGTCGATGGCACCAATCTCACCGCCTTTGAATTAACGGGGTTGACGCTGGCTGAATTTCGGGCGGCCGATGTTTTTCAGAATTTCACCGTAACAGGTAATGTTCTTGGCGGTGGGACAGTGACGGGTACCATCGCCGATGGATCGACGGGTACCGATACATACCCCGCAACGCTGACCAATTTCTCCGGGGTCAGTATTACCGGGTTCAGGGTTGATTTTGATGCCATCGATAATGGCGAAAGCGATACATTTATTGCCCATCTTGACCTGACCGCATTCACCTGGAATGCCGCAGCCGTGAACGGTGCGCCGACTATCGGCGGTGCCTCAGCCGGGCAGGTGGTGAATGACAATGCGACGGTTAGCCTCTTCTCTGCGGTGACCATTGCTGACCCGGATGGAAATAACGTCACCACGACGGTGGCCCTGGATACCAATGCCAAAGGCGCTTTCACTCCGGCCTCACTGACGGCTTCAGGCTTCACCGGAACCGGCCCTTATTCCCTGGCTTCGGCCACGACGGCCAATGCGCAAACAGCGATCCGTCAGCTGGTCTACGATCCGGCCAATGATCGAGTGGCACCCACGAGTACGGAGACCACCACCTTTACCATTACCGTCAATGACAGCACGGTGGATGGCACCGATAACACCACGACAGTGATTTCCACCTCAATCAACGATGCCCCCGGCTTCACGGGAACACCGGGCATCTCCGGTACCGCCGCCGTGGGCAACACTCTGAGCGCAGCCAATACCACGACCAGTGACCCGGATCCCACCGATGTAGTGACCCTTAGCTACCAATGGAAGGCCGATGGCAGCAATATTTCAGGCGCAACCAGCAGCACTTATGTCCTGACCACCAACGAAGCGCACAAGACTATTACTCTGGATGTGCTGGGTACCGATAGTTATACCGCCACGACCGGCACGTCTACCACTGCTGGAGTCGCGGTCGCTAATGCTGCTCCGGTTAACACTGTTCTCCCGGTGATCAGCGGTACAGCCGCAGTCGGCAATGCCCTGAGCAGCACAACCGGCACCTGGGCTGACGCCGATGGTGATACATCTACTTACAGTTATCAGTGGAAAGCTGATGGTACTGATATTTCAGGTGCAACCAGCAGCAGTTACACTCTGACCACTGCAGAAGCACACAAAACCATCACGGTGACGGTCACTGCCGATGACGGCAACAGTGGCAGTACTGCTGCCACTTCGACCGGTATTGCCGTGGCCAATGCTGCCCCGGTCAATACTGGGATTCCGGTTATTTCCGGTACTGCAGCAGTAGGCGGGACCCTGAACAGCACAGCGGGTATCTGGACCGATGCCGATGGTGATACTCCCACATACAGTTACCAGTGGTCTCGCGCTGATGACGGCAGTGGTACTAACCTAGCGGCTATTGCCGGTGCCACCGCCAGTAGTTATACCCTGGTCACCGCCGATGCGCTTAAAAATCTGCGTATCGTGGTTACCGCTGATGACGGTAATGGCAGTGCTGATCAGACTGGCATCAGCACGTATATTGCTGTTACCAATGCAGCTCCGGTTAACACCGTCCTTCCCGTGATCAGCGGCACTGCCGCCGTGGGCAGCGCCCTGAGCAGTACAACCGGCACCTGGACGGATGCCGATGGCGATACGCCCGTTTACAGTTATCAATGGAAGGCTGATGGTACTGATATTTCAGGAGCAACCAGCAGCAGTTATACCCTGACCACTGCCGAAGCGCATAAGACCATCACGGTGACGGTTACTGCCGATGATGGCAACAGTGGCAGTACCGCCGCCACCTCGACCGGTACTGCCGTGGCCAATGCTGCCCCGGTCAATACTGGGGTTCCGGTTATTTCCGGTACTGCCGCAGTGGGTAGCGCCCTGAGCAGCACAACCGGCATCTGGACGGATGCCGATGGCGATACGCCTACTTACAGTTATCAGTGGAAAGCTGATGGTACTGATATTTCAGGTGCAACCAGCAGCAGTTACACCCTGACTACTGCCGAAGCACACAAGACCATCACGGTGACGGTCACTGCCGATGATGGCAATGGCGGCAATACCGCTGCCACCTCGACCGGTACTGCCGTGGCCAATGCTGCCCCGGTCAATACTGGGGTTCCGGTTATCTCCGGTACTGCCGCAGTGGGTAGCGCCCTGAGCAGCACAACCGGCATCTGGACGGATGCCGATGGCGATACGACTACTTACAGTTATCAGTGGAAGGTCGACGGTACTTCTATTTCAGGGGCAACCAGTAGCAATTATACCCTGGCCACTGCCGAAGCGCATAAGACTATCACGGTAACGGTCACTGCCAATGACGGCAATGGTGGCAGTGTCGCTGCGACTTCGACGGGTACTGCCGTGGCCAATGCTGCCCCGGTTAACACTGTTCTTCCGGTGATCAGCGGCACCGCCGCCGTGGGCAATGCCCTGAGCAGTACAGCCGGCACCTGGACGGACGCCGATGGTGATACGCCTACTTACAGTTATCAGTGGAAAGCTGATGGTACTGATATTTCAGGTGCAACCAGCAGTAGTTACACCCTGACTACTGCCGAAGCACACAAGACCATCACGGTGACGGTCACTGCTGATGACGGCAACAGTGGCAGTACCGCTGCCACCTCGACCGGTACTGCCGTGGCCAATGCTGCCCCGGTCAATACTGGGGTTCCGGTTATCTCCGGTACTGCGGCAGTAGGCGGCACCCTGAACAGCACAGCGGGTATCTGGACCGATGCCGATGGTGATACTCCCACATACAGTTACCAGTGGTCTCGCGCTGATGACGGCAGTGGTACTAATCTGGCGGCCATTGCCGGTGCCACCGCCAGTAGTTATACCCTGGTCACCGCCGATGCGCTTAAAAATCTACGTATCGTGGTTACCGCTGATGACGGTAATGGCAGTGCTGATCAGGCTGGCATCAGCACGTATATTGTTGTTACCAATGCGGCTCCGGTTAACACCGTTCTTCCCGTGATCAGCGGCACTGCCGCCGTGGGCAGCACCTTGAGTAGTGCGACGGGCACCTGGACGGATGCCGACGGTGATACGCCTACTTACAGTTATCAGTGGAAGGTTGACGGCACTAATATTGTGGGAGCAACCAGCAGCAGTTATACCCTGACTACTGCCGAAGCGCATAAGGCCATCACGGTGACAGTCACTGCCGATGATGGCAATGGCGGCAATACCGCTGCCACCTCGACCGGTACTGCCGTGGCCAATGCTGCCCCGGTCAATACTGGGGTTCCGGTTATTTCCGGTACTGCCGCAGTAGGAAATGCCTTAAGCAGTACGACAGGCGCCTGGACTGACGCCGATGGCGATACGTCTACTTATAGTTATCAGTGGAAGGCTGATGGTACTAATATTGTGGGAGCAACCAGCAGCAGTTATACCCTGACCACTGGCGAAGCACACCAGATCATTACGGTGACGGTCACTGCCAATGACGGCAACAGTGGCAGCACCGCTGCCACCTCGACCGGTACTGCTGTGGCCAATGCCGCCCCGGTCAATGCTGGAGTTCCGGTTATTTCCGGTACTGTCGCAGTGGGCAATGCCTTAAACAGTACGACGGGCACCTGGACGGATGCCGACGGTGATACGCCTGTTTACAGCTACCAGTGGAAGGCTGATGGCAGCAATATTTCAGGGGCAAGCAGCAGTAGTTACACACTGACGACTGCCGACGCCAGCAAGGCCATTACGGTAGCGGTGACCGCCAATGATGGCAATGGTGGCAGCATGGTGGCGAGTTCCAGTGCGGTGACTGCGGCCAATAGTGCACCCAACATTACCAGCACGGCGGTCACTTCGGTCAATGAAGACAGTGCTTATAATTACACTTTTACCGCTACCGACAATGAGGGTGACACATTGATTCTCAGTGCCCCCACTCTACCCGGTTGGATGAGTTTTAATGCTGGCACGGGTGTATTAAGTGGCACACCGACTAATGTCGATGTAGGCACTCATAGCGTGGTATTGCGAGTCAACGATGGCACGGTGAACGTGGATCAGAGTTTCAGTGTTGCTGTGGCTAATACTGCCGATGCGCCAGTGATCAGCAGCACCGCAGTCACCAGTGCTACAGAAGATACAACTTATAGTTACATTTTTGTCGCCAGCGATGTGGATGTGGGTGACACGCTGACCCTGAGCGCCCCGACCTTGCCGGGCTGGTTGAATTTTAATGCGGGCACCGGCCTTCTGTCAGGTACCCCCACTAACAGTGAAGTCGGTAATCACAATGTGGTACTGCGCGTTAACGATGGCACAGTGGACGTGGGCCAGAGCTTTACCATTATAGTGGCCAATATTAACGATGCGCCAGTATTGAGCGGCAGTTATGCCTTCCCCGGTACGACTGAAGACGCCGACAGTATCGGCGTTCAGGTTGCCACTGTTCTGTCCGATGCTGGAGTGAGTGCCAGCGACGATGATGGCAATACCCTGGGTATGGCCGTGACGGCGGTCAGTGGCAATGGCAGCGGACAGTATTCTACGGATTCGACGGATGGTGTGGACGGAACCTGGACAAGCCTGGGTGCCCGTACCGGGGATCAGGCGCTGTTGTTGAGTGAAACCGCTTGGCTGCGTTATCAGCCGGATCAGGCCAATGGCGAGACAGTGGGTTTGAGTTTCCGTGCCTGGGATCAGAGTGTCGGGACAGAAGAAGACGTGGTGGACAGCACCATTAATGGCGTTAACACGGCATACTCCATTAATACCCTGGCCGCCACCTTGATCGTCAGTGATGTTAACGACGCAGCGATCATCAGTAGCACAGCAATAACAGCAGTAAATGAAGACAGTGCCTATAGCTATACCTTCGTCGCCTCGGACGTGGATACGGCGGATACGCTGACCTACAGCGCACCGACTCTGCCTGCCTGGATGAGCTTTAATGCGACTACTGGCGTATTGAGCGGCACGCCGGCCAATGGCGATGTCGGCAACACGAGTGTCGTATTGAGGGTCAATGATGGCAGCATGAATGTGGATCAGGCTTTCATGCTCACCGTGATTAACACCAATGACGCACCGGTTATCAGCGGAACGCCCACCACCCGGGTGGTGGAAGGTCAGACCTATAGCTTTACGCCCAGTGCCACGGATGTTGATGCCGGTGACAGCCTGAGTTTCGTGATTACCAACAAGCCTGGCTGGGCTAGCTTTGAGACTTCCACGGGCGCTCTCACCGGTACCCCGGTGATCACGAACATTGGCACCACCACGGGAGTTGTGCTTGGCGTGAATGATGGTATCAGCACCAGCAACCTGCCGACCTTTTTTATTACCGTGGTCGGTGACCTGGACGGCGATACCGTCGGTGATGACGTCGATACAGATATTGATGGTGATGGCATGGACAATGCCTTCGAAAACGCCAACGGTCTCGACCCACGAAATGCCGCTGATGCGGCTTTGGATAGTGACAACGACGGCCTCGATAACCTGAGTGAATACCAGCAGGGCCTGAACCCCACGGTGGACGATAATCCGCCAGTGTTGATGGCGTCAGCCGATGTCGTGATCGATGCCACCGGCCTGCGCACCCTGGTGAACCTGGGTGCGGCAAGTGCGGTAGATGCTTTGGACGGGACACTGACTGCCGTCGCGGATCAGAGTGGTTATTTCGTGCCAGGTCGGCATGTGGTGACCTGGAATGCGCAAGATGCGGCGGGCAATACAGGCACAGCACAGCAGGTCGTTGATGTGCGGCCACTCGCGCAATTCAGCAAGGATCAAAAGCTGGTCGAGGGTGTGACTGCGACGCTTCGGGTTTACCTCAACGGTGTGGCACCGGCGTATCCGGTGGAGATTCCTTACAGCGTAACCGGGTCAGCGACCCAGCCCGATGATTTTGTATTGGCTGACGGCGTACTGGTTATCACGGCGGGTACGGAAGCAGAACTGAGTATTGATATCATCGATGACGGTATGGATAACGAGTCCGGTGAGACGATTGAAATTGTCATGGGAACACCCACCAATGCAGCTGTAGGCTCACATGCCACGCATACCATGACACTGGTGGAAGGCAATCTTGCGCCAATAGTGAGTTTGAATGCCATGCAGGGCACTGCGGTCACGGTGGTGACTCAGGACGCTGGTATGGTGGTGGTGAGTGCGACCATGACTGACCCGAATCCCGATGACAGCCACCGCTATGACTGGTCGGGGTCAGACAATGCGCTGGTCGATACTGATACCACTGACACGACTTTCAGTTTTGACCCCAGCGGTGTACCGGAAGGTGTGTACACGGTGTCACTACAAATCACTGATGATGGTATGCCTGTGATGAGCGGAGAGGGGTTATTGCGACTGCGGGTCATTGCCACTGCGCCGGCGCTGAACGCAGGACTGGACAGCGATGGCGATGGCGTTATGGATGCTGATGAGGGCAATGGCGACGAGGATAATGATGGTGTATCTGACTACGTTGATGCCATCTCTGCCAGCAATGTACTACAGGGGATTACGGGTACCAGTGACAGCTTCCTGATCGAAACGGAGGCGGGTCTGCAAATCCGGCTGGGGTCAGCGGCCTTCACCACGGGTAACAATGCGGCCCAGGTTACGGACAGCGCCAACGATGAGGTCACGAACATCGGCGGCATCTTCGACGTTGAAATAACCGGGTTGTCCACAGCCGGTCAGGCGTTGCAGGTCATCTTGCCGCAGGTGCGGCCTATCCCGGCGAATGCGGTATATCGTGAACAATTGCCCAGTGGCTGGATAGATTTTGAACAGGACAGCGATAACGTCCTGTCTTCGGCACCGGGTGCCGAAGGCCAGTGTCCCGCTCCGGGAGACGCCGCATTCGAGCCGGGGCTGGTCGAGGGTTACTGGTGTGTGCAATTGAAGATTCAGGATGGCGGCCCCAATGATGGTGATGGCCAGATCAACAACGCGGTGGTCAGCTTTGGTGGCGTGGCCCAGAAAAATACCACCTCAGTGAGCACCCGCGGTGGTGGCTCGATCTCGTTGATCTCGTTGATGTTGTTGATTCTGCTGGCACTGGTTTGCCTGGGGCGTCTCCAGGCCACAGGTCAGGGGCGGCTGTTAGCCCGTGTCGCGTTGTTTGCCCCCGTAATACTGGTCGCGGGGTTGTTGCCGGATACCGTCCAAGCCAGCGACAAACTATTGGTGGGTGTCAGTTATTTACGGGCGAATGGGCCAGAGAGCAGTGGTGAATTTAATCGCGAACTGGTGGCCTCCGGACTTCAGGCTACGGTGACCCAGACCAGCCTTAGTCGTAACGGTGGCCGAATTTTTATTCGTTACCAGGAGTCAGAACAGCTGGCCATTGAGCTGGCTTATGTGGATCTGGGTGACGTTACCACGAAAATAACAGGGCTGAACTCCAGTGTCAGCACCTTCCTCACCAGCCTATCGGATGTCTTCCCCTCCACCGCCAATGGCTGGAGCCTACGAGTGACACCGCGTTATGCGATTGGCAAAAATATCGACCTTGTTGCCGCTTTGGGTCTCTTTCGCTGGCGCGCGGATTACACGTTGAAGGCTCCGACACAGAAAAAACGTTTCCATCTTGATGGTATAGATCTGAGTTATGGCCTGGCTATTGAACATCGTCTTACCGATAAGCTGCAACCCCATCTGGGATGGCAGGCCTATCAGGTTGGTGATAAAGTGATTCATACTTTGGATTTGGGTATCGCCTACTGGTTTTGAGGCGTTCGCAGGGGGGGCTTTTTCACCCTCTCTTTTTTATTGAGTAACACAATTTAATGCATTAAGTTTTTTTCTTTTATCAATAAAGCGGAAAAGGAGGGGGTAATTTAGAGATCGCGGTAAAGCCCTGCAAGAACGGATGCCGTTGCCAGGCGTGTGGCCGGCTAAGCAAAATCATTCTCCTTGTTTGTTTAGGTGTGGGGGTTCAGCGCAGGGGCGCGAGTTGGCCGGTCTCTCGGTAGTGTCGATAATCGGCGAGGATCAGAGCATGGTCGAAGGCCAGTGCTGTTGGCAGCTGATCGAGCAGAAAGACTTGCACATGGGTGGCATCGTCGGCAGCACGCGGTTCGCCGCTGGCCTCGGCCACATACACCGGGCTGATGGTGTGGCCGCGCGGATCGCGTGCCGGATCCGAGTAGCAACCCAGCAAAAGCTTGAGCTGTACTTCAAGAGAAATTTCCTCGCCTGCCTCGCGAACCGCAGCCCGCTCCAGCCGTTCACCGACATCGACGAAACCACCCGGCAGCGCCCAGCCATGGGGTGGGTTCTGGCGCTCAATGAGCAGGATAGGGCGGCCTGGGCGGTCATGCATCTCGATGATGATGTCCACGGCGACCAGCGGCGTAGTGGGACGAACCATTAATGCAACACCATCGCAGCAAGTCCAAGGAAGGAAAGAAAGCCCACCACGTCGGTAACGGTGGTGAGCACCACGCCGCCGGCCAGTGCCGGATCGATGCTAAAGCGGTTCAATAGTAGTGGGATAGTCGCACCGGCGAGGGCGGCGACAATCAGGTTGATCATCATTGCCGCAGCAATGATGGCACCGAGCAGCAGGTCGTCAAACCACAGGATGACAATGGCGGAAATGACCAGTGCCCAGGTGAGGCCGTTGAGCATGCCTACCAGCATTTCCTTATTGAGCAGACGACGGGCATTACCGCTACTCACCTGACCGAGGGCAATGCCACGGATCATCAGGGTCAGGGTCTGGTTGCCGGCAATGCCGCCCATGCTGGCGACGATAGGCATGAGGATAGCCAGCGCCACCTGCTTTTCTATAGTGGCGCCGAACAGGCCGATCACCCATGAGGCCAGTAGTGCGGTGAGCAGATTGATGCCCAGCCACAGGGTGCGGCGCCGCGAGCTGGTGATCACCGGGGCAAACATGTCGTCCTCTTCAGACAGACCGGCCATACTCATCAGTGAATGCTCGGCTTCGTCACGGATCACGTCCACGACATCATCGATGGTGATACGGCCGAGCAGCATGCCGTCCTCGTCTACCACCGGCGCCGATATCAGGTCGCGCTTTTCGAACAGAGTGGCCACGTCGCGTGCGGACATGTTGGCGGAGATACCATCCTGGCTGCGATCCATCACCTCAGCGACTCGGGTTTCAGGGTCGTTTACCAATAACGTGCTGATTGGCAGCAGCCCCAGGTAGCGGCCGTGGCGATCGGTGACGATGAGTTGATCGGTCATTTCCGGCAGTTCGCCGATGCGGCGCAGGTAGCGAAGTACCACGTCGATGTCGATATCGGCACGCACAGTGATGGTGTCTGTGTTCATCAGGCCGCCGGCGCTGTCCTCGGAGTAGGACATCACCGCTTCGAGGCGCTGGCGGTGTTGCTTGTCCATGGCATCGAGCACCTGTTCGGTGACGTCGTCCGGGTAATGGCTGAGGATATCCGCCAGTTCGTCGGTGTCCAGGCCCTCGGCGGCGGCCAGCAGCTCGCTGTTGTCCATGTCGCGAATGAGGCGGGCGCGCACGTCGTCGTTGACGTGCACCAGCACGTCGCCCTCATTCCCGGGGTGCACCAAGTCCCAGACGATGTCGCGTTGCTCGTGCGGCAGCGATTCCATCAGATGGGCGATTTCCGCCGGATGCAGGTTCTGCAACTCCCGTTCAACCTGCGCCAGAGTGCCTTCCTCCAACAAGGTGCTAAAGGCTTGCAGACGTTCGCGGTTGGTGTCTTGTTCCTGTTCCTGGGGCATGGGGCTGGCTCGGCGAAGAATCGCAGGCATTCTACCCTAATGGGCGCTTAATCTCTCTGGATTGGCTTCCCTGCTCAGGGCGACCGCATATTAATCAACGAGAAAACATAGCCTTAGCGGGGTGTCCATCGTTCCATATCATCTTGCGGACTTTTTGGTGGTGCTGAAGGTGGGAGATTCACGTTCGAACAGAATTCATACAGAGGTGGCGAATACTTGTCATGATGGGAGCCGCTGCCTTTACGGCAGCGGCTTGCGCCATCACTTAAACAGCCACATTGTACCTGCTGATGGTAAGGCATCAGCCTACGCTGCCGTGTGACTGATATGAATCATTCTCCCGGCTGGACAAGTACGAAAATTGTCTATGTGTGTGAAACCGAATAGTTACTATTCATTGATGGCCATCTGCCAGAAAGCCACTTCTTAACATTATATTAATACCTCCAGGAATAAAATTTTGATAACCGCCGTAAGGCTATCAACATTCTTGGGGTATCGAAATGAAAGCACTATCCATTAGGGCATTGTTAATACTGGGATTTCTCTTGTTTGGCAGTAACTCGCTGGCTGAAGACAAAAAAAAAGGCTTGAGCGCATCTGTAGGACTCATAGTGGGAGGTGTCAGCGGAGAAGGACAACTTGATGCGTATGGTGGGAAAAAACGCATCGAGTCATTGGATGAAAAACCTGCCCGTTACAATTATGATTTTCTATTCCCAGAAGTTCAACTGAGCTATACCTTTCAAAATAACATCACAGGCTATGCAAATAGTGACTTGCTTGATGGTAGTGAGATAGGCGTTAGCTACTTACTTGCCGATAAAACCCGCCTGTCAGTGTCTTTGCCATTATCCTTGGGGACTAGTGGTGAAGTGTGGCAAGACCCTTATCTGACAGGAGAAAACCGCAAAAAAATAGGTGCCAAACTGGATGCGGCGATTAATTTTTCCCTTGATAATATTTGGGGTTCATTTGCTTCGATTAGTTATGATTACCAAGATTTGTCCATAAAAAATGAGCGGTCTGGTGAATCCCTCACCCGTTTGACATACAGTGAAATCAAGCAACTGCGGCGCGACAGTCAATCGCACAACATTTCTTCCTCTCTTCCTCCTCTGAGCTTTAGCAATAACCTTCATCTAATTGGTGAGCTGAGTTATACCCGCGCTAATGCAGAGGGTAAAGCTAACAGTTTCACTGCTCACAATGTCGGCTTGACTCTTGTTTATGAGAGAAGGTTTTTTGAAGTTTTTGGTCACATATCCGGTGGCACAACCAAATATAATACGCTTAATCCCGTATTTGGCACCAAGCGTAAAGGTGATTTCAGTGCGATTGCTGCGGGTATTACCTACTGGAAGCCATTCGGCTGGAATAATAGCAGCCTGGAACTCATGGTTGCGAGCGAGCGTAATAATTCCAATATTAATTTTTACGATACGAGTAGTGACTCGTTAACGACAAGCTTTAACTATCACTTTTAGGAAATGGCAATGAAGTTAAAATTTATCACATTTGCCATTCTGGGAATCATGGTTTCAGGGTGTGCGGTAAAAACGCCTCTCTTGCCAGAACCTCTGCATGATTTGTCTGCGCAACACTGGAAAGTAACTGACTACAAGCTTCTTTCTAAACAGATTTTTGCTGTGGATCAACAAACTGAAATGCAGCAGTATATTACCCAGGTGCTCAGCAATAACCCGGATTTGAAATCTATTTCGGCTACGGCAAAAGCAGCCAGTGATAACGTGAAAATTGCCAGAGCAGAAATCCGACCTAGCGCAGATTTAACCCTATCAAAAACTCGTGGCAAAGATATTTTTGATGCAATAACCGATACGGTATCAGTGAGTGTTGATGTCAACTGGAAAGTGGACATCTGGAAAAAGCTTTCAGATGATGCAGCGGCAACCCAGCATTTGTCAGATAAAATCCACTATGAGCTGCAACAGCTCAGGCGGGAATTGGTTAGCCAATCAGCACGTTTATGGGTTGAATTTCATGGTTATGTCCGTGCAGAAAAACATTTTATCAATCTCACCAAGGCTCAAGCCAATGTCGTGAGCTACTATCAGGATGCCTATCAGGAAGGCCTGATACCTTTTAGTTATTATCAGGGAGCTTTTCAAGCAGGCCTGGTGCCTTATGAATTTTTTCTGGATGCAAAAAACAGCCAGCTTCGTAGTGAATATCGTTTACAAGAAATTCAGTTGGAAAAACTGAAAACGCTGCAATTAATGAACATTTTACGTGGCCATTTGCCGAACGATGAGTTTCCTGTAATCGATGACAACGTTCCTTTGGGTCTGGTGGTATTTAAGGGAGATATACCCGCCACAGTTCTGATAAATCGCCCCGATATTCAGGCGGCATTTTCAGAAGTACGATCCTTTAACCGGCTGGAGATATCTGCACGCAAAGCCTTGTTGCCACAAATCAATCTTACCAGTTCATTGTCAAAAAGCGGGATAACGCTCGAAAAGGCATTGCGTGGTGATCTTATCTGGCAATTGGTCGGTGGTTTGACCCAACCACTGTTCAATAGTGGGCAACTCCGTTCCATTATCAGGCAAAAATCGGCAGAAGCCGAGGCCTCCTGGTGGCAATATCAAAACACTGTTTTCAAAGCCATGCTGGAGGTGGAAAATGTGATGATCGACGATCAACTGCTGTCTTTTCAACTTACACAAAATCAAGCTTTACTCAATAATACAAATCGAAAACTGACCTCTGCCGAAGAGCGTTTTCTCGATGGAGACTTATCTCTCTCCGATTACCTGCTGATCAAGATGGAGCACATTGAGGCGCAGATAGAATTAAGTAATATCGAAGCCTTATATATTAAAAATCGAATTATTCTCATCACGGCTCTGGGGTTGCCACTTGAAATACTTCACGATAGTAACAGCGGAGAAAATAGTCATGAAAAGTCGTAAATGGTGGCTGATTGCCTCCCTGTCAGTTTTGGTATTGATCATTATCGTGATAGATGATCTGGAAGATACTGCAGAAATCGAACAAAAACAGACAACACAGTATCTCCCTCCGGTTTCCATCGTGAACTCAAAGCCTGAAGATAACAAAGGTGTAATTATAACCACTGCAGAAATAAAACCACGCTGGGAGACT
Organism: Gammaproteobacteria bacterium; assembly: GCA_021647505.1. Taxonomy (GTDB): domain Bacteria; phylum Pseudomonadota; class Gammaproteobacteria; order SZUA-152; family SZUA-152; genus DRQN01. Next base: position 14,423 of record JAKIUN010000066.1, read on the forward strand.
AGCCTGAAAGCCCAGGTCAGTGGAGAGGTGGAACAGGTCTTCGAAAAGGCGCTTGCCGGTACGCAGGTTAAAAAAGGCGATACCTTGATTCGCATCGAAAATAGCCGCTATCTGGCTGACTTGCACGAAGCAGAACAGGCGCTGGCAGAGGCGCGGCTTAATTTGTTACAGGAACAAAGCAAATCTTCCCAGAGCCAGAAAAACTGGCAACGTGCTGGAATCAGTAAAACACCATCAGATTTAGTGCTGAACATACCGCAACTGGAGGTGGCAAAAAAAACTGTGGTTGCGGCGATAAGTCGCGTCAAAGCAGCACGAAAAACAGATTCCTATACGCGAGTTAAAGCGCCGTTTTCAGGAATGATTACTCAACGCAATGTCAGCATCGGACAAACTGTTCTGGAAGGTGATGAGCTATTGTATATCGTTCAAGATGGACCACAGGATATCTCTGTTGCATTGAGCAAGAAACAGCAAAGCCTGTTGACAAAAGAGCGGGGTAAACACACTGCATCCATTCGCAATATGGACAACATTGAAATTGCTCAAGCACAAATTAAGCGCAGTGGTGAATTTTTAGATCCGGAAACACGCCAATACAGATTGTTTTTAGAAATTGATGACACGTTTGGTCGTCAAACCTTAGTGGGTGATTTTGTTCAAGTGCACTTACCAAGCCGCATTATCCAAAACAGTTTGGAAATTCCAGAAAGTGCCTTGACCCGTAACGGATCAATTTGGTATCTGGATGACGAAGACCGCTTACGGCAATTTATCGTTACTGTCCTTTTTTATCGAAATAATAAGATTATTATCGAAACACCATCAAGTGATAAGCTCAACAAACACTACCCTTCCAGCTGGCGCATCGCTACCACTCCGTTGGCCTCTTTTCTTGCGGGTCGTCGCGTTGATCCCGTCATGGTTGAGGGAGAATAGCGATGCATAGATTAATTCGTTGGTTCATCCTCAATCCAGTCGCAGCAAATTTGATCATGTTGCTGATCATCGTTGCTGGAATTCTCACCATGTCATCGATCCGGATTGAAGGTTTTCCCAAGTTGCCAGCAGACTCTTTACAAATCGATACCACGTTTATTGGTGCCTATGCTGAACAGGTTGATCGACAAATTACTCAAAAAATCGAAAAAGCTCTGGAAGGTTTGCCTGGGATAAAAAAAGTTCAGTCAACGTCACTGGAAGGACTTTCCAGCATCACGGTACAGCGAAATGAAGGAGTTAACCTGTATCGTCTACAAAATGACATACGTGCTCGCCTGGATAGTATATATAACCTGCCTCAAGCCGCTGATAAATCGGTCATTACGCGCAGTGATTTTGATTTTCCTGCACTCATCGTACAACTCTATGGCGACACTGATCAAGACACTTTACAACGCCTGGGTAGGGAGGTTCGTGAGGAGTTGTTGGCACAACCAGAAATTTCAAAGCTTGAAGGCTGGGGAGAGAGCCGAGCTGAAATTCGTATTGAAGTTCATCCTGAAAAATTGGAACAGTACGACTTGACGATCAGTGATCTCGTTGAAAAAATTCAACAGTCATCTTTAACCTTTAAAACCGGTTTGCTGAAAACGGATGGTGCCAAAATCTTACTACGTGCAGATAATCAGGCCTATTACTATCGTGATTTTGCTGAAATTCCAATCCAGAACAAAAGTGATGGCAGCCAACTTCTGCTGGGTGACTTGAGCAATATCAAGGATTCCTACGAAGACAACGATGTTATTGTACGCTTCAATGGCCAGCCGGCACTGGGCATGGAAGTGTTAATTGGGCGGACAGAAAATTTGCTTGATATTTCCAGTGCCGTCAAAAAAACGGTAGAACGATTGCAAACGACACTCCCCCCCGAGGTCAAACTCAGCACTTGGGCAGATTCCAGCCACTATATTTCGGAGCGCCTACACCTGCTGAAAAACAATGCATTGCTGGGGCTATTGCTGGTATTTATATTACTGGCAATATTTCTCAATCTGAAACTGGCATTTTGGGTTGCTATGGGGGTTCCTATCTCGATTATGGGGGCTCTGGCGGTGATGGGCAGCCCATGGGTAGACTATTCATTAAATGACATAACCACCTTCGGCTTTATTATTGCCCTGGGAATTTTAGTGGATGATGCTGTAATCGTAGGAGAAAGCATATTTCAAGAACGCAAACGTTTTAATGATCCGGTTAAAGGAACAGTAAAGGGTGTCCATCGTGTAGCAACAGCCACTATTTTCGGAATATTAACCACTGTGGCAGCATTTTTTCCGTTGATGTTAATTGATAATCAGCTTGGAAAAATTATGGCCAGTTTTTCGGCGGTTGTCATTCTAACATTACTGTTTTCCTTGTTTGAAAGTAAGTTTATTCTTCCCGCGCACCTTGCCGCAATCTCTTTGCAAGATAGCAAACAAAACCGTTCATGGTTATCTCGTGGATGGCGCAGTGTTCAGGATTTTGCACAAAACAAACTTGATGCTTTTATTAAAACTATCTATAAGCCTGTTCTGGAATGGAGTCTGAAACAACGTTACGCCATTTTGATTCTGTTTATTGCCGTGGCGCTGTTAGGCCTTGGGCTTATTCAGAAAGGTAAAATAAAGACGGTTTTTTTCCCGGATATTCCAACGCAAATGATTACGGTCAACGTTGAAATGGATACCAGAGCGCCCTACCATTTGACTACAGACAATGCCAATCGTATTGAGGATGTGGCAAATGTGCTTAACGAAGAATGGCTCGAGCGTTATAGGCTGTCAGACAAACCGATCAAACACATTCTTGTTGTCGTGAGCGGTGCATTCATGGTTGAAATTTATGCCGAACTCACACCACCTGTTGCCCGCCCCGAACTGGGAACACTTGACATTCTGCGACAGTGGCAAACGGCTGTTGGACGTCTTGAAGGCACAACAGAATTGACCTTTAGTGCGACCGAAGAGACAGGAGGAGGATTTGCCATTGATCTTTACAGTAAAGATGAAGAGCGGTTGAGAGCTGCCAGCCAAGAGATGCTTGCCTATTTACAAGAAATCAAAGGCGTCAGCAACGTGCGGGATACCTTAAAGAACGGCAAACCGGAGCTGTATTTGAAGGTTAAACCGGAAGCGCGTCACCTTGGTTTTAGTACTGAAAATCTTGCGACCCAAATCGGCTATTATTTTGGAGAAGCCGAAGCACAAAGGGTACAACGAGACCGTCAGGAAGTACGTGTAGTTGTCAAGAATCGTGAAGAGTCCAGAAACACCATTTCCGACCTGATGCAGTTTCGCCTGAAAAGTGATGACGGACTTTGGTTTCCTCTGACGGCCGTCGCCACTATTGAGTCTGCTTACGTTACCGACTACATTGCTCGCCGAGATGGCAAGCGTATGAATACTATTTATGCCTCTATCAATAAAGCCCAGGTAGCGCCTGCAGAAATCTCGCAAGATCTATTTACGCATTTCATCCCTGACCTAGAAAGGCGTATTCCGCAAGTTACCGTGAAAGCAGCAGGCGAACTTGAAGAGATGAGCGATCTCAAAGGCAGTCTGATCAACGCTTTGATTTTTACCTGTATTCTGATCTATGTGCTATTAGCGATTCCTCTGAAATCCTATTGGCAACCATTCATTATCATGGCGGTGATCCCTTTTGGCTTTATCGGTGCAGCAATAGGGCATTTGATCATGGGGCTGCCACTAAGCTTCCTTTCCTTTCTCGGCATGTTAGCACTGACCGGTGTGGTGGTGAATGACTCACTGGTATTGATGACACGATACAATCAGACTAAAGCGGAAGGAAGTTCCGTTCACGATGCCTTGATGGATGCTGGGCTCGGACGCTTCAAGGCGATATTTCTTACCACGATCACCACAGTTGCGGGCTTGATGCCCTTGATGAGCGAAACCTCTGAACAAGCACAATATTTGATTCCTGCTGCCGTTTCGCTGGCTTATGGTGAAATATTTGCAACAGTAATCACGTTGATTATTGTTCCTGTACTGGTTGCCATTTGCATTGATGTGCAAAATTTCTTTCTTAAAAAAACACAGCGCAATAAAGAAGAGATATCCTCATGATGAAACTTGCATTATTCGTATTCTATATCACCACTGCTATATTTTTTTCCAGTGTTTCTGCGTCTAACGAGCCCGATTTTAAAATACTAAATTACGACATTTTATCAGAGGGGATAGATGTAGGCGATGCCACACTTAAATTATTAAAAACCAAAGATCGACTCCTCATTGTTGAACATAGCAATATCAAGATATCGGGGTTTTTGTGGAGCATTGATCTAACTACAGTTCTAAGCGAAGAATTTCAGCATGATTCTGGCTTTATGAAGTCTTATAGCAAGACAGTGGATGATGGCATGCTTTACTGGACGAAAATCAGTCCTGCTACAGAGATGTTTTTGGGAAAATATATCGAAATAGACAAGATAAGTACTCAAGAAGAGAAGCTGTTCTCCCGCCTCGTTTTTTTAGTTACAGGGAAAATTTCTTCCAACGTCGAAGAAATTATTTCAGCTTCAGAGGCGATATTTACAAAGAGAACAAAAAAGGTAGAGGAAGGAAAGTTTCCCAAAGGGTCTTTTGATGTCACTATTAATGAATTGCCATTTTTCATTCAGCGCAACACTGGGAAACAGCTTCCTCAAAATCTCAACATTCTTGATACAGAAAATCTGGAAATTAGCCAAATGAGTATAAATGACCTAGGGATGAAAACCATTCAGGTTGGCAACCAGAAAATTCAAGTTCGTCATCTGATACTTTCTGACAAGAAGCAGACGTCGCAGCTGTGGATAAAAGAAGATGTGACTTCTCTACCCTATATCGTTCGCCATACGGGAGAGGATGAAGATGGAAAATATGAAATAACACTGAAGCCAGGTCACAAGATGGAGAATTAAAAATGAATATTTGGATAAGAGTTGCACCAATATCGGCTGTGTTTTTGGCTATATTTTTACTCTCTGCCTGTAATGAAAGCTATCGAGCAATTCCGGTAAATTTTGAGCACGAAGGAAATCATCTTTCCGGTGCGCTGGTATTGCCTAAAAACAGTGAAGAACCTTTTCCAGTGGTGGTGTTTGTTCATGGAGATGGCGCCATGCCCTATGATGCATATGGTTACTATCGTCCACTTTGGAATAAATTGGCCAAACAGGGAATTGCCTCATTTTCGTGGGATAAAGCAGGTGTTGGAAAGTCGCAGGGAGATTGGCTAAACCAGAGCATGGATGATCGTGCCGATGAAGTGATTACGGCAATTGATATGTTAAAGGGACGTACAGACATAGCCCCGAACAAAATTGGTTTGATTGGATACAGTCAGGCAGGTTGGGTGCTGCCGTTGGTCGCCAAAAGGTCAAGCTATCCTGATTTTATGGTTCTGATATCCACTGCGATCAACTGGATGGATCAGGGCAACTATATGATGAGGATACGACTGACTCGGGCAGGTTTATCTGATGCAGAGATACAGCAAGAGATTGAAGATTCTCGTGGCAGAACCAAACGCCTGTTTTCGCTTTCTTCTACTGGCTCTTCGTAAAACTGTGTGAAATTCCGGTAAAATACCCTGCTTTAGCCATTGATTGGAGCGGTTTTTTCCATGGACATAGAAGAGCATTACAGCCAGCTACTGGGTGTCAATTCCCCGTGGGAT
>JAKIUN010000067.1 GCA_021647505.1 Gammaproteobacteria bacterium
TCTGCACAATGTTGTCAGGTGGTGGAGAAATCACCCACAAACACGCAACAATATCCATGTTATTTATACGTGAATTAGCCCTGCCCGAAACCGTGGCTTATTTCATGGGTTTTCGGGCTGGCACTAACTAGCATAGCGTGCCATCATGTCATCAAGGCCAAAAAGAGTTAGCGCGGAAACCATGGATTTTCTCGTCCAGCCTTGCTCGACATTTTCACGGTCAAATCTCTCGACTAGCAACACGTCTTTATTTGCTACCGTTTCAAGTTTAACAAGAGCAACATTAAGCCCAACAAGATCAGCTAACCTCATGGCAATAAATTCGGCTTTTACTACGCTGTATATATCAGTGCTGGAAGAAAATTTAGCGACATATTTTTTGTTATTGTCCTCAACCAATGCCTTTGGGCGTGCGCCGCCTATAGCCGTACCATGATACAAGGCGATATCAAGCTCTGGAGTAAGTGGAATACCTTTTTCAACGCGCGCGGCTGAATCCAGTAGTTCTTCGAGCGGAACATTGGTTGCACTACGCGGTTCATACTTGGAAGGGGATAACTGGAAATCCAGTGCACCAATACGATCAGAGCCAGATTCCAATAGATAAGTCAGCTCATCAAGAACAGTGGTATCTGTGTCGGCACCTTTTAATCCCAGCTTCTTATTGATAATCACACGCCGCCCCCAAGCATCGGGCGCGCCGTCACGAATACAGCCAGGCATACTCAACCCTTCAAGCAGGGGCAGCGCTCCTGCCTTCAAAGGTAGTTCTGGCTCATAAATAGGGATGGCCGATTTTATATCATTAACTCGGTCAAGATAGCTCTTACCATAATTGAACAGGAGATTGCCGTTATCTGCTTCTAATCTGCCCGCTACAACCGGATCAGTTTCTCTCGGTAGCCATATCCAGACATAGGCCTCGTTATAATGCTTTTCAGAAGTCATCATGCACTACCTTTGTCTTTGCCTTGATACGTTTGGGCAGCAAAGCAATCTTGTCCCTTGTCTGCTCGATATGTCTTGAAAGGGGAAGCTTGTCTTGCTCAAAAAGGTTAACCCCTACGAGCGTAGCAAGCTCAAAAACCAGACCAATGGCGCAGCTCATCTCGCCACGCTCGATTTTTTGCAAGGTAGCTCTGGAAATACCGGCGCGTTCAGCAAGATTTTTCTCGCTCCATTTGTGCTGCTTGCGCCCGAGTTTGATCTGCTCTCCAAGCAACGTGACAGCTTCGAGGGCATATTTTGAATAGGTTCTCTGTTTTATCATGGCTATAATCTATAAAATGACTACTGTAGCAGTCATTAAGCTGTCTAATGACTACCTTATTAGTCAATATATATAGAGATGAGTGAACGGTATGTCAAGTGAAAATGGCTATTATGGCAGGCATACAGGCTTTTAATGGCTATAATAATTACTCCAAGACGGTCTCCCCTCGATGTTGACGGGGTCAATCTTGGCATTACCTCCTCAGGAATTGTAGATATAATCAGGGAAGGCAGAGAAAGAAAATACAGCTAACGAACAAGGTTAGATTGTGTGAGGAATGTGATAAAGGAGGCGCGACCCAATGACGCATCACTCTGGCATCCGCACCCCACCCTCCAGAATACCGAACAAGCGATAGCGATCATCATCACGCAGATAAAACAACGGCAACTTGTCGATGGCCGTCATTTGCGACTGCCCCACGGCGGCGATGGTGGCGGAGATGTTGTTGACGTTGGACGAGCCTGACAGGATAGTGCCCGCCAGACCAATAATGTTGGCGGAGCCCTCGCCGACAACGAATAGACTGGTGCCGCCAGAAGCGACATTGACGGCGATGGGGTTGTTGAAATTACCCATGATTGTGCCCGAGCTCAGTACCAAATGCTGCGCACTCAAGTTGGGGTCTGTGATCCGACTGTTGTTGCCGTTGATGGCACCGTCCATAGCGGTCAAGGTAATCGTGCCGCCGTCATTGGCATTCAGACGACCGAGGTCGATGTCACCAGCTATGGCAGTAAAGGTAATATCGCCGCCACGAGTAGCGGAGGTACCCAGGTTCAGCTGATTGGCGTCGGTAAGGACGATGTTACTGCCGCCCGTGGTGTTCAGGCTGACGGTGCCAGTAAAGTCATTACCGCCGTTGTCCAGGGTGATCGCGCTGTTGCCGGCATCGATATTCACCGCTGCGGCATTGGCCGCCTGCACCAGCGGGCCACTCTGCGTGACACCATCGGCGCTCAGGGACAGGCTGCCCGAGCCCAGATTCGATGCCGCCAGAATCAACGCCACGGAATTATAGAAGCTAACAGCCCGATTGCCCGTGTTATTGAGGGAGACGCTGCCGATAAAGACATTGGCGTTGTCGGTCAGGGTAATACCGCCACTACCGGCATCGATGCGGCTGTTGCCCGCCACGTTCAGCGACCCCGCCTGGGTAATGGCGCCATTGCCGGTCAGGCTCAGATCACCGCTCAGAACCAGGGACTGAATGTCAATGCCACGCGTGTTGGTGAAGCTCAAATTGGCCAGTGTGCCTGTGGAGCGGAAATCCAGCGTTGCCATGAAATCATTGGCTGCGTCCATGAGCCGGATGGAACCCGTATCGGCAACGGTGAATTGCGCATTGCCGGAAACTGTGAGGCTGCCGTTGCTACCAATGTCGCCACCCAGGCTCTCCACTACCAGCGTACCCATCACGTTGCTTGCCGACAACAGCACGTCGTTGGCTTCAAGCAGGTAGATATCACCTGAGCTGCCGGTGATGTCGATAATGGCTACATCGGTGCGAATAGGTGCGACAGAAGCGCCACCACTGCTCACTTGATCCAGGCTCAGCCGGTTACTGCTGAGGGTCGCGCCCGCACTGTTTTGAACGCCTTCCATGGCGATGCTCAGATCACCCACAAGCGACACATCGCTGCCCAGGGTCAGGGTATCCGCCCCTGCCCCACCGTCGATCGCCAGATCGGTCTTGTTGGCGAGATCGTAGATCAGAGAACTGGAAATGGTTACCCGAAGCGGTGAGCTGCCGACCAGTGTGCCGCTGTCCAGTTGCAAGGCATCGTTGGCACTGGAACCATTAATCGTCGCAGTATCCGCCGTCATACCATCCTGCAAGGTTTCGATGTTCCGTACCGCCAGGATCTGCGCAAGACCGGCGCCGCTGGACACCAGGGTGGCCTGCGGTGATCCCGTGCCCAAGGTCAGCACATTGACAAAGCCGGAACCGCCGCCACTGACGATGACGCGGTCATTGCCGGCACTGCCGTCAAAGTCCAGGCTGCGGCTGCTGGCGGCGCTGTAGTCGATGCTCAACATGTCATCGCCACCACCGGCATCGATACGGCCGCTCAGTGCGGCGGCGGCGGCATTGCTGACACTGAAGCTGTCGTTGCCGGTGCCACCGGTGAGATTTTCGATTTCCTGAAAACTGGAGGTATTGAGGGTGCCGGCATCGCTGCCGGTGATCGCCCAGTTGTTGTTGATGTCGGGGCCGCGCAGAGTGTCCGTGCCCGCGTTGCCACTAATCAGACCGCCCACGCTGGCACCACCGGAAAGAGTGATCACATCGTCGCCGTCGCCAGCGGACAGGTTGCCGGACAGACGGGATGTCAGGCTAAAGGTATCGTCCTGCACGCCACCGCTGAGATTGTCTATATCAACGAAACCGTTGACGCCGGTCACCGTACCACTGTCCGCACCCGACACCGACCAGGCATTGGCCACATCGTCCGCTACCAGGGTGTCGTTGCCGCCGCCGCCGCTGATCTGTCCCGTGATAGCACCGCCACTGAGCGTAAACACATCGACACTGCTGTTACCGTTGAGATTATTGAAGTCCTGGAAGCCGATGCCGTTGACGTCACCCGCATTCTGCGCCGTGATGATCCAGTTGTTGCTGCTATTGTCGCCCACCAGGGTACTGTCGATATTGTTGCCGATGAAGGTCTCGACGCGGGTATAGGCACTGCTGCCCAAGAGGATCTGCACCGCCCCGGCCTGCGAGGAATGATCGACAATGTCCGTACCGCCGGCACCATCGATCCGACCCGAATAACTGGCGCCATTGGCAAACACGAAGCGGTCAACATTATTGTTACCGACCAGGCTTTCGATATCGCTGAAACCACCTGTGCTATTCAGATTGCCTACGTCGATGCCAGTGATGTTCCAGGTATTGGTGCCGGTCTGCGTGTTCAGGGAATCGTTGCCCGCACCGCCGTCGATACCGCCGGAGATGCTGCCGCTGTTGATGGCGAAGGTATCATCCTGGGCATTGCCCAACAGCCGGGTAAAACCGGAAAAGGTGGCCGTGCCAACGCTGCCGCTGTTGGTGCCGGTGACGATCCAGCTATTGGCGCTGTTGGCGCCGACCAGGCTGCTGTCAATGTCATTGCCGACGAAGTTTTCGATATTCAGATAGGCGCTGCCACCCAACGCGATGCTCACCGCCCCCGTCTGCGCCGAGTGATCGACGCTGTCGCTACCGGCGGCACCATCCACCACGCCGCTCATGGTGGCGCCATCGGCAAACACGAAATTGTCGGTATCGATATTGCCCTGTAGATTTTCGATGGCGTTGAAACCAGTTACGCCGGTAACGCTGCCGGTGTCGATGGCGACGATGTTCCAGCTGTTGGCCCGGTTGTCGGCGATCAGCGTATCTGCACCCGCGCCACCATCCAGTGAACCGGAAATGCTGCCCCCATTGAGGGTGAAGGTATCGACGGCGCTATTGCCGAGGATGTTGTTGAAGTCGTAGAAATTGATGTTGCCCAGGGAGCCGTCATTGACGCCGCCGATCAGCCAGTTGTTGCTGATAGCATCACCCATGAGGGTGCTGGCGCTGTCGTTGCCGATGAAGGTTTCGATATTGCTATAACCCGAACCGCCCAGCTGCACGGAAACCACGCCGCTCTCGGCGGAAAAGTCCACCGTATCCAGTCCCGTGCCGCCATCGACACTGCCGGTGATCTGGCCGCCGTCGTTGAAGATGAAGGTGTCAGTGGTGACATTGCCATTGAGATTATTGAAATTGCTGAACGATACCCCAGCCACCGTGCCGTCGTTGATGCCGGTGATCTGCCAGGTGTTGCTCACCGCCGGTGCGGTCAGGGTGCTGTCGATGTCGTTGCCGATGAAGCTCTCGATATTCAGATAACCGCTGACGCCCAGCAACACAGAGACACTACTTGCTTCGGCTGAAAAGTCCACCGTGTCGGTACCGGCCGCGCCGTCCACCGTGCCACTAATGTTGCTGGTGTTGCCAAACACGAAAATATCCGTGCCACTATTACCAATCAGGTTTTCGATGCTGGCGAAGGTATTGACGTTGGTCACCTCGCCACCATCGACAGTGGTGATATTCCAGGTATTGTTAGCGGCGCTGGCAGTGAGGCTGTCGTTGCCGTCACCGCCATCGATGCGGCCGGTGATGCCGCCACCACTAATAACGAAGTTGTCGGTCTGAATATTGCCAATCAGGTTATTGAAACCGACAAAGGCCAGCGAATTTATGTTACCCGAATTAGTGCCGGTAAGGATCCAGGTATTGCTGGCGAAATCACCGGTGAGGGTGCTGTCGATATTGTTGCCGACATAGCTCTCGATATTGCCGAAAGTGCTCGATCCCAGCACGATGCTGACACTGCCGGTTTGGGCCGACATGTCCACTTCGTCGCTGCCGCCGCCACCATCGACGCCGCCGCTGAAACGGCTGCCGTTGTCATAGATGAAGGTATCCGCAAGAGTGCCGCCGAAAAGACGCTCGATTTCGACAAAACTGTTCTGTCCGTTCAGCCTGCCTATATCGCTGCCGGTGATATTCCAGCCGTTGGTGGTGTTGTCACCCGCCAGTTCATCCGTGCCACCGCCACCCGTAATCGTACCGGAAATATTACCGCCAGCGAGAGCAAAGCTGTCCGCACCACTGCCGCCGCTAAGATTGGCGAAATTGACGAAATTGATCACACCCACCGTACCGCTGTTAGTACTGGTCACGCGCCAGTTGGTATCGACATCGTCACCAATCAGGGTACTGTTGGCACCGTTGCCGGCAAAACTCTCGATGCCGGAATAACTGGAACTTGCCAGGCTGATACTGACCGCCCCGCTCTGCGCCGACTGATCCACGCTGTCGCTGCCGAAGGCGCCGTTGATGACACCGCTGATGCTGCTGCCGTCGGAAAAGATGAAACTATCGTCGCTGCTGTTGCCGGTCAGATTGGCGATGGCGGAAAAGGCCGCAACGCCGGATACGCTACCGCTGTCGGCGCCGCTGATATTCCAGCTGTTGTTAATGGCATCTCCGATCAAGATATCGTTGCCGCCACCACCGCTGATGGAGCCACTGATACTGCCGCCGGACAGCGCGAAGGTGTCATCGCCGCTATTGCCCAGCAGATGATTGAAGCCACTGAAGGCCGTGGTGGCCGTGGCCGTGGTGAGGGTTCCACTATCGATGCCGGTAATCTGCCAGTCATTGAGGGCCGGCTCGCCCGTAATACGGCTGTCACTGCCATTGCCAGTGAAGGTTTCGATGTTACTGAAACCGGCAAAACCCAGCCGCACGTCGACCGTGCCAGTCTCAGCGGAGAAATCCACTGAATCGATCCCGGCCTTGCCATCAACGGTGCCGGACACGCCGCTGCCATCGGCGAAGACGAAGGTATCGACATCGGCATTGCCCACCAGGTTTTCGATATTGCTGTAGCCGCTGCCGTTGAGCTGGCCGGCATCCAGGGCCGAGATGTCCCAGCTATTGGCGGCGTTATCGCCGGTCAGGGTGTCGTCACCAGTGCCACCGTCGATGCCGCCAGCCAGGCTACCACCGTTACTGAAGACGAAGGTATCAACATCTGTGCCACCGGTGAGACGGGTAAAATCGACAAAACTGATGGCATTCAGCGTACCGTCGTTGCTGCCATCGATAATCCAGCTGTTCGCCGCATTGGCGCCGATCAGGGTACTGTCACCGTTGTTGCCGATAAAGAGTTCGATGTTGGCGTAGCCGTTGCCGCTAAGATCCGCCACCACCGGATCAGAAAGCACCGACAGATCCACCGAATCGCTGCCGCCACCACCATCCACGGTGCCGCTGATACGGCCGCTGCTGGTGAACAGAAAGTCATCAATATCGAGATTGCCATTGAGATTCTCGATGCCGACAAAACCATTCACACCGCCCACGTCGCCGCTATTCAGCACACTAATGTTCCAGGTATTGGCGGTGTTGTTGGCCGATAGGGCATCGCTGCCAGCACCGCCATCGATCTGTCCGCTGACGCTGCCGCCGTTGAGCAGGAAGATGTCGGCGCCGTTGCCACCAATCAGGTTGTCAATGCCGGTAAAAGTGAACACGCCGTCCACGTTGCCGCCATCGGCGCTCTGGATGCTCCAGGTATTGGAGCTGTTATTGGCCGTCAGGCTGTCCGTGCCGCCGCCACCGCTGAGAGTGCCAGTAAGTGAGCCATTGTCGAGCACGAAGCTGTCATTGCCACTGCCGCCGGTAAGATTGGCGAAATCGATGAAACTGACGCCGGCCACGTTGCCGTCGTTCTGGCCGGTAAGGATCCAGGTGTTGGCGATATTTTCACCGATCAGGGTATTGTCGGCACCACCGCCAACCAGGGTCTCGATATTAATGACACTGCTACCCAGGGTCACGCTGACCAGCCCGGTGGAGCCGGAATAGTCGACACGGTCGCCCGCCACATGTGTACCGCCATTGATCAGGCCACTAATGCTGCCGATGCCCGTCACGGTAAAGGTGTCATCACCGCTGCCACCCTGCAAGCCAGTGAAGTCGGAAAAATCCGCACCGTTGAGAGTGCCGGTATTCAGCGCGGTGATACTCCAGCTGTTGTTGCCGTTAGGGCCGATCAGGGTATCACCACCATTGACGCCACCCAGTAGCGTCATGCCGCCACTGCCCGCCAGGGTACCGCCCAGGGTCAGGGTTTCGGCGCCATTGTCGTCGCTGTCGACACGGATGCTGACGCTCTGCGTGCCGGCATCGAGCGTGCCTACCGCAATGCTGCCGGTGGCAGAAAGGGTAATCGCGCCATCGCTGCCAGCGGCATTGCTGTCCAGGCCGCCCGCATTGATGCTCGCTGCCGTGATATCGATAGCGCCACTGTTAGTGGCGATGGTATCACCGCTGTTCATGATGAAACCGCCGCTGCCATCGCTGTCGCTGTCGGCTAGAATCACCAAGGAGGCGGTGCTGTCCGTGGCCAATGCCAGGCGATTGTCGGCGAGGTCGTTGAGGATGACGTCGTTGCTCGCCTCAAGAATAATGTTGGCATTGCTGGCCAGGCCTTCGAGGGCCAGTTCGCCGATATTGAACAAACCCGCGCCGGCAGTGGCATCGGACAAATCCGGCAGCACACCGTCATTGGCCTGTGGGCCATCGGCCTGGTCATGAATAATGATATCGGTGGGATCGAACAGCAGTGTGCCGATCTCACCGTTGGCGGCACTGACGTCGACACTGCCGGCGAAGGAAATGCCCCGTCGCGCGGAGATCTCCACAAAGCCTCCATCGCCCGCGACGCTGCCACCGCGCGCGGTAATCGTACCGTGCGCCCAGCTGGTGTCTTCGGCCCAGACGCGGATATCACCACCATCGCCGGACAACCCGGCATCGGCGCGGATCACTGTCTGTGCGCCGATCTGGGTGAAAGTACTGGCAACCGTGCCGTCTTCGCCCGCTTGACCACCGATGCGAATCCTGCCGCCACCGCTGTTGCCTGAGGCATCGATACGCGCCGTATCGAACACGCCGACCCGCTCACCACTAATGATAATGGTTCCCCCCTGACCGCCGACACCCCGCGCATCAAGAACGCCGCGATTGACCACATTGCCGCCGTTACCCACCAGGGTGACAACACCGCCGACGTTTTCGATACGGCTGGCGCGCACCAGACCGCTGTTGTTGACCACCTCGCTAAAGACCTGACTGGCCGCCGAGGCACTGAGCAGCACGCGGCCACCATCGGCCACCAGGCTGCCACTGTTTTCAACCGCTGCTGCGGCCTGCCCGGGATTGTCCGTCACCTCGCCGGAAACAGAGAAATGCATCAGCGAGGCGCCATCGAAACTCAGGTAAGCCTGGCTGCCACTGGCGAGATTGATCTGTCCGTAGTCAGCGAGAATCTGTCCCTCGTTTTTTACCACCGAGCCGATCAGAGACACCGAGCCGCCGCTGGCAGCGGTGATCACACCGCGATTGATGACGGCACCGGTGTTTTCTCCCGTAACGGAAAACAGACGATAATCGGCGGCATTGAGTTCATTGGCATCCAGGCTCAGACTGGTGGCCACCAGCGCACCAACATTGATCACCGAGCCAGCGCCGAAGACGAGGCCATTGGGATTCATCAGGAACACCCGACCATTGGCCTCGATGCGGCCGAATATCTCACTGGGTTTCTGGTCGAAGATGCGGTTCAGCACCGCAGCATCACGCCCCGGCTGGACGAAGCGCACTGTCTCCTGCGGCGCCACGTCGAAGCTCTGCCAGTCGATGGAGAGGCTGTTGGAAGTCTGGTTGATCTGCGTGGTATTGGGGGAAACCTGCTGGATACTGCCACTGCCAGCGGTGATGCGGCCACCCTCGGGGGCGGCCAGTGCGGCGCCGGCAGCCAGGGCCAACGCCAGCACGGCAGTACGGAACCGTCCCGTAGGGTGGGCACCGCCCACCATGAACGGCGTCTGTGCCCGCCCCTGGTCGGCGGTGCCCACCCTACTCAGCTGTCCCTTTATCCCATCACTCATGTCGTTTCGTCTCGCATACATTTGTTGTGCGCACGGCGCACACTATCCCTGCCCGTCGCCTGTGCCGTGCGCACACCTCTTTCATCGGCGTCTCAAAGCGCATAATTGAATTCAAAAAAGTACTGCGGATCACGCCCATCGGAGGCCGTTTCATCGCCAACGGGGGTGGCAATTTCGATGCGCATGGAGAAGACACCAGCATAGAGACGCAGCCCGCCGCCCACGCCGTGCAGGCTGACATTCTCACGATCACTGGCCAATGGGTCGTTGAGCCAGCCCTGGGCGGTGTCTGCGAACAGCACAAACTGCAGGATCTCCCCCCAGCGCTTGCCGGCGAAGGCCGGCCACTGGGCAAAACCCGGTGCACGCAGCAGCCATTCCAGGGACAGCGAATAGCCCGTGTCAGCCAGGTATTCGGCATTGATATAGGCGCGCACGCTGCCCGGCCCACCCATGGAGAACTGTTCGATAGAAGTCAGTAGGTCGGCCGAATACTGTCCACGCATAACCAAGCGCAGGCTGTGGGTCTGGTCGATGTCGTACCAGTACTGATAGTCGGCGGACAGCTTACTGAATTGGCTGCTGGCGTATTCGCCGGAGCCGCCACGGCGGTTGGCGGTGGCAGTGTCCGGATCGTTGCTGCCGCCCATGGAACCGAGGATGCCCTCCAGACCCTGACTGAATTGCAGCCAGCCGGACTGATAGCTACGGCCGTCCACGCTGCGCCGGTCGAAACCAAATTCAGCGGAAAACACCGACAGCTCATCGGCGGTATCGCGGCCTTCGGCCACATCCAGAGTCACGGACTTGCGTACAAAACGCAGCACCCCAAAGCTGTTCCAGCGATGACTGCGGGCGAACTGGCGGCGCCCGTAGAAATCCACCATCCGGGTGGTGCCAGTGAGGCCGAAGGGTTCGAGAATGCCGCCCATATCGTAGGCATTGTCGAGGTAACTGACGCCAAAGGTATTGCGTGGGCCGAAGGCGGAACGCTCGTAGCCGAGGCCACCGTAAAGGCCGTTATCCGGCTGGAAGGTGCGGGAGATGTGGGCGAACAGACGATCCTGCGCCTTGAAGGGGTTGTTGATGATCAGATCGGCACGGGTACGATATTCACCGGTGTACTGCGAACCATAGTTGTCGGCATGCAGGCGGGCCTCGATACGCCGTTCCTCCAGCACAGAGACCACCAGGTCGGTGGTGCCGAGCTCGTTGCCGGGACGAAACACGCCGAAACTGCGCAGGCCGGGATAATCGGACAACAGCAGCAGCGCCTCTTCAACCCGCTGCTTGGCCACCGGCTGGCCGACCAGTCCGGCGAAGGGCCGGGTGAGCTGCACCACCGTATAGCGCTGCGGCTTTTCCACCTGCACCTGACCGAGCCGGCCCTCAACCACGCGTAGGTTCACCACACCGTCGCGGATAGTCTGTGGCGGAATATAGGCCTGGGCCAGAATCAGGCCGTGGTGACGGTAATAACGCGCCACCTCGGCGGCAATCCCTTGCAGTTCATCGATACCCAGCCCAGCCTGTTCCTGCTCCGAGCGCAGCTTGTCGACAAGCTGCTGCAGGGCCTCGGGCGTGATGGGTACGCTGTCCATCTCTGGCTCCTGCAGGTTGTCGATGAGACGCTGCAGCTCCTGTTGCAATGCCGTCTCCGACAACTCCACGGTGGGGGCTGTGTCGACCACGGCCAGGCGCTCCTTCAGCAGACGATCCACCAAGGCCTGCAAATCGGCTACGTGGATGCCGCTTCCCGGCCGCTCCTCTACACCCAGTAGCTTGAGGCGACGCACAAATATCTTCGAACCTTGCGGCACGGGTGACGAGGCATCTGTCGCTGGCGGTGCCTCCCCGTTGACCAGTACTTCCGTGGGAAGCGGAGGGCGTTCGGGCATCACGAACTCACGCCCGGATTCATTGCCGCCAATGGCAGCAGCATCTGGCAGCGGGGCCGCCAGGCCTTGCCCGGCAAACAGCAAAGACAACACGATCCCTGCCAGCAGACGGTTTATCAGTCTCAATCGCCACGGCAGTACCATAGTCGGGTTAACAAGAGTGGGTATCAGCAATGCGTTCTGCGCCGGAGTCTCTGGAGGGTTATCGCTTGATGCACTTCACTTGATGCGCTTCACTTGATGTAAAAGCACGTTTGATGCCAAATGGGGATTACAGCTGGAGTGAAATACAGCCGATAGGTAATCAACTTGTCACATACGGCACGCAAAGGCATACTAAACCAGTCTGATTATTCAGGGTTTTTACGCATAATTAGCAGCATAAATACCCCTCTTTTTGCGGGATGAAAAACACCATACTGGAGGACACTTCGAATCTGGATGGTGATCGCTGGCTTTACGCTCCACGCAAAACCAAGACGTACTTTTGAAACCAGGCGGATTGCCTGTTGAGGAAAAAACTGCACGCAAAGGCCACAATCTATCATTAGAAATGCCCTTAACCTCCCACGGATCATGTAGGTCACAGCAATCAGACACTCCATGCGATTTCTCCCTCTCTTTCTCCTCCTTGGGCTTTTCCTGGCTTACCTCCCTTTATCCGCCGCCGATGACGAAGCCCTGCCCACGGAGGAGGAAAATAGCGGCTACACCGAAATCGATGAAGAAGATGATGGTGACGATGACGAACTGCCACTCAACGTCATTGAAGATCACTACGAGACCGGCCGCATGGCCTTCCTGTTCGGTCAATATGAAGTGGCCTACGAGGCCTGGTTACCCCTGGCCGACACCGGTTATGCCAAGGCACAAGCCAGCATTGGCTGGATGTTCCACACCGGCAACGGGGTTAAGAAAGATATGCAAACTGCGGCCGTGTGGTACCGCAAGGCAGCGGATCAGGGGCACGAGATTGCGCAGAATAATCTGGGTGTTTTCTATGAGGAGGGAGTAACCGGTCCCGCCAATACAAAAAAGGCCGCCATCTGGTATCAAATGGCGGCCGACCAGGGCTATTCCTATGCACAATACAATCTCGGTATTCTTTACGCGGAGGGCCGGGGGGTCGCCAAAGATATCGAACAGGCCAAATACTGGCTGCGCATCGCCAGCCGGCATAAGGTGAAACAAGCCATCGCGGCACTGGGCAAACTGAACGTCGACATGCCGGTGCGCAAAGCCGAGAAGCCTCCACCGCGCATCGCCCATGCCCCTCATCACAGTACCCCGGTTACCAAGGGCATCACCTGGATCAAAGAACAGGATCCCTCTCACTTCACCATTCAACTGGCACGCAGCAAGGACTTGCCATGGATACTGCGGCTGGCGGCTTCCGGCAATGTAACTAAAACCCTGATTCATTTCCAGGCAACGAACAAAAAGGGGGTCAAGTGGCACCACCTGATCTATGGCAGCTTTCCCTCCCAGGCTGCCGCCACGTCCGCCATCAAGAAACTCCCTGCCCCCATGCAAAAATGGACGCCATGGATACGGCCGCTCTCAGAGATACAAAAGCAGCTCAACCTGTAAGCCTGCCCCATCCATAAAACCGCCGTTCGTCGGGGAACCACCCCGCTCATCCTCAAGGGTTTTATAGTAGAGACATTAGGTATATCCTGTAATGGGTTCTCTTTCAATGTGATATTGATTGCCGCTAACTCAACAAAAATAGATTTACACAGCCGGGGGAGGTTGTTGATGCTGAAGGAAAGAAGGTCACTCACCGAACGTCGCTTGAACACCGACAGACGAAGCTGGCAGTGCCAGCTGGATTTCCCCTACCTTGATGGCCAGGGCACTTTGGTGAGCGAAGATCGCCGGCAGATTGTCGAGCGCCGCATCGGGTTTCTCGAACACATCAATGGTGATCGGCGCAAACCCCTGCTCACAGTCTTTGTGGAGAAAAACTGACCCTACAGTCGTTTGCGACGGGGCCGCCGCTTGGGTAGCGCCGTCTGGCGCCGAGACCGAAGGGAAGTGGTAGGCGCGAGTGGACTCGAACCACCGACCCCCACCATGTCAAGGTGGTGCTCTAACCAACTGAGCTACGCGCCTCCGAAGAGAACGCGTAAGATACAGATCGCCGCAAAATTTTACAAGAGGCCGCCGACG
The DNA here is from genome assembly GCA_021647505.1 of Gammaproteobacteria bacterium. Taxonomy (GTDB): domain Bacteria; phylum Pseudomonadota; class Gammaproteobacteria; order SZUA-152; family SZUA-152; genus DRQN01. The sequence goes on from JAKIUN010000067.1 coordinate 13,846, forward strand.
TTTTTTCAGCACCGAGGCGGCTTTTCTCGCACTGACGGTTACACCGACGTTGCCTCCCGCACACCGAGCATATTCTCCCGTACCCGGTCGATTTCATCGCGCAGCCGCGCCGCTTCTTCAAACTCCAGATCCTGCGCATGCTGGTACATTTTCTGTTCCAGCTGCTTGATACGCTTCATCACCTCGGCCGGTGACATGGCCGCGTATTTGATGGCCTCCTCCGCTACCTTGGCATATTCCGATGGCTTGCTACGCGCCGCACCGCCATAGGCCCCTTCCAGCACGTCGGTGATATTCTTTTTGATGGTCATGGGCGTAATACCGTGCTCCTCGTTGTAGGCCATCTGCTTCTGCCGGCGCGCCTCCGTGACATCAATGGCCTTTTGCATCGACTTAGTGATACGGTCAGCATAGAGAATCGCCTTACCCTTGACGTTGCGTGCGGCACGGCCGATGGTCTGGATCAGCGAACGCTCGGAGCGCAGGAAACCCTCCTTATCGGCGTCGAGAATGGTCACCAACGAGACTTCCGGCATATCCAGCCCCTCGCGCAGCAGGTTGATCCCCACCAGCACATCGAATTCACCCAGACGCAGATCGCGGATAATTTCCACCCGTTCCACGGTGTCAATATCGGAGTGCATATAGCGCACGCGCGCACCATGCTCGGAAAGATAATCCGTAAGATCCTCGGCCATACGCTTGGTGAGGGTAGTCACCAGCACCCGCTCGTGCTCCGCCACACGCTGGTGAATCTGTGATAGCAAGTCGTCCACCTGGGTGGCGGCCGGGCGCACCTCGATTTCCGGATCAAGCAGGCCGGTAGGTCTCACCACCTGTTCGACAATCGCACCCGAGTGCGTCAACTCGTAGTCTGCCGGGGTGGCGGAGACGAAAATGGCCTGCGGCATCAGGCGCTCGAATTCCTCGAAGCGTAGCGGTCGGTTGTCCAGTGCCGAGGGCAGACGAAAGCCGTATTGCACCAGGTTTTCCTTGCGCGAACGGTCGCCGCGATACATGCCGCCAATCTGTGGCACGGTGACGTGTGACTCGTCGAGGATCATCAACGCCTCATCGGGCAGATAGTCGATCAAGGTCGGCGGCGGTTCGCCTGGGGCGCGCCCGGATAGATAGCGCGAGTAGTTTTCGATACCGGAGCAATAACCCAGCTCGAGCATCATCTCGATGTCATATTTGACCCGCTGTTCGAGGCGTTGCGCCTCCACCAGCTTGTTCTCACTGTAATAATATTCCAACCGCTGCGGCAACTCCTGCTTGATTTCCTCCACCGCACCCAGCACCGTCGCGCGCGGTGTGACGTAGTGGGACTTGGGGTAGACAGTAATACGCGGCAGGCGCTCCAGCACCTCACCGGTCAACGGGTCGAAATGAGACAAGTTGTCGATCTCGTCGCCGAACAGCTCGACCCGCACCGCCTCGCGGTCAGAATCGGCAGGATAGATGTCGATCACATCGCCGCGCACACGGTAGGTGGCGCGATGCAACTCTACGTCGTTGCGTTTGTACTGCAACTCAGCCAGGCGGCGCAACAGGTCGCGCTGGTCGATAATGTCGCCACGCGACAAATGCAGCACCATCTTCAGATAGGATTCCGGATCACCCAAACCGTAAATAGCCGACACGGTGGCAACGATGATGGCGTCCTTGCGCTCCATCAGCGCCTTGGTGGCGGACAGGCGCATCTGCTCGATGTGCTCATTCACCGAGGCATCCTTTTCGATAAAGGTATCCGAAGCCGGCACATAGGCCTCAGGCTGATAATAGTCGTAATAAGAGACGAAATACTCCACCGCGTTGTGCGGAAAAAACGCCTTCATCTCGCCGTACAGCTGCGCCGCCAGGGTCTTGTTGGGTGCCATAATGATGGTCGGGCGCTGCATGGCCTCGATGACATTGGCCATGGTGAAGGTCTTGCCGGAGCCCGTCACACCCAGCAGAGTCTGCCCCGCTTCACCCGCCCGCAGACCTTCCAGCAAACGATGGATTGCCTGCGGCTGATCGCCAGCGGGGGAAAATGCCGATACCAATTGAAACTTTTTGCTCATAGACCATTCTTGATCGGAAACCAATCGAGTATATTAACACCTTGACCCCAAGCAGAGGACACAGGCTTGAACAAGCAGTTATCCCACCGCGTTCAAAGCATCAAACCTTCCCCGACCCTGGCCATCACCGCACGCGCCAAGGCGCTACGGGCCGCCGGGCAGGATATCATCGGCCTGGGTGCCGGCGAGCCAGATTTCGACACCCCCGATCACATCAAGCAGGCCGCCATTGCCGCTATCAACGATGGCTTCACCAAGTACACCGAGGTGGACGGCACGCCGGAGTTGAAGACGGCTGTTATCCGTAAACTACAGCGCGATAATCAGCTCAGTTACGAACCCAGCCAGATCCTGGTTTCCTGCGGAGGCAAGCATAGCTTCTTCAATCTGACCCAGGCGCTGCTGAACTCCGGTGACGAGGTCATTATCCCCGCCCCCTACTGGGTCTCCTACCCGGATATGGTGCTGCTGGCGGAGGGCAAGCCGGTGATCGTCGAGGCCGGCATCGAGGCCGGATTCAAGATCACTCCTGAACAGCTTGCAGCAGCGATCACGGCGAAAACCCGACTGGTGGTCATCAACAGCCCGTCGAACCCGACCGGTGTCACCTACAGCCATGCGGAATTAAAGGCACTGGGCGCAGTACTGGAGGCACACCCGGGCATCATCGTCGCCTCCGACGACATCTACGAGCCCATCCTGTGGAATGACGAGCCCTTCGCCAACATCCTCACCCTGTGCCCATCGCTGATTGAGCGCGGCGTGGTTCTGAATGGCGTCTCCAAGGCTTACTCCATGACCGGTTGGCGCATCGGTTATGCCGGTGGCCCGGAATGGCTCATCAAGGCCATGAAGAAAATCCAGTCGCAAAGCACCTCCAACCCCACCTCCATTTCACAGGTGGCCGCACAGGCAGCACTGGATGGCGATCAGTCCTGCATCCGTACCATGGTGACAGCCTTCAAGGAACGCCACGACTATGTGATCAAACGGCTCAATGACATCCGCGGCCTGACCTGCCTGCCATCACAGGGCGCCTTTTACAGTTTCCTTAACAGCACGCAGGCCATCAGCAATCTCGGCCTGGCCGACGATGTCGCCTTCTGTGAACACCTGATCACTCAGGCCGGTGTCGCCCTGGTGCCCGGCTCCGCCTTTGGTGCGCCCGGCTATGCGCGCCTGTCCTTCGCCACCAGCCTGGAGACGCTGAGTGAAGCCCTGGATCGCATCGAACAGGCCTGTACCTGATTGATAGCTCCGTGAAAGTACATTTTCATAAGCCTGACTGTGCCGCGAAAACTTTTTTGAAAACCCTGTTTATCCTCTATTGACCGTCGTCATACTCGCGGGTACCATACGCCCCTCTTGAGTTTTGCCGTTCCCCAGTAGCTCAGTTGGTAGAGCAGCTGACTGTTAATCAGCCTGTCGGTGGTTCGAGTCCGCCCTGGGGAGCCATTCTTTCAGTGGCTTGTTTCCTGCGGCTCACACGCAATTCAGACTACTGCACCGATAGCCTGCCGCCCCGGGTCGCCACGGACACCCGCCCCACCTTATGATAGAAACAAAAATCCGTCCTCCCCCCTATCTCGTGCTCGCCGCAATGCACGCAAAATAACACTTATTCAATTTAGATAAACTGCGGCTTATCAGTCAATAGAAGAAACCTTTGGATCGGGAGTCAGAAAACTCATGAGTTAAGGGGGCATGCACGCCCCCTAACTCAATCGTCCTAAGGAGATTTATGGCTTTCCCGCAGCAATAACTTAAGCTCATTAATATCCTTCTTCAAGTCCTGGATTTCTTTGCTTAACTGCTGGCGCTCCGTTTGCACGACTTCCTCGATGTCTTCTTTATCCTGCTCTACCTTGTTCGCTTGCACACTCTGCATGGCATCAACAATGATCGCGATAAACAGATTCAACATGGTGAACGTAGCGATCAAAATAAAGGGAATAAAAAATGCCCATGCATAGGCATGGGTCTCCATTACTGGCCTGACAATGCCCATCGACCAGCTCTCTAGAGTCATTATCTGAAACAGGGTATACATCGAGCCACCCAGCGAACCAAACCACTCGGGGTGGTCAGTGCCAAACAGCTCAGTCGCCATCACCGAAAACACATAAAAAATAATCGACATCAAACCTGCCACTGAAATAATACCGGGAATAGCACCCAACAGTGCTTCGGCAACCACACGCAGTTGAGGAACCAGCGAGATCAGGCGCAGCACGCGCAAAATTCTCAGCACACGCAGAACTTCAAGTGGCCCACTGGTTGGAACCAGGGCGATTGCGACAATCAGGAAATCAAATACATTCCATGCACTGCTAAAAAATCGCCATCTAAATGCATAAAGCTTTGTAGCAATTTCAATGACGAATACCGTCAGCACGGCATTATCAAAAAAACCAAGCCAATGGCCGTATTGTGCCTCAAGCGTATTAGAAGTCGCTATCCCCAGACTGATCGCGTTTAACAAAATCAAGCCGATAATCAAGTACTGGATTGAGTTAGACTCGATCCACACGCCAGCGCGAGTACGTAAAGGTATTGCAGATTTCATAGAGACCTCATTATTACAAGATTTTCACAATATTTTTTTTGTAACGCATTTGGAGTATTGACAGTTCTGATACCGATCAATCGTATTAACACGCATCCCTCTCCAGTATAGTAATTGTAGAACGATGAAAATTCGATTAAACCGAGAAAGATGGGAACATGATTGTCACTCATCAGCGATGTAGATGTTCTTCTCAGACAACTTCATCCTACTTGACAAATCAGATGATGGTACGCTAGTTATCAATCTCAAAAAAACCTTACTGACTACATTGATAATGTCGCCGAAAAATCATAGCATTTCCGCCCCTTCCTTATTAAGCGGCATATTATCAGGTTTTTTATCACCAAGAGGAGCAGCTTTGTATAGGGCTGACAATACCCTAAAGGGGGTTACCCTCTAAAAGTAAGAGCCATTTTTTGTAGGGCATTCAATGCGTAGGGGGTTTGCCATAAGCCTAAATTACATCATGCGTCAGTAGGGTACAGCTACGACATGATGTATCGTTTTAGCAATAGACTCAACAACCACCAGCCAAAGTTGGTGGGTTAGTATTGCGGACTGAAAGTCCGGATACGGGTCGAAAGACCCGTTTCGCCTTCAGTTCTGAAGTTATCATCAACTGAACCTTGATGGATTAGCCTGGCTTTCTTGTGCCACACCGCAGAGCAGTGTAGCGAGTCAAATACAAAATGATACTGAGTCTTGTAAATGGGGTTCTTCGAAGAATTGTGTGAAGGCCTATGGGGCCATTTTCAGGCCACCACAATAAAACAATATGCTATTTCTGAATCCATCGAATGAACGATAACCCCTGGCATTTGACTTGACGGTCTGAATC
>JAKIUN010000068.1 GCA_021647505.1 Gammaproteobacteria bacterium
ACCAATATCGCCTTGTAGCGGCCTTAAAATACATGGCCCGTTCGTTTGTGGATACGATTGAAGCGTTGGGTGTAAACGCCATTGAGCTGGCGCATTCCCAACGATAGATTTGCATCCGGTGTCTCCATCAGCAGGTGGTAGTGGTTTGTCATCAGACAGTAAGTATGCAGTACCCAATTGAATCGTCGACAAACATCAGTAAGAACCGTTAGGAATCCTTTCCTATCCTCATCGCCAAGATATCATCACGCCCACCACCTCTGGAGGTCACATGGTAAGCGCTCCGTGATATTCAATTCTCAGCGGTTTTGACATGCTCACAGCTCACAGCTTAGTCCAGATATAGCAAAAAGCAAGACCTGACCCCATGCTTCCCATGCTTCCTGACCCCATGCTTCCCAATCTAACCTAATTCGTTAGGCAATTGCCTTTACCGGATTTGTTGCCGCATATTTTTTATTGGTCTCAGTTCGCTAGTCTAAAACTATGCACTTTAGTGCAAGGCTTTAGCATTAATAAACAAGCGTGCGCAGCACCATCATTGTTTGAAAGCATAATGACTTTCAGTCGTTGTTAAACAACCTATGGACTTTCAGTCCATAGTGGTTGAGTTATTGATGCCACTTTCATAATAGTTTCTTCTGATTTTGATATTGCTACAAACATTAGAGCATGCCAATAAATTGCTGTGGTATAACCAGTTTTTAAGCGTTGCTTAATTCTTGCGAAGTCATCTGGGAATGATTTTCTTCTGTGATGTTGAAATACTGAAATAACAGTATTTTCTGAGACTTGCTCGAGAATATTCGATATATCGTTGTAGCCGACATGTTTTTCATTTATTGATTTTTCTGGTTCAAAGCCATTATCTGGATCAAGGAATAATACTTGGTTACCAGCACCATTTAACCCGGAAAAATATTCCTTTCTATTACTATTGACTATGTTCGTTGAATTATTATGTAGTTGAACTTGATAAGATCCCCCAGTTATTCCTGGGAGAACTTTAATTGAATTTACGGAACGATTTTCCCTTAAATATTGGCAGAACTCGATTACTTCATTCCTGGCTGGAAATAATGATGGATGCGTTTTTCCATTATTACCGTCATCATCTGGTGTCATCATTAGTGCGATATTTAACAATGGATACTCTAATTCGGACACCAGGAAATCATGGTAATCCCACTTAAAGCTATCCTTTGAGTCTCCTAGATATTGCAGCTTCATTTTTTCTTTTGCCTAACTTATTAGTATCAAGCATAATCACTCTGTTTCCCCGCAGTATTCAACCAACAATCAGGCAACAACGCTCGATAATCACCCAAAAACAAGAAAATTTGCCTTGAAATCTTGATATTGGTATACAATTCAGGCATTTTTTATCAGTCGCCCTATGTGTAAGTCAGTATGATGTCAACCCAAGCATCTGGCAAAAAACTGCTGGCAGATGAGTGGTCTGATGCGGCGTCTGCATTACTCAATTCATACCGAACGGGCCTATTGCGACTAGGTTTCCCGCTTCGTCCGCTTTCAACAGTTGCCAAGTCATATAGAAGGCTGGGCCGCTCTCCAGCCAAATTAGAAATGGTAGAGCTACGTTATTTGTGCTGGACACCAATGCCCTCCGGGAGATGCTGCAACATGTTCTTGCTTTGTTGCAGCAGAAAGTCCAGAAAACTACGCGACACCAGCGACAGTTTTTTGCTTTTCAGGTGTACGGCATACCAACTGCGTATTAGTGGAAATCCAATCACATCCAACACCGCAATATTGTTGCCGGCAAGCTCCAGTCGCAGGTTATGCCGTGATAAAACAGATACCCCCAGTCCTGCCATAACGGCCTGTTTAATGGCTTCACTGCTACCCAGTTCCATATAGGGCTGAATCTTGAGACCCTGTTCGGCAAACAGACGATCCACGGCTAAACGCGTTCCAGAGCCCGCTTCACGTACCAGAAAACGCTCTTCACTCAGCTGCTGTAGCGAAATGGATGGGCATTGTGTGAGGGGATGGCGGGTGCTTGCGACAACTACCAACTTGTTTTCAGCAAACGGGCAAGCTTCTACATCAAGCCCAAGGGGAACCTGTCCCATGATCAATAAATCATCTTCACGGGATTTCAGGCGCTCAAGTACCCGGGAGCGGTTAGTCACCTTTAATATGGGCTTCACTTCGGGGTGCTGTGTGATAAAAGCCCCCAACAGGTGGGGCATAAAATACTTGGCAGTAGTGATGACGGCAACGCGCAGCGGCCCCTTGATCACGCCTTCGAGCGCAGCTGCCGATTCGCTCAGTGACACCATACTGCCAAGGACGCTCTGGGCTGAGGCATAAACTTCGTCACCGACGGCTGTTGTCTGAAGATGACGACCGACCTTCTCAAACAGGGGGTAGCCAATGGTCTCACTGAGCTTTTTAACCTGCATGGAAACGGTGGGCTGAGTCAGGTGCAGCGCCTCAGCAGCACGGGTGTAGCCACCGAGGCGAACCACGGCTTCAAATATCTGCAACTGGCGCAGGGAAATGTGTCGAATGAGGTTTTCAGAGGGCGAATAAGCCATAGATAATACTCTATACCTAAAATAGAAACTATTGATTTCAATTTATATAGGCATTTCAGCATAATGTCTATCATGTGGTATCAGCCGTTGTATGGTTTGTGTTTGAAGCACGGGGGGAAGACAAGACAATGGCTAAACGATACGGGCGTATAGAAGGGTACCACGAAGCCCGTTGGCGCCCAGAACATGCGTCGAAAGATACGGATATTCCGGCCGTTTTCAAAATTACACCGCAGGGTGCCGTCGCTCGGGGAAAAGGGCTGTAGAGATAGCCGCAGGATCTTCTGTTAGTATCTGAGTTACCGTTTGGGCTGGCCTGCTGACCGGCTTTAAGTGCTACGAAAGCATTGCTTGATGCGAGGCGGGCGTATGGGCTAATAAGGCGTGGTGTTGTGCGGGCGCGGGGTGTGTGACGGAAGGTCTGTCACATTTTGGTTCAATGAGTCTTCAATAAAAATGAGCGATTGATTTATTCCATGACACCACTAGATCCTATCGTACTCTTTTTTATCCTCGGGCTAATTGCCGGAGTTTTGCGTTCTGAATTGCGTTTGCCACCCGCTATCTATGAGGGGTTGACGGTACTACTGTTGATATCCATCGGTCTAAAGGGCGGTATAGAGCTGGCCAAGCAGCCCTTTGATGAGCTGATAGGCCCCGTACTTTCAGTGATGCTGATGGGCTTTTTGTTGCCGCTGGTCGCCTACCCGGTGCTGCGGTATGCCGGTCGTTTCAAGCGTCCTGATGCGGCCTCTATCGCCGCCCATTACGGTTCGGTCAGCGTCGGTACCTTTGCTGTGGCGGTGGCGTATCTGGCCTCTCAGGATATCAGTTTCGAGTCTTATATGCCTCTAATGGTCGTGATTCTGGAGGTGCCTGCGATCCTGGTAGGGATTATTTTGGCGCGCGGCATCTCCCGCGAGACGCGCTGGGGGAAGCTGTCCCACGAAGTGCTACTGGGTAAGGGTGTGGTGCTGCTCGTCGGCGGGATGCTGATTGGCTGGGTTGCCGGCCCCGAGGGAGTGCAGCCGATTGCGCCGCTGTTTTTTGATTTATTCAAGGCGATACTTGCACTGTTTTTGCTGGAAATGGGCTTGATCGCGGCCAGTCAAATAAGTAGCTTACGCCGCTATGGCCTGTTCCTTGTTGGTTTTGGCATTCTGTTCCCATTATTTTCGGCGGTCGTGGGTGGTTGGCTGGGTCTGATGCTGGGGATGTCGACGGGGGGTATCATGATGCTGGCAACCCTGGCGGCAAGTGGTTCCTACATTGCCGTGCCAGCGGCAATGCGACTGACGGTGCCTGAGGCGAATCCTACGCTGTCGATCAGTGCCTCGCTTGGGGTGACTTTCCCGTTTAATATTCTGGTGGGAATACCACTTTATCTTCAATTTGCCAAAATGCTGCATGGCTCCGGAGGATGACATTAATGTCGACTGATACCCGCAAACTTATCACTATCATCACGGAGTCCGCGTTGGAGCATAACCTGGTCGATGATTTCGAACGCCTGGGCGCCCACGGCTACACCATCACCAATGCCCGTGGCAAAGGTCACCGGGGCGTACGCGATGCCGACTGGAGCACCAGCAGCAACATCCGTATCGAAGTGGTGTGCGATGCGGCGGTGGCTGAGGCCATCGCCGGACATCTTCGGGAGCACTACTACGCCAACTATGCCATGATCCTGTTCATGTGCGATGTGGAGGTGGCGCGTCCGGAAAAATTCTGACGGTACATGAAGGAAACAGCGGCACAGAACAGGCGCACCACCAGTAAACGACACCTCCATAGCTGGAGTTGGCGGAAGATAGTTTCTTTCGGACTATCCCGGGTCAGGGTGTCGTCGAGTCTCCGTGTTGGGAGATCAGAAACGCCTGGAAAGCCTTTGTCACGGGCGCCAGGAACTTTTGCTCAGGGTAGACCACATACCACTGGCGCTCAAGCGGGAGTCCCTGTATGTCGAGCAGAACAAGGTCGCCCCTGAGCAGTTCGGCCTGCACCGTGCTTTTGGCAAGAATGGTGATCCCGAGCCGCCCCGCAACGGTCTGTTTGATGGCTTCGTCACTACCCAGTTCCATGCGTATTCTGAGTTCTGTCTTGTGCTGCCGGAAGAAATCTTCATAGGCGCGGCGCGTGCCGGATCCCAGCTCGCGGGAGATGAAGGGCTCGTTGCCCAGGCGGGCGGGCGGAATCGCAGATTGACTGACCAGAGGGTGTCCGGGATAGGCGATGGCAACCAGTGGGTTGGGGGCGAAGGGCGTTGCGGTGAGCTTGAGATTTTTGGGCGGCTGTCCCAGGATGTACAAATCATCCTGGTTGTGGCTAAGCCGTTCCAGAATGGCTTTGCGGTTACCGACGAACAGTGATACATCAATGTCCGGATGTTGCTCGCTGAATTCGCCCAGCAAACGCGGTACAAAATATTTCGCGGTGGTAATGATGGCAAGCCGCAAGCTGCCTTTTTCCAGGCCCTGAAGCGCTGCCAGTTCCTGTGTGAGTCGTTCCATGCGTTCGAACAGATCCCGGCAGGTCAATGCCACTGCATTGCCCGCATCGGTGAGATAAAGCTTTTTGCCGACCTGCTCTATCAACGGCTGGCCTGCCGCTTCCGCCAACTGCCTGACCTGGATCGAAACCGCCGGTGGTGAAAGATGCAGCGCGTCGGCGGTGCGGGTGATGCTCATATGCACCGCCAAGGTATCGAATATCTCTAGCTGGCGGAGGGTTGCACGACGTATTGACATGTAGTAAACAGTAGGCCCGTTAAGAGTCGTTAAAGTAGTTAAGATCAGTTAGAGTTAGGAAAAATTAGAGTTTCAGAAGGTAATACAATGAGGCCATATGATAGTTGGCCTCCATGAATCTTGTCATTAAACATATACTAAAGGACAACTTAAGTAATTTAAACTGTTATTTATCATGCGGCTCTATGACAATGCAGTCCAAGCTTATTTCACGACTCAGTGAGTATGAGCACCGGTTTGTTATTCATCGTTCATTCATCAATGCAGTCCAAGCTCATTCACTACTAAGCGACATGGGCACAGGTTTGTTATTCGTCGTTCATTCATCATTGCACTAGAGAGGGTACTTCATAATGAGCAATACTTACCAAGCGGGCGTGAAAGAGTACCGCGAAAAGTACTGGACCCCAGATTACGTTCCGCTCGATACTGACCTGCTGGCCTGCTTCAAGGTCACCGGCCAGCCGGGCGTACCCAATGAGGAAGTGGCTGCTGCTGTGGCTGCTGAGTCATCAACAGGCACCTGGAGTACTGTCTGGTCTGAATATCTGACCGATCTCGAATATTACAAAGGCCGCGCCTACCGCATCGAAGATGTGCCGGGTGACCCGGAAGCCTTCTACGTTTTTATTGCTTATCCTATCGATCTGTTCGAAGAGGGTTCAGTGGTTAACGTGCTGACTTCGTTGGTGGGTAACGTTTTTGGCTTCAAGGCACTCAGACATCTGCGTCTGGAAGATATTCGCTTCCCGATTGCCTACATCAAGACTTGCATGGGTCCACCGAGCGGTATTCAGGTTGAACGTGACAAGATGAACAAGTATGGCCGTCCATTACTGGGCGCTACGATCAAACCCAAGCTGGGCCTGTCGGCAAAGAACTATGGTCGTGCGGTGTACGAATGCCTGCGCGGCGGCCTGGACTTCACCAAGGACGACGAGAACGTCAACTGTCAGCCGTTCATGCGTTGGCAGAACCGTTTTGAATTTGTTGCCGAGGCTGTTAGCAAGTCCCAGGAAGAGACCGGTGAACGCAAGGGCCACTACCTGAACGTCACCGCCGCTGATCCTGAGCAGATGTATGAGCGTGCCGAGTTCGCCAAGGAATTGGGACAGCCGATCATCATGCACGATTTCCTGACGGCTGGCTTTACGGCCAACACAGGTCTGGCGAAGTGGTGCCGCAAAAACGGCATGTTGCTGCACATTCACCGTGCCATGCATGGTGTTATTGATCGCCATCCGAAACATGGTATCCATTTCCGCGTGCTGGCCAAGTGCCTGCGTCTTTCCGGCGGTGACCATCTGCACACGGGTACCGTGGTGGGTAAGCTCGAAGGTGATCGCAATGCGACGCTGGGCTTTGTTGATCAGTTGCGCGAATCATTTATTCCTGAAGATCGTTCACGCGGTATCTTCTTTGACCAGGACTGGGGCTCAATGCCGGGTGTCTTCGCGGTCGCCTCTGGTGGCATCCATGTCTGGCACATGCCGGCCCTGCTCGCCATCTTTGGTGACGATGCGGTGTTCCAGTTTGGTGGTGGAACCCAGGGCCATCCGTGGGGCAATGCTGCGGGTGCCGCTGCAAACCGTGTCGCACTGGAAGCCTGTGTTAAGGCGCGCAACGAAGGGCGTGAGCTTGAGCGTGAGGCGAAGGAAATTCTCACCGAAGCTGCCCGCCACAGTCCAGAGCTGGCTATCGCAATGGAGACCTGGAAAGAGATCAAGTTCGAGTTCGATACCATTGACAAGCTGGATGTCAAGTAAACAGCTGTTAGCGAACCGAAGCTAAATTAATATGAGGAAATTATTATGACTGGCACGCATGAAATGGGCGACTACCAGACCACTGTTACGCTGGAGACTTTCAGCTTCCTGCCCAAACTGACCCAGCAAGAGGTTGAAGCGCAGATAAACTACGTTATCGCGCAGGGCTGGACCCCATCCATTGAGCACGAGCATCCAAGCCGTGCATTCAATCATTATTGGACCATGTGGAAGCTGCCGTTTTTCGGTGAAACAAGCCTTGATCGCGTACTTGATGAGCTGGAAGCTTGTCGCCGCTCCTATCCGGATCACCATGTCCGTTTGCTCGGCTACGATACTTACACCCAAAGTCAGGGTGTCTGTTTTGTGGTTTACGAGGGTCGCGGCTAGGGACTCCATGGTAGCTGCCCCAAGTTTGGGGCAGCTACTGACAAGGTTCGAACACAGCAAACAACGTGACGGGGTTTACGATGGCACAGACTGTCAACAAAAACAGTAGCGGACGCCAGGCCGCACTCGCTAGGCGCCAAGCCTTGATCAGTGGCGGTAAGGCAACAGCTAACAGTACGGTTTCCGCGACAAGCGCGAAACCTGCCGCTTACTCAGAGTCTGCGGGTACAACAGGGCGTGCCGCTTCCGTGGCTCGTCGCGAGGCAATGTCCACGGGTGGTAAGCGCAGTGTGAGCAGTCATGATCGTGTGCGGATGCCGCCGGCTCCTGTTGCAGCGAGAACGCCTGCGCAGAAAAAAGATGCACAAGGCGCATCAAGCAGGCGGCCAACGGCCGTTGCTGCCAGAAGCCCTTCTGCTGCCAGCGTGAGTAGCAGTCGTGCTGTGGTGGTCGCTCGTCGACAGGCAATGTCAACGCATGGAAAGAGCAGCGTGAGCAGTCGTGATCGGGTGCGTGGCCCGGAATCTACAGGAAAAAAGATGACGGACGCGGTGACAGAAAAACCGCCCACAGATTGTGGTTGTGGTTGCAAAGGGGACTGCAACGGAGACAAAGTTGCCGAGGTATCGACGACTAGCGCCAGATCGCGTAAATCGCAACGCTCAGTAAAGCGACGCACGACGGTGCAGGCCAGTGCCGCGAACAACAGCCGCGTGACTGCGCTGGCACGCCGTCAGGCAATGTCTGCTCGCGGCAAGGCGGGTGTGAGCGCCAACGGCATGACCGCCGCGCAAACCGTGCGTGTGGCCAACCCCCTGATTTCCGGTCGTGAACTGGCTCAGGCACTGCGTACGCAGCGTAGCCGCCAGGGCAAAACCGGGCAGAAAAAGAGTTCGCCCTGTGGTCGTATTCGTCCGCCAAAGAATGCCTCGGTGGGTGCGGCGCAAGATGCCCCCTGGAAAGTGGGTGCAGGCGAAACCAGTTACGGTCAGACCGTCACCGGCACCATGGTGGGCCGTAGTCATAAGACCACAGGTGACGAGCCCAGTACCTGTCGCGATGTGACGGGCACCGAATATATGGGTGCGGATATTTTTCGTGACTTCTGTCAGTCCGAGCCTAACAAGATGTCGTCCAAGGTTGGTCTGAGCGCTACCCTTCGTGGCAACGCGGTGACCGGCAATGAGCTGGGTCGCAGCCACCATGTGACCGGTGATGAGCCTGGCAGCTGTCAGCAGGTGACGGGTGTTGAATACTTGGGAGCAGGGCATGCAGAGACCTTCTGCGGCGCTCGATCTGAGTCTGCTCCCGTCCCGGCTCCCGCCAAAGTGGCGCGTGCCGAAACCCGCAAGGGTCAGTCGGTGACCGGCAACAAGGTGGGTCGTTCATCCAAGGTAACGGGCGACGAGTCCGGTGCCGGGCGCGAATTGACCGGCAGCCAGTATATGCAGACGGGTGAGGATCAGATGCCGGCCAAAGTGCCGAGCAAAGTCGGTCTCACCAACACCCTGCGCGGTGGTTCCGTGACCGGTACCATGGTCGGGCGCAGCGAGCGGGTTACCGGCGATGAGCCCGGCAGCTGTCGTATTATCAGTGGCGATGACTACGTCGGCGGGGAACAGTACCGTGATTTTTGCGCCACTACGCCGGCACCGCAGGACGCCAAGGTGGGCGCCTCACAGACATTTAGCGGTAAGTTGGTGACGGGCACCATGACCGGACGTTCCGGCAAGGTCACGGGTGACGAACCCGGTACCTGCAAGGCGATTACCGGTACTGGCTATGCGGGTGCAGAGCAATACTACAATTATTGCAAGCCAGAGGCGTCAGCCACCGCTGCGGCGCGTACTTCGGTGCAACGAGGCACTGCGGGTGCCGTGATGACCGGCCAGCAGCCCGGCATCGGTGGAAAAATGACCGGGACTGAAAAGGGCAGCTGTGAGTCATTGACGGGGACGCCCTATATCGGCGCCGACCAGTATGCGGGTGCCTGTGCGGCGACCGCTGCGGAGCCCGCCAGTCCGGATTTCCCACAGTCGCTGGGTGAAAATGCGCCTTGGGGGCAGTTCAGTATTGCCAACATGGCCACTCAGACCGCGCAAGACGATCCGGCTGGTGTGACGGGAACCCGTTATGCTCAGGGCCAGATCACCGGGCCGTTCGGTATGGCCACCGGCAAGGTAACGGGCACGGAAGAGTTTCGTTCTGCCCGTGCGACTCAGGGTTCAGCACGCGATGGTTCGGTGCGCGCAGAATCGCCACGGCCGGAGACGGTGGCTAGCATCGAAGGTCGCGTGAAGTCCCGCATCAGTGGCGAAGGCATCGGCTCAAAGATCACGGGTAATGACTGGGATACTGGAGACCTTGTTACCGGCACTGAAGGCAGATCCGCCATGCGGCGTAATCCAACCCGCCGCGGTAACGCAATCGCCCCAACCCCGCCGAGCAAGAGAAATGAAGCATTGAGCGAACCCGTCAGTAAGGTGACAGGTGGCAGTGGCAGTACCGAAAAGGGCTCTCTGGTGACCTACTCAGGGGGCGCGCGGGGCTGACCCCGATTTAAGTCGTAATGCTGAATTCACGTCGCAATCATCCACGCTCGCTCTGCTGGTCGCAGACAACGGCGCCCCTGGGTAAATCCAGTAGCCAATCCAACTCGTTCAGGCGAGGCACGATTGGCGCGGCGCGACCGGCTGTAGCGCAGGGCAGGCATGAAACCCATGCATTGACGCGCGTCGATGAGAATCAGCAGCTGTTTGATTATGAGCGCTGCGTGAAGGCTTCCTTCGATGCCATTGTCCCGGTTCTGAAACGGATCTCCGCGCTGCAACATGAGGAAGGGTTTGAGGTGCAGGCGCAATCCATTGCGCGCGAACAGCTGGGTTTTGATCTTCCTGCGGAGATTCTGGGAGATGCCTGGGTGAATCAGCTCGATATGCGCCGTCTGTTTGCCTGGTGTCTGTTCGAGACCTACCGTCGCTTTTGCGACGAGTTTTTTACCGAGGCCCCGCTGGGCTCAGTGGAAGAAGAACAGGCGTTTCACACCTTTATTCAGGACTGTGGATTCCACACCCTGGACGTGTCGCCCTGCGCCGATGGTCGGTTGGCGCATGTGATTCGCTATGTATTGCGGTTGCCTTACCGGGCCGTGCGCCGCAAGTCTTATGCGGGCGCCATGTTTGATGTTGATGACAGCATTCAAAAATGGGTGGAGACCGAGATGCTGCGGCTTCGTGAAGGTCGGCCCAATGACACCGACATGCCGACGCGCTACCTCAAGGTGGCCGTCTATCATTACAGTTCGGGCGACCCTGACAATCAGGGTTGTGCCGCGCACGGCTCCGATGCGACCCGTGCCGCACAGGGCGGGCTTGATCAGCTGTGTGCTTTCCGCCAGGCGATAGAAAACAGTTTTTGCTGTGGCGCCTCTATTGACCTGTTATTGATAGGGCTGGATACAGATACCGACGTGATTCGCGTACACGTGCCGGATGCCAGCGGTGATATGGGTCTTGAGCGTTACCTGGATGCCGATGAGGTTCGCAAACAGACCCTGCGCTTATCTGCTTACGAGGCAGAGGCACGCATCACCGAGCTTGTCTACGCCACGGCTGATAACGTTGCCCCGGGTATGGCGAAACTGATTACCCGGCTGATTGCCAACAATTTTTCGCAGATCGATTATGTACGTGCTTTCCACGGCGAACATTATGAGGACATCGGCCACGCCGAGCGTTTTATCGGTGCGGGCATTGGTTTTGAGGAAGTGCAGCTACGCAACCTGACCTATTTCGCCTACCTCGACACCGTTGAAGAGGCCACGCAGGATCTCGATGTCGGGGTGAGTATTTTTACCAAACTCAATGTCTCGCATGGCCTGCCCATTCCGGTGGTGGTGCGTTATGACTACCATGGCCAGGTACCGGGCGCGCGTGAGCGTGCGATCAAACATTGCGCCCGTGTGACGGATGCCTTGACTACGCGTTACGCGAAGCTCGCCGAGAGTGGCTTGCTGCACACCTTGCAGGTGGTTCGCGACTGTAACGTCGGTGGTCGCATCGAAGTGCTGGCTTGTTCGGTCAACGCACAGGCGACACAGGAAGCCCGCGGATGAAAATTTGTCAGATTGTAAACCCCCTGGTGTCGACCAATCGTATCCCGGGTCTTGAACACAAGCACCTGCAGGTGGTGCGTGATGGCAGTGCGCTTTTGGTTGCCGTTGATAGTGTCGGCTGCGTGCCCGGCGACTGGGTGATCTGTGTCGGCAGTTCCGCTGCCCGCGAGGCTGCGGGAAGCAAAGAGTATCCGAGCGATTTCACGATCGTTGGCATCATCGACTACTGGCCACCGGAAGGGGATGCAGCGGAAGAGGGTGAGCGCTGATGGAGATTTTACAGGTCGAGGCGCCGCTCGTGTGTACTCAGCGCATCGCCGGTCTGAAGCTGATCAGTCTGCGCGTGTTACGCGATCGTGACGGCAGGCGTCTGGTGGCGGTCGATCCGGTTGGTGCCCGTGAGGGCAACTGGGTGTTCACCGTGAGTGGTTCGGCTGCACGGTATGCCGCGGGCGATTTCGGCATTCTTACCGACCTCACCATTGGCGGAATTATTGATCAAGGGAGCATAAGCGACTGCTTGGCCGACCAGGCAGGGTAATAGAGATTTTCAATTATTTTAACACTCACTAAATGATAGAACCGAGTCAGCAGGAGATACTAAAGATGGCAAGCGACAATTACGGCATTGCACTGGGCATGATTGAAACACGTGGGCTGGTACCCGCAATTGAGGCGGCAGACGCCATGACCAAGGCTGCGGAAGTGCGCCTTATTGGCCGCGAGTTCGTCGGTGGTGGTTACGTCACCATTTTGGTGCGCGGTGAGACCGGTGCGGTCAATGCGGCCGTGCGTGCGGGTGCGGATGCCTGTGAACGGGTAGGTGACGGCCTTATTGCCGCACATATCATTGCCCGCCCACACCGTGAGGTTGAGCCCATTCTCGACAACAAATTTAAGGCATAGACGGTGCGCCGCACCGTGATGCTGGCTGATTTATTTATTTAACAATAAGTAACGACGGAGAACAAACCAATGGCAAATGATAATTACGGTATTGCGCTGGGCATGATTGAAACGCGTGGGCTGGTGCCTGCGATTGAGGCAGCAGATGCCATGACCAAGGCTGCGGAAGTACGCCTCATTGGCCGTGAATTCGTCGGTGGTGGTTACGTCACGGTGCTGGTACGCGGTGAAACGGGTGCGGTGAATGCGGCCGTGCGTGCGGGTGCCGATGCCTGTGAACGGGTCGGTGACGGTCTTATTGCTGCACACATCATCGCTCGTCCGCATCGTGAAGTTGAGCCTGTATTACCCACCGGTAATATTGGCCAAGCGGATTCCAAGTAAGGTATTCGGGACTCGCTTATCAGGTGTTGTTCTAGCTCGTTGAACCATTCCGCCTGGCTGCGCTGGGGAGAGATTGCATAGTTTGCTTATATGCCTCAAACCATTGCGTGTCAGGTGGGTATTTTAATCGACCCAAACCGGGGACTTGTTTTTTGCGAGCCCGTCATTTATTTAACAGGAGAACCAAGCCATGAGCAACGACAACTACGGTATTGCACTGGGCATGATCGAGACCCGCGGGCTGGTGCCCGCAATCGAGGCGGCAGACGCCATGACCAAGGCCGCAGAAGTGCACCTTATCGGCCGCGAATTCGTCGGCGGTGGTTATGTTACCGTGCTGGTGCGTGGCGAGACCGGTGCGGTGAACGCGGCGGTGCGTGCAGGTGCAGATGCCTGCGAACGGGTGGGTGATGGCCTGATCGCTGCGCATATTATCGCTCGCCCGCACAGTGAAGTGGAACCGGTACTCAATAGCGGGACGGGCTTTACAGGCAAGCGCGCCGCTACTTAATCGGGATTTTCCATCATGCTTTACACCAGCGCTGATCGGCACGTCCTCGGTTATCTTGGCCGGGCGCTGAGCCTCGAGTTCTCAGCGGTGCAGCAGTACAGTACCCAAGCACGCCTGGTTGCGAGCTGGGGGCTGGACGATGCTGCACGGCGCCTGAGCCAGGAGGTCAGCGAAGAGATGGGACATGTTGATCGCATCATTGCCCGCATGTTGGCACTCGGTGTCGCACCCAATGCCTCACAACTCAGGCCGGCTCGTCTGGGCTCTACGCTGCGTGAACTGCTACTGCAAAATCACAGTTTTGAAAGAGAAATTGTCCAGCTGTACGATAATGCCACCCGCTACTGCGCCGCTGCAGGCGACCACGATAATCGCTTGTTTTTCGAGACGCTCCTCGTGGAAGAGAGGCACCATGTTGATGAGTATGCCCGCTGGCTCGAAGAGCTGGAAGGTTCTGTTGCCAGAGTGTCAGCGGAACGCGCCACTTTCTGAGGAGCGGCTATGAGCAAGGAGTGGCGGGAGCGCAAGCGTCCCAATTGCCTGGAAAAGCGCTACGGATTTTCGGATTACGAAGCCTTGCGCGACTTTCTTGATCGTGCCGCAGAACTGTCGGAGCGCGAAGGCCTGTATCCAGATATGGGTTTCGGCCGCGATTATGTGAACATTACGATTAATGCTGCGGAAGGTGCGGACGAGCTTGCCATAGAACAGCGGGATTTTGCCGTGCAGCTCGACGCGTTGTACACCGCCAACGCCAGCCCCTGAGATTGTCATCATGTCTGTGATCGTGCTGGTTGGCAACAAAGGTGGTGTGGGCAAGACCACGCTCAGTCTGAATCTGGCGGCTGCTTTTGCACGCAACGAGCCGACGGTGATACTCGATGCCGATCCACAGGGTTCAGCCTCGCAATGGTACGCCAACAGCGAGTACGAGGAGTTACTCCCCCCCGTATTTGCGATAGCCGCTGATCTTGATGCGCAGGTTGTCGATCTGCGGACGCGCTATCGCCGCATCATCATTGATTGTCCACCTTCAGTACTGGCGCCGCAGACACATGCCGCACTGCGGGTTGGCGATTTTGCGCTGATTCCGGTGCAGCCTTCTCCGCTCGACCTGTGGGCGATGGTGCACTTGGAGCGGGCACTTGAACAGGCGCGCGAAGTTAATCCCGGCTTGGCGGCTTTACTGGTTATCAGTCAGCTTGAAGCGCGCACAACCCTGTCACGGCTGATGCCCGACGCGTTGGCGGAACTGGATATAGCGGTGGCGGCGACGGCGATTCGACGCCGCGCCGTGTACCGCGCCAGTGCGCTGGAGGGCAGGAGTGTTTTTCATATGGGCCGACGCGGTGCAGCTGCTGCAGCGGAACTCGATCAATTGATCAGCGAGGTAATTACACATGACCGATAAGGACGCGACACGACAGAAGCTCGTCAATTCCATGCGCAAGACCAAGGCGGGCGTCGCCGGCCAAGCCGATGCGCCGGTGAAGACTGACGCTGGCACCCCGGTGAAGACAGCCCGGCCGAAGAAGCCTGTGGCATCCCGCGTAAAGCCGAAGCCTTCACCGGTGAAGGACAAATCCACCCAGCCGAGTTCTTTCCTGAGCGGTGGAGGTCGTCGCGTATGGCCGGATTGAACATCGTAATCTGACACCCTCACCCAGTGTTATACCCGGGTAGCTATCGGCTGATGAACTACTGGGTGCCGTTGTCGTTATGGGTGACTGCGCCTTTTTCGCTGTTGGCGGCGTTTTGTTTCCCGCGCGTCTCGACATGTTTGCAGCACCAGCTGGAACCCCGCCCTGGGGTCGATGAACAACTCACTGGTACAACAGGCTCCGGGTCGAATGCTTGATCCAGGTTAAAACCGCGATCTGCGGCAGAACCCCCGAGGTTAGTGGATAAATAAGCCGTAGAATTTACATGATCAAATTAAGAACCTATGTGTACATCGACTCGCTGCAACCACAGCTGGCCACCTATATGGGCACTGCCTCACAAGGTTTTCTGCCTGTGCCGGGTAATGCCTGCCTATGGATGGAAATCGCTCCAGGCATGGCGGTACATAGGCTCACTGATGTTGCCCTGAAGGCAACCCGGGTACATCTCGGGTTGCAGGTTGTCGAGCGTGCGTTTGGTTCCATGGTGTTTCATCACCGCGATCAGAGCGATGTGATCGAGGCCGGTAGCAGTGTCCTCAATGCACTGGATACCACACTGGAGTCGCGCCAGAAATGCCGTATTGCCTGGAAAGAGATCGTGCGTTCGATCACCCCCGATCATGCCGTTCTGATCAACCGACAGGATCGCCGGGGCTCGATGATCCTGCCGGGACAGAGCATGTTTATTCTTGAGACAGAACCGGCAGGCTATGTCGTCTATGCCGCCAACGAGGCCGAAAAGGCCGCCAATATCACCCTGGTGGACGCCCGTGCAGTGGGTGCGTTTGGCCGCCTCACACTGGCCGGGAAAGAGGCCGATATCGACGCCGCCGCCAATGCCGCAGTACGGGCCATAAAGAATCTTTCCGGCATTTAACCCAGAATCACAACAGACTGAGAGAGATGCATCGACAACAGCTTTTACAATTGCTGGCACGCTATGAAACGCCCTATCTGGAAGAGGCGGCGATGGTTGAGCGTACACGACGTTTCATCCTGCAACATGAAAACTGTTTTGACCGTAGCCTCGAGCCCGGTCATGTCACCGCTTCAACCTGGGTGGTCAACCCGACACGCAGCCATGTATTAATGCTGCATCACCGTAAACTGGGCCTCTGGCTACAGCTCGGCGGCCATGCCGATGGTGAGACCGATATCGTCAGCGTGGCATTGAAGGAGACCGCCGAAGAGTCCGGCGTCGATGCGTCGCAGATCAAATTGTTGAGCGAAGATATCTTCGATGTGGACGTGCACACCATTTATGCCAGTGAACACGATCCGCGCCACCAGCATTTCGATCCCCGTTTTCTTGTCGAGATTGATGACCGGATACCATTGCCTGGCAGTGATGAAGCACATGAGGTTCGCTGGGTGCCTCTGGAGCAGGTATTGCGCTTCAACAATGCCCGCTCACTCTATCGCCTGGTGCAGAAAACCCGTCGGCTTACGGTATGATGCATCTTCGCATCCCAAAGGAAAGCTGATATAGCCATGGTTGACTGTGGGGATGGCTTAATCTGGTAGATTATCGACCTGCTGTGACAGTCTCTTCGTAAGGTAACGCACGATGCCACTCGTTGATATGAAAGACATGCTCCGCCACGCCCATGATCATGGCTATGCCGTCGGGGCATTTGATCTGCTCAGCCTGGATTTTCTACAAGGCATTATGGCGGCGGCGGAACGAGCCCGTGCACCGGTGATCCTGAGCCTGTCCGAATCCGACTTCGACGATGTTGATTTCGAGCTGATGATGCCGGCGGTGGAGGCCGCCGCAGGCCGATCCTCAGTGCCGGTGGCCATCCATCTGAACCACGGCGCCAGCCTTGATTCGGCGGTGCGCGCAATCAACCGGGGTTGCAACGGGGTGATGGTAGACGCCTCTCACCAACCTCTGCTTGAGCATATTGCCACCTCCCGTGAAATCGTCGCGATGGCCCACGCCTGTGGCGTGCCCGTAGAAGGGGATCTGGGCTATGTGCCGGGGGGCGAGAGCGAGGATGCCGATACCCTGGTGGCGGAAGCCCAGGCTTACGTGGAGAAGACCGGGGTGGATTTTCTCGCTGTTTCCGTCGGTTGTGTGAAAGACAAGCCGACACTGGATTGGCAGTGCCTGAAACAGATCAACAAGGCCCTGGATATCCCGCTGGTGATCCAGGCTGCTAGCGGGCTTTCCGACGATCAGCTCCGGCGGCTGATCGGCAACGGCGTGGCCAAGATCAATGACGCCACGGCGCTTGCTGACGTCGCCGGGGCGACGATCCGTAACGCTGCAAAATCCTGTCATGGCAGCGGCTACACAGCTCTGCTGGTGAGTATCCGTGAGGCAATAGCGGCAGAAGCCGAGCACGGTATGCGCCGCTGGGGTTCGGCAGGGCGTGCCGCTGAAGTATTGTCGTGTTGCCGGTCGTGGACGCCAGTGGAACATTTGATCATCTACAACGTAGAAGGTATTGATGAAGCCGGCGTCGAGAAGATGATGGCCGAGGGCCGTCGGATGCTCGGCGCCATCCCCGGCGTACGTGAGGTGGTGACCGGCAAGGCGGTGCAGGAGAAGGCAAAGTACCGCTACACCTGGCTGGTGCGCTTCTGTCATCCGGCCGTCATCGATAGCTACCGTGAACATCCCGACCACGTCGCCTTTGCCGACGAACTGTTCCGGCCGGTGGCCGGTAAACAGCGCATCAGCATTGATTATCAACGCGTCGAAACGGTTTTTTCAATGTAAAATCACCACCCTATTGTGCGTGATGCAGAGCGGTGATTTCATGCGCGATGATTCTATTTCTGAACCATGTGGACGTATCGCGTGCAGAGAAATTCTGACACTGACGGGAGAAAAACAATGAAGCCACTGGTTGGCATCATCATGGGCTCGACCTCGGACTGGGAGACCATGCGTCATGCCGCCGAAACCCTGGAGGAGCTGAATGTGTCCTTCGAGGCCGAAGTGGTTTCTGCCCACCGTACCCCGGACAAGCTGTTTCGCTATGCCGAAGAAGCAGAAGGGCGCGGTATTGAAGTCATTATTGCCGGTGCCGGAGGCGCGGCGCACCTGCCGGGCATGACCGCATCCAAGACCGTGTTGCCGGTGCTTGGCGTGCCGGTGCAGTCAAAGGCCCTCAACGGCATGGACTCATTACTGTCCATTGCCCAGATGCCTGCGGGTATCCCGGTGGGCACCCTGTCCATTGGCCGGCCGGGTGCGGTCAATGCAGCGCTGTTGGCGGCGGCCATGCTGGGGAACAAACATGCGGCGATTCGCACCGCGCTCAAGGCGTATCGCCTGCGTCAGACAGAACGGGTTCTGAGCCACTCTGATCCAAGGGAAGTCTGAGCATGAGGGTCGGTGTTCTTGGCGGTGGACAGCTTGCCCGCATGCTGGCCCTGGCAGGCTATCCGCTGGGGCTCGAGTTCGTTTTTCTTTGCCCCGTGCCTGACGCCTGCGCGGCGCCACTCGGTGAACACCTGTGCGCCAATTTCGATGATGAAGCCGCACTGCAACGCCTGGCCGGGAGCGTGGACAGGGTCACCTACGAATTCGAAAGTGTACCTGCCGCTACGGTGGAGTATTTAAACGGCAAATTGCCCGTCTATCCACCGCCGCAAGCGCTGGCGACTGCCAGGGATCGTCTGCATGAGAAAAGCCTGTTCAACGAACTGGGCATCGATACCGCACCCTTCATGGCGGTAGACAGTCTGGGTGATTTGCAGCAGGCGGTGGCGAAAATAGGTCTGCCCGCCATCCTCAAGACCCGAACCCTGGGTTACGATGGCAAGGGTCAGCAGTGGTTGCGTGACCCGGCGGAACTGATGGTTGCCTGGGAAGGAATCAATGGCGCAGCGGCCATTCTGGAGGGGGTCGTTGCCTTTGAGCGGGAGGTTTCTATTATTGCGGTCAGAAACCTGGCCGGCGAGATGGCCTTCTACCCGTTGACGGAGAATTGGCACGCAGCCGGTATTTTACAGCGTTCCGTCAGCCTGCCGGATGATCCCATGCAAGGATTGGCGGAAGATTATGCGCAACGCCTGCTCGAACACCTGGAGTATGTCGGGGTGCTGGCGATTGAGTTTTTTCAGCTCGATGGTCAGCTTCTGGTCAACGAGATGGCGCCGCGTGT
>JAKIUN010000069.1 GCA_021647505.1 Gammaproteobacteria bacterium
GGTGAAAATCTGGGAATAAAGGCGTTTGATTTCGCATGGCAAATTATGCCATTTTATGCCCGTAGTTGCTGATATTTTTTTGTGCTAAAGAGGCTTAACTTAGTGCCATTCGGCTCTGACCCCTTTAATCGTTGATATTGTGACTTTGTTTACTATTGCGATGCTCGCTGATACACAGCAAAACCTACTCGATCAATGTGTTCAGTCAGGCTTTTATTTTTTAAATCATGGTAATCATGTAAATCAACCTGATAGGGAATATCCGAATCATCCAAATCAAGCAGTACATCGGCAATAACCGAGCGATTTAATGCGTCGCCATAGGCTGCCAGATCAATATCGCTGCGTGGATGGTAATTACCTTTTGCGCGCGAACCGTAAATTTTAACCTGCTCAATTTGCGGATGCCGTGCAAACACTTTTCCCAGAATTCTTAGTTGCGCTTTTGTCAGCCCCGTATCACGCATCTTTATACCGATGGATCATTAGCTTCAGCCAACAGTTGCATATACCAGTCATTAAGCATTGGCAGATACCATGCTTCAATACTTTTAATGACCGCCTCAAATTTTGAAAAGTCATAGGTATGACTCATTAAATTACGATCCCCAATCATTTTCAGCCAGATATCGGCGTCATTGATGTATTTATTGGCATACGCCTGCCGCACCACAGATTTGGGTGAAATTTTATCCGGTTGAATGCCGTCATATTCCATTCTGTCTCTTAATACATTCCATGCCAGTTCAAAAGTGTATTCAAAACGCTGGATAATACCCTCTTTTTCCAGTTGGCTCATTTTATCCAGATCACTTTCCATGGCTTCGCGCAACAATAAAAATGCGCGCTGAAAATTATTAAATCGCTGTTTCCAGCGAATATCCTGCTCACTCATATAATACCTCTTTTGGCCCTTTTCTGGGCCATTAATCAATATACATCAGGTACTTCCGATTAATCTCTGAAGATCCAAAACGATAATGATGACAAAGCCCCCATTAATTTAATGCGTCAGATCATCCAAAAACTCAGATCCAGGCTCAACGCCCGTCACTAACAAATAATCCCTCGCACGAGTGCAGGCAACATAGAGCAAATGTCGTTCAGTGTTGTAAACCTCTTCAAGGTCAACCGTATCATCTGACACAGAGGACAAGCGGGATTCAAGGGGAATGATGTCATCATCACACGCCATCACGACGACTGCCTTGAACTCCAGGCCTTTGGCCAGATGCATGGTACTCAGCACCAGTTTGCCCACCACGCTTTCCATGCGTTTGTTCATTATATTGATCGGCAAATCGGCTTTTTGAATGGCATTGCTTGCACGCTGTAATTCATCGTCGGAACGCACAAACACGCCTATCTCATGGGGTTCAATTCCCAGGGCAATATATTTCCGAAGCTGTTCAGCCACGAGATTACGCTCGGCATCTTCACTGTCAGCCAACCGGATGATGGGCGCAGGGCCGTTAAAGAGAGATACTGTTCCATTGCGGTCTTCTGTATTGCCATCACCATCGATAATTTCGTTATTAAGCAACCGATCTGCCTGTCTGCGAATCTGATGGGAGGTTCGATAGTTGATTCTCAACGTGCTGGAACGGCCACGAATATCAACGCCAAGAGACTTCCAGGAAAAAGGCTGTTGGAAAATACGCTGGCCCAGGTCTCCAGAGAAGAACAGACTATTGGGCCGATTGTTGCCCAATGCGGCAATGAAACGAAGCTGGGAAATGGAGATATCCTGCGCCTCGTCCACAATGGCGTAATCGAACACCGGACGACAATTTGATGCAAACTTTTCCGCCAGGCGGGTAAACATCTCCGCCTCCGTGATTAGGCCGGCACTCTTCAGCGCCGTTTTCACCTCTGAATAGACCTGCCATAGGTGCTGGCGCTTCTCTTCAGACAGCCGAGTCTTCCTGCCCATTCGCTTGACATCACGGTAACCCTCCCAGGCGTTCAGCTGCCAGGCATCAACCACATGGCTCCATTCATTAAACAAAAAACGTGGGCTGTATGTTGAATGGTGCCGGGCCGCTGCTTGCTGGATAAACCCTTTGACGGTCTCCTCGTCCACCAAATCGGGTCGCCCGAAGTTTGCCGTATATTGCCGTAGACCGATCTCCTTAAGCGAATAGACCTCCAACCGCTCCCCCAGGCGTAGCTCCTCACTGATCAGTCGTTTTAATTTGTCTCGCAGGGCATTGGCGAGGATATCCGAGAACGTGGTGAGCAATACACGGGCATCAGGATTATTGCGGGCGAGACAAGCGGCACGATGCAACGCAACAATGGTTTTTCCCGTGCCTGCCGAACCGGAAACACGCGCAGGGCCGTTAAAGTTCTTCTCCACCAAATCATGCTGGGCAGGGTGTAAAAAGAGTGTCCATTTGTCCCACGGGTACTCCAATGCCAGCTTCAGCTCGTCCACGTCGCTCATCACGCGAAAGCGGCGCATGGCATCGGGATGATCGAAAGGGCTGGCCCCGGCGGGCAGTCGTTGGGCGATCTGTGGCGTGCCGCCGACGGCAATCTCTAACAGCGCTTCTGCCGCCTCAGCAGGCAGGCGTTCGGCTATGTTGAGAATAGAGTCCACATCGGCCTGTTTAACCTCTGCAATCCAGTCCTGGGGAACGCCATAGGCAAGCAGCTCCGCTTCAGCGATGCTGGCATAGGGCTTGGGCAACGTGGCGGGATAGGTTGTTTCCTGTTTGTAAACCGAAACGGTGATCTCTTTAAGCGTCTCACGCAGCTCAACCAACTGAGCGGCACCCGTGGTTGGGTGCGCCTCCAGTTTACGCCTTGCCGCCCACGCATAGGCCTTGTCATGGTGATTTACATAACAGAGCAACAGGCTCTGCGCAGTTTTATGCAGAATAATGCGCAGATCCATATTGGCGCTGGCTGACCAGAAATTGGGATCTTTGACCTTTTCCAGTTTGTGAAGGCGCAGCCCTGGATTGGCAGGGTTCATTTGCAAATCAAAGGCAGCTGTTTTCACTGCCTTTTGTTCCTGCCCGGTCAGTTTTCCCAGGCTCTCGGTAAAGGTGTCAGCAATTCTGAATTCCATGGCGTTATACCCCAAACACTTTCATCACTTCATCGCCCAGGTGGTTGATCACCTTGACGGCAATGCGGCCCGAGGTGGGCCTGTCAAAGGGGCGTGAGGTATCGCTGTAGAGCGACTGCCAGGCCTCTTCGTTGATCTCCGCTTTCAGCGTGTTTTTCAGCGCCTTGTAGGGATCGTTAGCGCCCAGAAAATAGGCTTGGCGCACAAAGAAACTCTCTTCATTGTAGTCGGTATCGACAAACCAGCAGGCAATGCCATCGGCATTGTCGCTGCGCACCTCGCCCGTATTGGGGTGAAACACATCAACGCCATTGACCTTGACCTGAATCCGTTTGTCATCTGTTTCGATAATGTCGATATCCGGTTCACCAAAAATCACAAACAGGTTGGCCTTGTCGGTGTTTTTAAGATCCTCCGCCATGTGCAGATCGGCATTCATACGCGCCTTTAACACCGGAATGCGGCCCAGTTTGTTGAACTCAGTGGCATGGGCCTCATAGTTAAAGGCGCAGGCGATCAGCATGTCAAAATCCGCATCGCCTGCCTCACGCGCCGCCGTCACCAGGTCAGGGCGAGAGACGGTGCCAAACTCCGGGCCGATAAAGATGGCCGCACGGCGTTCCACACCGGACGCTTCACCTCCCTCCATATAGCGCCCTTCGGCACAGATGAAATAACCCGGCCAGGGTTTAATGGCGGTGAAATTGATCTTGTCCGTTTTGTGCGCCTGCTGCACCCCGGCGATTTTCAGGTTCTCCAGAATAATGTGGGTGAAGTCCTGAGTATCGGCAAACTCATCGCCCCTGTCCGCCATGGGGTCGATCAGCTCATCGTTTTCATCCAGACCCAGGGCACGATGGGGTGACAGACTCTCGACAGTAAACGGCCCGGCAACGCGCACCTTCTTTTTGTCCTCATAGGGCTTGTCGTAGAGATACTCCTGCCCCGCCTTGGCGGCAATGGAAGCATCGATCTCCCGCTGGCGGGCGATGCGCAATGCCCACCATTGTTTGTGAATCTCAATGCCTTTGTCGTCATCCCAATAGTCGCAGGGCGATTCAGGTAGATCCTGCAATGAATAGTGGCGCTTCAGGGCCGTATTGAGTTTTTTCAGGGCCGTCTGTTTTTTCTTGTCGCTGTCGGCACTGAGGATGGTGGCGTGCAGTTTTACCTGCGCCTCTGGCCAGGGGTTGCCTGGCGCCCGGGGAACTTTCCACTCCTCAAAGTCCGTGCCCAGCCGCCTGTTGAGTTTCTCCCGCAGTGCTTCCAGTTCAGGTTGAAAGCGCTCCCAAATCACATCGATCTCGGCGTTGTTGGCAATGCTCTTTAAGGTGATATGGGGCACGCGCTGGTAGACGAAGCCCTGAGAAATTCGGCCATAAGTGAGTGAAGAGGAAGGTGCCGCGCGGGCAATCTCGGCCTCCTTCTGTTGCCCTTCTGGCGTATCTGCCAACAAATAGTAGGGGTAACGTGCGCCCATGATTCTGGCGCGGGCCAGGGCTAAAGAGACTCTGGAGGTGTCGATGGTGATCCAGCGACGGCCCCATTGCTCGGCGACATAGGCGGTGGTGCCGGAGCCGCAGGTGGGGTCTAGGACTAGGTCGCCGGGGTCTGTTGCCATTAAAATGCAACGCTGCACTACAGAAGGGGCTGTCTGTACGACATAAATCAGCCCTGTGCCAATTTGTAGCGACTCCCATCGGTCACTGATTGGAAGCACCGAAAAATCATCTAAATATCGCTTATAACGAACAGTTGCTCTTCCCGATGCTACTCGCTCAGCCAGTGCAAGCCTCGTAAGACCATTAAGAGTTGTTTTCCAATGGTTAGATGAACCACAACGATAGTCGCGACCGTGAAAATCGAATACCTGTTCCATAGCCGACTGGCCAGAACTAATTAAACTTGTGTGTTGGAACACTTTACCCTCTGGTAATGCGATAGAGCGATCCAGTTCTTCTTTTTTTAACCAACGTTCACTTCCATCATTCAACTCAATCTGGTCATAACGGTCTGAGGAAACATGGCCTGCAACTCGTTCATTATACAATTGTCGGTACTTTATTTTATCTTTCGACTTAGCAAACCAAACAAGGAAATCAACTGTATTGGCTAGAAGGCTCGCCGCTTGGCTCCCTGTTTTTTGTACTTGAATGATGGATACAAAGTTATTTTCTCCAAACACTTCATCGAGCAATGCTCGTACTCGGTGTAAATTCTCATCACCAATCTGCACAAAAATAGACCCTGACTCGGTGAGCAAATCCCGAGCAACGATCAACCGATCCCGCAAATAGGTCAGATAAGAGTGAATCCCATCCCGCCAGGTATCCCGAAAGGCCTTCACCTGCTCCGGTTCGCGGGTGATGTGATCGGCCTTGCCATCCTTCACATCCCGGCTGGTGGTTGACCACTGAAAGTTGGAGTTGAATTTGATGCCATAGGGGGGATCAAAATAGATGCACTGCACTTTGCCCTGAAGCCCTTCACGCTCGGCCAGTGAGGCCATCACTTGCAGGCTGTCGCCTAGAATCATGCGGTTGGACCAGTTCTGGTCGTGCTGGTAGAACTCGGTTTTGGCCTCTTCGCTGGGTGCGCCGTTAAAATCGGCAAACAGGTCTGCCTGTCCGCTATCCTGCTCTTCCGCTTTTTGCGTTTGCCGTTTCAGGTCGTCGATCAGCACCTTGGGATGCACTTTGTCCTGAATATAAAGTGGCGGCGCATTCACCACCAGGTCAGACCAGTCCTGCTCATCTTTACCTCGCCACACCAGTTGAGGATCAAGATCCCGGTTGCGGCGTTTATAGGCGACACGGATGGGGCTTTGCAGCTCTTTTTCCATCACCGACTGGTATTCGGCGGTGGGGATGTTTTTACGCCGGGCATCATCATGCACGATGGTTTCGACGCTTAAGGGGGCTTTGGTTTTTTTGGCCAAGATTAGCGCTCCTCTCCGGCTGCTGTGCCCTGAATTGTGTTTTTATTGTCTTGCGTCGTGCCGGGCTTTTTCAGGCCCGACTGCAAGCCATCGATGTGTTCGAAAAGGTCGGGGAGCCGCTTGAGGAAAAAGCCACCATCAATGAGGATGGCAATATTGCGTTGAGTCATTGGCCGAATCCCCCGACCGTGCGGGTTGAGGGGCCAGAAACAAGAAAGCCCCAGGGGTTCGGCACACCCTCAGGATAGTTGAGGGGGCGTACTGCCAAGGGGCGGATGTGCTGTGAATTGTCGGCAGCCTGGCCCTGAAAGTCAAGGGATTGGCGGACAAAAAAGTGGAAGCCGGGGCAGATCATATCCCTTCCTTGTTTGTCTGGGCAGTCATGAACTTATCGAATTCAGCCGCGATTTTTTCGCCAAAATCGCTCTCCATCTGGAAAACATCGCCAAACTCGGCAAAGGCCCAACGGCCATATTTTTGCAAATGATTCACGCCGGGCACCCAGTAGGTATCCATGGTGGTTTTCTTTACCTTGGCATCTTCGCGACGATAGCCTTTGATTTCGACAATCAGGTGCAGCAGGTTATTGTCGCCATGGCCTCGGTCGCTCCCGCCATCCCTGGCTCCCGCGACATTAGAACTTCCCTGTCCGTCATCCACCAGGACGATAAAGTCTGGAATGTAAGTACGGGAGATCGATCCGTATTGATAGGGCACTTCCAGGCCGAGATTATGGTTCTTCACGTAGGCTTTCACCTGCGGGTGTCCTTCCACTACGCGGCAGAATTCGGCCTCCCAATCACTGTCCAGTACCACCCAGTTGATGTGGCATCGTCGCGAATCGGTCTCCCAGCGCTCTGTTTTCGATGTGTTGAAACTGACGTGCTGGGTGCTTCCCACCGGGTTGTAGGCATCAAGGATCGCTTTAATAGGGCGCTCTTTTTTCGATTCTGCCTGGGTAATAGCTGCGGTGATCTTTTCGCAGGCCATCTCTGCCAGCTCCAAGTACATGAGCTGAGCGGGGTAGGTGCCGCTCTCGCACTTCAGATAGTTATCCAGCCACTGTTTGACGATGCGTTTTACCGGGCCAAAAAGATTGGTTCGTGGCGGTTGCCCCTGCTCGCGCCACTTTTTATAGATGATGTGTGTTGCCAGATAGAACACCAGGGATGAACGACGCAGGTCTCCCAGATGCTCGACGGTAAGGTCGATAGTCTCACCAATAATGCCGGATTGCTGAACGCGGGAAGGACCGGTGAGTTCGGGGGTCAGTATCAAAGCTGAGTCATCGTTGAACTCGGCTTCGAGTTTGTCTTCCGGTAGCTCTACCCGATAGCCTTCCACACGAGGAAAGCGGATTTCCAGGTGATCGCGCTCCGGCCTGACCGCCTTGACCTGGATTGTCTCTCTGGGGCGCTGTGGTGGTGCAACGACGGGCTTGGCATTGAAGTCAAACGGTATGCCCAGTACATCGGCATATTCGACATCAAATTTTCCGTCATCGTTGAGGGTGTAGGATTGCCTGCGCAGTGCGCGGCCAATCACCTGTTCACAAAGCAGCTGAGTGCCAAACGCCCGCACACCCAGAACATGGGTGACGGTGTTGGTATCCCAGCCCTCGGTGAGCATGGAGACGGAGACCACACAGCGCACGGTTTCACCCAGTCGGCCCTCCTTGCCGACGGTGTTCATGACTTCACGCAGCAGTTCCTGGTCGGTGATGGATTCGGCTTGTTTGATGTCGCCGGTACGCTCGATGACCTCCTTGCGGTAACGTTCAAGTTCATCGGCAGCCATTTCACGGAAGTTTTTGTCCAGCGCTTCGCCCGATTCCAATTGCTCGCTGTCGATCAGCAGGGTGTACGGCCTGGCATAGCGTTCACCATTGGCATCGAAGTTACGGAACAGCTCCAGACGGCCATCGACCAGCTGGGTATTGCCATCGGCATCGGTTTGAAAAAAGCCTGAAATATAGTCGTATACCAGTTTTGATGTGGCGGTGTTGTTACAAACCAAGATAAAACAGGGTGGGACTTTGATGCCACTGGATTGCCAGAGATCGAAGGTCTTTTTGTAATGGCCATACAGTGCATCGAGCGCGGTGATCAGTTCGAGAGGCAGCTTTAGCGGGTCGATGTTTTTTGCTTTACCCCGCCCCTTTTTGGGCATTTTGGTGCGAATGTGATCCCAAAGATTCCTGAACTTGGGCATCTCTCCGCCCGGGATGTTGTCGGCGATGGGCACCCGTGGCAATTTGACAATGCCACATTCAATGGCATCCATTAATGAGAAATCACTCATTGTCCAGGGAAACAAGGTGCCTTCTGCATAACCGGAGCCCTGTAGAAAAAACGGTGTCGCCGATAGATCAAGCACTCTGGAAACGCCTATTTTTCGCTTGACGGCTTCCAGGCCAGATATCCACAGTCTGGCGGCTTCGCTATTCTTTTCCGCCTCTTTTTTGTCGTCACCCTTCAGTTCGTTAGCCTCTGCTGATTCGGGCTTTTCCCGATAACAGTGGTGAGCCTCATCATTGATGACCATGATGTTTTTGATCCCCATCAATGCAGGCATCACGCGCTGAAGCATTTGGCCTTCGGTCTCAAGGGTATTGAGTGCTTCACCACGGCCTTGCAACAACGAACGGCCGCCCTTGGAGATATCGATCCGTTCGCGTCGTTTGAAGGCGTGGTAGTTGGTGATGACGATTTTGGCCTTTTCCAAGTCAGGCAGCATGTCCTTGGGTACCAGCTCGCGGCTGGCATAGTAACTGTCTGGATCATTGGGCAGCAAGACACGCAGTCTGTCTTTAATCGTCAAGCCTGGCGCAACAATAAGAAAACCCCGGGAATATTTTTTGCTGTTGGAGCGGCGTACCGCGTTGATGATCTGCCAGGCGATAATCATTGCCATGACGGTGGTCTTGCCTGCCCCGGTGGCCAGTTTTAACGCCAGCCTCATTAAATCCGGGTTTGCGTCGTTGTTAGCGCTATCCAGATGATTCAGAAATATTTTGCCTGCCTTGCCCATTTTAGGTGCGACTTCGGTAAGCCATATCGCCACCTCGACGGCCTCTATCTGACAGAAAAATGGGCGTATCTCACTGAATTTGTG
Organism: Gammaproteobacteria bacterium; assembly: GCA_021647505.1. GTDB lineage: Bacteria > Pseudomonadota > Gammaproteobacteria > SZUA-152 > SZUA-152 > DRQN01. Next base: position 9,129 of record JAKIUN010000069.1, read on the forward strand.
ATGCCGCCAGTGCTGTAGCAGCCTCGCTGTCTCCGGTGTAACCATCCAGTTATTTGGGTTTTTCAATTTCCGCCATTCATCCACATGGCTACGGAGCTGGTTAATAATCGGCGTAGGGTCGTATCGCTGTGAATCACCATCCGGGCCAATGGCTGAGCCTAAATCCATCTGCGCCTGCTCAACGGGGCCTTTTCGCTTGCGGGGTTTGGGAATTGGCGTAATAAACTCAGCTCGACGACGAGTATTGACTGTTTTCTGTGTCGGCTGGCCCGACTCATCAAGCTCCCAGTGAGCAGTGGGATACTCATAGGGCGAATTCAAGATTGGTTTTTTGAAAAATTGATCTGACACGGGGATCGATCCTATTCCATTATTTTATTTGTTTTGACTGCTCTTCCAGCCTGTCGATGCTGCGCTCATTGACCTTGAGGTATTCCGTAATGTCTTTGATGGTCAGAGAATGTCTCTTTCCATGCTTTTGGTTTCTCCGTTGTTCTGGTGACTCCCTTCAGCTGATTTTTCATCCCTCCCTTTCAATGCCTCAAGCATCTCAGCCGTACTTTCACGCGTCGCATCCCAAGCCTCTCCAGCCTTTTTCCTGCTCCATTCACTGACATCAGCCGCCCCTTCTTTGGTAGCATTCCAGACATCGGTGGATTTTTCCTTGCTCCATTCGGTAGCCTCTTCGATACCTTTTTGGGTCGCGTCCCAACTTTGGCTGGTGGTCTCTTTAGCCTTGTCCCAGAGGTTTTCTTCAGCCAGGGCGAGAGCGGGGGATATGAGTAGTGCGCTGAGTATCAGGGCCGGAAGTGTGTATCGAGTAAGTTTCATATTATCCTCTGTGTTGTTCTCTGTGTTGTTCTCTGTGTTGTTCTCTGTGTTGTTGTCCTGGTGGTTTTCTGTTTGTGAGTGACGCTTACTTTAAATTGTAGGAACGGCTCCTATTTGGGACAAGCAAACGGAAATTAATTCCTTTTCAAGGCCGCCAGGCCAGCAGCCAAATCAGGGTAACGCAATTCGATGGCCAGTTCTTCGCTCATCTTTCGATTCTCCAACCGGCGCGACTCCTGTAGATAGGACAGCATGCCGGCGCTCATGACCTTTTCCGCCTCAGCGCGTGATACAACAGGCGGCAGCGGCAAACCCAGAGCCTTGGCGACGTCAATGAAGTATTGCGACATGGTGCTGGGATGGCCATCTGACACATTGTAGATTTCCCCTGAAACACCTCTTTCCGCCGCGGCCTTGCAAACGCGCGCAAGATCATCCTGATGGATGCGATTGGTATAGGGCGACTCGACCGGATCTAAAATGGGCAGGCCTTTTTCCAGCCGCACCACCGGCAGGCGACCAGGGCCATAGATGCCGCCGACACGCAGGGTGACGAAGGGCACACCCGTTTCTTTGCCCCAGCGGTGCAGGATATTTTCAGCATCCAGCCGCCGCCGGCCGCGGGCGGTCTGCGGCTCTGCCGCCTGCGCCTCGGTGATCCAGGCGCCCTGGCAGTCGCCGTATACAGCGGTGGTGCTGATAAGCACCACCTTCGCTGGTAGCCTCACAGGGTCGATAGTGGCGAGAAAATTTTGTATCAGGGGATCACGCTCACCCTGTGCAGGTGGCGGTGCAAAGTAGAAAATCACGGCCTCCGCCGTTGGCTGATCCTTCAGTGTCGTACGATCCGCCAAATCACCAAGTAAAGGCTCGATACCCCCAGCACGCAATCGCCTCGCACTGGTTTCACTGCACACAATCCCCCATACACTGGCACCCTGCACTCGGTACAACCGTGCAACACGCTGGCCAATGTCACCGCAACCTGCAATCAATATGGGCTTCATCGGTAGCTCTCATTGGTGGCTTCGCGCATAATCACATTTCCGTCTCACTCTGGTCACCCAGCAAAATGACTTTTACCGTACATCTCGAGCCCAGTGGGCACCATTTTGACATAGAGCCCGACGAGACGATCCTCGATGCCGCCCTACGTCACGGCCATGCCTTTCCCTATGGCTGCCGAAGCGGCAACTGCGGTGCCTGTCTGGGGCAATTGCTTGAGGGTGAGCTGGATTATGGCACGGATTGGTCGACGCCTCTGGCTGCCAGGGATTCGCCCCCCGGCACGGCGTTTTTCTGTCAGGCACGCGCCGCCTCCGACTTGATCATCGAGGTGAAGGAAATTACCGCCGTGGAATGCCTGACGGTAAAGACCCTGCCCGTGTTGGTGCAGACGAAGGAACTGCTGGCCGACGATGTGGTGCGGCTCTATCTCAAGCTGCCGCAGGACGAGCACCTGCGTTTCCTCGCCGGGCAGTACATCGATATTTTAATGAAAGACGGCCGCCGACGCAGTTTTTCCATCGCCAACATGCCGCTCAACGACCACCTCCTGGAACTGCACATCCGCCACGTCGAGGGCGGGGATTTCACCGGCTACATCTTCGACCAGCTGCGGGAAAAGGACGTGCTGCGCATCGAGGGGCCGCACGGTAATTTCTTTCTGCGCGAGAATTCCACACGGCCGCTGCTATTCGTCGCCGGCGGCACCGGCTTTGCGCCAGTGAAATCCATTCTCGAACATGCCTTTGCCAAGGAGATGTCACAACCCATGCAGCTGTACTGGGGCGTGCGCGGTGAGAGAGACCTGTATCTGGATGCGTTGCCAGAAAAATGGGCGCGGGAACACCTCGACTTTCGCTATGTGCCCGTGCTTTCCGAACCATCAACGCAGTGGCAAGGCTCGCAGGGTTATGTACACGAAGCGGTAATCGCGGATCTGGCGGCAAGGGACGAGGATTTTTCGGCCTTCGATGTCTACGTCTGCGGCCCACCGGTCATGGTCAGGGCCGCCTTCGCGGCCTTCCGTGAGCGGGGCCTCGATGAGGCGCATTTCTATTCCGATGCGTTTGAGTTTCAGGCACCGAAGCCCGGCGGCTAAATCGCGTCAGGTGCTGAACGGGTAGAATTACGCCCTGACGGCATCCAGCGGCTTGACGACTTCCGGTGCTTCAATGGCCGGCGGGACATGCTCCACCACATCGACTTCGGCGGCCACCGGCGGTTCACAGCAGGGCGCCAGACGTAGCGCCTCCCGGTAACAGGACAAAGCAGTCTCCCGATCACCCATCTTGTCCAGCAGGGTTCCCAGCTCGATCAACGCCTCGGCATTTGGCTGCGCATTGATGCTGGCCTCAAGATAGCTGCGTGCCTTGCCCCACAGGCCGTTGCGCAAACACAGTCGACCCGCCGTCAGCAATGCCACCACATCCTGTTCATGCCCCATTAGGAATGACTCGGCCTGCATCAGCTGGCGTGCCAGATCCGGCCCTTTGATAAGGCCATACATCCGCAGCAGGCCTTCACTGCGATGGCGTTTGAGGACACTGCGCAGCAGGGGCTCTCCCTCGGCATCCCGGCCAAAATCCCTCAGCCTCTGCAGATAGGTCAGCAGCAGGGTCTCATCGTCACGCAGCGACTTCGGAACCGTGGCCCAGGTTTGCATCAACCCGGCCACCTCGGCGCTGTCCCTCAGCAAGGCGGTGTAAGCTTCGAGCGCCATCGCATCGAGGGTCTGTTTGTCGAATATCTTGCGCTTGCGCAATCTGGGCACCAGCTCGATGAGATTATTCCATTCCCCCAGTTCCCGATACAATTTACCCAGCGGCTTGAGCACCTGTGGGTGCGTCGGCTCTAGCTGGTACAGACGGTGCAATGAGGCCAGCGCCTGTTCTTTCTGGTTTTGGCTCAGCAGCAGATCCACCTGGGTCAGACCCACGGCAATGTCGGCCTGCGCCGGGTTCTGGTGCGCCAATTGCAGATAGCGGTCTCGTCGATCCTCCGCACCTTGCTCCTGTGCCGCACGCGCCGCGACCAGATAATTGAGTATCGGTGCTTCGCTCTGCCCAGCATACTTCAGCACCTGCCGTTCCGCCTGCTGCCACTGCCCCTCGGCCAGTTCAATGAGTCCGTAGGTCAGCGCTTTCTGCGCATTTTGCTCCCTGCGATGCTTGCGCCAACCCCCCACGTTGCGCGGCACGGCCAACAGGCGCACGACAAAACGAATCGTGAAATAGAGGGCCGCAAAGACCAGCGAGAGGAAAAACACCAGCAGGGCCAGGGTGGTTTCCACGCTCCAGGGACCAACGCCAATCAACACATAGCCCGGGTTGTCCTTGATGAGCAGGGCCAGCACTGCGGCGCCGATAAGCGCCAGCATACAAATCAACAGCAATTTGATCATTGTGTATCACCCTCACGCTGTGCAGCCTCGACCTCTATGCCCAGGCTCTGCATATATTGGCGCAGTACACGCAGGGAATCACTGATGTCCGGCAGGCTGGGTTGTAGATCTGCCTGCTGCAGATTCTGTAAGGATTCCAGCATGCCCTTCACTGCGGCGGACTCCGCATCAAAATTGGCCGTGAGCCAGTAAGCAGCTTCGTCCAGCAACTGGTGGAACAGGGCCGTTTCATGGCGCAGCAGGCTGAGTCGCGCCTGTTCCAGCTTCAGCTGCAGAATCTGCCGCAAATACCACGCTTCCGTCGGCGCTTGTAGGGGTTCGATGGGTTTGTCTGCCCGCCGCACGACCACCAGCCCACGGATATCTTTCCAAATCGCACTGGGAAGATCGGCCCAATCCAGTGACTGAGATTTTTCCTCGCCGTTGGTGACCGCCGATCCGGCGACGCGAACGAACGGGGCATCCTGCAACGGCAGGCTCTCCACCCCCTCGACCAGGCTGGCCAGGGTCAGGGCCATGCCCGTAATGTCAGGCTCCACCATCGCCTGCAATGCTGTGATTTCGCTGGCTATAGATTGACGCACTGGCACAAGGGCAGGATCACCAATGGCACGCAGTTTTTGATCAACGGTCTGCAATACCGCCAGCGCGGTACGCTGATCGCGTTCCAGGGTAAGGCGGGTATTGGCGACAATCAGCAGATACTCGATCTCCGCCAGACGCCAGGCTAGGGTGGTGCGGCCCAGTACCACCGACATCTCCGTCAGTGCCGTATTTAACGCCTGCTGTTCGGCCTCAATGCGCTGACGCATGCCGGTGGCGGCATCCACCTCATTGCGTATCGCGCTGATCTCCTGTTTCAGTGTTTCCAGTTGACTCAACTGTGTCAGTTGCTGTTGGTTGGCATCAATGCTTGACCGGTTATTTTCTGTGTGTGCCTGCAATGCCCCAAAACGTTCTGCCAGTGCGGCACTTTGCTGCTGACTTTGCTGCTGACTTTGCAAATGAAGGTAGTACACACCCAGCGCCGTCAGAACAACCAGCACCAGGGCGAGAATGGCGATAGACAAGCCGGCGCCTGAGGCCTTTTTTTCTTCCTTTACTCTTTTCGTTTCTTCCATTCCGGCAACATCGGCCGTTTTCACCGTAACTTCAGGCGGCTTTTTTTCTTCTTTCCTGGCAGCGCCAGTCGTCTTTTCCGGGGTCTTAGGGGGCTTTTTTTCCACGCGGCCTTCGGGCTTTTTCTGTGCGGCCTTCCCGGTTACTTTCGAGACGCCCTTTTCTGTCACAGTCGTTGCCTCTGGTGGTACAGGCTTATCGTTGGCAGACTGGCTTTCTGCGGTCTTACCCTTTACCGGTTTGGCTGACGGACTCTTTTCATTATTCTGATTGCTTTGATTTTTCATCTCGATTCCTGCGCGTAGCACTTTGCGGCCTCAAGCAACGCGGCGTCACTGGCCGCTCTGGCGACAATCGCCGGACGTATAAAGCCCAGTTCCTGTGCCAACATGGCGCTGCGATCACTGATCACGACCAGCGCTGTCTCCAACAGGCGCTGCCGGTGGCCGGCATCCACTCTCGCAAAGAGATTCTGCAGGCCTTCATTACTAGTGATGATAATCATATCGAGCTTGCCCTTATCCCACGCCCGATACAACCGTTCTGGGTCAAGAGTACTCACAATTCGACGGTACACCTCGGCATAATCTACCTCTGCACTACGCCCACGGAGCGTATCGGCCAGCAAGGCCCGGCCATTGCCACCACGAAAGATGATGACTCGCTTGCCTTGCAGCGACTGTAGTTCAGGCAAGGCCAACAGGGCTTCGGAGTTGTAGGGCGCCGGGGGCAGGATATGGGCCGGCTGGCCATACGCCGCCAGTGCCCGGGCCGTGGCCTGACCGACAGCGGCGCGCAACAGGCCCTCGGGTAACCGCTGATCCTCAAGGATCTGGTAGGCATAATGCACGGCATTGGCGCTGATAAAAATGGCCAGTCGGTCGTTGGAAAGGTCTTGCAGACGGGCCTGCAATGGCGCGATATCAGCCGGGGGAAGGATGTCGATAACAGGAAAGCGGAGGGCATGACCACCCTCTGCTTCAATCAGTCGGCACAGATTTTCTGCCTGGTGTGCCGGGCGGGTTACGGCAATATTTATACCATCGAGCACGTTGTGCCGGGTGTCCGCCAACATGGTTAGTTAGCACTTACTTCGCCGAAAATCGGCGCAATATAATACAGGGAACCCATCAGGCATCGGCATAGACCGCTTTGAGAATCGCCCCGGCACCGCGTGACAGCAGGTCGTCGGCCAGCGCCGTACCAAGTTTCTCGGCCTCCGCCGCCGGGCCCTCGATCTCGCCACGAATCACTTCCCCACCATCGGGACGACCCACCAAGCCACGCATACGCAGATGCTCGCCATCCAGTTCGGCGAAACCAGCAATGGGTACCTGACAACCCCCTTCGAGACGATGATTCATGGCGCGTTCGGCCAGCACACAGGTTTGGGTATGCACATCGTTGAGATGGGCGATGAGTTCGTGGATGCGGGTGTCGTTGCTGCGCGTCTCAATGCCCACCGCACCCTGGCCGATGGCCGGCAGGCTCTGCTCGGTACTCAGACAACTGCGGATGCGATCTTCAAAACCCAGACGCTTGAGGCCGGCACTGGCGAGGATGATGGCATCGTAATTACCCTCATCGAGTTTGCGCAGGCGGGTGTTGACGTTGCCACGCAGGTCGAGGATGTCGAGATCCGGGCGCTTGGCGCGCAGCTGGCACTGACGGCGCAGGCTGGAAGTCCCGACCCTGGCGCCCTGCGGCAGCTCGTCAACGCCAGCATAGGTATTGGAAACAAAGGCATCACGCGGGTCTTCACGCTCACAAATCACTGCCAGATGCAGCCCTTCGGGGAATTCCACCGGTACGTCCTTCATCGAATGCACGGCGATATCGGCATCGCCGCGTAGCATGCCCTGCTCCAGCTCCTTGACGAACAGGCCCTTGCCGCCCACCTTGGCCAGTGGGGTGTCGAGGATCTTGTCTCCCTGAGTAACCATCTTCACCAGTTCTATCTGCAAATCTGGGAATTTGGCCAGCAGGCGGTCGCGGACGTATTCGGCCTGCCACAAGGCCAGAGGACTTTTGCGGGTGGCAATGCGAACGGTTTCGGTCATTTTTTCACTCTTAATTTCAGTCCAGGTATTCGATTCAAACCGGCACATCGAGTCTGCGCGCGGTAAAAAATGCTCTCCATGCTAAGGGCTCCATAGGATGCTGGCAACCGGCAGCTCACCGCAAGCCCGTTCGTCCATTTAGAAATCACTGCAAATCTGCTAGAATGCGCGGCTTTGCAGCCCCCTGAGACTAGGAAACTATTATGCACACTGGTGAAACCTTTACCCAATTCATCATCGAAGAACAGCGTGGCGCCAAGAATGCGTCCGGCGATTTTACGGCCTTGCTGAACAACGTTGTCACCGCCTGCAAGGCAATTTCCAGCTGTGTAAACCAGGGCGCTCTGGTCGGTGTGCTGGGTTCTGCCGGCAGCGAGAACATCCAGGGCGAGACCCAGAAAAAGCTTGATATCCTCTCCAACGACATCTTCCTCAATGCCAATCAGTGGGCCGGCCATCTGGGCGCCATGGCCTCCGAAGAGATGGATGACATCTACCCAATACCCGCAGAATATCCCAAAGGCAAGTATCTGCTGACCTTCGACCCTCTGGACGGATCGAGCAACATCGACGTCAATCTGTCCGTGGGCAGCATCTTCTCCATCCTGCGCTGCCCCGAGGGCGTGGAAAACCCCACCGCAGAAGACTTTTTACAACCCGGTACCGAACAGGTCTGCGGCGGCTTCACCCTCTACGGCCCGTCCACCATGCTGGTGCTGACCACCGGCAACGGCGTCAATGGCTTCACCCTGGATCACAATGTCGGCGAGTTCATCCTCACTCACCCCAACATGACCATCGTCGAGGACACCGCCGAGTTCGCCATCAACATGTCGAACCAGCGTCACTGGGAAGCCCCCATGCAGCGCTACATCGACGAATGCCTGGCCGGCACCACCGGGCCCCGCGACAAGGACTTCAACATGCGCTGGGTGGCCTCCATGGTCGCCGAGGTCTACCGCATTCTCACCCGCGGCGGTATCTTCATGTATCCCAAGGACACCCGCGACCCCAGCAAGCCCGGCAAACTGCGTCTGATGTACGAAGCCAACCCCATGGGCTTCATCGTCGAGCAGGCGGGCGGCCTTTGCTCCACGGGCCGTGAGCGCATTATGGAAATCCAGCCCGAAGGCCTGCATCAGCGTGTGCCGGTGATCCTCGGTTCCAAAAACGAGGTTGAGCGGGTTATCCGCTACCATCAGGAAGGCTGAACAAGGCGCCAGGCCTGAAAAAGGGCGGCTACCTTTGCGGGTAGCCGCCCTTTTTTTGTCCGCAGATCCAATTTGTGGGGCAGGGCGTATCTTCACATGATTGAGCAGGTGTTAATGAGATTGCCCCTGCTACGGGCATTGACCTGTAGCGCTATTTAGCCCCCAGCCTGTCGCCACGTCTCCTGGCCCATTACAAATCCTCCAGGGGACTGACCACACCTTCCCCACCCTGTTTCAATACATGAGTATAAATCATTGTCGTCTGCAAATCCCGATGTCCCAGGAAACGGCGTCACCCGATCCTTATTACCTTTACCGTTGCGCACAGTCACCTGCCTATACCCGTAATCGATATCCTGCACCCACAACTGCACGGCCTCAGAAATCCGTAAACCACAACCGTACAACAACTTCACCGCCAGCTCGGATCTTCCTTCGAGTGAGTGAGTGGGTGTCGAGAAGCTGGAAAAAATAATCAAGCAACTGTGCCTTGGACAAGTCATGGCGACTTCGCTCACCCATTGCATTAGCTGACTGCCGAAAGCGTCAGCTAATGCAAGCGTCATTCCCAACATTGACATGCCATATATAACATATACACTATAAGGTATGTGGAATATATATGAGCATAGAAGGCTATCCAAGCAATTGAAATCTTTGCCAATAGATATCTTAAAAAAATATGAGAAGTGGAAGGATATTGTATTGATATCCGGGCCAAAAGGATTGAGGCTTATCAAAGGGTTTCATGATGAGTCACTGAGAGGCGAGATGAAAGGCCATCGTTCATCTCGCCTGAGTATTAAGTATCGAGTTATTTATAAAATAAAAGAGTCAGAAATTATAGTGCAAGTTGTTAATTTAACAGCGCACGATTATAGGGAAAAATGATATGAAAAATTATCATAAAGCCAAAAAACAAGTAGATATTACTGTTGGCGAGTCCGTAAAGATAATTAGGGAATTGCAGGAGCTAAGCCAGAATGAACTTGCTGAGTTAACTAATATACCTCAATCAACGATATCTGCAATTGAAAATAATAGGGTGAAGTTGGGCGTTGAGCGTGCCAAGGTATTGGCGAGTGCATTAAATTGCCATCCAGCAGTGTTGGTTTTCCCAGGTTGGCAGCTCGATCATAAGTCCGCAGCATAACGAATTAGGTTAGATTGTGTGAGGAACGAACCATGATCTGGACATTATGATTTAGTGACGATTATGGTGACAGCTTACTAAATATACTTAACTATCATAAATCGGCTCTTCTCCGATCTTGTGAGTGAAAATCAGGCTGAAACGTAGAACATCGAATCTTTGTCTGGAAGCGATGATTGCCTGATTTTCAGTTTGAAATACTCAGTATCCTTAATTCCTCTAGCGCGCT
>JAKIUN010000070.1 GCA_021647505.1 Gammaproteobacteria bacterium
CATCGTAAATTTGGTCACCAGAAAAGCCTTTGGTTTTAGGGAGCATGAAACGCTTAAAATAGCGCTATTTCACACGATGGGGAAGCTTCCTGACCCAAAATCAACCCACAGTTTTTTCTGAAGACCCCAAGAACAAAGGGCCGCCAAGGTCTAGGCCTCGATATTGGTGGGATATTAGAGCGGTAGAAAAAATCCTTCTTAATCGGCAAGCTATGTTGCTGTATTTTGCGCCGATATCCGCGTGCTATATGGCAAACGCCGTATAGCACGCCAAAACCGATGATATCGAGGCAAAAGCCGTATAATTACCCTTGCATTTCTTGTTGATATGAACAACGCTTGTTAATCAATGGTCTGCCGGGTATTGTCGAAATCAGGAAAGGTGTAATAGACTGCAAGTGCCGGACATCATCCCGTATAGAGGAACTATGCGGCGTTTGCGGAAATTTTCTTGTTATACGGCGAAAGCCGTATATTAAGCGTTATGTTTTCTAATATAGTATCACCAGATTGAAAGATGGAGTTTAAGGTTTGTCCAAATCGAATATAGAATTTAAGAGGTTTCTATCTGAATGCTCAGAATCTATGAGTAATATGGAATTAAAGATTGGAAGCTTGGTATTAAGTAACTTTTTAGAAGTGGAAAGTAAGTCTTCTGCTGGCGGGGCTAGAGCAAACAAAATATCATCACTCATTGTAAATAGTGGAAAAAGTGTTTTACCTTATGTAGGCAGCAAAACTGAAGCATCATCAACCAAACCAAAAATCAAGAATCTTTCAAAGTTAAAGGTAAAAGGGTTTCGGGGTTTTAACGAATCCCAGGAATTTGATTTAAGTAAAAGGTTCACCTTTATATATGGACTAAATGGAACTGGAAAATCGAGCTTCTGCGAAGCATTAGAATATTCACTTACTGGGAAAGTTAATGAGGCATCAAGTAAAAGATTTGAACCCAGTCAATATGTAAATAATAATTCGTCTTCGACGGCTGAAGTGTTACTGACAGTAGAGTATGATAATGGGGGCTTAGCACCTGCCATAAAAGATCCACTAGAAAATGAATTCCTATTTATTGAAAGAACTAGAATAGAAGCATTTGCTAGAGTTTCTTCATATACGCCACAAGGGCAACAGCAGCGATTGTCGACTTTGTTTGGTTTGGAGGAATTTAATGATTTCTGTAGTGGATTCAATAAGACAATAGAGCACAAACTGCCAATTACCCCCATCAAGAAAAAAGAGTTAGAAGTTAAAGAAAAAGAAGTAGAGAAATCGAAGCTAGTTGCTGAAAACAAAAAATCAGAAATAGAGGGGTATGGAGCAAGAAAAGAGTCTCTTCTTTCAAAATACCCCAATCAAAAACTAGTATCAGAAGTGTTAACGCTGCTTACATCTGACACTGACGGCTTAATACTCAAGAAAAAAGACGAGATAGAAAAATTATCTAAAATTTTTTTTAAACCAGTCGATAAAGTTCAAGAATTTCTAGGTGCGCTAGTATCCTTAATCCAGAAATTTTCAATCTTTAACAATCTTTCTGATGAAGTTAAAAAATTTAGAGATGAAATTAACTTTATTGACTTGTATTCGGCGATTAAGAAGATGTCATCTAGCCCTATGGATTCTTGCCCTGCATGTGACACGCCAATTTCTAACGTAACGACAAATCCTTTTGTTAAAGCAGAAGGTCAGCTAAAAATACTTGAAGAGATTTCTGCAAAGCAGAAATCTCTTCAAGAAAAAGAAAAAAGCATTTCTGAATCACTAATTAAGCTTTCATCTGAACTAAAATCAGTTGATATTTCAATCGCTTTCACACTTTATAATTTCAATCAAGAGCATGAATCAATAAAGTCAAGATTGGAAAAAAAGATCAGTGAATGGATCAAATGGAATAGTGAAAATAAAGAATTATTTGAAAAGGTTGCAGGTTATAAAAAGGAACTTGAATCGCTTGAAAAAGATTATAGAGAATGCTCGACAATAACAGAGCTTTATAAAGCTGCATATAAAGAGAAGAATAGAGCAGAAAAGATTATCGGTGAATTTACTACTGCAAACAAAGATTTAATTACCAAGGTGGAAGAAGAAAGAAAAGAGATATCTCATTATTTGAGATACTCAGGAGCATATGAATCTTTTATTAATAAGTTAAAATCATACTCAGAAGGACTTCCTCTTAAACTCGCAAAATCACTCGATAAGAAAGTTGTAGAGATTTATAATGCGATTAACAAACATCCATATAATCATGAAGTATTGGAGTCAATCAGGCTTCCAACTAAGCCGAATGACGGGATTAAAATTAGGTACTTGGATGGAACCACTGAAGATGCATTAAGAGTACTAAGTGAAGGTCATTTGAGGTGCCTTGGGCTGTCAATTCTCCTAGCTAAAAATATTCATAACGATCACAATGTAATAATTTTTGATGATGTCGTTAATGCTATAGATGACGAACATCGAGCTGGAATAATAAATGAGCTATTCTCAAATAGTCTTTTGTCAGAAAAGCAAATGATTCTTACAACTCATGGTGAAGATTTCATTAAAAGGTTAGAAAATCAACTTCTCAGTAAAGGCTTGAATAAAAAGTTAACCCGATACGATTTTGTTAGAAATCATGATTCGCGAGAGTTGCTGATAGAACCAAATCTAAACAGGCACTATTTGGTAAAGGCAGAAAACAACTTCAAGAAAGGCCTAATAAAGGATGGCTTGATGGAGTGTAGGCGCTCACTGGAGGAGCTTGCCCCAAGATTATGGAAGAAGATGAAAACAGAGGGACTTGATCCCACCTTGACTGTAAAGCTTAGGGCGCCATCTACATCACCGGACTTATACAACCTAATTGATGGTTTGATTGGCTATATAACAGAAATAGAGAAAAAGCCCGGTATTATTAATTTTTCAAAGCACCGTCAATGCTTGATGGAAATAAAAGATGTTAGCAAAAAGAATCAAGTTACATGGAATTTGTTAAATAAAGGAACTCACGAAGAAGATCGAGATGAAGAATTTGATGAAAATCAAGCTAAAGAGCTTTTTGAGCTATGCTTAGAGTTTGAGGGGTTAATTAAAAACTATTCAAGAGAAGAGTTTAAAATTGATACGACAATCACTGCAAACTAAAAACATAACAAATTGCCGCTGAGCATGGCGTTAGCTTTAAAAATAAATTTACATGTTCCATCTGGAAACCTGAAAATACTACTCTTTGTTGCTTCTGCTAAAATGTATTCTGTTATGACAGAGGAAATATAAATGACTATTGCTGAAATTTCAAAAATGAGCGTGATTGAGCGACTTCAAACAATGGAAGCATTGTGGGATTCACTTACAGGAGAACCTATTGAAATTAAATCGCCAAAATGGCATGAAGAAATACTCTCTGAAAGAAAAGAAAAAATAGAAGGTGGTAACGCCAGTTTTATATCACTAGAAGAATTAAAATCAAAGCATGGCAAATGAATATCAAGCATATTCATTTATTGTCAGAGGCTGAGGCTGACCTAGAAGATGGGAGAAGTTTCTATGAAAATCAAGAGCAAGGTGTTGGTGAATACTTTTGGGATTCCCTTATATCGGACATAGAGTCTTTAATTATTTATGCTGGAGTTCATTTCAAAGAATATAGTTATTACCGAATGTCTTCAAAAAGGTTCCCGTATTCAATTTATTACGATTTAAATGACAAGGCAGCATATGTTATTGCCGTATTACCAGAGCGAAGAAACCCTAATTGGGTTCGTAGTAAACTTAGCAAAAAAAGCTAACAAAAACATGCACTCGGACAGTTTAAAGCGTGCAATTTTTGTAATCTCAATTGCATCCACAAGTTAAAGAGTTAAAAGGGTGTGCGGTCGAGCCAGGTCGATTATTCCAGCGGGTGTAAATCCCGTCCCGGCAAGGCGGATCAGCCACCGGGTAGCTATCGTCGGGCAGGTGAGAGTAATCTCAAATGTTAAGCATGACGTGCACAAGGCAGCAGGCCGTAAGCGTAGGCTGAAGTGATTTAGCCTCGAAAGTTTCCACACAAGCAGGGCGACAGGGTACCCCTCCTGGAAGCCCTCATTCTATGATGCGAATGACAAGTGTCATAGAGCTGCTTCGGGGTTGTAAAGCATGGCTTGTGCGATAAAAATAATTACCTGACTGGCTCAGTAATCTATTGACGAGCAAGGGTATTTGCTGCCAACTTATAAGGGTGGGCGCTTCTAATCTTTGAGGCTTTAACTCTCCGCAGCGTGTTGCGGGGAGGCTGTGTCGGATTCCTTGGTGACCAGCCGAAGCCCGCAAGTTTCAGGGAGTGTGAATGGAAGCATTTTTTGCCCAACCCCCGGTGCAGTCAGGTCTCGCGCCCTTTGTGGTAAGTCTTGTGCTGGCTACGGCCTTGTGGCGCGCACCCGCCCGCTGGCAGGGGCTGGCTGTTGTTGGTGCCTTACTGCTGGCGGTATTGCTGATTATCGGCCCGACGCTGACACCGCTGACCTCCACCCGCAAGATAGTTATTGCCAGCCTGGGCCTGCCGATGATAGCGCTGGTGCTGGACGTTGTAGCACTGCGCTGGCGGACGAAGGTGGGGGTCGTTATTCTAGTGGCTGTCTTTGCCTTGCTGTGGGTACTGTGGCCGGTGTTGCTGCGCCGGGAGCTGGGTGATGCTGTGTTACTGGCTGGCGGGCTGGCACTGTATGTCTCGGTGGTGCTAACGGCCTTTGCCCGCTTGTCTTCGTGTTGTGCGCGTCTCACTGGTACGGCGTTGTGCTTTGCCGTGGCCACGGGTGTGGCGGCGATCATGGCGGCATCGGTGCTCTATGGGCAACTGGCCTTTGCCCTGGCGGCAGCCGCCGCTGGCCTGGCGGTGGTTCGCCTGTGGCGTTGCGGATGGGATGAGGCTGACGTTGGCACCTGTTTCGGGCTTGCTGGTGTTATGGCGGTGGCTGTGCCCCTGGCCCTGCTGGGGGCGGCAGCCAGTGTTTATGCCCGTCTGCCGGTCATGGCGCTGCCGTTGCTGGCTCTGTCGCCGTTACTGGCACTGGTTCCTTTTGCGCTACAGTGGCCCGCTTGGTTGCGTGTCGTCATCGCCGGACTGCTGACGTTGCCAACATCGGCTGCTGCGATTTACCTGACATGGCTGGCGGCAGGTGCCGGTAGCTCTGGCTATTGACCTGAATCCGTGGCTTCAGGGCAAATGCACGAGAAGTCGACGCTTTAAGCGAAATATTGATTTCACAGTGAAATCAATAGCTTGTGCTATACGTCAGCCTGAAATCACAGATTCACATATTGATTCAAAAGCGGTTTATCACTGATCTCCAAGGAGGAGCGCATAATGCACACTTTTTTTTCAACAGGCCTGAAGGCCTCTGTCGTCGTGCTAACCCTGTCATTACTGCCATTCGCGGTTACGGCCGACAGTTACACCATCGATCCTTCGCATACCTATCCGAACTTTAAGATTGACCATCTCGGTTTTTCCACTATGCATGGGCGTTTCGGCAAGACTTCCGGGCACATCAGTATGGATCGCGCTCAGGGTAGTGGATCGGTGGATATTGTTATCGACGCGGCCTCCATCGATACCGGTCACGCTAAACGTGACGATCACCTGCGTTCACCGGATTTTTTCAATGTCACGGAGTTTCCTCAGATCACCTTCAAGTCAAGTACGGTAAAGTATGTGGGCGATGGCGCTTCGGTGACGGGTGACCTGATCATCATGGGCGTGACGCGTAGCGTAACCCTGGATATACCTCGCATTAACTGTGGGATACATCCATTCAACAAGAAGCAGGTGTGTGGTTTCAATGCCACGACCCGCTTCAAACGCTCTGATTTCGGTATGAATTACGGCCTGCCGGGCATCGGTGACGAGGTTAGTCTGGATATTGGGGTGGAGGCCTTCAAGGATTAGGTGTTACAGGGCATACTAGTACCCCATCAAGAAGGCGATAATTTGGGAAGCGGTGGGTTTGTCGGCATTCAGGGCAGGAAAAGTAGGTTCTTTAATAAGGGAAGTGCCGGCTGTTAGCCCCGCGAAACACTAACAGAAACACGGCATCCAAAATCTTGATGGCGTACTCGTTTCCCTGTCCCGCAGTCGCGGGCAGGGGTGACTCTATGGATTATGGGGGACTCAGACACATGCCTGTTACTTCGACGGTTTCCGCAAATGGTAAGGACATCACTATCAAGATCACTGGGCGTTTCGACTTCGCGGTGCAAAATGAATTTCGTGATTGCTATCACGGCATCGATCCGGACGATGGGGCCAGTTTTACCATCGATATGAACAAGGCGAGCTATATGGACAGTTCTGCCCTGGGCATGTTGCTGATGATGCGTGAGCATCTGGGCGGCAACAGCGCAAACATCACGATCAGCAACAGCTCGGCCGATATTAGTAATATCCTTACTGTTGCCAACTTCCAGAGCTTGTTCAAGATCGCCTGACTTTATTCCACAGCCGAGGGGGTGTTAATGCCCTCTAAAGTATACGGATGAACGAAAATACCCTGACCGTGCTGGTGGCCGACGATGATGTGACCAACCGGTTGCTACTCGAAGCCATTCTGCGCAAGGAGGGCTATGGCGTTATTCACGCCGAGAATGGTCGCGAAGCTGTGGAGGTTTTCGAGCGAGAGCGTCCAGATCTGGTGCTGATGGATATCCGTATGCCGGAGCTGGACGGCTATCAGGCCACGGAGCTGATCAAGGCCATGAGTGGTGATGTCTTTGTGCCGGTGATCTTCCTCACCGCCAACTCTGACATCGACAGTATGGTCAAGAGTGTCGAGGCCGGTGGCGATGATTTTCTCGCTAAGCCCTACAACCGCATCCAGTTGCAGACACGTATCAATGCTTTGATGCGTATCCGTGAGCTATACAGCACCGTACGCCAGCAGCGCAATGAGCTGATCCAACATCAGAAACGTCTCGAACGTGAGCGGCAGATGGCGAAGCGCCTGTTTGCCAATATCATTCATACGGGTTCGCTGGACAGGCCTAACATAAAGTATCTGTTGTCACCGATGTCGCTGTTTTCTGGCGATATTCTGTTGACCGCACCCAAGCCATCCGGTGGGTTGCACGTCATTCTCGGCGACTTTACCGGTCATGGCCTTGCTGCCGCTACGGGTGCGTTGCCGGTTTCCAGCATCTTTTACGGTATGACCGCCAAGGGTTATTCGATCACCGAAATCGTTACCGAGGTAAATACCCGGCTGAAAACCATTTTGCCTGTGGATATGTTCCTGGCCGCCTGTCTGATCGATATCAACACGACCACGCACACACTCACCGTCTGGAATGGCGGACTGCCACCGCTGGTGGTCTATGACTCAAGACAGCTGGCAATCAGCCAGCGCATTCCGTCTCAGCATTTACCTCTGGGCATCATTGATGGTGAGAGTTTCAGCCGCCGAGTGGAGGTGATGGGAATCCATCAAGGGGATCGAATCTATATCTGCTCAGACGGGGTGCTGGAGACACAGAACCGGCAGGGGGAAATGTTTGGCCGGGATCGTTTCGATGCCCTGTTTGAGGCTGGGCTGGCGCCACCAGCGTTGTTTGATACCATTCTAGGCCGTCTGTCTGATTTTCAGGCCGGCGGCCTCCAACAGGATGATGTGACGCTGCTGGAAATCTGTTACGACCAGTCATTACTGGAGCAGAGTGCGGGTACGATAGAAGAGGAGGAGAGGGGGCGGGGGCGCCTTTCTGCCGCTCCTTCATCTTGGGGGCTGACACTTACCCTGACGGCCGATCTGCTGAAAGTCTTGGATCCACTGCCATTGCTGATTCAGATACTGATGGATTTACAGGGTTTCCGCGGCCAACGTCAGCAGCTCTATACGGTGTTCTCTGAGTTATATTCTAACGCGCTTGAACATGGTCTGTTGAGACTGGATTCTTCGCTCAAGGCAAGTGCTAGTGGTTTTGTCGAGTATTACCAGACGCGGGAACAACGGCTGGCGATCTTGAGTGAGGGCGAGATTTGTATCGATATTCGCCACCAGCCCGACGCGGAGGGCGGTCAGCTGACGATTACCTTTGAAGATACAGGAAATGGATTTGATGTTAATTCTGCACTGCTTCCTCTGGCGGAAAACCGTGGACACGCCGGCCGTGGTATCCAGTTGTTGCGTTCCATCTGTGATGAAGTGACTTTCCAAGGTGGTGGCAACAGGGTTCAAGTTGTTTATCGCTGGCGGTAATCTACTGGGGATAGCGTTGGCTGGAACCGGAATCCATACTACTGACGCATGCAGCGAGAGATTGTGTTTGCTTTCAGGTATACTCCACAAAATTAGAATTTATTAATATAATGATTTTCATTGTCAGCGCTTTGGAGTGGCTATGTTTGTTGGCGGTGTGAAAGAAATTAACGCTGCGGAGCTCGGCCAGTGGCTGCAAGATGAGGCGGATACCTGCTGTATTATCGATGTCCGGGAAATGGTTGAGATTGCCCAAGGCACGATTCCCAACGCAAAACCCATCCCGCTGGCAACCCTGCCGGCATGCATAAATGAGCTCGATCGGGAACAACGGCTGGTCATTATCTGCCGTAGTGGCGTACGTTCGGCGCAGGCCTGTCAGTTTCTGCAGCAGCAGGGTTATGACAATGTCTACAATCTGCGCGGCGGCATGATTGGCTGGTCGCACGAGTCGTTGCCTATAGAGCGTCTGTAGCGGCCACATTGGGAAGGGCGGGGGGGGGGCTGGCACTAGAAGCCTCCCCTCGATGAATGCTATTAAGCCAACAAAATCACGACTGTTTGTAGCTTGGCGGTGAGCCGGCGAACCCCAACAAAACCAACTATGTTGAGGTTCCTGTGTCACTGCTAACCTACAACAAGAAGGACGTCAGACTTAACTTGATGGCATTGGAAGTTCCTTAATTCCTGTGTGAGGTTTTGACTTGCCGCCTTCTGCTCTATAGAGTTGCGCATCCGTTGTGGCGTCGCGCCTGTGGCGTCGCATCAAGTACTTATTTCCTTTTTTCCATGTGGTCTCTCGTAGTGATCACCACTGAAGAACGACTTTATGTCTATTATTACACTTCCTGATGGCTCCAAACGCGAATTTGACCATCCCGTCACGGTGCATGACGTCGCCGCCGATATTGGTCCCGGACTGACCAGGGCCGCCCTGGCCGGCAAGGTCAACGGCAAACTGGTTGACACCTCTTATCGAATCGAAGACGACGCCGAGCTGTCATTGATCACCGAGCGCGACGATGAGGGTCTGGAGATCATTCGTCACTCCACTGCGCACCTGCTGGCGCAGGCCGTCAAGCAATTGTTCCCCGAGGCGCAGGTCACCATCGGTCCGGTCATCGATGATGGTTTCTATTACGATTTTGCCTACGAGCCGGGTTTCAGTCCGGACGACATGGCGGCTATCGAAAAGCGCATGAAGGAGCTGGTGAAGCAGGACATCCCGGTGCAACGCAGCGAAATGCCGCGCGAGGAGGCTATGGCGTTTTTCGCTGACATAGGCGAGGCATACAAGGCGGAGCTGATTGAGGCCATTCCCGTCGGCGAAACCCTCTCGCTTTATCGGCAGGGCGACTTTATCGACCTCTGTCGCGGGCCACATGTGCCGTCTACCGGCAAACTCAAGTCCTTCAAACTGATGAAACTGGCCGGTGCCTATTGGCGCGGCAATTCCGACAACGAGATGCTGCAGCGCATTTACGGCACGGCCTGGGCCAACAAGAAGGATCTCAAGGCCTATCTGCATCGCCTCGAAGAGGCCGAGAAGCGCGACCATCGTCGCCTCGGGCGCCAGCTTGACTTGTTCCATACCCAGGAAGAGGCGCCGGGCATGGTGTTCTGGCACAGCCACGGCTGGACGATCTACCAGGAGGTAGAGCAGTACGTGCGCCGAATATTGTGGGAAAACGGCTATCAGGAGGTGAACACGCCCAAGTTGGTGGATCGTTCTCTGTGGGAGAAGTCCGGTCATTGGGAGAAATTCCGTGACGACATGTTCACCACCGAGTCAGAAAACCGGGTGTACGCTGTCAAGCCCATGAACTGCCCGTGCCATGTGCAGATTTATAACCAGGGCCTGAAGAGCTACCGTGACCTACCGCTGCGCATGGCTGAATTTGGCTCCTGTCACCGTAACGAGCCTTCCGGCACCCTGCATGGTTTGATGCGTGTGCGTAGCTTTACTCAGGATGACGCACACATCTTCTGTACCGAAGCGCAGATTCAGGGCGAAGTCTCCAGTTTTATCGACCTGCTGTTCAGCGCCTACAAGGACTTCGGCTTCGAGGACGTGCTGATCAAGCTGTCGACCCGTCCTGAACAGCGCGTGGGTGCCGATGAGGTCTGGGACAAGGCCGAACATGCCTTGGAAAGGGCGCTCAATGATAAAAATCTCGACTGGGGCCTGCAACCGGGCGAGGGGGCCTTCTATGGGCCGAAGATCGAGTTTTCTCTCAAGGACTGCCTCGGCCGTATCTGGCAGTGTGGCACTATTCAGGTCGATTTCTCCATGCCTGACCGGTTGGATGCGCACTATATCGCCGAGGACGGCAGCAAGCAGGTGCCGGTGATGTTGCACCGCGCGATCCTCGGTTCGCTGGAGCGATTCATCGGTATTCTCATCGAGGAATACGCTGGCGCCTTCCCTGTTTGGTTGGCTCCGGTGCAGACCGTGGTGATGCCGATTACCGATAAACACACCGAATATGCCCAAGAAGTTGAAAAAGGCTTGCGGAATCAGGGATTCAGGGCCATTTCGGACTTGAGAAATGAGAAGATCGGCTTTAAAATTCGCGAGCATACTTTACAAAAGGTTCCTTATCAGCTGATCGTCGGCGATAAGGAAGTGGAAAATCATACTGTGGCCGTGCGCACGCGTAGCGGGAAAGACTTCGGCAGCATGAGCCTCGACCGGTTCATCGAGAGCCTTTCCGGCGAGATCGCGAGTCGCGGCCAACGTGTTTTGGAGGATTGAAGCATCGCTCAAGAAAAGAAAGTGCGCCTGAACGAGAGTATCACGGCGCCTCAAGTCCGCCTCATTGGCGCGGATGGTGAACAGGTCGGCGTCGTGTCGCTTGCGGAAGCACAACAGGCCGCCAGCGAGGCAGATCTGGATCTCGTTGAGATCGTACCGAATGCGGCGCCACCTGTGTGCCGCATTATGGATTACGGCAAGTTCCTGTTCGAAGAGAACAAGAAACGCCATGCGGCAAAGAAGAAGCAGAAGCAGGTTCAGGTTAAGGAAATCAAGTTTCGTCCAGGAACGGACATCGGAGACTATCAGGTCAAACTACGCAACCTGACACGTTTCCTCAATAACGGAGACCGGGTAAAGGTTACCTTGCGTTTTCGTGGGCGTGAAATGGCCCATCAGGGACTCGGCCTCAAGCTGTTGCAGCGGGTCGAGGAAGATCTGAAAGAAATCGGTAACGTTGAACAACGTCCGAGAATGGAAGGTCGTCTGATGGTCATGGTCGTGGCGCCCAAAAAGAACTAGTACCTCATTGTTTAATGGAGTACCCATCACGCTGCTGTCGGTCAGGCATTAGGCCGCCTGGATCGCCAGTCGAAAATGCGTGTTTCTAAATCCGGGGATGCACAGTCATTGATGCAAATTCCCATCAAATGCGGAGTTTTACCATGCCTAAGATGAAAACCAACCGTGGCGCCGCCAAGCGTTTCAAACGCACGGCGTCCGGCGGACTCAAGCGTAACCAGTCGCACCGCCGCCATATTCTTACCAAGAAGAGCACCAAGCGTAAGCGTAAGCTGCGTTCGCCGAACAGGGTTCATGATGCGGACGTGCGCATGATCAACCGTATGCTTCCGTATATTTAATCGACTGCTCAACTCACTGTTCAAGACAGAAGGTAAAGAATCATGGCAAGAATCAAACGTGGTGTGCAGGCGCGCGCCAAGCACAAAAAGGTTATTGCAAAGGCCAAGGGTTACAGCGGTCGGCGCAAGAATGTCTATCGCGTCGCGGTACAGGCCGTCACCAAGGCCGGTCAGTATGCCTACCGTGACCGTCGTCAGCGCAAGCGTCAGTTCCGTGCGCTGTGGATCGCCCGTATCAACGCCGCTGCACGTGAGTGTGGCCTGTCCTATAGCCGTATGATCGATGGCCTGAAGAAAGCCACCATCGAGATTGATCGCAAGGTGTTGGCCGACATGGCCGTGCACGATAAGGGCGCCTTCGCTCAGTTAGCCGAAAAAGCCAAAGCCAGCCTCGCAGCTTAAGGTTGGATCAACGAGACAGCCCCGAACACAGGCTGCGACGTTGAAGTTTTAGAGAGGGGAAAGGCCAACACCTTTCCCCTTTTCTCGTTTCAATCCGGGTGTTTGTCAGCCGTCCGGACGTGGGGAATGCAAGGTGCAGAACGATTTGCAGCAACAGTTAGATGAACTCGTCCAGCAGGCCGACGAGGCCGTGCGCAATGCCGAAGACCTGATCCAGCTGGATCAGGTGCGGGTGCGCTACCTGGGGAAAAAGGGCGAAGTGACGGCGCAGATGCAGTCGCTGGGCAAACTGCCTCACGAGGCGCGCCGTGAAGCGGGTAAAGTCATCAATACCACGAAACAAACCGTACAGCAGATGATCGAAGGCCGCCGCGAGATCCTTCAGCAGACGGCGCTGGTGGCCAAGCTCAACGCCGAGGCCATCGACGTCAGCCTGCCGGGGCGTGGCCAACAGTTGGGCGGGCTGCACCCTGTCACGCGAACCCTGCAGCGTATCGAAAACCTGTTCTTGCAGCTTGGCTTCGAGGTTGCTGAAGGGCCGGAGATCGAAGACGATTATCACAACTTCGAGGCGTTGAATATTCCCGAGTCGCACCCGGCACGCGCCATGCACGACACTTTCTATTTCGATGCCCACACCGTACTGCGTACTCATACCTCGCCGGTACAGATCCGTGTCATGCAAGAACGTCAGCCACCACTGCGCATCATCGCCCCGGGCCGTGTCTATCGCTGCGATTCCGATCTGACTCATACGCCCATGTTTCATCAGGTCGAAGGTTTGTTAGTGGACGAGAATGTCACCTTTGCCGATCTCAAGGGCATTCTCGATGACTTCCTGCGTAACTTCTTCGAACAGGATCTGAAGGTGCGCTTCCGGCCGTCCTATTTCCCCTTCACCGAGCCTTCCGCCGAGGCGGACATCGCGTGTGTGATGTGCGCTGGCAAGGGCTGCCGTGTATGCAGCCACACCGGTTGGTTGGAGGTGCTGGGCTGCGGCATGGTACATCCAAAGGTCTTTGAGCACGTCGATATCGATAACGAAAAATACACCGGCTTTGCCTTTGGTATGGGTGTTGAACGACTGGCTATGTTGCGTTACGGGGTTAACGATCTGCGCCTGTTTTTTGAAAATGATCTGCGCTTTTTGCGACAATTTCGATAGGGTTTGTTGGTTCGCAAATGTACGTAAATAAACGCAAATAACGGACTTCAATGGCCTTGGTTTTTGGGCCGGAAAAAACAGCCATATTCGCGCTCATTTGCGGACTAAAACATGAAATGTTCCGGCTACGCCGGATCTGGGAAACATAAGAGATGAAGTTCAGTGAATATTGGCTCCGTGAATGGGTGAATCCGGACATTGGCAGCGACGAGCTGGCCCAACTGCTGACCCTGGCCGGATTGGAGGTAGAGGCCGTTGAGCCCGTTGCCGGCGAATTCACCAACACCATTGTTGGCCAAGTCACGGCCATTGCAGCGCATCCCGATGCCGACAAACTCAATGTCTGTGCTGTCGATGTGGGCCAGGATGAGCCCTTGCAGATTGTCTGTGGCGCCAGCAACGTCGTCGTGGGCATGAAGGCAGCGGTGGCCCTGGTCGGTGCCCGTCTACCGGGTGGCATGAAGATCAAAGAGGCCAAGTTGCGCGGCGTGCCGTCCTTCGGCATGTTGTGTTCCGAGGCCGAATTGGGCCTGGCCGAGAGCGCCGATGGCCTCATGGCCCTGCCGGCCGACGCCCCCGTGGGCACCGATATCCGTCAATACCTACACCTCGATGACAACACCTTCGAACTGGGTCTGACGCCCAACCGTGGCGATTGCCTGAGCATCGCCGGCGTAGCGCGTGAAGTCGGCGTGGTTGCCCGTACCGAGGTTACAGCCAAGCTTGTATCCGCGATAGAGGCGGCCGTGGAGACGACTTTTCCCTTGCAGGTTGAGGCGGGCAAAGATTGTCCTCGCTATGTGGGTCGCGTTATCGAAGGCATTGACCCGGCAGCGGTGACGCCCTTGTGGATGCAGGAAGCCCTGCGCCGCAGCGGCCTGCGCAGCCTGGGGCCGGTGGTCGATGTCACTAACTTCGTGCTGCTCGAACTGGGTCAGCCCATGCATGCCTTCGATCTCGACCGCCTCGACGGCGGGCTGAGTGTGCGTCATGCCACGGCCGGGGAGAAGATTACCCTGCTGGACGGACAGGAGATCGCTCTCGAGGTCGGTACCCTGGTTATCGCCGATGGGCGTGGTGCGCAGGCGCTGGCCGGCATCATGGGTGGACAGGGCTCTGCCGTCAGTGATGCAACGCGCAACATTTTTCTCGAAAGTGCCTTCTTCAATCCACAGTGTGTGGCCGGGCGAGCCCGCGGCTACGGCCTGCACACGGATTCTTCGCACCGTTTCGAGCGTGGGGTCGACCCGCAGCTACAACGCATGGCGCTGGAGCGAGCTACGGCATTGCTGCTGAAGATTGTTGGTGGCCAGGCCGGCCCGGTGAGCGAGGTCGTACACGCCGAACACCTGCCGCAGCAGGCGGCCATACTGCTGCGTCGCCAGCGCATCCGCCGTATTCTCGGTGCTGAGGTGCCGGACACGGAAGTGGAGGATATCCTCAGCCGCCTGGGCATGACCCTGACAGCGGCGGAGGAGGGTTGGGACGTGCTGCCGCCCAGTTTTCGTTTCGATATGGAAATTGAGGTGGATCTGATCGAGGAGATTGCGCGCATCCACGGTTACGAATCGCTGCCTAGCAGTTGTCCGCAGGCCACCGCCATCATGCAGCCGCAGCCCGAGGGGCGGGTACCAGTGACACGCCTGCAGCAGATACTGGTCGACCGCGGCTATCAGGAGGCCATTACTTACAGCTTCGTCGAACCGGGCCTGCTCAAAGCGCTGGATCCCCATGCAAATCCTGTACGTCTTTCCAATCCTATCTCCGAAGACATGTCAGTGATGCGAACCAGCCTCTGGCCGGGCCTGGTCAAGACTCTTGCCTATAACCTCAATCGTCAGCAGAGCGGTGCCCGGTTATTCGAGATTGGCTTGAGGTTTGTTCGGCAAGGTAATGAATTGTCACAGGAAAAATGTGTTGCAGGGCTCGTTTCCGGGCCGCTGTGTCCAGAGCAATGGGGTGAGCCTGCGCGCAGCGTCGATTTCTATGATCTCAAGGGTGATTTGGAGGCCTTGCTGGACACCACGGGTGCGCTTGGCGACTTCCGCTTCGTGTCGGAATCGCATCCGGCACTGCACCCCGGGCAGTCGGCACGAATTCTCCGCGATGGTCAGGAAGTTGGCTGGATCGGCGCAATTCACCCCGCCATCGAGAAGGAAATTGGCATCAATCAGCGCGCCTTCGTGTTTGAACTGCACCTATCGTGCTTCGATCAAGCGGCGGTTCCGCACTTCACTCCGGTCTCTCGTTATCCCGCCATCCGTCGTGATCTGGCCCTGCTTATCGACCGCAGAATTACGGCAGCAGCGTTGGAGGAGGTGGTGCGAGAAAATGCCGATCTGACCCTAAAGAGCTTCCATCTGTTTGACGTCTATGAAGGCGAAGGTATTGATTCAGGAAGAAAAAGCATCGCATTCGGCTTGACGTTCCAAGATCAGTCGCGCACACTCATAGACAGTGATATCGACCGTGCCTTGTCACGGATATTGTCGGCGCTGACCGACAAGTTGGGCGCAACGCTGAGAGAATAATGAGAGATTAAGGTGTATGGCGTTAACCAAAGCGGACATGGCCGAAAGGCTCTATGAAGAACTGGGCCTCAATAAACGCGAGGCCAAGGAAATCGTCGAGCTCTTCTTCGCGGAAATCAGGGATGCTCTGGAAACCGGGCAGCAAGTTAAGCTGTCGGGGTTTGGTAATTTTGATCTCCGTAGCAAAAATGAACGTCCCGGGCGCAATCCCAAGACGGGCGAGGAGATTCCCATCTCTGCCCGCCGTGTCGTGACGTTCAAACCTGGCCAAAAGCTTAAGGCCAGAGTAGAGGCCTATGCTGGAAGCCGCCAACAATAGTGAATTACCCACGATCCCCGGCAAGCGCTACTTTACCATTGGCGAAGTCAGTGAGCTGTGCGGGGTCAAGCCCCATGTATTGCGTTACTGGGAGCAAGAGTTTCCCCAACTGAAGCCCGTTAAGCGCCGCGGTAATCGTCGTTATTACCAGCGCCATGACGTGCTCATGATTCGTCAGATTCGCAGCCTACTCTATGAACACGGCTTTACCATTGGTGGCGCGCGCCAGAAACTAGAGGGTGGCGAGGCCAAAGAAGACGTCAATCACAGCAAACAGATCATCCGACAGATGGCCTGTGAACTGGAAGATCTGCTCGAGCTTCTCAAGCGTTAATCCCACACAAAAAACCGTTTCCTATCTGAGTCTGGCTGCAGTAGAATACGCCGCTCTGAATCACTGCAATGGCGATCCGATTTATTCGAAATGGCAGTTTCGGGGCGTAGCGCAGCCTGGTAGCGCACCTGCATGGGGTGCAGGTGGTCGGAGGTTCAAATCCTCTCGCCCCGACCATAAAATTCTAGGGCCTGCGTGTGATGCGTAGGCCTTTTTTATTGTCCGGGGTCGGATTTTCGATGGCCACAATAGCATGCCGGCTAACGCCTAAGTGAGCGACAACGCTGCTCATAAGGTGGCATTTCGTGCCAGCGGGAGCATGGGGTGTGCGGCCGAGCCAGGTCGATTATTCCAGCGGGTGTAAATCCCGTCCCGGCAAGGCAGGTCAGCCACCGGGTAGCTATCGTCGGGCAGGCGAGAGTAATCTCAAATGTTAAGCACGACGTGCACAAGGCAGCAGGCCGTAAGCGTAAGCTGAAGTGATTTAGCCTCGTAAGTTCCTATACAAGCAGGGCGACAGGGTACCCCTCCTGGAAGCCCTCATTCTATGATGCGAATGACAAGTATCATAGAGCTGCTTCGGGGTTGTAAAGCATGGCATGTCCCCTAAAGGGCCTACTCTTGGTGACCATCAGGAATAATCGGCAACTCGGGACGACTGCATGGATGCAGGAGAAATTACCGAGATCCTGAGCCGTCTTTCAAGGAAGAGAGTAAGTTGAACAAGTGATAATAAAGCGAGAACAACTGATGCAGCTCAGGAAGTTGCCCTACATGGATGTAGGGTAAGAGGGCAGTGCAGGAGCACACTGCCTTCGGATGATGGCGTAGTACCTGTGAAGGTGTGTAATGCGACTGGAGGGAAGGCCATCACGACAACAACGGCACTGCAAGGACACACGACTCATGCACAGTAATGAGGAAATTGTGCAAACAAAAATTGCAGCGCATAGCCAAGAAAGCCAGCAAAGACAAACGGTGTTAATTCACCCACTTGTTTCAATCCATGAACAAGGGACTGCTGTTGGAATGCTTTACGCCGCTAAGGGACAAGGCCGCGTCAGACATCGACAATATCACCAAAGAGCAATGACGGTGAACTTATTGTCCTTTTGAGGTGAATGTGTTGTCGAGGAGCCGTGTGCGTAAATAGCGCCAGCACGGTTCTGTGAGGGGTGTGGTAACAATGACTGTATGGAGAGGATATTGTGGCACCGGCGGGAAACCAGCCGGAAACAGTGAAGACAAACACGATCCTAACCAGTCAGAGGAACCCATCTACTCGACCATACTATCCATGCTCGTGCTTTTGCACGGTCTTGGGGTGTGGTATCGGGGGACTGTCGAGGTCAAGACCCGGTGCCACACCTGTCTCAACGGCTCTCTCCATTTTCCCGATTTCTTTCTTGATGTCACTCGTTGTAGCTGGCTGTTTCTTCTGACTTGCTATCCGCAGCTCTTTTGTCCGGTTACCGCTGTTCGCCAACTATGCTCGGGTTTTGACCGCCATCTACACTTACTGATGTTTGTCGACGATTCAATTGGGTACTGCATGCTTACTGTCTGATGACAAACCACTACCACCTGCTGGTGGAGACACCGGATGCAAATCTATCGTTGGGAATGCGCCAGCTTAATAGCGTTTACACCCAACGCTTCAATCGTATCCACAAACGAACGGGCCATGTATTTCAAGGCCGCTACAAGGCGATATTGGTAGGGGAAGAGGCGGGCAAAAGGCAATTAGAGTAGAAGACAGATGTCTTATAAAACATAAGCTTACAGACATCTGCCTCCCCTCATCAAACCGGACACGCGGTTTTCCCGCATACGGCTTTCCGATGCTCTTTTTCCTCAAGCATGCACACCTTTCCAGGCTGGAGTTGTCGGCACGTTGAACAAGCCAAAATGGCCATAAATAAAGCGCCTTGGAAACCGATGATAAGCTGCCCCACGGTTGCTGACCCTGTGCCGGTACCGAAGATGTAATCGCAGGCGCTCTTCCATGTAGTATTTGACCTTCTTCATCTTGCGATGTCCGTGGCCATAATGGAAGTAGTTGCTCCAGCCTCTGGCTGTTCGATTGAGCATACCTACGATAGTCTCTATCGGAACAGGATTCATATCCCGACGCGTGTAAAATTTGATCTTCTGCTTTATGGATCGCATCGCCTTGTCTGATGGCTCAACCAAAGGGAAGTATTTCCCAGATTGTTTTGCCTTGACAATACCAACACTAAATCCCAGAAACTCAAATCGTTCCTCGCGGGCATTCCTGATCTGCGTCTTGTCTTCGTTCAGCTCAAGATCCAGCCTGGCGAGAATCTTTTGCAACACGGCATAAGGTAGGGAATGAAATTTAAATAATATACACAAGTTCTTTACGTTTAGTTATCATCAGTTCTATTTTTATAAAATGGAACTGATGAGTGTTATCACCTTACAATATTGAAACTGAATATAAAATGATAAAGTT
>JAKIUN010000111.1 GCA_021647505.1 Gammaproteobacteria bacterium
ACATTATGCTTGATGTTGTTAGCTGGCCCTGTATCCGCCGTGCCGTTTGTCAACGGTGATTTTTCTGCAGGATCCTCAGGATGGACTGATGCGAGTGCCACGGGTTCCGCCTCCGTGGTTGCCGGGCAGGCGCAGCTGGATACAGGGCCTGGCGCGGGTTTGTACAGTTCGGTATATGTACAAGGTGATGATGGTTTCTTTTCATTCACGTCGCCTATTTCATTGGACTCGTCAGTAAACTACCTGAATTTCGATGTTGCATTCATCGATCTTGGTGTGGACAGCACTGAGACGGTAAGCTCAGGCCTTTTGGATTCATTGACGCTAGGCCTGTATGACACGGCTGACAGTTTTCTGGATATTTATATCGATCCAGTCGTTGATATTGGGTTTGGTGCAGCGATGATCCGGCTACATTTTGATGTGAGTGGTCTGGCAGGGCGTGATATTGCATTGTCCTTTGAGTTGACTGACGAAGTTGACGGCCGTGATTCAAGAGTGCTGATCGACAATATTACCTTTACGGCGCAGAAGGACGGCGTTGTTGCTGTGCCGGAGCCGTCCGTTATCTACTTGATGATGGCGGGACTGCTGTTGATGGGGTATCGGCGGTCAAAAGCACGGAATGCCTGAGTGGACAGGCCCGAGCTTAATATTTATCGATATCTGACTTAACTTTAAATAATAAACAATGGAAAGATTTGCGGGTCTGTCCTAGACCGGCAAATGAGGGAGAGAAAATGCAGGAACGTATATGCCAATCGGTAGGCGGGAGTGCGCGTGGTCTTGGGCTGCTAGCGATCTCGATAGTGCTTTTTGTCGTGTCAGGCTTGGGGGCAAGCACCAATGCAAAAGCGGAAACCACATGGCATGATATCTCTGCAAGCGTTTCCATCGAGCACTCGAACCCCCTGCGAAATCGCCGTTCGCCTGATGCGCAGATCAGCATAGAAATAACCAATATCAGCGGTGCCGCGCTTGCCGCCCCCCTTCGTCTGGTGATTGGCGGCTTCGCGGAAGAAAACCAGTTCGCGACGGGAGAAGTGAGTCTCCAAGGCGCGACAGGCACCAATGCCGACGGTGCCCCCTACCTGGATCTGGCCCCTTACATCGGTAATGAACTGGCGGCAGGGGCGAGTAGCGGCAGTATCACACTCACCATTCTCGGTGGTGGCCGTTCTCTCTTCAACTTTTTTCCACGAGTAGAGCAAGAACAGACGGTCGGAGACGAACCCCTTACCGTGCAGATAACCCACCCGGCAACCCTGCTGACGGTTGGTGTGAGCCCCGTTACCATTGAAGGAACCATCAGTTCCCCGGATGCGGTTTTAACTGTGAATGGGGCCACGGTTGCCCAGGCGAATGGCCAGTTTTCCGTCGCAGTCAGCCTGGAAGAGGGCTTGAATAACATTGTTGTGCGCGCTGTCCAGTCCGGTGAAGAAACTACTGATTCCATTGTCGTGTCGCTGGACGCCACCCCGCCCTATGTCACCATCGATGCCCCAACCGATGGCGGTGTGGTCTATACGTCAGTCATTTCAGTGTCGGGGCTCGTCAACGACATCGTGCGGGGAACCATCAGTGAAGGCGAGGCCAATGTGACGGTCAATGGTGTCGCTGCAACGGTATCCAACCGCAGTTATCTGGCACAAAACATTCCCCTCAATGAAGGTGATAACACCCTCATGGTCACCGCCTCTGATCAAGTGGGCAACGTCGGCAGCGCAACCATCACCGTCCGTTACGACATCCCCAGGCCAAAGCGCATAGAGCGGGTCTCGGGCCAAGACCAACAGGCCCGCATCCACACGGTGCTTGCCGAGTCGCTGGTCGTCAAGTTGCTTGGCAGTGATGGCAGTCCCGTGGTTGATCAAGGCGTTGTCTTTCGTGTCACCCAGGGCAACGGGCTTCTCGCTGCGGGTACGGCCGACGAAGCCCAGGGCGTACTGGTGAAGACCGATGCCAACGGTCTGGCGCAAACCACCTTCAGGCTGGGATCCCGTGCCGGTCAAGCAACCCACCGTGTTCGCGCAAGGGCTGTCGGCTATGATGGTGAAGCGGTGTTTCACGCCTCTGCGACCACAAATCTGGGCGACAAGATTGGAGTCATCGCCGGAAACAACCAGCGTGGCGCCATCAGTCAGCCACTGCCCAATCCACTGATCGTTGCCGTGACCGACGATGGCGCCAACCTCGTTGCCAATGCCACGGTTGAATTCACCGTCACAAAGGGCGGTGGCAGCTTCCAGAATGGTGAAACCACCTACACCACCCAAACCGATTCCGATGGCCGGGCCATTGTCGAATTCAACCTGGGCGATGAAGCCGGGCTGGACGTACAGCGCGTTATGGCGACCCTGGTGGGTACCGAGGCCTCCGCCGGTTTTACGGCATCCGGTCTGATTATCGGCGACCCCGGCCAAACCCGTATCACCGGCGTTGTGCTCGACAACCAGGACACCCCCGTCCCCGGCGTCACTGTTCGGGTTGAAGGCACCACACGGGAAGCCATCACCGACGAGCAGGGCCAATTTGAAATCAGCGAAGTTCCCGTCGGCCCAGTTCACCTCCTGGCCGATGGCAGCACCGCCACCGTCGGCGGAGAATGGCCCACCCTGTCCTACAACATCGTCACCATCGCTGGCGCAGAAAATCCGCTGTCAGCGCCTATCTACATGGTCAAACTGGACACCGAAAATGCCGTCACCGTCGGGGATGAAGATGTCGTCTACACCCTGCCGGACATGCCCGGCTTCAAACTGACGGTAAAGGCGGGCTCCGTCACCTTTCCGGACGGCAGCAAGAGCGGGCAGATATCCGTGACGGCGGTGAATGCCAACAAAATTCCCATGCCGCCGCCCAATGGCATGCAGCCCCAGTTCATTGTGACCATTCAACCCGCAGGGGCCAAGTTTGACCCGCCCGCACCGCTGAGCATCCCGAACGTGGACGGCCACCTTCCCGGCGCCCAGGTAGAGATGTATTCTTACGACCACGACCTGGAAGAGTTTGTCGCTATTGGTTTGGGTACAGTCAGTAAAGATGGCAGTATTATCGAGACCAACCCGGGTGTCGGCGTGATCAAGGCGGGTTGGCATTGTGGCAGCCAGCCGGGTGGCTCGGGGTGTTGTGATGGGGGTGGGGG
>JAKIUN010000010.1 GCA_021647505.1 Gammaproteobacteria bacterium
TGGAGCCGATCAAGGCAAAAGCCAGAATGATTAAAAATCACTTACCCAACTTGCTAACCTATTTCCAACATCGGATTAGTAACGCGGTTGCCGAAGGACTGAACTCGAAGATTCAGACCGTCAAGTCAAATGCCAGGGGTTATCGTTCATTCGATGGATTCAGAAATAGCATATTGTTTTATTGTGGTGGCCTGAAAATGGCCCCATAGGCCTTCACACAATTCTTCGAAGAACCAAAAAAACATTCACCCCAACCTACGCACAGAGGATTAGCGCAGCAGACCATTTTAATCGTGATCTGTCCCCTACGGCACTATGGCATCTTCCGACCCAAAAGTTCTGAATTTAACTTGACACGAAACCTTATTCGTTAGGCATGTTGTTCCACTTTGCCAATCAGGCTCTCTAAAGGAATATGGAGATTTGAATGCAAATTCCGAATCATGTTTATAGAAAGTCCTCGACGGCGATTAAGAATTTCTGATACTCGACCTCTTGGCCCGATGTATTTTTCTAGGTCTTTTCTTGATAGGTTCATTTGTTCCATTCTGAATTCAATTGCATCAATGGGATCTGGAGGGTCAATTGGATGGTGTTTATTCTCGTAATCCTCTATTAGAACGATAAGGACATCTAACTTATCACCTTTTTTACTACTTTCCTCAGAACCCCATAATTTTTCAACTTCAGATAGAGCTTGCTCATAATCCGATTCGGTTTTAATTGGATGGATATTCATTACACTACCTCCGCATCTATCCGGTCATATTGCTTATGTGTACCGATGAACTTAACGAAACAAACCTGCCGCTCATAATCAACAGCAACAACCAGTCTATATTTATTACCAGCGATATTGAAAACAACACGATTACCTTTCAATATACTGGCGTTTCTGAATTTAGCCTTAATTTTCTGAGGAGAATTCCATTTTGCTTTTAGTGCTTCTGAGTGCCATGCCTCTAAGGGTGATTTTGCATCCAAGTACTGAGGCGATGACAACCAAAATTTTCTCAGTGTGCGCTTTGCTATAACTCTCATAATACGAAGCATAGACCGATACCATTACGGGATCAAGAGTTTTTTGAATGCTGTCGCAGCAGGAACGCCGGTTACTCGACGCCCCCTGCACAGATCCGTTCTATTACCCATAAGTTATGTACTCTGTGTGAGAATCCAGCCCCGTAAAATATCATTTAGTCATTTCCAGCCTCGCCACAACGTTGTTATTTCTGGATTTCCATCACCCGCCCTTCCAGAAATAAGCATAGAAATAGAGGTTAGAAATAGGATTCGGGCGGAATCCACAGGCAAGACAGAGCGCCTATTGGCAACTACTCAGAGCGACCCTGGGCAAGGGAGAACTGGACGCCATCCGCGAGGCAACAAATACCGGCTGGGTGTTGGACAATGACCTTTTTCGAGAGAAGATAGAGCGATTATCTGGGCGGCGCACGGCATCGAAACTGAGAGGCAAGCCACGAAAGGAAACTTAATGAGCAGTTAATTCGAGTCTGACCCCGTTTCTCCGACGATATATGCCGGATTCAGGCTTAAGCCACCACCGGATAACCCGGCGGATAAGGCAGCCGGGCCACGCCACTGTCGACCGCCGCACGCGCCACCGCCGGTGACACAAAGTCCGACAGGCGCGGATCGAAGGGAGTAGGGATAATATACTCGGGACCGAAAACCAGGCTGTCCACACCATAGGCTTGGCAGACCTCCACTGGCACCAATTCATGGGCCAGCCAAGCAAGGGCGTGTACGGCAGCAACCTTCATTTCCTCATTGATTCTTGCCGCCCGCACGTCCAGCGCACCGCGGAAAATAAAGGGAAAACCCAGCACATTGTTTACCTGATTGGGGTAGTCGCTGCGGCCCGTGGCCATGATGAGATCATCACGCACCCGGTGTGCCCGTTCCGGTGCTATCTCAGGATCTGGATTGGACAGGGCAAACACCACAGGCTTTGCGGCCATGCTCCGCAGCATGTCTTCACTCACCAGATCCGGGCCGGATACGCCAATAAACACATCGGCTCCCACCATCGCATCGGCCAGGGTGCGACACTCGGTGACGTTGGCAAACTCTTGCTTGTATGGATTAAGATTGTCACGGCCGGCGTGGATCACGCCCTTGCGGTCGATGAGATACAGGTTCTTTTTTTGTGCTCCCAACGTTACCAGCAGGCGCATGGAGGCAATACCCGCCGCCCCGGCACCCAGACAGACGATGCGAGCCTCGGCGAGAGACTTGCCCTGCACCTCCAGGGCATTGAGCAGGCCGGCGGCGATAATGATCGCCGTGCCGTGCTGATCATCGTGAAAAACCGGGATATCCAGGCGTTCGACCAACGCCTGTTCGATCTCGAAACAGTGCGGCGCGGCAATGTCTTCCAGATTGATACCACCAAAGGTCGGCGCGATATTGGCCACGGTATCGATAAAGGCCTGCGGCGTCTGCGCATCCACCTCGATATCGAACACATCGATATCGGCGAACTTCTTGAACAACACTCCCTTGCCTTCCATTACCGGCTTGGCCGCCAGTGGGCCCACGTTGCCCAGCCCCAGCACTGCCGTGCCATCAGTGATCACCGCCACCAGGTTGCCGCGCGCCGTGTAGCGATAGACCAGATCGGCATCCTCGGCAATGGCGCGAACCGGTTCAGCCACGCCCGGCGTATAGGCCAGCGACAGATCCTCCTGTGTCTCACAAAACGTGGTCACCTCAATGGCGACTTTGCCAGGGCGTACACCGGCGTGATAGTCCAGGGCCTGCTGCTTGAAACTCTTATTCATGACTCTCTCTTACATTACTGCTTTGAATATTTTGTCACTATTCAACTCGCCGCAGAGACATGGAGGAATTGGATAATGACAGTATTTTTTAATCCGTGACCGCATTAACCACTGCAACCTGCATCCCGGCTGGCCGAACCTCCAACGCCGCCGGATGGCGAATCACCATCACCAACTGTTTCTTGTGCCGGAACAGCCAACCGCGTGCTACAACGTGCCGGCCCTGCAGATCACGCAGGAAGCCGTTCGGAAAATTCACCAAATCCTTGCGAGGAACCCGCAGAGCCACTCCTTCACGCTTTTTTTCACCCGCCTTACGCGGAAAATTCAGCCACACGGAGTATTTACTGTCACCGACAGACGTGATCCTGCCGCTGATGAGGCGGAATCCCCGCGTCGACCTCGGCAATGCTTCCACGGCCTGTGGACGATAAATCGACTCCCATACCCCGCGCCCGCTTTCCCGCGCCTCACGCTCGGCCGCACGGTAACATGCCTGCCCGTACACATTGGGTGGCACCACAATTTGTGCCGCCAAGCCCTGCGTCAGCAAGGCTACCTCCACAGATCGGCCATCGGCGTGATAAACATGAGCCAGCAGGCGACCATAGCGATCCTTGCGCTCGGCGCCAAAGCGCAGGCCAACCACCGCATTGCGGCCCAACATCCGCTTCACGGTATCTCGCGCCTGTTGCGCAAATGGCTCAGAGGGTCTTCCGTCACGACCGATCTCCGCTGCATTGACACCGATAAGGCGAACCAGGCGACCGTCGCGAAGACGCAAGGTATCACCATCGACCACCTGGGCCAGCTCTGCCCGCTCGTCAATACGATCTGCGGGGCAAACCTGCCCCCAGACCGGCGGGGTGAATAGCAGCCCGACGCAAACGAAAAAGGCGCCCCAGTGGGACGCCTTTTTGCGGACTCGATCCGTCACCCGGATACTGTCGTCCGAATACAGAATGCTTACTTCCTGCCGTACTTCTGACGGAACTTGTCGACACGTCCACCGCTGTCGATCAGTTTCTGCTTACCCGTGTAGAAGGGGTGACACTGGGAGCACACGTCAAGCTGCAGCGCCTGATTCAGCGTGGAACGTGTCTGGAAGGAGTTCCCACAGCTGCATTTCACATCAATCTCATGGTATGCAGGATGAATTTCCGGCTTCATTGTGCTTCTCTCTCAACTAATTTGGTTGTTCGGGTGTGCGCCCGGATTGGTCGTGTTCCCCTACGAAAAACAGGAAGATCGGCGCGCGCGAACCGCGTATTTTAGGGCTTGTCAGTGGCAATTGCAAACCCACTCACGCCGGGTTGTCGATGTCCACAAATTCGACCTGTAGCGCAAACCGCTCCGCCAAATGCGCACCCAGTGCCTGCGCTCCGTAACGCTCCGTGGCATGGTGGCCGGCGGCAAAAAAATGCAGGCCGGTCTCACGCGCGATGTGTACCGTCTGCTCGGACACCTCGCCTGTCAGATAGGCGTCCACCCCCAGCGCAGCGGCTTGCTCGATATAACCCTGGGCACCGCCGCTGCACCAGGCGATGCGACGAATCTCGGTAGCCTGACCCGGAATATGCAACGGCACGCGCTGCAGTCGCTCGGCAATACGGGCGGCAAAGGCCTCACCGCTCACCGGCTCATCCACGCTGCCGGCAAAGACGAGGGCGGGCTCACCGACAAAACCATCGCTGGCCGTCAGGCCCAGACGCTGCCCCAGCTGCGCATTGTTGCCCAGCTGCGGGTGTGCATCCAGAGGCAGATGATAGGCCAGCAGATTGATACCGGCCTCCAGCAGGGTCTGCACGCGACGCCGCTTGAGGCCGGTGATGGTGGGCTCCTCGCCCTTCCAGAAATAACCATGGTGTACCAATAGGGCATCAGCGCCAGCCACCACGGCTGCATCCAGCAGCGCCTGACAGGCGCTTACGCCACACATCAGCTTGTGGATTTCCGCCCGCCCTTCCACCTGCAGGCCGTTGGGGCAGTAGTCGGAAAAGGCGTCCACATCGAGCAATTCATGCAAGTACCGCCGCAATTCGTCACGCTGAATCATGTCACTGTTCTCGTCGGAAAATTTGTCCGCAATATCCTCAGCAACAAACACTACATGATAAGATTCCGCCCATGAAGCATTCCAGCCCATTCTGGTTCATCGTCAAGGCCGCCATTGCCGGTCTCGCCGTGGCCTTTGTCATCCTGGCCCTGCGCCCGGATCTCCTCGGCCAGAGTCGCCCGGTAGTGGAGATCACCGAGTCCACACCTCAGCGTGCACTGGCGGGCGGCGGCCCGGTCTCCTATGCCGATGCCGTCGATGCTGCAGCACCGGCGGTGGTCAATGTCTACACCACCAAAATCGTCACCGAACGCGCCAGCCCACTCTACCGCGATCCTATCTTCCGCTATTTTTTTGGTGACCAGCTGGCGCCACGCCAACGCCTGGAGACCAGCCTGGGCTCCGGGGTCATCGTCAGCAATCAGGGTTATATCCTCACCAACAACCACGTCATCGAAGGCGCCGCCGACATCCAGGTTGCCCTGCGTGATGGCCGCAGCATCGAGGCGACCCTGGTCGGCACCGACAGTGACACCGACCTCGCGGTACTGAAGATCGACCTGCAGGCACTACCCGCCATCACCTTCGGCTCCTCCGAAAACCTGCGCGTGGGCGACGTGGTACTGGCGATCGGCAACCCCTTTGGTTTCGGCCAGACGGTGACCATCGGTATTGCCAGCGCCACCGGCCGCAACCGCGTCGGCATCAGCACCTTTGAGAACTTCATCCAGACCGACGCCGCAATCAATCCCGGCAACTCCGGGGGCGCGTTGGTCAACGCCCATGGTCAACTGGTGGGCATCAACACCGCCATTGTCTCCCGTTCCGGCGGCTCACAGGGTATTGGCTTTGCCATCCCCGTCGACTTGGCCAAGGAGGTCATGAGCCAGATCATCGAAACCGGCCATGTGGTGCGTGGCTGGCTGGGGGTCGAAGGGCAGGATATCACGCCTCAGCTGGCCGAATCCTTCGGCCTGCAGGGCGTGCGCGGAGTCATCATCGCCGGTGTGCAGCGTAACGGGCCGGCCGGCCGTGCCGGTCTGCGCCCAGGCGACATCCTTACCCACATCAATGGCCTGCCCGCCATCGACAGCAAGACCAGCATGGGCCTGATCGCCGGCTTTTCCCCCGGTACGCAAATCACCCTGCGCATCCTGCGCGCCGGCCTGGAAATGGAACTCAAGGCCATCGTCGCGGAACGTCCCTCGCGCGCCGGCAGTGGCCGGGGCTGACCGACAACCCGGCAGGAGCACTCAATCAAGCATGTGCCAGCTACTCGGCATGAACTGCAACGTCCCTACGGACATCTGCTTTTCCTTTGAGGGCTTCCGCGCCCGTGGCGGCCGCACCGATCTGCACAGCGACGGCTGGGGCATTGCCTTTTTTGAAGACCAGGGCTGCCGCCTGTTCCTCGACGACCGGGCCTCCGCCGAATCCACCATCGCGGAGCTGGTGCGCAGCTATCCCATCCGTTCGCTGAACGTCATCGCCCACATTCGCAAGGCCACCCATGGTCATGTCGCCCTGCAGAATACCCACCCCTTCCAGCGCGAACTGTGGGGACGCTACTGGGTATTTGCCCATAATGGCGAGCTAAAGGACTTCACGCCGATGGACAAAGGTCGCTTTCGCCCGGTCGGCGACACCGACAGCGAGACCGCCTTCTGCCACATCCTCAACACCCTGCAGCAGCAATACCCACAACAACAACCGACACCAGTGGAACTGCTGAAATCCCTGCGTAAAATCAGCAACAGCATTGCCCGCCATGGCATGTTCAACTTCCTGCTGTCTAACGGAGAGTTGCTGCTCGCGTACTGCGCCACGGATCTGAATTATGTACTGCGCAAGGCGCCATTTTTCACCGCACACCTGATCGACGAAGATGTCAGCGTGAATTTCAACGAGCTCACCACTCCCGACGACCGTGTAGCCCTGATCGCCACCCTGCCACTGACCGACAATGAAAACTGGGCGAAAATGGCGCCCGGGGAACTGCTGGCCTTTCATCATGGGCGGGTGCTGGCGCGGGGTTAGCGCAGAAACCCGGGACTTCCGTAGGAGTGGGCCATGCCCGCGATAGCTTACCCTTTCAATTGTCACAGGAGGCTCTTGCAAAACTATTTCGCACACATTATCCAGTTGCTGTGCGCCCGCCTCCAACGCCATCAGCACCAAAACACATCAAATCACGGGGTTTCCCCGACTCAAAAATGCTCTGAACTCATCGGAAATCCGTTCATCGCCTGCCACTCTTTCCCAGAAGTCGTGCGCCATTTTCATTATTGACGAAACCAGTTCTTCCGAAAAACCCGGGCCACTGATCTCAGGCGGTATAAAGCCATAAGGTGCCACCTCCCCACCACTCTTCGGTGCAAAACCCATGGAACACATATCATAGACCGGTAATAG
Source organism: Gammaproteobacteria bacterium (assembly GCA_021647505.1). Classification (GTDB taxonomy): domain Bacteria; phylum Pseudomonadota; class Gammaproteobacteria; order SZUA-152; family SZUA-152; genus DRQN01. Next base: position 7,273 of record JAKIUN010000010.1, read on the forward strand.
CCGGAACACGCTTCCCTCCATTGCCAGACTCAAGTTGCCTAAATGCATATCTGTATTATTAATGAGGCGGCCAAAGGCCCACAAAAACGCCGCATCATAAACATACTGCTTATGCACTAGGCCCCGCCGTTCAAGCGCAACCATCACCCGCGGCCAATCACTACCCAGCCCGGTAAATTCCGCATCAACCGATTGAAGCGAAAGCATCGGCTTTCGCCCATACTCTCCGCTTCTGTCAAAGCGCTGCGATTGCAAAAAAAGCCGGCCCTCCATTTCAATCAGCCGGGTCTCTGCGGCTGGAAAATTCTGCGCATGAATGGCTTCTGTCGCGTGATACTCCGTGATCAGAATATCGCGCCAGCGCCAGGCAATGGCATCATTTCCTTTAGGCGAGAATTTAACGATGACATGCGCAGAGCAATCACCACAGAAAGCGGTAAATTTAGGTTGCTCGCCACCTGCCGATGAACCGGGAATAACGCCGCTCATGACACTGTCCGCAAGCGCCGGGTAATCCTGCACGGAACGAACAACAGGCTTACGCCGGACGCGCCAAAGTGCTTGCTGGCCGAACTTTAAATTCCCAGAAAGATCATCACCATTGGAGATCAAGTAACGCCCAATGTGGCTGGCGTTCCAATGCCGCGGATCCGGCGGAAAATCATCAGACTGAGAGGCCATTTCTTCCGCAATCTGTCGCCCCAGAAATCCCTGGGGGCTCAGGTCATCGAGAAAATACGGCAAATCATCGTATAGGCCATCGCCATTTTCACCCAGCAATATAGAGGGCATGCCGGTTTCTGCTGCAACAAAAAAACCGCCATGGGCCAATGGGCGTATATACGCAGCCAAAGTGCTATTTCCGTGTGCATCCATCATCACCAAAGGCAACTTGTCATCTCCGCCAAAGGCATTGCGTGTTAGCGCATAGCGGGGTGAGCGCCCATTCGGCAGCTTGATGACGCTATCTCCCATGCCTCTCAGCTGGCGCGACACGGCGACCTGGTTCAGACCCGTTGCGGCCTGTATCTCTTTTGATGTCGCAGGCCCTTGCTGCAAGTATTCTCTAATGCTTAATGGCATGCGGTTTTGTCTCGACACGATGAAATAAGTCAGTTAATGAATAGATATACACACACAATAAGAGCATATATATTCATTAAATACAACTATTTACATAACTTTTTTGCGCATTAATGACTAGAATAATGACTAGAATAATGACTAGCGTACAATCTCCGCCAGCAGCTCAACCTGCCCGGCATATTCGAACGCCGCCGTCTCCAGCTCCGTGTGGTCACTGGCCGCAGCCTTTAGCACCCGCTCCCGCAAGGCCTTGTCATCCGCCCTCCCGGCCAGCCGCCAGGCCGTGCGCATCAGCACCACGGATGGCGAGGGCAGCGGGCTGTCGCTGAACATGGCGACGCCGTAACCACTGGCTAGCAGCGTCTGGTCGGACAGGCGCCAGCCGCTGCCATCGTGAAAACGCCGCCAGGCATCATCGACCCAGCGCCGCACCATTTGCCGGTCTGCCTTGCTGTTCGTCAACTCTGCCCAGTCCAACAGACCCTGTGCGGCAAAGGCATAATCCTCTAGTGTCGCCTGCCCCAGTTCACCGCGCTTGCCGCGCGCACGCCACAGACGCTGACCGTCCCACAGCGTCTCGAGCAAATGATTGCGTAATTTTTGTGCGCCCTGCCGGTAGCGCACATCACCCAACTGCCGTGCACCCGCCACCAATGCCGTCAGCGCCAGACCGTTCCAGCCAGCCAGAATCTTGTGATCCACCGGCAACTGGCGTTTGCGGCGCTCAACGAGCAATCGCTCTGTGGCTAATTGGAATTGTTTTTCTGCCATACGCACATCCATGTCCAGCACCTTTGCGGCCTCGGCAAACGACATCTGCATCATCGGCAAATGGCCGTCATCGTATGGCGGCACTCCCTGCATGCCCCATATTTTCTGCATCAGGGCCAACTGTGACTTGTCGAAAACCCGTTGCAGGGTTTCGTTATCCCACAGGTAATAACCCCCCTCCGCGCCAGCCTCATCCACGGCGGAAAAACTGGCCATCATGCCACCTGCCGGCGCCATCATTTCACGCAGCATGAAGTCCAGAGTATCGCGCGCCACGGCTGCGTAATCCGGACGATCAAAGACCTGTGCGGCACGCAGATACAGCACAGCCAGCTGGGCATTGCCGTAGAGCATTTTTTCGAAATGCGGTGTATACCAGTCGGGGTCGACGGTGTAGCGGAAGAAACCACCACCCAACTGGTCACGCAACCCTCCCAGGGCCATGCGGTCGAGGGTGAGGGTAAGAAACTCCTCCAGGGCGGCATCGGGCCTGTGTTGCCAGGCGGCCAGCAGGCTACGCAGATGGGGCACCAGAGGGAACTTGGTCTGCTCACCGAAACCACCGGACATGTCATCACCGAGCGCCAGCGCCTGACTCACCAGGATCTCCTCATAACGCTGCACATCCACAACCTTCAGCGCGGGTGCCGGCGTGAGGGGAGTGCCCTTCATGGCCTCCGCCGCCTTCGCCGCCACCTGTCTAAAATAGTCCGGCGCTTCCAGCCACTGATCCTGCAGCTCCCTCAACAGGGTTTCGAAGCGGGCTGTGGGCAGGTAGGTCATGCCAACCAGCGGATGGCCGTCGGGGGTCAGAAAAACATTCAGCGGCCAGCCCGCCGAACCGCGAGTGCGGGTGACGAATTCGATCAGGTAGGCATCCAGCGCCAGGTTCAGCTCGCGGTCGACCTTGATAGAAATGAAGTGCTCATTGAGATAGCCCGCCACGGCCTCGTCGCGATAGGTTTCGCGCTGCATGACGTGGCACCAGTGGCAGGCAAAATAGCCGATGGAGACGAACAGCAGCTTGTTTTCCCGCTTCGCCTGCGCCAGCACCTCGGCGGACCACGGCTGCCAGTCCACCGGATCATCGCCGTGCATAGCGAGATAGGGGGAATCACTGTCACGCAAAGTATTACCGGTTACCGCCAGAGGCAGCAGAACCAGCAGCAGAAAAATCGACGACAATGGGCGTGGGTGCATACGGTTCTCCAGATGCAGGGAGCTTTCTCATTGGAACACGAATTGCCGCATCTGTTGCTTAAGGGTGTTCCCCGCGCCGACAAAACCCGCCAATCCACGCGTATTTATGCGCCGTTGGCAGTGCTAGAATCAGAGACACTCGCAGCCACCCTAACCGGAGTCCCAACATGAGCGCACAACCCGAATTCAACAAAACCCTCAGCGACGAAATCAACATCATGCCCGCCGCTCACGAAAAACTGGTGGAGCTGCTCGGCAGCGAGGAAGACATCAATGGCGTGCGTATCTTCGTCTCCGGCGGCGGCTGCAGCGGCATGACCTATGGCATGACCTTCTCCGAGACCCCCAATGAGTACGACGCCATTCTCAAAAAAGACGGCCTGACCCTGTACATCGACGCCATAGCACTGAGCTACCTCAATGGCGTGGAGATCGACTTCGTGCAGCAGGGCATGGGCACCAGCTTTGTGTTCCGCAACGCCTTCGCCGCCACCGGTGGCTCCGGCGCCTGCGGTGGTTGTGGCTCGGCGGGCTGAGGCGACAACAAAAACGCCATCCCCCGCCGTGCCGGCAGCCTGTGCGAATGAATAACCTCCGCTTCGACAATACCTTCATCCGCGAGCTGCCCGGCGATTCCGAAACCGGCTCGCGCCAACGCCAGGTGCATTGCGCGCTGTTTTCACACGTCAACCCGACACCGGTGGCGGCGCCACGGCTGGCAGCCCATTCCGCAGAGGTCGCCACGCTGCTCGGCATTGCGACAGAAAGCATCGACACGACGCACTTTGCGCAGGTATTTGCCGGTAACACTTCCGTCGAGGGCATGCAACCCTACGCCGCCAACTACGGCGGCCACCAGTTCGGCCACTGGGCAGGACAGTTGGGCGACGGTCGCGCCATCAGCCTCGGTGAAACCATCAACGCCGCCGGCGAACGCTGGGAACTGCAACTCAAGGGTGCCGGCCAGACACCCTATTCACGCTCCGCCGATGGCCGCGCCGTACTACGTTCCTCGGTGCGCGAATTTCTCTGCAGCGAGGCTATGCATCATCTCGGTGTGCCGACTACCCGTGCCCTCAGTCTGGTCGCCACAGGCGAGACGGTGGTGCGCGACATGCTCTATGACGGCAACCCCCGCGCTGAACCAGGCGCCGTGATATGCCGCGTCGCCCCTTCCTTCATCCGCTTCGGCAACTTCGAACTGCCCGCCTCGCGCGGCGAAGTGCCGCTGCTGGAGCAACTGGTGGACTTCACCATCCGCCGCGACTTCCCTACCCTGGCCACCAGCGACCACAAAGGCGAAGCCCTGTACGCAGCCTGGTTCACCGAGGTCTGCGAACGCACTGCGGAGATGATCGCGCATTGGATGCGCGTGGGCTTCGTGCACGGCGTGATGAACACCGACAACATGTCCATCCTCGGCCTGACCATCGACTACGGCCCCTACGGCTGGATCGACGACTACGACCCCGACCGGACCCCCAATACCACCGACGCCCAGGGCCGCCGCTACGCCTTCAGCCGTCAGGCCGAGATCGCCTACTGGAACCTCAGCCAACTGGCGCGCGCCCTGTCACCACTGTTCGACGACCACGACGCATTGCATGCCGGCCTGGAACGCTACATCGACACCTATACTGCCGCTGACCGCCGCAACATCGCCGCCAAGCTGGGCCTCGGCGAGTGCCGTGACAGTGATGTGAAACTAATGGCCGACCTGCACCGCCTGCTGCACACGGCCGAGGTCGATATGACCCTGTTCTTCTGCGGCCTGGCAGATGTTGACTCCACAGCGGCCCGCCTGACAGTACTGGGTGACGTCTTTTACGACAAACAAAAACAACAAGATGCCAGCCCCGCCTTCAACGACTGGCTGGCCCGCTATACCGCGCGCCTGAGCACAGACCTTCTGTCAGCAACAGAGCGCCGCGCCCTCATGCAAGCCGCCAATCCTCGCTACGTACTGCGCAACTACCTCACGCAACAGGCCATCGAACGTGCTGAGCAAGGCGACGACAGCGGTATCCACGAACTGCTCGACGTCTTGCGCCGCCCCTACGACGACCAGCCCGGCCGCGAGGCCTACGCCCAGCGTCGCCCCGACTGGGCGCGCAACCACGTTGGTTGTTCCATGCTTTCCTGCAGTTCCTGAGCAGCACAAGAGCCTCTACAGGCATTTTCAAACCATCATGACACGCGCGAAGCGGCGCTTGCCGACCTGGAACACATGCTGCACGCCAGCGACAACGGTGAGCTTGCTGTCCTCGACCCGTTCACCGTCGATTTTCACCGCGCCCTGTTTGATCATGCGCAGAGCCTCGGAGGTACTCTTCACCAAACCTGCCTCCTTGAGCAGGTTGGCAATGGCCAGCCCGCCCTCGGGCGCGCTCAGCGCCAACTCCAGCATGTCGTCGGGCATGGCGCCCTTCTGGAAGCGGGCGATAAAGGCCTGCTGCGCTTTCTGCGCCGCCTCAGCACAGTGAAAGCGTGTAACAATCTCTTCGCATAACAGAAATTTTATGTCACGCGGGTTCTTGCCAGCCTCTATTTCCCGCTTAAAACCTTCAATGTCTGACACCGGGCGAAAACTGAGCAGCTCAAAATAACGCCACATGAGATCATCAGAAATAGACATCAGCTTACCGAACATCTCCTCCGGCGCCTCGTCGATGCCGATGTAGTTGCCCAACGACTTGGACATCTTCTGCACCCCATCCAGGCCTTCGAGAATCGGCATGGTCAGCACCACCTGCTGTTCCTGGCCGTAGGCCTTCTGTAGTTCGCGCCCCACCAGTAGGTTGAATTTCTGGTCGGTACCGCCCAGCTCTACATCGGCGCGCATGGCCACCGAGTCATAACCCTGGATCAGCGGGTAGAGGAACTCGTGGATGGCGATGGCCTGACCGCCCTTGTAACGCTTGCTGAAATCGTCACGCTCCAGCATGCGCGCCACGGTGTGTTTGGCTGTCAGCTGGATCAGCTCGGCAGTGGACATCGCGTTCATCCAGCTGGAGTTAAACATCACCAGGGTCTTTTCCCCATCAAGAATCTTAAAAATCTGCTGTTCGTAGCTGCGTGCATTCTCGATCACATCATCGCGGGTCAGTGGCGGACGGGTCGCACTCTTGCCGGTAGGATCACCGATCATGCCGGTAAAATCACCGATCAAGAACAGCACCTCGTGGCCGAGATCCTGAAACTGGCGCAGTTTGTTGATCAGCACCGTATGACCCAGGTGCAGATCCGGCGCCGTAGGGTCGAAACCGGCCTTGATACGCAGCGGCTTGCCGCGTTCCAGCTTGGCCTTCAGCTCGCTTTCGATGAGGATCTCGTCCGCACCTCGTTTGATCTGCTCCAGCGCATCACCCACAGACACCATTGCACCATTCTCCCCAATATTGATTGTCAATTCCCACCCGGCCGGATTGTCCTTCCGCTGCCACAGCCGACTCCCGGAGGGGCCGGCGATTATACCGCAAGCGCGCCCAACAACGGGGACATGCCTCCGCCATGACCACACCGCCATCGTCATTAAGCCTTGTTAAACTAGGTTAAAGGCTGTCCCCAGCTTGCCGATAAACTCTGACAGCAAACCGCTCGAGGGATAAATTGATCATGGCTGTACCCCTAACCGTCGTTGATGACTCCAGGATCTCACGCAAAATGGTCATCCGTGCCCTGCCGCCCGGCTGGGACGTGGAGATCACCCAGGCCGAAAATGGCGAGGAGGCCCTGACAGCCTATCGTGCCGGCAAGGCTGACGTCATGTTTCTCGACCTCACCATGCCGGTGATGGATGGCTATGAGGTACTGGAACATCTACAAAAAGAATCACTGAACACCTTTGTCGTCGTCATTTCCGCTGACATCCAGCCCGAGGCGCAAGAGCGGGTAAAAAAACTCGGCGCCATGGCCTTTATCAAGAAACCAGTGAAGACCGAAAATATCGTGGCGGTACTGGAAGAGTACGGATTGATATGAGCGTCCAGCCCTATAACGAGGATCAAACCGACGCCCTGCAGGAAGTAGCCAATATTGCCATGGGGCAGGCGGGGGATTCACTGGCGCGCATTCTCGACAATTTCGTCACTCTCTCGGTACCGCGCATCCGCCAGATCGCCATACATGAACTGGTGGATACCGTCACCACCATGGTGGGTGACGAAGAAGAAGTCTCGGCTGTGCGACAGGCCTTCTACAATTCCCTGCGCGGCGAGGCCATTGTCATCTTCACCCAGAGTGGCGCCGATGAACTGGCCGAACTGCTGGGCTATGACTGCGAACTGGATGCCGCCATCGAGCAGGAGCTGTTATTGGAAGTCGGTAATCTACTGGTCGGCGCCATTCTCAGCGGCATTTCCGAAACCCTGGGCACCGAGGTGGGCTTTTCCGCTCCCTCGTTGATGGCCGAGCGCACCCCGTTGTATCAAGTGCTGGCGCCTGATCAGCTGTCATGGCAACACGCCCTGCTGGTGGAGGTGAATTTCTCGGTGGAAAAACACCGTTTCAAAAGCCATCTGCTGATGTTCATGACTGAAGAGACCATCGAAACATTGCGCAGCATCCTCGATGAATTCATGGATGACTTCTAGGGGCTGTCGAAATGATTGTTAACACCCCCTAGCCCCCATCGAGACTCACCCCTCACATGACGGATAGCCAGCCACCCAACCTGCTCGATTTCATCGTTGATCGCACCCATGCTGGCATCTTCGTCGTTAACCGCGATATGGAATTAGTGCTGTGGAACCAGTTCATGGAGGTACACAGCGGGCGCAAGGCGCAGACATTGCTCGGTAAGAACCTGTTTGATGCCTTCCCCGAACTGCCGCGCAAGTGGCTGGCGCGCAAGGTGGAAAACGTCTTCATCCTGAAGAACTTTTCCTTTACCTCCTGGGAACAGCGCCCCTACCTGTTCAAGTTCCCCCATAACCGGCCGGTCACCGGCGGCGTGGACTGCATGCGTCAGGACTGTACCCTGATGCCGGTAAAAAACACGCTTGGTGACGTCGAATACGTCTGCTTCACTCTGTTCGATGTCACCGACACCAGCATCTATCAGCAACAACTCACTGCTCTCACCCAGGAGTTGCGTGAAGTCAGCAACCATGACGGCCTCACCCAGCTATTCAACCGGCGCTATATTGAGGAAACCCTGAGCAAGGAATTCAAGCGCGCCCAACGCTATTCACACCCACTGACGGTCATTCTCAGCGACATTGACCACTTCAAGCAGGTCAATGATACCCATGGCCACTTGGCCGGCGACGAGGTATTGCGCATCATCTCCCGGCGCCTGCAAAGCAACCTGCGCGACACCGACGTTCTGGGCCGTTACGGTGGCGAAGAATTTCTCATCGTGCTGCCGAATACGGGCACAAAAGGTGGTAAAGTGCTGGCCGAGCGCCTGCGACACGCCATTGAAAGTGAACCGGTGACGTTCGGTGATATCCACCTGAGCATCAACATCAGCCTCGGCATCACCGAGCTGCGTGAAGAAGACAGTCGGGATTACGAACAACTCATCGGCGAGGCCGACCAGGCGCTGTATCAATCCAAGGAAAGTGGACGTAATCAGGCAACGGTATTTACCGCAAACAACCCCGCCAACTGATAAACTATCGAAGAATCCGCGATAAGGTGCGTAAAAACCTGATATTCCTCTTCATTGACGCAGGCCTGCCGCCGATATATAAAGATGAGATCAATGCTGTAGCGATGCTATGAATCACACCAAACCGCCAAAAACAGTGATGCAGCGAGACTACAAGTCGCTGCTGGATAACCCCACAGGCTCTGCCCTGAGGCGCCCACGCGCCCGATGGGCCGGGCTGGTTAGCGGGTTGATGTTATTTGCCGCAGCCGGCCTCCTGTTTACCGATACGGACGCCGATGCCGATGCCGATGCAATCCACAGTACGGACGGCATGAACAGTGTGCTGCTGGAAAACCATCTCTCCGAAGACGCTCGCATCACCCTGCCGTTGAGCCTGCCATCAGGGGCTGCCGATGAAGCCGCCGAAACAACTCTCGCCACAGAACCCGCGGTTGCGGCGGAACCGGCGGTCAATTGGCAGATAGAGACTGTGCGTTCCGGTGACAGCCTGGCACGGATCTTCTCGCGCCTGCGCATCAGCCCACAGCAACTCGACCGGCTCATGCGAACCGGCGAGGACACCGCCATTCTCAAGCGCATCATGCCAGGACAGACACTCAGGTTCGACGTGCAAGACGGTGAACTACAGCAACTGGTGGTCGAGATCAACCGTCTCAACACCCTGCACATACAACGCGAGGGCGAGAGCTTCAGCACTCACACCACCACCCGCGAGCTGGAAACCCGCGTCACCAACGCCAGCGGTGAAATCAGCTCTTCGCTGTTCCTCGCCGGTATGGACGCAGGCCTGTCCGACAATCTGATCATGGAACTAGCCGGCATCTTCGGCTGGGACGTGGACTTCGCCTTGGACATCCGTGCAGGCGACCGCTTCACCCTGCTCTACGAAGAAAAATACCTCGACGGTGAGAAACTGCGCGACGGAGACATCCTCGCCGCCGAATTCACTAACCGAAGCAAGACCTACCGTGCCCTGCGCTACACCGATGCCAGCGGCCGCAGTGACTATTACACACCGGATGGCAAGAGCATGCGCAAGGCCTTCATCCGCACCCCGGTGGACTTCACCCGCATTAGTTCCCGCTTCGGCAAGCGCACTCACCCGACCCTGAAAAAGCGCAAGGATCACCATGGCGTGGACTACGCCGCGCCACGCGGCACACCCATCAAGGCCGCCGGCGACGGCAAGATCGTGCACCTTGGCCGCAAGGGCGGCTACGGCAAGACCATCATCATCCAGCACGGCGGCAAATACAGCACCCTCTACGCCCACATGTCCAACTACAACCGCAAGCTGCGCCGCGGCGCACGCGTAAAACAGGGCCAGACCATCGGCTATGTGGGCACCACCGGCCGCTCCACCGGCCCGCATTTGCATTATGAATTCCGCATCAACGGCGTGCACCGTAACCCGCTCACCGTGAAGCTACCCACCGCCGCCCCTATTCAGGCCAAGTACCGCGACGACTTCCTCGCCAAGACCCGTGTGCTGGTCAGCCAGCTGGACATGCTCACCGCCACCACGGTGGCCGCCAACGAGCACACGGAGTAACACCACGCCGATGCCCTTCGTCCTTTGCAAGAGACGCAACGTAGTTCATGGACGCTGAACCCGGTAAAAGCGGGCTGACAGACCATTACATCGGCCTGATGTCCGGCACCAGCCTGGACAGCATCGATGCCGTGCTGGTGGATTTTGCCGACGACCCACCCCGGCTCATCGAGGCCTACACCCATCCCTTGCCCGATGCCCTGCGCCAGCAGCTGGTCGCCCTGTGCCAGCCGGGCGATGATGAGATCGAACGCATGGGCCGGGCCGATATGGTGCTGGGCGAGCTGTTTGCCGACGCTGTACAACAATTGCTGAGTCAGGCCAACCTTCCCAGCAGCGAAATCCACGCTATCGGCAGCCACGGCCAGACCATCCGCCACCGCCCCGAGGCCGGCTTCACCCTACAGATCGGCGATGCCAACCGCATCGCCCGGCGCACCGGCATCACCACGGTGACCGACTTCCGCCGCCGCGACATGGCCGCCGGTGGACAGGGCGCCCCCCTGGTACCCGCCTTTCACGCCGCCCTGTTCCGCTCGCCGGACATCTCGCGCGTCGTACTGAATCTGGGCGGCATGGCCAATATCACCCTGCTGCCTGCCGACCCTGAACAGCCTGTTTCTGGCTACGACACCGGCCCCGGTAACGTGCTCATGGATGCCTGGGCACGGCAACATTTAGGCCGCCCGCTGGATGAAAACGGCACCTGGGCCGCCACCGGCTGCGTGGATGAAGCATTGCTGACGCACTGCCTGAGTGATATCTATTTCCGCCAATTGCCACCCAAGAGCACCGGCCGGGAGTACTTCAATACCGACTGGCTGGCAGCACGACTAATCAAGAGCGAGAGTAAGCGCTCACGCTCCCCCGCCAACGTACAGGCGACTCTCTGCGAACTCACCGCCATCTCAGTGGCAGAGGCCATCCGGCAGGCAGACACAGACGCCACTGAATTACTGGTCTGCGGCGGCGGTGTACACAATGCCCACCTGCTAGCACGCCTGGGTGCGCATCTCGACTCGATGAACATCATTCCCAGCAATGAACGGGGACTGGCAGCGGACTGGGTGGAGGCCGTTGCCTTTGCCTGGCTGGCGCGCGAAACCCTGGCCGGACGGCCCGGCAACCTGCCGGCCGTGACAGGGGCCAGCGAGGCCGTGGTGCTAGGAGCGGTATATCAGTGCTGAGTGCTGAGTGCTGAGTGCTGAGTAATTGTAGCCCTGTGGTTGACATCACTCACGAAAAAAGGGGCCACATGGCCCCTTTTTTTCGTGCCAGATCCAAAGACCTCAGCGCTGCGCCAACGGCACATAATCCCGTGCCGGATGCCCGGTATAAACCTGGGTCGGCCGGAAGATGCGGTTATCGCCCAATTGCTCGCGCCAGTGGGCCAGCCAACCAGCGGTACGGGCAATAGCGAAAATGGCGGTAAACTGATCTGCGGGAATGCCCATCTCGTGGTAGAGGATACCCGAGTAGAAATCCACGTTGGCATAGACGCCCTTATGCGCCAATCGCTCCTCGGCGGCCTTTTCCACCGCCAGCGCCGTCTCCATCAGGGGATTGACGTCGTCGCCGCCACGTGCCTCCTTTAGCCTTGCTACCAGGCCCTGGAGGATTGTTGCACGGGGATCCTTGGTCTTGTATTCGCGGTGCCCCATACCCCAGACTACCTGTTTGCTGGCCAGCTTTTCCTCTACATAGGCCTCGGCCCGCTCCGGACATCCAATCTCATGCAACATCTCCAGCACCCGCTGATTAGCGCCGCCGTGCAGCGGGCCGGACAGGGTGCCAATGGCGGCAGCAATGACGCTGTAAGGGCTGGCCAGGGTTGATGCGGTCACCAGGGTGGAGAAGGTCGAGGCATTGATGGTGTGTTCGGCGTGCAGAATCAGACACACGTCCATGATACGCGCCAGCAGCGGATCCGGCTCCTCGCCGGTGAGCATGTAGAGGAAATTTTCGGCGTAGTTGAGATCCGTGCGTGGCGCCGGCGGCTCGTAGCCATTGCGCAGGTGTTCCCACATGGCGACGATGGTACCCATGCGGGCAATAATCTTCACCGTCATGCGGTGAATATAGTTGAGATCCTCGCAGACGTCCTTGCCGGTCAGGCACTCATTGCCGGGATAAAACATGGAGAGGCTGGCTATGGCGGTCTGCAGCATGTCCATCGGGTGCCCGGTGGAGGGCAAGTTCTTCATCAATTCTTCAATATGAAACTTGACCCGGCGATTGGCGCGTAACTCCCGATCAAAGTCTGCCAGATCTTCACGGATCGGCAGCTCGCCATCCAGCAGCAACAACGTGGTTTCCTCGAAGCTGCTGTGTTCAGCCAGCTGTTCAATGGGGTAACCCCGATAATAGAGGACGCCTTTTTCGCCATCGATATCCGAAATATTGGACTGGGTGGCAGGCACCCCCGCCAGTCCGGGCAGGTATTCGCTCATGGGGAGTCTCCGCGTAACGCTGAAATGGAATCCGCTAAGGGTAACAAAAAAGGGAGGCCGGCGGCCTCCCTTGCTAACCCGGCGCCTGCCGGGCCGGGTAGAACTCAGACCGAAAAGGACGAACCACAACCACAGGTGGTGCTGGCATTGGGGTTACGGATCACGAACTGCGCGCCCTGCAGGCCTTCAGTGTAATCCACCTCGGAACCGGCCAGGTACTGGTAACTCATGGGGTCGACGAGGAAGGTCACACCGCCCTTTTCCACCGCCGTATCGCCATCATTGATGGTTTCATCAAAGGTAAAACCGTACTGGAAACCCGAGCAGCCGCCACCAGAGATAAAGACACGCAGCTTCAATGCCGCATTGCCCTCTTCCTCGATCAACGCCCGAACCTTGTTGGCCGCACTGTCGGTAATGGTAATCGGGGCCTCGGCTTCGCTCGCCACTTCAGTCGCCATGGTCAAATCTCCCATCAAATATCAGCATTCGTTAATACTACCTTTCCATTTCCGACCTATACAGTCAAGCTTTATCGGCAATCGGCTCACCGCCCTCTGTATCCGCTTCCGGCTCTGACTCTGCCGCCTCGTTCTGATGCACCAGATTACCATTGACCTCGGCACCCATCGCCATCTCGATGAGGCTGTAATAGACATTACCTGTGACCCGCGCCTGTGGTGCAAGTTCGATGTGCTCCAGCGCATGCACATCACCCTGCACCTCACCATTGAGCACGATACAGCGCACCCGTACCTCGCCCTCGATACGGCCATTTTCACTCATGGTGAGCATGCTGCCCTCATCCTCGGCAATAACGTTGCCCATCACCACACCGTCGATGTGCAGGCCGTCTTTGAAATGGATATCTCCCCGCAGCACAGTGCCCTTGCCAATCAGAGTATCAATCTGCGCATTGCGGCGCCGGGAATGCTGTTTTGACTTGCGACCTCGAAACATGGGCACACTGCTCCTTCAATGGGTTTAATCTGATTTAATCAGGCAACGATATCCGACCAATCAAAGCTTTTCTTAAAAGGCTTCCAACCTTTTCCGACGGGCACCACCTCAATGATCACCCGTGAGGGCAAAAAACCTTCCGGCAGGACGATGTCGCCCTCGATATTCTGAAAATACTTGAAACGCAGCTTGAGCCGATCCAGGGTACCTCCGGATACCTCTTTCAGGCTAAGCTGGGTCTGTTTGCCCTGCAAGACACCCTCGATAACGATGCGAGCATGGCCCTTGACCAGGCGGTTATTGGTACGCAGCTGGGTCAGCACCAGTTTGAAACGATACACGCCCGCCCCGCCCATGCCGAACAGACTGAAACGGGTTACGTTCAGGCCACTGGCGGTCTCCGCCGGGGACACAATACCGCGATAAAAGGCCACCTCCTCCCTAAGTTCAAGCATTTCATCCTGCACCTGTTTGAGGGAGCGCTCCACCTCACCATAGGCCTGGCGGTCGATCTGTTCCGCACGTTCCAGCACCACCACGCGGCTACTCAAGCGCCGGTTATCGGCCTCAGTCTCAGCCAGCTGTGCCCCTAGTCGATCCCGTTCGATGCGCAGGCTGTCATTGTCCAGCCCCGCCGCCTGCTGACCCAGCAGGAAGACACCCCAACTCCCCAGTCCCAGCATCAACAATAGCAAGGCCAGCTTGGTGCGACGCAGCCACTGCGAATGCGATTTGATAATCAGGCGGGAAGACATGATCCTAGAATCCGCAGTTGGACGGGGTGGAGTGTGTGCTTGTGGGGGTACATGGCAAGGCGCAACGACGCGGAATAGTCGTTCTATTCCAAGATGTTGCAACGCTGCCATGTGCCGCCACAAGCGTGCAATCCGTCCCGTAGCGTGGCTCACCCAGCGGGTAAATAAGACCGTCGTGGCTAATAACTTGCATAACAGTAACTTAGTCTCAGTTCGGAGCAGTCAACTGCGGATTCTAGGATGATAGCTTTAGTGACAAATCCTTAAGGCACCAGCGCAATCCCCTCCAGACCCGCCTGTTCCGGCAGGCCAAACATGATGTTCATGTTCTGCACCGCTTGCCCGGCGGCGCCCTTGACCAGATTGTCGATCACCGACAATACCACCACCGTATCACCACCCTGTGGCCGGTGCACGGCGATACGGCAGGTATTGGCCCCCTTCACGCTGCGCGTCTCCGGGTGGCTGCCGGCGGGCAACACATCGACGAAGGGTTCGTTGGCATAACGCTGTTCAAACAAGGCCTGAAGATCGGCGCCATCCTCCACCAGCGTGGCATAGAGGGTGGCGTGAATACCGCGCAACATGGGCACCAGATGCGGCACAAAGGTCAATCCTACACCTTCGGCCACGGCATCCAGGCCCTGGCGGATCTCTGGCCAGTGGCGATGCCCTGGCACGGCGTAGGCCTTGAAGCTCTCGCTGGTCTCACACAGCAGGGTGGCGACACTGGCTTTGCGCCCGGCGCCGCTGACACCGGACTTGCAGTCGGCAATGATGCGCCCGGGCTCGATGCAGTCCTGTTCCAGCAACGGCAGCAGACCCAGCTGCACCGCCGTCGGATAGCAACCGGGGTTGGCGATCAGGCGAGCCTCGCGGATGGCCTCGCGGTTGACCTCCGGCAGACCATAGACCGCCTCGGCCAGTACGTCTGGGCAGGCATGGGGCATGCCATACCATTGCACCCATTCGCCGGTGTCTTTGAGACGAAAGTCCGCAGCCAGATCGATGATGCGCACACCAGCGCCCAGCAGCGCCGGCACCGACTGCATGGCCACGCCGTTGGGAGTCGCAAAAAATACCAGGTCGCAGGCAGCCAGGGCCTCGGCATTCGGCTCGCTGAAGGCCAGATCCACACGCCCGCGCAGGTTGGGGAACATTTCCGCCACCGGCAAGCCGGCCTCGGAGCGGGAGGTGATCAGCGACAGTTCCGCGTCAGGATGCGCCGCCAGCAGGCGCAACAACTCGACACCGGTATAACCCGTACCGCCAACGATGCCAATCTTGATCATGAGTCTCTACTCCGTGTGCCGCTGAACCGGTAATGGTAAGTGCTGAGCGACAAAAGCGAAAGGCTTGCAAGCCACTCTAATTTTCCCCGGCGATACCGGCAACGGGATGAAAGGCCCGACTGATATAGGCCATGACGGCCTCAAGCTGTGACTCGCTCAGCACCGACTTCCAGGCTGGCATGGTGGTACCGGGCAGGCCTTCACGGATCGAATGCCGCAGGCGCTCGCGATTCATCCCCGACATGAAGCCCTCATCCGTCAAATTGCGCGGATGTGGCTCGAGAAAACTGCCAATCCAGTTTTTACCCGTCCCGTTTGCACCATGACAAAAGGCGCAGTTTGCCAACCAAAGAACCTCCCCCTTTTTTTCCAGCGGCGTGAGACCCGCAATCTGTAGTGTCACGTCATGCTCGGCATAGGGCGTTGCGCCGGTCACCGTATCAGCCCGTCCATCCGCGCGATGTGAATAGCTGTTGCGCGGATATGATACCGGTCGTGGATCCCATATCACCCCTTCATCCAGCACCTTCGCCCGGTCGTGGCAACTGATACAACTGTTCATAAAGACACGTTTACCCTGCTGCTGCTCCACACTCAGTGACTCCCAGGGTGTATCGATAGGGATGTCACCCCGCGCAAAGGGGAAGGCCGGCGCATATTTCTCTTCATGATCCGACCAACCATTCTCCGGCGTGTGATAGCGCGTATTTTCCGCCTTGCGCTCCATGAACTCCGTGCGAACAAAGTCCACCGCCAACACAATCTCTTCTTCCGTCAGGGTGTTATCAAAGGCCTTCATCGCCGTTCCGGCATTGCCGTGGGTCACCGTCATCAGCATGGTCTTGCGACTGAGCGTTGCCGGAGAGGTCGTACTGAAATCGCGCGGGACAGGATCCAGAAAGGTCGCTGCCAGGGTTTTGGCGTTACCGGAATACCCATGGCAATAGTAGCAGCGGAAGTTGTAGATATCGCGGCCGCGCTCGTGGGCGGCCGCTTTCTCGTCAGGGCTCCTTAACAGGAGGTTTAACGGCTGACTCAATCGGCTTTTTTTTTAATTTCTTCCGTCTGCTGCATCCCTTCTGTCGCTGCGGCTTCTTCCACGCCGCCGGCCTTGACGTCTTCAATAAAGGCGCGGAACACAAATTCGGTAATATCGGCAATCTGCTGGTCATCCAACACCTTGCTCCAGGCCGGCATCACCGTCCCCCGGCGCCCCTCGGCAATGCTGTCAAAGATGCGAGGGCGATTCAGCGCCTGACGTGATTCCGGGCTGGTAAAGTCACGCGGACGCGGGATATTGAAGTAGGCGCGCGGACCGTTGCCGCCACCCTTGATCCCATGACAGGTAAAACAATTTTTCATGAAAAAATCACGCCCCTTGACCGGGTCGCCCGTCAACCCCTTCGGCAGCGGGAGGGTCATGTCGTTAGCCTCTGCATGACCCGGTGACACACCGGCGCCCATGGCCGGCATGCCACCCGCATGCGGGGAATGCTGGCCAGTCTGGGGCTCGGCAGAATCGGAGTTCACATTTTCCACGGGATTTTCAGGAGGCGCGGATTCATGCCGGTTTTCCACAACGGCTGACCCTGTAGCGACAGGCGCAGAACCGTTCTGCTGCATTCTGGGCACATGCCCCGTATCCTGATTCGGCGCAATTCCCATAAACTCATGACGGATATAGATGACAGCGGCCTCAATTTCCTCGCTCGATAGACGGCTCTTGAACGACTGCATCCCGGAGCCCGGTCGGCCATGAGTTACCGAGGTGATCATCCGCTGGCGCGTCAGAATGGACTTCGCCTCATCGCCGGTAAAGTCACGCGGCGGGGGATTGAGGCCATTTCTAGCCCAGTATGCAGTACTGCCCTTATCGCCATGGCAGACGGCACAGTGCTGGGCATAAATCGCCTCGCCCAGGCTCAGCTGGGGGGGCTCATCCGGCGTCTTTTCCGTCGGTGTCCGCATGAAAGTCTCACGCACATAGTCCACCACCGCTTCAATCTCCGCCGGTGTAAAGCGTCCCTCGTGGGACATCATGGCTGTGCCACGCCGACCATGGGTGACCGCGAAGATCATACGCTCGCGCGTCAACTCCATGGCGGCCTCCGTGCTGGTAAAATCTCTGGGACTTGGCCTCAGGCCACTTTGAGTCGCCGTCTTGCCATCCCCGGCATCGCCGTGACAAATCGCACAAGCCTCACGGTAAAGCTTCCCCGCATCGATCACTTCAGCCTGGGCAACCGAAACCAACAGGCCGCCCAGCGTCAATCCAGACCACAGGACAAATTTCTTCATGCTACCCTCAATTATGTTCGCGACTCATAATGCCAAGCGAAAACCACCCGCCGCAGCCCACAGATTGTGGCGTAAAAAATAATATTACGCTACTCTACTAATGGGCATGGACGGCGACCACCGCTGCTATTGTAGCAATACCCATATAACAACATAATACCCATATAATTATAATTAATAATCAAAACCAAGCAACGGCCAACTAAAAATATAACCGCAACAGGCCGACACAGGGTAAATAATACCAACGTCAGTTTCGGGTAATGATCATGGCGCCAAAATCCAGCAGGTCAGACAAGCACACAAAATTTATACTCATCCTGTCTTTACTGGCAGGGACGGTTTGGGGAACCGATACCTTCGCCGCCGCGATTGTTGGCGACCCGGTGCTGGGCGCCAGTGACCCTATCCTGGGCTCAAAACACGATTTTACCGGTCTGAATGAGCGTTCAGGCGTAAACTCCATGTCCGGCGTCGCCTTTTCTGACTACGGGTACTCCTGTGTATATTGCCACGTTCCGCCGGAAGAAGCGGGCGCAAGCCCCGCAAACTTTGGCGGCATTGATGGATGGAACCGCTATGTACCCACACTCAGCAACTACCAGCTATTCGATAGCCCGACCCTCGACCACAAGACCAACACCCCCAACCCCATCAGCATGCTCTGCCTGTCCTGTCACGACGGCACAATGGCGGTCGACATGGTCATCTTCAAACCGGCAACCTTCGACGCCAGTCAAAACGACTCTATGCACATGCGCCTCAGCGCGAGCGACGATATCGAGAGCTGTGGCAAATGCCATGATGGCCGGATCGGGCACGACATCACCGCAAAAGTACTGGGCACCGACCTGCGCAATGACCACCCGATTTCCATGCAATATGCCGGCATTGGCTTCAATGATGTAGACTTCCGTCCACTGGAAACCCCCGATGGATTCCTTAATGGTGTAAAACTCTATGATGGGAATGTAGAATGCATGACCTGCCACGATGTGCACGACCCCTCCCGCCCACTACTGCTTCGCGCCAACCCTGAGGTTCTATGCTCTACCTGCCACACAAAGTGATGAGAAAAAATGTACACCCCTTCCTGGTTCTGCTGACCGTCACGCTGCTAAGCGGCTGCGCTGGAGACGGGATCCGCAAACAGGCCATCGAACTGGCCTACCCGCCCGCCCCCGAGGAGCCTCGTTTCTATTTTGAGCGCACCATCACCTCGAGTTTCGACGTCAAGAAAACCACCGCCGTCGATTCGCTGCGGCAATTCGCGACGGGTACCATGGGTAGCGCCTCCGGACTCGGGAAGCCCTATGGTGTCGCGGTTCATCAAGGACGCATCTACGTCACGGACACGGTTAAACGCGCCATCCTCATGTTTGACGTACCGGGCAAGGACTTCAAGCTCATTGGCACGGAAGGCCCCGGCAAGCTCCGCAAGCCCATTGGCATCGACACCGCTAAAAGCGGCGATATCTATGTGGCCGATAACTCGGCAAGGCGTGCCGTTGTGTTTGACAGAGACGGCAATTTTTTACGCGCCTTTGGTGGCCAGGATCTGATGACCCGCCCCTCCGGCATCGCCGTCAGCCCGGATGAAACGCGTGCCTACGTGATCGACACCGGCGGCATCGAAACCCAGGAGCACCACCTGCTCATCTTCGACGCCCAGACCGGCGAGCACCTGAAAACCATCGGCACCCGCGGCAGAGGCGAAGGCGACTTCAACCTTGCCCTACAGGTGACCACCACACCGGACGGTACAGTCTACGTCACGGACAGCGGCAATTTCCGTGTTCAGGCCTTTGATCGCGATGGCAACTTCAAGCTGGCCTTTGGCAGCGTGGGCCGGAAAAGCGGACAGTTTGCCCGCCCCAAGGGCATTGCCTCTGATCCTGACGGTCACATCTATGTTGCCGATGCCGCCTTCGGCAATTTTCAGATCTTCGACAGCAAGGGCCGGCTGCTGATGTTCATCGGCGACCGCAGCCAGACTCCTGGGCCGGGCCGTTACATGCTGCCAGCCGGCATCGCCGTCGATGAAGACGGCCGCGTCTACATTGTCGACCAATTTTTCAGAAAGGTGGATGTTTTCCGTCCCGCCGGCATCGAGAAAAATCAGGGATACTTGGGAGGAGAGCACTACGTTGAACCGAAAAAAGGCTGATAGACCTGCAAAACAAGAAATAGACTGAAAAACCATTGCGATCCCCCCACCACTCATTATAATGCTTAGAGATACTCTATAACTCACGCTGATTTGCTTTATCTGTGAAGGAGATTATGGATTCAGGAAAACGAGACCAGGGAGTACGGTCTCAACTCTAGGGGGCTAGAAAACGATGGATATTACGAAGACAGTCAGGCTTATTGCCGGATTCGGTGTGCTTATCTTCACGGGCGGTGTGTTTGCTGATGGGTGGGCGCCTGACTCTCAGGCCACTGAGATGCCAAGGGATCATGTTGCTAATGCTGGCGGCATTACAGATACCCGCCATAACCTGTCACTTAGCTACAACATACGTGGCGCTGTCGCAATGGATCCTTACCGCAACCAGTATGGAGCAGTCTGCATCTATTGCCACACGCCCCACGGCGCCAACTCGCAGATTGAGGCTCCCCTCTGGAATCGCACTGTCAATAGAGACGCCGCCTATCAGATCTACGACGCACCAACGACGCTGATGCGCACTGTCAGCGCACCCGGACCAACCTCACTGACCTGCCTATCCTGCCATGATGGCACAATTGCCATCGATTCCGTGCTCAATATGCCAAGTTCGGGCAGGTCGCCGACAGGCACCCTCAGTAACAATGAAAGAGGCTCGGCTAATACCGCCTTCCTGGATGACTGGGCAAATAACGAATTCGGCATCTTCGGTGCGCCCCAGCACTTCCAGTTGGGCGATGGAGTGGCGACTGGAATTCCTCGAAACCCTGATAAGTGCACCTTGTGCCACTTCGAAAGCGTTCCAGGCTCCGCCGTAGATGACTTCAATGTCTTCGTCATGGGCACCGACCTGCGTGACGACCACCCCGTTGGCGTGCTCTACCCCGACGCAGCTGGGGTGGACGGGGGCTTCTTCAATGCACCCACCGTCGAACTTCCGGGCAGCATGGCCTTTTTCGATACCAACGGCAACAACCGTGCCGACCCCGATGAAGTCCGCCTCTACGACAGCGGAGAGGGTTATGAGGTAGAGTGCGCCTCCTGCCATGACCCACATGGCGTACCTTCTGGCGGCATCGGCACAAACACCCGCTTCAGCCCGAGCTTCCTGCGCGTCAACAATGGCGTTGTCGGCAGCCATGCCGGAGCCACCGGGATCGTTAGCGCCGCCCCCAGCGCTCTTTGCCTGACCTGCCATACCAAGTAACTGCAAGTTTTTAACCGATAAAAAAAGGCAGCCCTGACTGGGGCTGCCCTTTTTTTATGCCTGCATCGTATTTCATCGTATAGGGCGGGTTCCACCCGCCATTAACCCGCTTTGCAAAAAAACCATCCATATCTGTACCAGCCCATCCGGCTGGCAACAATCCGCTACGCATATAGTTATGGAAGCTCGAATAAGGCCAATGCACAACTTCTTTCCCATAGTGGTACTTCAGCGGATTCCAGGGCCGTAGGTTGGGGTTCATAAAAAATATTCACCCCTACGCGCTGATGGAGCACGGAAACAGCCTTGATAGTATATCTGGAATTTGTCGGCCGCCACACATATAGCATAGATGGTTGAAAGCCTCTTCGGTCAGACTTGAAACCAAGCGCTTCTTTATGTCACCATTCATACAAGCCTCCGGCTGGTTTTGACGTTGGGCTTTGGGCTTCTATATTACACTTTCCATGATGCCTACTTTCTTTATTCATCAGCTCTGTTAAGTACTTTCTTAGTGAAGATGAAACCTGATTTACGCGTACAGGTTCTTTCACTCATTTTTTATT
This sequence comes from Gammaproteobacteria bacterium, assembly GCA_021647505.1. GTDB lineage: Bacteria > Pseudomonadota > Gammaproteobacteria > SZUA-152 > SZUA-152 > DRQN01. Next base: position 29,197 of record JAKIUN010000010.1, read on the forward strand.
TTCATCACGGAGAAAAAAAATGATTTGGAATATAAAAAAAGGATTACCTTCTTTTTTGTTGCCCAATAACGAACCCACCAAAAAACGAACCGTTATATTTGGTTACATATTGGGCACGATATTGGGCTTGGCTCCGGCTCACACTGTATTCGCCATTGGGTATACGGTGACACTGCTGCCATCATTAGAGGGAGGGTATAGCGGTGTATCAGCCACTGCGATTAGTGACTCAGGATATGTATCAGGCACTTCCGGACTGACCAGTGGCGTGCGTCATGCCGTACGCTGGAAAGGCAACGTGATCACCGACATTGACTCCTATGCGATTGCCTACGGCGTTAACAGTGCAGGCGATACTGTTGGCAGTACCATGAGCTTCGGCGGAGCATTTCTATATGATGGCAACTTAACAAGTATTGGTAGTGGTGGTAGTGCCAAAGACATTAACGATGCAGGCCAAATAATCATTAACGGCACCAATAGTAGTGGCAATACCGCATACTTTTACGACAATGGCGTATTGACCGATCTTGGTGGACTCGGAGGACAATATAGCACTGCGGATGCCATCAACAATGCTGGACAGGTGGTGGGATATATTTATAACTATCCTGTGAGTGGGCAAGTGGGTATACGACACCGTGCCTTCATCTGGAAAAATGGGGAAATTACGGTGTTAGAACCTATTGGCGCCAATGGCAACAACGGATTTAGCGGTATGACTTACGCTAAGGATATCAATGACGCTGGCCAAGTTGTAGGAACAACATCCACCGACGCAGGAACCCATTACTTTCTTTGGGATAACGGAAATATGATTGACTTGGGGATCGCTACCATTCAGGGCAACCCCATCCATATCAATAATTCAGGAATAATCGTTACTCGTAGCGTCCTATACAACAACGGCGTGATTACCGATGCCAAGGATTTGCTGCCACCGGACATCCGCAGTGAATATTTCGGTTTTAGCATTGTTGACATCAACAATGCGGGACAGATTGTTGGTAATGGGCTGAAGTTCGATTTAACTACCTATGAAACTGAGTATAACTCTCTGGTGTTAACTCCCATCGCAGCCTGTTACTAACAGTCGCAAGAGAATAAAGACGGGTTTGCCTGTGGGTGAACCCGTCTGTCTCGCTGGTAGCCTAGAAATATCTGAAGGTTAAAGGTTGATGAGAATCCTTCTCATTCTGACTTCAGCTTATAACCGAAAACACCGTCATTCCCGGAACCCAGGGTTCGTTGACGTTTCATTTTCATCACTGTGCCTGAGAAATTGTCAATCACCAACAGCAGGCGCTTTGAGCGAGGTTAGGCGGCGTCAAATGAACGACGGGCAAGGCTACCGTGCCCTCAGCCAATAGCCCCTTGCTCTCAAATCCGAGCAAAGTGCTAGTGCAGAACCTACACTACCCCACCCACAAAAAAACCCTGCCCGGAGTTATTACTGGGCAGCAGGGCCTGATCTTTACCGCACGGGCGTAAACGTTATTTCGGATTAAAAATCCTCGCCACACCACCAAAGCTGCCCACCCACAGACTGCCGTCACTCGCTTCCGCCAGAGAGAAGACATTATTGGCAAACAGGCCATCGGCCTGAGTCATGACGATAAATCCGCTACCGTCCGGACGAAAACGCGCCAGGCCTTTGTTGGTACCGATCCACAGCGGCCCACCGCGGCTCTTGTGCAGCATGAAGACATGATTACCGGGCAATCCATCCTTGACCGTATAGGTCTTCCAGGTCTTACCGTCAAAGCTGGACAAGCCACCACCCCAGGTACCAGCCCAGACAATCCCTTCTTCATCGACAACCATTGAAACGATATAGTTGGGGTTGAAGCCAACCTTCACGTCGCCCAAACCCTGCTCCTCCTTCTGACGAGCATGATGTTTGGAGGTCTCGGCCGGGTCATTGGCGAAGGCGATGTCGTCCTTTACGTCCTCGTACTTCGCACCCAAACCGGCCTCATGATTCCAGTTGACCCAGGTACCGTCTTTGTAGCGGGCCAGGCCACCTTCGGTCGCCAACCAGATTTCACCGTTCTTACCAACTTCAATGCCATACACCCAGTCATTGGGCAGGCCGCCATTGGTGTTGGCAACAGTGAACGTTTCCCAGCTGCCGGCGTCATCAAGATTGCCACCCTTGATGCGGTTGGCGCCAGACCAGGTCGCAATCCACAAATCGCCATTTCTGTCCTCAACAACGTCGTAGACAAACTGGTCAGCCAGGCCCGCCGGAATGTTGTAATTTTTCCAGCTGTCCGCCGCCGGATCATAGACCGAAAGACCGCCGCCATAGGTGCCAACGATGATCTTGCCGCGAACCTTGCTGACATGAAAAACACCGTTGGAGATCAGGCTACCATTCTTGACGTCGAAGAGATTGTAGTCGTTACTGTGGATATCGTAGCGAATCACGCCACCGGAAGTCCCCACCCAAACTTCATCACCATCGGACAACATGCCTTTGACGTTGCGATTGCCGACACGAAAATGGGCAAAGTCGGCCGCCTTCGCCTCTGGAGGCTCACTGGGCAGCAAATCACTCACCGTGGGCACCCCCCCCAGGGGAGCCGAAACTACAGATGCCGCCGGGGCTGTTGCCGCCACAGGCGCTTCGGCCTTTTTAGTACCTATGGTATAGGCGCCGATGACGAGCCCACCAACCGCAATAGCACCAATCGCCAGATATTTTGAATTAATATTCACAAGCCTCTCCAAGTCCTTGAATCAAACATGCCGGTACTTTGCTCCCCCCGACATTTTTTTATATGCCCCCAAACAATCCTCAGCTTGAGGCGTATGTCACCACAAAATACGCAATTCTCTTTAATATCTAGTGTAGTGTCCTGAACTGTATGCATATTAATACGAGACGAAAGAGGCCAGCCGGTAGGCGCGCCCTCGCAGGGGTGGCCATTCCACCTCAAGAGGGCGCAACACCCCGGATGGCTTCTTTCGTCTCGCCCGAAGGGAAGCCATTAAATACGCGATTGCGGCGTTGCAGACCTTGGAAAGGGAGCAGCCATTCCCTGCGGTCTGCGCCTTGCACTCGCGTATTTACTGGTTTTCTTAATGTGTATACAGTTCAGGACACTACACTAGGGTAGGCACTGCCCACCATTGCTGGCGGGGTAAAATCTAACGAGTGGGCAGTAACCCGCCCCACGTCAGAAAACTAAAAATTGTCAGGATCTATTTTTTTCGTAGATAACTACTTATTGCTCAGCATTCAGCGATTTACTCAACAGGGCCACACCCGAGCGGGTGCCAACCCAGACTTCACCATTATCGGTCGGAACAATGGCGTACACGTGGTCATCCAGCAGACCATCCTGCTTGGTGAAAACCTGCCAGTCTTTTCCATCATAGGACGTCAGGCCCCCACTGGTACCAAACCACATCACCCCATCTTCGCTACGTGCAATACTGTAAACAATATTGCCACCGAGGCCGTCCACGATCGTGAAGTTCTCCCACTTGGCGCCATCGAAACGGGCCACACCCCCGCCCCAGGTGCCTGCCCACACATTGTCCTTGGGGTCGACCAACAGGCTGAAGATATAGTTGGGATTGTAGGTCGACTGGCCCTCTGCCATGATACTGAGGTCATGCCGTGAACGGGTTCCCAGCCCGGTGTTAGTGCTGACCGGCAAATTGTTTTCATTGCTGGCGCCCAAGCCATCATCGTGTGTCCAGGTGTGCCACTGGCTGCCATCGAACATATTGACGCCACCCTCGGTACCAATCCAGACATTGTCTTTGGAATCGACGCCCAGACCATACACCCATTCGTTGACCAGCTGGGTAAGGTAGGTGGTGAATTTCCCTGTCTTGGGGGCAAAATGACTCAGCCCCGCCCAAGTGCCGATCCAAATCTCTCCCTCGGAATCCTCAACGAAGGAGTAAATCCAGTAATCCGCCAGTCCATGCATCGGGAAATACGTCTGCCACTCATCCTCTGCGGAAAGCCGCGAAACCCCGCCGCCATTGGTGCCAAACCAGCGATTACCCTGGCTGTCGACGAGCATGCCAAACACATATTCATTGGCCAGGCCGTGCTCGCGGGTATAGGTTCCCAGCAATGCATGGGTGGCAACATCCACTTCCATCGCGCCAACACTGGTTCCCACCCAGACGCTGCTCTTCTTTTTGTCCAGCACCAGTGAGCGCACGTACGTGTATTCACCCACGTTAAAGGTGTCGATGACACGATAGTCTCTCTTCGCCTCCGGTACAGGTACAGTAGCTGATTCACTAGCGGGTGGCACACGGGTGGATGGTGCAACCGGCGCACTACCATCACTGGCTGGCGGGTCATCGGAACAAGCCGTCAAACCAACGCTCACCAGGGCAGCCAGGGCAGCTCCTGCGAGAAAAATACGCTGTTTCATCAAAATAGGGTCCTGATAAAGGCGAGCGTGTCGCGGATTTCCAACTCGGTCAACAAGCCATCATAGCCCGGCATAACACCCTGACCACGCTTGATAAAGGTTAATAATTCCTGATCCGACTTCATCACCCCTTCGCCGCGCGAAAAGGCCGGCACTGCGGCCATGGTAGGCGACCCCATCCGGCCATGACAGCCTGCGCAGTGATCAATATAAATTTGCCGGCCACGCTGGGGGTCGCCCGCTTGAGCCGCCCCAACGGTAAACAACACCACAAACAGTACAAAGATACGATAAAAGCCTACCCTGCAATCCATATTGCATCTCCTACTATGGTCAGATTAGTGACGATAAATTTTATGTTTGGGAACCGTGGGTCGTAACGAGGATAAAGCCATGCTAAGTCCGTTCTTATGATCGTTTGAGGCGAAAGCTACCGCGTCCTGCTATCGCCCCTCACCTACATCCCTGTAGGCGAAGCTACCGCGTCCTCGGCAACTGGCTCCTGCGTTGCCCTACCTCCTGCGTCCATGCAGTCGTGCTATCGCCCCTCACCTACTTTTGATGTCTGGCGCTTTTTTCAGCGGCAACAGGACGGTCAACATGATCGGGAACGCCCCCCCTAAGTATTCCGTCCAGGTACTCCTGACAAACGGCTTTCGGCCGTCAGCAATTTACAGCACGGAATTTACACGAAAACCCCGTCTATATTACGGCACGATCGTATCGATCACCAGCTCCAGTTCGCCGGCAGACGATACATTGACAGGCCCCATGACGGTCTCCATATCACCACTTTGCAGAACAGCATTTCCGTCCATTGAAACCCGTGCACCCACCATGACCTGCGGGAAGGCTGACAGCTTCATGGCCGGCGTCATGGCCGTGGAATCATCCAGGGTAAAGGTCAGTGGCAGATCTTTTACCTGCTTGCGCACGATGGCCAGCGGCATGCGCGGACCACTCGGCGCGCGGGCATAAACAAAGACTGTCTGCTCCGGTGATACGCGCCCTTTCAGCTCATCGGACAGGCGCACCACACCGTGCAAAGAGACGCCCGCGGCTGGCGTCTCGACTGCCACCGTTTGCGGTTCCTCGGCCGAGGTACCCAGCATCTCCTTGATTTCATCGATATTGCGCTGCATCTGCACATGGTTTTCAGAGCCTTCCGGGAACTGCTTCACCAGACGCTGCCAATACTCCAGGGTAGCCGTGTAATCATTGGTCTCAAAAGCCGCCGTACCTGCCAGCCATAAGGCTTTCTGGTGAGAGGGGTCGAGGCTCAGGGCCTTCTGTGCCAGCTCGTAGGGTCTGCCCGCCATCTGCCGGCCCTGTGCCATGGCGGCGGTATCGGCCCAGTCGGCAAGAAAATTCGGATCGGGATTCTGAATCAATGCCGACGCCCGTTCATAGGCCCCATTGGCGTTGGTGTAGTCCTTCATGAAGTAATAGGAACGCGCCAACATCAGCCAGCCCTCGGCATCTTCAGGAGTATTCTGCAAATGCTCCCTCAGCGTGACAATCTGCTCATCCAGCGAGCCTTGATGGCCCTCTGCCTGCACATCGGGCCGGGCACTGTCGGGATCGAGCCCTGCCGCGCCGGCGCCCAGCAGGCCATAGATACTCACAGCCATTACCGGCAGCAGTACAACAATCACCGCGGCTGCCGCACGACCGATAACACGGTCGGTCTGCCCAACGACCTCACTGCTCTCGCCACCGCTGTCATGCAAAAAGTCACGTTCGAGATCTTGCCGCGCAACGTCGTATTGTTCCGATGTCAACACACCCACGGCCTGATCCGACTTCAACTCCTTCATTTGATCTTTGAAAATCACCAGATTCAGCTCATCACGCGCCAAAGCATCACTCTCGCCGACACGCGTCTTGATTAAAGGCGGTAACAAAAACAGCAACGTGGCAACCATCAGCAATACCGCAACCAACCAGAAAATCATCATGATTTGTTTTTCTCTTTTTCAGTCTTCAACAGTTGCGTCAGGCGATCACTTTCCTCCGGCGATAGTGCCGCATCTTGTTCACCCGTCAGTAAGCGGCGCTTCCGCAGATTCAATATCAAGACGGTAAGACCGACAAACAGCAACAGAAAGGGGCCGACCCACAACAAATAAGTCGAGGCCTTCATGGGCGGACGGTAACGAATAAAATCGCCGTAGCGCTGCACCATGTAGTCGATGATTTCATCCTGTGTCTTGCCCTCACGCACCATGTCCCGCACCTGACTTTTCAGGTCGACGGCCAGGTCGGCGTCGGAGTCAGCAATGGTCTGGTTCTGACACACCAGGCAACGCAGTTCGTCGGCAATCTCATTGACTATTTTTTCCAGCACCGGGTCTTTCGCCATCGGCACCGCCTCTTTGGCCGCCAGCAGGGGAACCTGTAATAGTAATACGGCGGCGAATACCGCACTCAACGATGACATCAGGCGCATGCTTTTTTCACCTCGTCAGAAATCGGGCTTTCGGCGGTGGCCTTCTCCAGCTCACGCACCAGTGGAATCACACAGTCTTGCAGTTCCGCCGGCCCCAGTGGCCCGATCACCTTGTGGCGAATCACGCCCAGCTTGTCGATGACGAAAGACTCCGGCACGCCATAGACACCGTAGTCGATACCGATGTTACCTTTTTTGTCCACCACACTCAGTACATAGGGGTCGCCGTCTTCCCGCAGCCAATGCAAGGCATTCTCGCGTTCGTCCTTGTAATTCAGGCCGACCACGGGAAACAGTTGCGCACGCGACAACTGCACCAACAGCGGATGTTCCTGCCGACAGGCCACACACCACGATGCCCACACATTGAACATCCACACCTTGCCCAGCATGTCCTTGTTGGAGAAGGTTTTCTGCGGGTCATGCAGCTGCTGGAGGGTGAAGTCCGGTGCCGGCTTGCCGATAAAGGGGGATGGCACCTCGCTCGGATTGAGGCTCAAGCCCACCCAGAGAAACCCGACGATGACGGTAAAGAGGCCCAGCGGCAACAAAAAACGCATGGTTTATTTCTCCTCCGTCGCCAAGCTGGCACCACCCACGGCCGTCTTCAACTTGGCCTCTTTGCGACGACTACGAGCGGCAATACGATAACGACGGTCGCTAACGGCCAGCAGACCGCCCAGCGCCATAATCGCGGTGCCAGCCCAGATCCAACTCACGAAAGGTTTGTAATAAACGCGGACACTCCATGCCCCGTTGCTCACCGGCTCACCCAAGGAGACATACAGATCACGGAACAGGCCGGTATCAATGGCAGCCTCGGTCATGGGCATGGTCTGCACCAGATAGGTGCGTTTTTCGGGGAACAACACGGTAACGGGCTTGCCGTCTTGTGACACCAGAATCTGCCCCCGGCTGGCGTTATAGTTGGGGCCTTCGATCTGGGTCACGCCGTCGAAGCGGAAGGTATAACCCCCCATGGTAACGGTGTCGCCGATTTCCATACGCATGTCCTTCTCGACCTCGTAGGTCTGCACCATAGTCACGCCCATAATGAACACACCGACACCGATATGCGCCGCGTGCATGCCCAGGTAGGATCGTGGCAAACTAAAAATACGCGCCAGCAGGCCAGCCTTCGAATTCTTCCGGGTCGCGGCCATGCGCTCGCGAATATTGACCACTGAGCTGGCGAAGACCCAGAAGGTCAGGGCAAAACCAAGACTGGCCAATGCCGACCATCTGCCCATCACGAAGGGCAGGATAAGCGCCATCACTATACTGACGGCTCCGGCCCAGCGCAGACGATCAGCTATATCCGGAATCGAGGCCTGCTTCCAGCGCGCCATCGGTCCCACGCCCATGAGGAAAATCAGTGGCACCATCAGTGGCAGGAATACCGAGTCGAAGTAAGGAGGCCCAACAGAGATCTTACCCAGACCCAGCGAATCCAGCAGCAGCGGATACAGGGTGCCCAGCAGCACCGCACCACAGGCCACCACCAACAGCACATTATTGGTCAGCAGGAAGGTCTCCCGCGACACCAGCTGGAATCGGCCACCCATGCCCACCTTTGGCGCCCGCCAGGCGTAGAGAGCCAGCGAACTGCCGATCACCACCACCAGGAAGCCAAGAATGAATACACCACGCTCGGGATCGGTGGCAAAGGCATGTACCGAGGTCAGCACACCGGAGCGTACCAGGAAGGTACCCAACAGGCTCAGCGAGAAGGCGAGGATGGCCAGCAGAACCGTCCAGTTCTTGAAACCACCGCGCTTTTCGGTCACCGCCAGCGAATGCACCAGTGCGGTACCTACCAGCCATGGCAAGAAGGAGGCGTTCTCGACCGGATCCCAGAACCACCAACCACCCCAGCCCAGTTCGTAATAGGCCCACCAGCTGCCCAGAGAGATGCCGAGGGTAAGAAAAACCCACGCCACGGTAGTCCAGGGGCGCGACCAGCGCGCCCAGGTGGCGTCCATATGACCGCCCAGCAAGGCCGCGATGGCGAAGGCAAAGGCCACGGAAAAACCCACATAGCCGATATACAGCAGTGGAGGATGAATGATCAGCCCTGGATCCTGCAGCAACGGATTGAGATCACGGCCATCCAGTGCCGCCGGCAGCAAGCGGTCGAAGGGATTGGAGGTAAACAGCGTGAAGAGCAGAAAGCCCACCGAGATCAGGCCCATGACGCCGATCACGCGTGACACCATCTCCAGTGGCAGGTTGCGCGAGTAGTGCGCCACCGCCAGCGTCCAGCCCCCCAGTAGCAGCGCCCACAGCAACAGCGAGCCCTCGTGACCACCCCAGACGGCCGCAATCTGGTACTGGAGAGGCAGCATGGAATTGGACACCGAGACGACATACTTCACCGAAAAATCATTGGTGACAAAGGCATAGGTCAGACAACCGTAGGACACGCCAATAAAAACGAAGAAGGCCAGTGCCGATGGTCGTGCCAGCTCCATCCAGGAGCGGATGCCCAGTTGTGCGCCGGCGATGGAAACAACCCCTTGCACCAGGGCCACACACAGCGCCAGAATGAGCGCAAAATTTCCAATTTCTGGAATCATAGGTTGGTTACCTTGCCTTTAAGTTTTAAATTTGTCTGCCGGGGAGGGCAAAATCAGAATATGCCGTATTTCTGCACCGCTTACGGCGTCTGCGGAACGGTCGCCGCCCCCTCCGACTGCCCATATTGCTGCTTGAGTTTCTCGCCTTCCTCAAGCATCTCGGCCACCTCTGCCGGCATGTAGTTTTCATCGTGCTTGGCCAGCACCTCGCTGGCAGCAAAGACCCCGCCCTGCATCTTACCCTGCGCCACCACGCCCTGCCCTTCATCAAACAGATCCGGCAGGATACCGGTAAACGTCACCGGGATGGTATTGGCGCTGTCGGTCACCTCGAAATGCACGGTCAGACCATCATCTTCGCGTCTCAGACTGTCTTCCACCACCAAGCCGCCGAGACGGAAAGTCTGATCCTTGGGCGCATCACCAGCCAGCACATCGGTGGGACTGATATAAAGGGCCAGGTTACTGTTCAGTGCATTTAGTACCAGCCAGGCCGCCACACTCAGACCGGCCAGGCCCACCAGGATAAATGCCATACGCTTGTGACGTGTTTTCATGCTGTTCAATCCTTAATTTGTATATTCTGCACGCACTTCGGCGCCATAAAGCCCTATTACTGCAGAATGAGATGTACATCGATATCATTCAGGCCGCGACAGGATTTTAGTGCTCCATCAAGGCAATAAGCCGTGTTATTGCCTTGATGGAGCACTAGCCAGCCGCACCAGACGCTTTTCCACCGTGCGCTTGCCGCGTGTCACGGCGATCACTTCAATGATCATACACAGGGCAGTCACCGCATAAGAGACCCAGATATAGAAGCCGTGGCCACCCATGGCGAAGAACTCACTCATTTCCGCTCACCCTTCTCGCCCTTCCCGCCGCTCGCTTCACCACCAAACAATTCCATCACCCAGGTTGTCTGACGCTCTCTTTCCAAAATAATTCGCCTCACACGCATCAAAACAATGACAATGGTGTACATCCAGAAGGCAAAGGTCATGATCAGCATGGTCGTGAGCATGATCGTCGCCATCTTTGGCTCCATGGTGGGGCTGACGGAGGCCCCCTGGTGCAGGGTGTTCCACCACTGTACAGAAAAATAGATGATGGGCAGATTGATCACGCCGACAATGGCCAGCAGACCCGAGGCCTTGGCGGCACGACGTGGGTCGTCGATGGCGGATTGCAGAGAAATAAAGCCGATATACAGGAACAGCAGGATCAGTTCAGAAGTCAGGCGCGCATCCCACACCCAGTAGGTGCCCCAGGTAGGCTTGCCCCAGAGGGCGCCGGTCCACAGGGCAAGGAAGGTAAACATGGCCCCGGTGGGCGCCAGCGCAGAGGCCATCATATCTGCCAAGCGTACTTTCCAGGCCAGGCCGATGATAGCGTAGATCGCCATCACCAGATAGATCAGCATGGACATCCAGGCCGCCGGCACATGAATGTAAATAATACGGTAGCTCTCGCCCTGCTTGTAATCCGTGGGGGCGACAAAGAAACTGAGATAAAGTCCTACCACCAGCAGCACGATGGTCAGCCCCCAAAACCAGGGAATCATCTTGCCGGCCAGTGGATAAAAGTTCTTTGGCGCAGAAAAGTGGTACCACGCGATGGAATCCTTCAAAGCCATTGATTGCTCTCCGCGGCCAGCCGTGGCGGGCCGCTGACATTATTCGATAATTTGTTATTCAACGCTGATACGCAGCGCCGCCGCCGTGGCCAGCGGTGTGGTCAACAACGCCATCACCAGAAAAGCACCCAACAGGGACAGGTGTCCCTCGTAATCCATCCCGGAAATACCGGCGTCCACCGCCCCGGTGCCAAAAATCAGCACGGGAATATACAACGGCAACACCAACAAGGAAACCAGCACGCCACCACCGCGCACACCCAAGGTCAATGCCGCACCCGTGGCACCGATCAGGCTCAGTACCGGCGTACCCAGCAGCAGGGTCAACATCAATAGACCGATGGCTTCACCCTCCAGCCCCAGCTGCATACCCAGCAGCGGCGAAAGCAGCACCAGCGGCAGACCCGATACCAGCCAATGCGCCAATACCTTGGCCAGCACCAACACGGACAGCGGATGCGGCAGCAGCAGCGTCTGCTCCAGGCTACCGTCCTGATGATCATCAGCAAACATGCGCCCCAGCGATAGCATGGTGGCCAGCAGCGCCGCTACCCAGATCACGCCAGGGGCAATACCACGCAGTACGGCCATCTCCGGGCTCACGCCCAGGGGGAACAAACTCACCACAATCACGAAGAAAAACAGGCTAGTCAGCACGTCGGCGCGGCGACGCATAGCCAGGGTCAGATCGCGTACCAACATGGCGCGCCAAGCCGCGAACAGCCCGCCCTGCGTCACACCATCCGTCATGAGTCCAGAGCGTCCAGATTGACTTCACTCACTGCGCCAGCGCGGATATCTACCGCCTGATGGGTGGTAAACATGGCCATGCCGCCCTTCTGCAAATGGGCCTCGATAAGTTTGGCCAGCTGATCCACCGCGCCCACATCCAGCGCGCTAAAGGGCTCATCCAGCACCCACAGACTGGCTTGGCTCAGCAACAGCCCAGCCAGCGCAACGCGGCGCTTCTGCCCCTGTGACAACACCTGCGTTGGCAGATCCTCACGGCCGCCGAGACCAATGCGTTCAAGGGCTTGGTAAATATCGTCCTCACTGACCGCCAGCCCCGACAGGGCGCCACCCAGCTGCAGATTCTCGAATGCCGTCAGCTCGCCTTTGACACCATTGAGGTGCCCCAGATAAGTAAGTTCGGCGTTGAATTCGTCGCGTTGCGAACGGACATTTCTACCCTTCCACAACACCTCGCCCTCGGCAGGTTCCAGCAAACCACAGACGGTACGCAACAGGCTGGTCTTACCACTACCGTTTGACCCGCGCAGGTACAGGAGTTCCCCACCTTGCAGGGAAAATTTCAAGCCTGTAAACAGGCGGTGATCACCCCGCACACATTCGAGACCCCGGATCTCAAGCATCCCGCTACGCCCCCACTCTAGACTTGCGCCGAAAACCGACGAGTTTAGCACTGTTCTGCAAGGCGTCTCTACCGCTCAGGATGCATCACCTTGATCTGCGCCAGTATCTCCACTGAATCCCATTCGCGCGCGCCCTCCATGAGCGCGACGATGCGGCCATCGGGAGACACGAAATAGGTCGAGGGAAATATGCGGATGCCAAGGATATCGTCGGCCACGGACATGTCCGGGTCGAGCAGGCTGGCGAGGCGTACCTTGCGGTCGATGAGAAATTCGCGCACCAGGTGGTCGTCGTCATCCACCGAGAGCAACAGCAGCTCGAAGCGTGCCGGATCCAGCTTCGCAGCCAGGCGCTGCAGGCTGGGCAGCTCTTCGCGGCAGGGCGCACACCAGGTCGCCCAGAGGTTGAGGATCAGCAGCTTGCCCGGCAACGGCCGCAGGGTCTGTGGCTGCCCCTTGAGGTCAACCACCGGCAACGACGGCAGCGTATCGCCCACCTGCAGACGCGAGGATGAAACCTCGGCGACATCACAACCCACCAGCGCAGCCGCCAGCAGGATAAGCGCTAATGCCCTTCCGGCCACGGTGGCGACTTGATCGAATCCGGCTCCACACCCTCGGGGGCTGGTTGTACGCCAGGGATACGGCCCAGCTGCGCCTCCCATTCCCACACGGCGGCACGGGCCTTGGTTATATAGGGATCATTCGGCGGTGCCAGGTGAATATAGCTGCGCATAGCGCCCAGCGCGGCCTCATATTCGTTCAATCCTTCCAGTGCCACCGCCAGGCCGTAGTAAGCATTGTATTGATTCAGACGCAGGTCGATGGCCCGCTCGAAGGCCTTGGAGGCCGGGCCGTATTCCTTCAGGCCGATAAAGGCATAGCCCATGTTGACGTAGGCCTCCGGCATATCCGGCGACATCCCCAGCACCGCATCCAGGGCCGTGATGGCATAGTCATATCGCTTGGCGTGCAGCATGGCCACGGCCTGCTGGAAACGCTCGGTGATACGCCGTTCACGCTCCGTCGACGGCCCCTTTGGCGGCGGCGTGGCATTGACCGAGGGTGCAGGCATCACCGAGGGTGGAGCCTCGTGCGGGTTTTGCCGGAGGGCCGGCGCGACGTGTGGAGGTGGCTGCCGTTGCGCAGGAGTGGAGTAACCCTGTACCGCAGGACGCACAACCGAGCCGCTATTCATTTCGGGTAAGGTGGCGATCAGCGCCGCTATGGCCAACACCGCCGATACAGCAAGAATTGTCGTCAGGGCCTCGAAATCCTGTTTCGCGGGCATTTTTTTTGCAGCAGCTGTCACTCTACGCGCCATCAAACCATTCCCTTGTGCGCCACAGTACTAACATAGGGCATACCAAAATAGGTGACGAACGCCAGCACGAAGATACTGATAATCATCACCCCACTGGCCCACGGCGGTACCTTATAGCTGAGGCGGATATGCAACCCCACTGCCAGCAGCAACCAGGTGAAAAAAGCCGAGGTCTCCAGCGCATCCCAGGCCCAGTAACGACCCCAGGCATCCTGCGCCCACACTGCGCCGGTGATCAACATCAGGCTGTCGAACACCAGCGCCAGCATCATCAGGCGCCAAGCCAGCTTGTCGATCACGGCATCGGTGGGCATGGCGCGAAACCACCGCCGCCCCCGTTCCGTAAGACGCAGGATCATGACCCCACCAAGACCGACACCAGCCAGCAGCAAGGCCAGAAAAACCTTGCCCAGGCCAACGTGGGACCACTTCCAAACATTGTAATAGGTGGCGGGAAAATAGCTGTCTGCCGGCTCCAGGAGTAACACCCAGCTACCCAGTATCCACATCACCAGCATCACAATCGCGGCGCTGGGACGCAGCCCTGGCAGGCGCCAGTACAGCAAGGCGTAGATCAGCCCCAGACTCCACAGCTGACTCATCAGCAGCTCAAACAGATTGAGCCACGGCCCGTGACCGATGCGCACCCAGCGCACGGCAATGGCAATGGTCAGCAGCAATACGCCGAGAACAATGGCGCCGAGGACAATCCTCTCATGGCGGTGGGACTGCACCGATTCACTGCCGACAAGACGCGGCGACAGCCCCCACATAGCGACCAGGGTTGCCACCAGATAGGCCAGCAATCCGGCCCACAACCAGGGTTGTTCAGCGACAATGTTCACACACTTCCCCTCTTGTTGGCAGTCCCATTGTTGTTGTCCGTCGGACTGTCATCATCCGTCCATGCCGTGAGACTCAATTTTTTCCAGAAAAACTGCCCCAGACCGAACACACCCGCAACACTGACGAAGAATAGCCACTGTATCGTAGGATCGTAAAATACCCTATATCCCATCCAAGTAGTCAAGTAATCAAATCGCAGCCGGCCATGTGGCAGCTGCGTCTCCTCACCCGGCTTCAGCTCCACTCGTTGATCCCCGCTTGTGACCACCAGCACACCACTAGAGTTCCGGCCATCCAGCACCCACGCGTCTTCCAGGGTCATGCCGGTATCCAGCTGCAGCCAGAACTTGATGTCTTCTTCCGTGCCCGGCGGTATCCAGTGGTTATCCTGTTTGTACTCAAACAGCGGATAAGAAGGCATGTGAACGCGCCCGCTGACCCTTTCACCCTCCTCAGGAATCCACGTCAACACCGGTGCAAAACCCTTGTTATGCGTGGTATAAAAGCGGTAACGCTCCAGTACCAGTGGGCGGTCGTCACCCACATCGATTTCCAGCATGGAACCATCCGGTTGCGGTAAGAACACTTGACTGTGGGTCAAGCCACGCCGCAGCTTCGGCGCATAATCCACGGTAAAACCTCCCTGGGTAAAGACGACCTTGTCCAGCGCCCCGGCATGCCAGGGGCCCTTACGCACATCCATCAGCAGTTCCGGACTGAAGGCCTGCTCCTTGCCAATCTCCAGATGAGCATCGAGATGGGTCAGGCGGCCAATACCCGCCAGCACCACCATGCCCAGCAGGCCGACATGGAATACCAGCAGGCCGGGCTGGCGATTGATGCGCGGGTTGGTGAGTATAGCGGCAGCAAGATTAATGGCCAGTAAGGCCAGCGGCATTACCAGCACCCAGATGGAAGTCTCCACCGGATTGCCATAACTCAGCGCCGCGCCGATGCCCAGCAGCACCATGCCCAGCAGGGTCAGCTTCAGAGAGGCCAGAGCCGATAAAACTTGCATCATATATATGCCATTCAGACGTCAGGGTCGGGCAGTATACCGTGTCGCAGCTGTGTTAGATTAGCCCGGTGTTTCAATCAGGAATCAGCGCCCGCGACACAATATGCGACAGGCCCTCTCTCCCCATTTCTATGTTTCCGCCGCCCTGCTTGTGACCGCAGGATCGCTGGCCTTGTTCCATCTTTTGGGGCTGAAACAGGGCTATATCTTTCTGCCCATACTGGCCTTGGCGGTGCTCTACGCCCTGGTCTATTTCATCCGCCAGTGCCGCAGCGGCGGCATCTATCACATCGACGGCAATATCGAGCCGGCCCAGCTGCTGCGGCGCGCCATCGCCCGCTATCTAGTTTGGCTGGCGGTGCTCTATGGCGGCTACCAGTTCTATCTCTTCACCCCGTGGTACAATAGCTGGCAGCACCCGACCACCCCGCAGTTGTTCGCCGATTTCCTGCACATCTACCTGTGGGTCGGTATCCCCTATTTCGCCCTCACCCTCACCTTCAAGGCCTCACGGCGCGAGGACTTCTACGACCCGGCCATCCGCATGCTGCACGTGCTGCGTCAGATCGGCCGCCAGCTGTGGCGGCGCCTGCGCCACGGTGACGACCGCACACCATTGCTACACGTGCTGCGCCGCCCGTATAACCGCAAGATATTCCTCAACCTGCTGATGCGCGCCTATTTCCTGCCAGTGATGGTGGAGCAGGTGGCGCCCGCCAGCGTCGACACCCTGCAAACGGTCTATGCCGGGCTGGACAGCAATCAGCTCATCACCTGGGTGCTGGCCCTCATCGCCATGTTGTGGCTGATGGACATCCTCAACGCCAGCGTGGCCTATGCCCTGGAATCGCGCTGGCTGGAAAACCGTTCACGCTCCATCGACCTCACCCTCGGCGGCTGGCTGGTCTGTCTGAGCTGCTACCCGCCCCTCAACGAGGCTACCGGCAGCCTGTTCGCCTTCGCCCCCTTCGTCGCCACCGGCCAGCCCGGCGACCTGGTCTACGCCAACATCGGCCTGCTCTATGCCCTCAAGATCGCCGAGGCCCTGTTGCTCAGTGTGCACATCTACACCGACGTCTCGCTCGGTCCCTCGGTGGCCAATATCACCTTGAAGAAGCTGCAGACCCGCGGCATGTACGGCCTCATCCGCCACCCGGGCACAGTCACCAAGCTGCTGTTCTGGCTGCTGCAGTCGGCCTTTTATCGCCGCTTCTGGACCCTTAAATTTCTTTTCGGCTACCTGGGCTGGGCCGTCATTTATATACTGCGTGCCCTCACCGAGGAACGCCATCTGTCAAAATTTACCGAATACCGCGACTACCGCAAAAAGGTGAAATACCGCTTCATCCCGGGACTCTGGTAAGACATGGGCGAACAATCCGCACTCAACCCCGCATACTGGTGGTCAATCTGGCTGCTACTCCTGACCCTTGGCGGCTGCAGCAACCTGCCCCTTGGGGAAAAACTGCCTGCACAGGATCCCGACCTCACCTACCTGGGCCGCGCCCCCGGTCACCCGCAAAACACCCTGTATCGGGTGCAAGGCCTGCTCTTCACGGTCTTTCCCGGCGTCTTCCAGCCCTCCCCGGACAGCATGGCGCTGCTGCGGCACACGCAGATCCGTGCCGACGAAATGGTGTTGGACATCGGCACCGGCACCGGCATCCAGGCCATCTTCGCCGCCCGCGTCGCCCACCGCGTGGTAGCCACAGACATCAACCCGGTGGCGGTGGAAAACACCCGGTTCAACGCCTACCGGCTGGGTCTGGCCGACAGGATCAGCGTCCGCCTCAGTGATTTGTTCTCGGCCATCGGCCCACAGGAACGTTTCGATGTCATCCTGTTCAACATCGAATACCCCAACAGCGACGCGGATCTGGTGTTGTGGGATGTGCACGAACGCTTCTTTGCGCAGGTGAGACGCCATCTCAAGCCGGGTGGGCGTATCTATTACCAATTCGGTTTCCGCCGTAACATGGCGCGTCTGCAGGATATGCTACGGCGCAACGGCCTGCAGATTGTGGCGCAATTCCAAGCCCCCGCCATATTGCCGGGGGAGCAATACATCATCTGCGTGATCCAGCCACGAACGCCAGGTCAACAATAGCCTGTTTCAGCAACTCATCGCTGAGCAATTTCAGCCCGCCACTCGTGTCATCAACGGCAAAGCGCAGTAGCCGCCGGCCATCCTCTGACAGCACCCACAGGATGCCCCCCTTTGGGCTCAGCCGCAGTGATCCGGGCCGCACCGGCAGTTTCAACTCACGCACGGCCAGTGCCAGTGCCCCCAAACCCTTTTCGATGCCATGGATCGAGACCTGTGAGGCATCACGGTTGGCAACGAACAACCAGTGCCCCGACGGATGCACCGTCAGATCCACCGGCCGCTTCGCCGTCTTGAAGGGCGAGCCGGGCAAGGCCGAGAGGGCGCCGACCTGGTGCTGGATGCGATAGGCCGAAATATCATTGGATGCGGCGTTGGCAACGTAGGCGTAGTGCCCGTTCGGCTCTACGGCCAACGCCACGGGTTCCTTGCCGGCAGCGAAGGGAGAGCCATACTTGTGACTGTCGATAAGCAGCGGCATGGTGCTGGTAAGGTAGCGGAATACAGAAATATCATTCGACCCGGCATTCACCACAAAGGCATAGCGCGCCGCAGGGTCGAGGGTCACCGCCACGGGCCGCCGACCGGTTCGTGCCGATGCACGCTGTACCCGGCGGGGGATGCCGCTGTCCGGATCGAGGTGCCAGGCCATCAAAGTATCATCGTCACTGTTGACGGCATACAGATACCAGCCGTTGACATCGATGGCCATCGCGGCAGGCCGCCGACCCGTAGCCACCGAACCACCCGCCACTGCTCTGAGACCCGCAGGATCAATGCGCAGGGTCGTGAGGGTATTACTGTCGGTATTGGCAGCATAGACGAAACGCCCGTCGGGGCGTACCGCCACGGCCTGCGCCGCCCCGCCGGTTTTAGCGGTCGCCATGACGGAAAGGCTTTTCTTGGCCTGCCCCCTCTTGACCAAATCCTCTTTAGCCAGAACAAAAACCGCCAGTCCGGCCGCACCCCGAGAAACAACAAGCCACGGTGGCAATGACGCCACTGGCCTGCCCTCGGCCAAGGCCAGATCCCAGGGGCCGGAACGGGTCTTTATCGTCTCCCGCAGCTGCAGCGCGCCCGTCGTGGTATCCACGTCCAGCAGGGCCACATCATTGGATTCATAGTTCGGTACATAAACTTGGCTGCCCTCGACGTTAAAGATCAGCGCTACAGGCCCTGTACCTCCACTGGTGAAGGGCGAGCCCGACACGAGGCTGAGCCGGCCCGTGCGCGGGTCGAGGGCATGCACCGCAATCTCACTGGTGGACCACTGGGTGACGTACACAAAACGCCCGGAGGGGTGTACGGTGACGCTATAGGGGTTAAAGCCGGTAAAGAAGGGGCTACCCGCCACCGCCGTCAAGCGGCCGTTGTCCGGATCAATGCGAAACACGCTAACACTGGCTGCCGCCCAGTTGACCACAAAGGCAAAGCGCCCGGCTGGATCCAGGGCCATGTGATAGGGGATACCGCCGGCCCCGGCGGGCACGTCTTCCATCTTTAACAACGCGCGGTAATCGATCGCGTCTATCTCTGCCACGGAAAAAGGCGAGTCCGGCATTTCACGCAAGACACCGCTTTGCGGGTCGACGGCATAGGCGGAGACGCTGTTGGAATAGCCATTGACGGCATAGATAAAGCGCCCCGAAGGATGCATCACCACCGAGCGTGTGCGCTTCTGCGCCTTGAAGGGCGAACCGGGCAGAGGCGTGACCGTGCCGCTCTCGCCATCAAAGACATAGGCGCCGACACCACCGAAGCGGGCCGCCACGTAGACAAAGCGCCCCGAAGGATGAAAGACGATATCGAAAGGCGAACGGGCTCTGCTCTCAAAGGGTGAGCCGGGAACAGGGGTCAAATCACCGCTGGTAGAATCCAGCCGGAATACGTTGATGAGGCCTTCGGCCTTCGAAATCGCCAGAACAAACCGGCCCGATGGATCCACCACTACGGCCGGCGGTGATTTACGCAGGGGAATGTGCCCCAGATGGCGCAGCTGGCCATCGCTCTCAACCTGATAGCGGGAGAGACTGAAGTCCAGACCGTTCACAGTAAATGCAAAACGTGCCGGCCCGGCATGGGCCACAGCCGCCAACAACACGCAGGCAAGGATGGGCAACAGTCGCAAAATGACTCCGGAGTAAGACATCTGGGGCAATATAGAGGAATACCGCATCACAGGCCAAGCACCGCCCCTAAGGCACGGTGGTGCAGGCCTCGGAACCGCCCACCATCCAGCTTACACCGGTACGACCATTGCCGGGCGAGCCGCGGGAACCACAGTTACCCGCCGACCAATTACCGCTGGTGGCAAAGCTGTAGACCTTGAGCACCGCGCGGTTGTAGTAGGGACCGTTGACGTAGCCCGCACGGGTGCTGTTACGCACCTGATTACCGGTGGAAGCAAACCCGCCTTCCGGCCCCACATCATTGAGGTTGACCAGGAAATTCTTGTTTTTCCAGCCATGGGGCACGGCCACATGACACAGGTTGCAGCGGAAGTTGTTTACCTGAGCAACATGGAAACGGTGCATGTTGATGCGTGTGGTTCCCGGTGAACACATCATGCCGCAGGAGGAGCCGCCGAAGCCACTGGCCTGGGTGATGCCGGCGGTGGAGGCATATTGCTCATACTCATGGCACTTGAAGCACAGATGATCGTTGGATGCCGTGTCTTCGCCAGTGCCCAGGCGGTTGGTAAAGTCATTGGCCGCCGAGCCCGGCACGTTGCCGCTCCAGTCACCCTTGAGCAGAAAATAATTACTCGACCCATGCGGCCCCCACGCCGCGCCGTTTTCCTGTCCCGGATCCGGGTCCACGGTTCCTGCCGCCGTATTCGAGCCATGGCAGTCGGTACAATACATAGTCTGGGTGCCGACCGCATTGTTGAAAGGGGTGATCCAGTTGTCGGCATTGGCTTGACGAACACCCGTTGTGCGGCCCGTGTCATTGGTGACCGGATGCCAACTACGGTGGTTGTTGGTATTAAAGAGCGGGTCGGCGCCACCATCGCTTCCCAGCGACATGCCCTCCCCCTTGTGCGAATCCGGCGAATTATATTCCTGCGCCTGATCGGTGTACTGCCCCATGTTGTTCACTCCTGGAGGAGTCGTGACGCCACTGGCACCCAGAGTAGGCGGTGTATCGTAGGCGTAGGTGGAGTGGCATTTGAGGCACACCTGGTATTCGCGTGTCACGTAGGGCTCAGTAACATTGGTGGTGCCGGAGGTACCGGGATCACCGCGCTTGACGATGAAGTCCGTTGGCCCAAGATCGAAATTATTACTGGCATAGACTGGCTCCACGCCCCAGGTGCCACGCAACACACCGGAGGCGATATTGGTGTGTGGCGCTGCATTGTCGTGGTCATGTGTACCGGCGGCGTCCATGACGCCGTTGAGGTTGCTGTCGAGAAAGCTCCGCCGGCGCACGACGCGGTGCGGATTGTGGCAATCGGTGCATTCCACGTGGCGATTGTTCAGACTGCCCCCCAGGCTGACCTTGCCCAGGGCGGCCTGGGACTCGATGAAGTCCTTGCCACGCTGGCTCACGGCCCGGGAGTCGAGGCCCAGGGTACCGATATCGTGCTGCTCCGAGCCTGCCACCTGCTCGCTGTTGCGAATTGGCATGTGGAAGGCCATGTTGAAGTCGGTCTTGATATCCGGCACCTCGGTATTTATACCCTGCGAAGTGAGGGTGCCTCCATCGCTGGAATGGCAGGCGAAACAGGTCTCTTCGATGGCCGCCTGACCACCCAGCCGCTCACCGCTGGGGCCGATGGGGCCGTCCGTGCCTTCACGCAGCAGGCGGCGCGAGCCAGACACGCTATGGGTATCATGGCAGGCCAGACAGGCGGTCTGCCATACGGCAGTGGGGCCGTCGGGCGAGGTGCTGTTAGGAAAGTCGCGCAGATTGGCGGCAGCATCGGTATAGACTTCGTCGGCGACCTCAGCGGTGGCATGCGCCGAGCCCACCCAGCCAGCTTTGTCGTGACAGGCCAGACAGATGATATCGCTGGTCTCGCTAAAGATGCGGGTAGTCGGTGACACCTTCTGGAATCGGTTCAGGCGCAGAAACTTGATGCTCTTAGTCGGATCAGCGGCGTCGCGGATGTGGGGGTCATGGCAGCTGTTGCACTGCACCTCAGCATTATTGTTGTCCAATGGCACCAACGGGTTCACACCGGGCTGGCGCACGCCGATGTGTGCCGAGGTGTTGGGGTCGCGCAGTTCACCGTCTGCAGTTGCCAGGGCGGTATCAAAACGGAATGAGATGGGGTGATCATTGCGCAAATCGGTGCCCAAATGACGAGTGAAGCCGGTGTTTTCGCCCAGCGCCTTGGGCATGCTGCCATCGGCCTCGACGCCGGTCATGGCGATCTGTCCGCTGGCCCAGGCACCGTTCAGCACCCGCACAGCACCGATGGCGATGGTGCCGTCGTGGCAGGACAGGCAGAGCTTGGAGACACCATTGGGCTGATCCAGCGCGACGCCCTCGGCGGTGGCGTCCAGCGAGCCGGAATTGTAGGTGTCGTAGGTAGCTGTAGAGAGACTGCGGTTCCACAGTGGCCCCTGCTGCAGGTTCGCGCCGTGCGGAGTATGGCAGAAGACACAGAGTTCGTCCTCTGTGCTTGCCTGCACATCACGGTTGGCCTGGCTCGGCAAACGGGAGAGATTATGCTTGGTATTGCGGATATCTGAGACCCGGTTGCTAGGCAAACCACCGGCGGCAACACTCTCAGGCCAAAGGCCGATGGCGACGCTGGCGATGACAATAAGCACCGCAAGCAAGCCCTGGTTCCGCTGCTGCTGCATAACTCCTCAGATCGAAAGATCTGCTACCCGACATGGACAGCATCAAAGATAGAACGGATATCGGCATATTTGTCCGAAACCTGAGGGGTGGATAACTTCGTGTTACTGCGGAGTCGTGGCTCACCGCTCTCTGCTAAAACGAGCGCTCAAGTTTGATGAGTTTGCCAAAAATCGCTTACCCGAACGGGTACATCAGGCGCTCATTGAGCAACACCTTGAGGGACAGATAGTGGGGCATATCTTTCAAGATTCCACAGTAATAAGCGCTCGGGAAAGACCAGAAAAGAAAGCCGTTGCAAGGGACAAGAAACCCAAGAAGCGAGGTCGCCCGAAAAAAGGAGAAGGGCACCCCAAAGAGCGCCAAGCCGCAGCCCAATCCCTTCCAGTAAAAACTGCCCTTAAATTTGATAGGCATGAATGCCGTAGTGAAGGAGGCTGATGAGGTAAGGTCAGTGCTTGCTTGGATGGCGACGATAACCAGCGTATTGGTGCTGCTATCAAGGCTGTCGTCATTAGAGGCAACCAGACTCATTGATCATTCAAGGGCTGGAAACAGGCGCCAGGTCGACAATGGGAATGGATAACTTTGTGTTACTGCGGAGCTGTGGCTCGCCGCTCTCTGCATCGAGAGAAAAACGCAGCAGGCGCTCGCCATCGGCAGAAAGCACATAGGCCTCTTCACCGCTTGCCGACAGCCACAGGCGCTTTGGCATCATCGGCAGTTTGAGCGGCTTGCCCACCGGCGCGATGGCGCCCAGCGCCGTCTCTATGTGGTAGAGGGTCAGGTCGGCGGAATCACGATTGATGGCATACAGAAAGCGTCCACCGGGGTGTGTCGCCAGCGCCAGTGGATGCCGTCCCGCCTTGAACGGCGAACCCGGCAGCGCCGAAAGCGCCCCGGTCTGGTGGTGAATGCGATAGGCGGAAATATCGTTGGATCCGGCATTGGCTACATAGGCATAGCGGCCGGTGGGGTCTACCGCCAGGGCAACGGGCGCCTTTCCGGCGGCATACGGCGAGCCATGCCGCACACTCTCAAAGATCAGCGGAGTCACGTTGTTGCGGTAGCGGTAAACAGAAATATTGTCAGAACCGTTATTCACCACATAGGCGTAGCGTGACGCCGGATCCAGCGTAATCGCCACGGGCCGCTGGCCGGTACTGACGGGTGAGCCACGCACCGGCTTGGGCAGTCCGCTATCGGGATCAAGGTAGTAGATGGACAGGCTGTTATCGCCGGCATTGGTCACGTACAGATACCAGCCATTGAGATCGACGGCAATGTCGCTGGGCGATGCACCGACGGCAACCACGCCATCGGCCAGCGGCTGCAGCTTTTCACTTGCCGATCCAAACCGAAAGACCATCACGGTGCCCTTGTCACGGTCGGCAACATAGGCATATTCCCCGCCCGGTTTGACCGCCACGGCGATCCCGCTGGCAACGGTTGCCGCCGTGGCCTGATGCAGCCGGCCATTGACGGCAATCTGCAGGCGGCCCAACCTATTCTCACCCAACGAAATGAACAGCTGGGCCTTCGCAGGCGCTGGAGCGTCACCTTCCGCCAGGGTGAAGGCCCAGGGAGCAGAGCGTGTCTTCACCACGTCAAGGATTTCCAAGGCTCCCGTGTCCAGATCCACGTCCATCTGCACCACATCGCTGGTGAGCATATTGATCACATAGGCGTGGCGGCCATCGGCATTAAAGGTAATGGCGGCGGGCATCTCCCCGCCGCTGGAAAAGGGCGAGCCCGGCAGCGGCGTCAGCCGGCCCGTTTCCGCATCCAGGGAGAGGGCTTCCAGCAGGTGATCCCGGGGCCTTGCCACGTATACAAAACGGCCAGAGGGGTGCACGGTCACACTGTAGGGATTAAAGCCCGCGAAAAAAGGACTGCCCTCGACCTCGGTCAAGTGACCATCCTCGGCATTGAGGCGAAAGACACTGATATTGGCGGAGGCCGCATTGACCACAAAGGCGAAGCGCCCCTGCGGATCCAGGGTCATGTGATAGGGCAAACCACCGGCGCTATCCGGCACGTCCTGCATGCGTTGGGCCAGATAGTCGATCTGCCCCATCTCACCGACGGTGACTGGTGAGCCTGGCATCTCCGTCAATGCCCCGGTTTTCTGATCCAGGCGAAAGATCGAGATGCTGTTCGAATAGGCGTTCATGGCGTAGAGGAAACGGCTGGAAGGGTGTAACACCACACTACGGGGATGACTCTGTGCCGGATAGGATGAATCAGGCAGAGGGGCGACCGCACCGGTCTCGCCATTAAAGGTGTAGGCTCCCACGCCGGCGTAGCGATGCGCCATATAGAGGAAGCGCCCCGAGGGGTGAAAAATGATACTGAAGGGCGCCCTGCCCTTGACGTCAAATGGCGAGCCGGGCACCTTGTTGAGTTTGCCGTTGGCAGGATCCAGACGGAAGACATAGACACGGTCGATCGACTGGGAAGTGGCAAGGACAAAGCGTCCCGAGGGATCCAGCACGACCTCAGGGGTGGACTTGCCGAGCGGCATGTAGTCAAGAAACCGCAGCTGGCCGGTCTCGGTATCGACACTGTAGCGAGCCAGACTGGCGTCGAGGTTATTGGCGCTGAAAGCAAACCGCTGGGGGCCCGCCTGTGCTGAAGACACCCCCCCGGCCACCAGCATCAAAATGACAACAGCGAGCAGGCTGCAAGGTATCCACCACCTGCTTTGTGGCGAATAAATATGGGCCTCCAACGTCATGTGAATGATTCAGGCTCCGGTCTGAGGGAGCGATGGCTAAGGCACATTGTTACAAGCTTCCGAGGCACCGCCGCCGCCCATACCACCACCCATGCCACCGCCGTTCATCCAGCCGACACCCACTCGGCCATTACCCGGTGAACCGACGGAACCGCAACTGTTCGCACGCCAGCTGCCACTGCGGGCGAAGCTGACTATCTTGTTCACCGCGCGATTGTAGTATGGGCCATTGACATAGCCCGAGGTGGTGTTGTTACGCACCTGCGTGCCGGGAGGAAGTCCACCCTCGGGACCCACATCATTGAGATTGACGAGAAAACTCTTGTTCTTCCAGCCATGTGGTACGGCAACGTGGCACAGGTTGCAGCGGAAGTTGGTCGTGATGGCCTCATGGGCGCGATGCCAATTCCCTCCCCCCATGCCTCCCATACCACCGAGGCACATGCAGCCCATGCCGGAGAAACCACTGGCCTGGGTGGAGCCCGTAGTCGCCGCATACTGCTCGTATTCGTGACACTTAAAGCAGAGGTGATCGGAGGTGTCACCACCGCTGTCGTCATCTCCTGTGCCCGGACGGTTGGTAAAATCATTCTCTGGCGAGCCCGGCGCGTTGCCGCTCCAGTCACCCTTGAGCAGGAAGTAGTTGGTCGAACCATGCGGCCCCCACGCGGCACCGTTTTCATTGTTTTGGCCATCCGGGTCTACCGTCCCTGGCGGCGTATCCGAGCCATGACAGTCGGTGCAATACATGGTCTGCGTACCCACTGCGGCATTAAACGGTGCAGTCCAGGTATTGGCACTGGCATTGCGCACACTGGGCGTTCGCCCGGTATCGTTCATCACGGGATGCCAGGAGCGGTGGTTGCAGTCGTTAAAGGCTGGATCCGCGCCACCGTCGGCCCCCAGACCGCCGCCGCTACAGCCGCCGCCCATACCACCCATCCCTCCGCCTCCCATACCACCGCCACCACTGCCGAACTCACCCTTATGGCTGTCCGGCGAATTGTATTCACGCGCCTGGTCGGTGTACTGATACATATGATTGACGCCCGGCGGCGTTGTCACCGGACTCACGCCCAGCATCGGCGGTGTGTCATAGGCGTAGCTCGAGTGGCATTTCAGGCAGACCTGATATTCACGCGTCATATAGGGTGAGGAGACCGCCGTCGAACCCGAGTTACCGGGATCACCGCGTTTGACAATGAAACTCGTCGGCCCGGCATTGAAATCATTCGAGGCATAAACGGGCTCCACACCCCAGGCACCGCGCAGCACGCCCGATGCAATATTGGTATGCGGGGTGTTCCAGTGGTCGTGGGTTCCTGCTGCATCCATCACTCCACCCACATTGCTTTCGTTGAACAGGCGGCGGCGCACCACACGATGCGGGTTGTGGCAGTCCGTACACTCCACATGCCGGTTATTCGGATTGCCCTTGCCCAGCATTGCCTGGGACTCGATGAAGTCCTTGCCTCGCTGGTCAACCGCCTGCGAGTCGCTGCCAATTGTCCCGATGTCATGCACTTCATAGCCGGCCACCTGCTCAGAATTACGAATCGGCATATGGAAGGGCAGGTCGAAGTCAGTCTTGATATCCGGCACTTCCGTGTTCAGGCCCTGCGAGGTCAGCGTGCCGCCATCACTGGAATGGCAGGCGAAACAGGTTTCTTCGATGGCCGCCGAGCCACCGATCCTGGCGCCACTGGCCCCGATGAGGCCATCGGTGCCCTCGCGCAGCAGCCGGCGTGAGCCCGAGACCGTGTGGGTATCGTGGCAGGCCAGGCAGGCCGATTCCCAGACTTCGGTACCTGCCGGGAACTCACGCAGATTGACCGCACTGGAGGTATAGGTCTCATTGGCCACCTCGGCCGTGGCATGCGCCGAGCCCACCCAGCCGGCCTTGTCATGGCAGGCCAGACAGATAATGTCAGTGGTTTCGTTGAAGGTATTCGTCGAGGGCGAAACCTTCTGGAAGCGGTTCAGACGCAGAAATTTGATGCTCTTTGTGGGATCACCGGCATCACGGATGTGCGGGTCGTGGCAGCTGTTGCACTGCACCTGATCATTTTCCAGTGGGACATGCGGCGCATTGCCTGGGCTGCGATTACCGATATGAGGTTCATTGGCGGGATCGCGCAGCTCACCATCCCGTTGCGCCAGCGCCGTATCATAGGTAAAGGAAATCGGGTGGTCATTGGTCAGATCGGTACCCAGACGCCGCGTATACCCGGACTCTGCACCCACGCTGCCATCCGGCATGGTACCGTCGCTGTTGGTGCCATTCATGGCAATGGCGCTCGTTGCCCAGGCCCCGTTCAGCACGCGCACCGAGCCGATGGCGATAGTACCATCGTGACAGGACAGGCAAAGCTTGGAGATCCCGTTCGGCTGATCCAGGGCAACGCCTTCACCCGTCGCATCCAGCGACCCACTGTTGTAGGTATCATAAGTCGCCGAAGAAAGCTGGCGGTTCCATAGGGGGCCCTGACTGGGATTCGCCGCATGGGGCGTATGACAGAAGACACAGATCTCGCGATTGTCGCCTGCCTGCACATTGCGGCTGACGTCACTCGGGTTCGCCGAGAGATTGTGCTTGGTGTTACGAATATCGGAAACGCGGCTGCTGGGCAAGGCGCCTGCAGCGGCATTTTCTATCCCCAGGAAGACGGCAAACAAGGCAAGAACGATGCGCCGCGTGGTATACAACTGTGTCACGCCATCCCTCGGAACCGCTTCCCCCCGTCCGCAGGCTTGCGCTGGGAGGATCTTAGAGATCTTTTTTATTGCCTGCCAGATACTGCAGTACCACAATCCGCCCGTTAAACATATCAGCGACATAAATCCGATCATGGCTATCGGTCCAAACCCCCGCAGGCAGATAAAATTGCCCGATCCCCGACCCCGTGCCACCGATAGGCAGCAAAAACTGACCGTTGGAGTTGTATACTAGCAAGTAATCATGGAAAGACTCAATAACATAGATATTCTCATCCGAGTCCGTGGCAACCCCCTTTGGCCTGACTAAATTACCGACATAAAGTCCTCGTTCCCCCAGGGAACGCAGGAAATGTCCCTCCGAATCAAGTACCTGCACGCGTGCATTGAAGGTGTCGGTGACGTACAGCTGCCCATCACGAAAGGTCAGGTGCGTTGGGGCATTGAAGGTTGCTTTGCCGGTTCCCTGACGACCAAAGATGTCGAGCAGGCGACCATCATCGGCAAACACCTTGATGTTGTGTTCGGTCGTGTCGGCAACGTAGATGTTACCGCTCGAGGTGTCAATAGCCAGTCCAGTGGGTCGAGCTAGATCCCCCAGGCCAATCACCGCCAGTGGTTTTCCCTGCGCGCTCAGCCGGAATACCCTGGCCAGTTCCGAGTCGGCGATGAGAACGTCACCATTTACAGCAACAGCGATCCCGACCGGTGAGGCAAAATTCGTCGTCTTGCTGGCCTGATCCCAAACCGATAGCGTCCCCGCAGCCTGATCGAAGACAAAAATAGCCAGCCTAGAGGCATCCGTTACCAGAATGCGGCCCGCGCCATCAACAACCCCAGACTGAGGTCGTTGTAAAACATTTCGAAAGCCGGCCTTGCTACCCAAGCCAACAATGGCACGGAAAAAATCACGCACTCGATTCGCCGCGCCACCCTTTTCCAGGGCTTCAAAGTTCTCTTCCCCGGTCAGCTCACCAACAAAGCGGTATCGGGGCGGTTCCGGAGCCGATGGCCAAACATGCGCCAGCTCGCCCCCGGAGAAACGCATCACCTGCCGGGTGTCGGCACAACCACTGATAAGCAGAGCAAGCAATAGAAAGAGAGACAATCGATGCATACACGTATTACCTTCCGCTAGTCGAGGGTATTGCCGCATTTGGATTAATTCGCAGTACCTGAACCCGCCGATTAAGGCTATCCGCAACGTAGAGGCGATCACCATTCACCCACAGCCCGGACGCCGTTCGGAAACGCCCTGGCGACGAGCCGGCCCCCCCGAATGTCATCAGCAGATTACCATCCTGGAATATCTGCAGAGTATCGTCAGACTGATCGCTGACATAAACCCGCTGATCGCGATCAACGGCTGCGGCAATCGGGTATATCAACACATCTTCACCAAAGGCGTAACGGAAAGTGCCATCCCAGGTTAGCACCTGAACTGGAGGCATCTCCAGACGGTCGAAGATATAGAGGCCATCCGAGCCGACGGCCAGCGTGGTAATGGCGCGAAAGCGCCCCGAACCGGTACCACGCCGCCCCAGCAATCTCGTTGCCTTGCCAAATGAATTAAAGACGACGACATGGCTGAATGAACCATCCGCCACAAAGACATTGCCCGTCAACTCATCAACAGTCACGTCCATCGGCCGAGCCAGGTTTGCCAGATCCTGAAAGCGCGTCAGCAGGCTGCCATCCTCGGCAAAATGCAGCACCTGTTTGCCCAGCGTATCCACAACATAAAAGGAATGGTCTTTGGCCACGTAAATACTGCCGGGGTCGCCGGTAAAATGCTCGGCGACTTCCCTGATGGGACGAAACAGTTTGGCCGTCAGGTCATATTGAAAGACTATTTTCAGAGTCGCATCGACGATATAGAGGATATTGTCGACCCCGCCAACGGCAACCGGCTGCCGCAATATCACCTCTTCGACAGCACCCACCGCCAGGCGTCGGAACTGCCCGGTGGCCCCGCGCACATCCTGCTGGCCACGCGCAATGACCGACTCGACAACCAATAGGCTGGTGCCTGACAGAAGTGGGTTGCCGGCCGTATTCGCCGGAGAGACTGTCGGCTGGCTGGCATCAAAGGAACCACCTTCCGTTGCGACCCTTTCAAGCTCAGCAATACTACAACCGACAAGCAGCACAAACACTGCATTCAATAACAAAGTACGGGTGAGCCGCGAGATCAACGCAACCCGATATTTTCCCGGGCGACGCTGTGACATCGATTACACTCCATAGGTGGGAAGGCGACCTTTCCATGGCAAACACCGCAATATTCGCCTTCCATAATTGCAGCCATGGTCACGAAATTTCCGCCCCGCTGAGGTAAAAAAATGGCCGGATGACAATTCTTGCAGGTCAGCCACTGGGTATGCGGTAAATGAGGGAAACGCACATAGGGCATTGACGCTGTATTTTTGAAAATCACGTCAAAATCCACCGAGTGCATCTTTTCACTGCCGGTCACCCCTGTCCGAGGGGCAATCAAACCGCGGTCAAGCGTATCAACCCAGTTAATGATGCCTAGCGCATCCCGTGGAAAATCCTTCATGGCATCAGCGGGTGGCTGCAGGGTATTGACGGCGTCATTATCGGGATCATGAATACCATCTTCTGATAGTGGAACCACATCACCATGCAACTGATAATGACCACCACCTTTATCTGCAAACAGCGGGCCAGGAAGCACAACCATCAACAGGAGTACGGCAACCCTCGCGGAAAAATAGTTCACCGAAAACGTCTTGCCAGAGAAAAGCCAAGTCATATCTATCATTTAATTGCCTCGTTCGAGCCGACATCCCCCGCCAGCTCTCCTGTAGGCGACCTCAAAAATTCCGTAACGTCTTTTAGATTCTGTGCCATAGGCATTCGCAACACATTCAACGGTTTAATTCAGCCCTGACATTTCATGAATATGAAGTATCCGGGTCAGGTTAAAGGCGTCAGCGACGTCATTGTGACACACCCACCATGCGCAGAGCACGGCGAACGGTCTTCGTCGCCTGCTGCAGCATGCCCACAGCCACACCATAGTCACCTTCTGCGGCCTTTTCCTTTGCCTCGTCACGACGCTTACGCCCTTTGTCAAGGAAGCTGTCCATCAACTTCAAGGCACCGGCCGCAGGCCTTTTCATTTCAACGGCCACCGGTATTAATTCTTCGTATCCGCCAAACCGTTTCAACTCGTATTCGTATTCATCGGCCGGCGTATCGAATTTCAATTCATAAACCAGGGTTTTGGAATCCAGCATCTTGTGCAGGCCCTGGGTAACAATCGCCTGAGCCTGCTCAAGCTTGGCATTGGCCTTTGCATAGTCACCTTTCGAGGCCAGAACCTGCGCCTCTTTCTTCAGGCTGGCAACCTGAGCCTTGTCATAACCAGAGTCCTTGGGAGCATCCCCAGCCTTGGCCATGCGAACATAATTACTGTCATAAGACGCCTCGAAATCCTCAATTTCATGCAAGAGTTCATCGTGACGTTGTGAAAGTTCCGCGACCGCATCTTCACTGGGCACCATTTTCGAGGCCGCACCGACCCCCTTTACCGCTTGGTCTGCCAGGGCCAGGGCCTCGGGCAACGCCCCGGCAAGCAGCTTTTCCCGGCTGGAGACCAAGTCTTTCCTGGCAGAAGCAAGCAAGCGCTTGGCCTCCCCATTATTACTGGCAAGCACTCTTTTGGCACCTTTACTGTTGATCATCATGTCCGCAAACACCAGCTTTTGCTCGACCTTTACTTTAGACGCCTGCGCCTTTTTGGGAGCCACTATTGCCGTCACCGCTTCGATCTCTACAGTCTCGCCAGGCTCTACAACGTACAGAGTCGCCCCCATATAGGGGTGATTTCGGCAGGCATAATAAACCTTG
The DNA here is from genome assembly GCA_021647505.1 of Gammaproteobacteria bacterium. Lineage (GTDB taxonomy): Bacteria > Pseudomonadota > Gammaproteobacteria > SZUA-152 > SZUA-152 > DRQN01. The sequence goes on from JAKIUN010000010.1 coordinate 61,069, forward strand.
TCCGGGGTCTTTTTACCGGGAACAAACGTCAAGCTGCCTTTAGAGGTGTAAGCCCCTTGAACCCCTTCAACAACCGGGGCACTGCCCCAACCTATCTCCTTGCTGGAAAGATAGACATCATGCTGCGAATCCATATCGATCACAAACGTATATGTCTTGCCGCGTTCGAGAACAATCGACTTCCCCGGCACACCATCAAGACTAAACCCCATCGCATGCCCTTTGCCGTAGGCAGGATGATTCAAATCCTTCTTGACCAAAGTAACGACATGCTGCTCAGACCCTGCGATTACCGACTTGGTAGTTGTGCGAGAAACGGGCGATGCAGCTTCCCTCGTCCTTTCATCAACGACACCCTCGTCACCGATAACCACAGCCGCTGCAGCAGGCATGGCCTCGATAGACAGTGTTGGGTCACGAACCTCTTCCACCGGCATTGTCTCAACAGACCCGACAATATTCGATTCTTCGCCCTGCGCAGTAGAAAGGGGTGTATTTTCTGCGGTCTCGTCGGCAATAGTCGCCCGTATTTCCGCCGCTGCAGTCGCTTCGCCCTGTATCGTATCCTCCGATGTCTGCGTCTCATTGGCGGCGCAACCCCAGAGACCGAGCAAGGAAAGCAATAGCAGGGCCGAAATGGTTTTAATGGATGAATTCAACATATTTACGATACCCGCCAGCCTCTTAAACCGAATAAACGTCGAAGCGAAAATGAATAAGCAACACCATGCACATTAAGAGAAACGGCGCGAACAAAAAGTTCGCGCCGCCAACACTAACACTTGGTCAAAATGTCCCGTCAACACCACAAGGGATCGGTTAACGCCACGGTTCCTTTAGGCTGGTCTCACTTTGCGGCGGCTTCCAGTCGGCCGGCTTGGGTTTGGAATGACACTTGGTGCATGACTGGGTGGTCACCGGGAATGCCACCTTGCCGTGACACACACCGCACTGCTGGCCCAGCAGGATACCGGACATATTCATCACATTTGCCTTACGTTGCGGTATGAATATCTTCGGATGACAGTTCGAGCAATGCAGCCATTGGGTATGTGGTTTGTGCGGAAACACCACGTCTGGCACCGTCGATTTCACCTCGCGGACAATATCCAGATCCATGATCAAAGGCTCAATAGTGGCATCAAAACGATCATAACGCGGCTGTAAAAGGTCAGTATCCAGCGCCTTCACCCAATCCACATAGTTGCCGAATGGCGTTGTCGGGAGGCCGTCATAGGCGATCTTCGGTGGCTGCAGAACGTGTGTATTGTCATTGTCCGGATCGTGAATGCCGTCCTCTGCGGGAGGCAGATTCCTGGCCTTGGACTTTTCCAGCAAGCGGTTAAAGGTGTTTGCCGTACTCACATGGCCTTTTGCGGCCTTCACTTCTTTTAGCGGCGGCTGAGCGGCCTCTACCTGAATAGCAACGACCGGCAACACGCTCAAAGCCACAACCCCCAAGAAGAATTGTTTAATTTTCATTGTAATAACCCTTCGTTGTTAGCTTACTTCTTGTTATTGCCTAACTTTTTATAAGTCGGCGCAACCAACCGTTGAACAGTACTGCCATGAATCTGGGTCGGCGTGCCGGCAATACCCGAGTGGCACATACCGCAATTCTCAACGGACCAGGAAATTTCACCATTGTGACAGGCGCCACAGAACTGACCATCGATAATCTTGGCCATGGTGATTTTGTTACCGCCCGCCTTGAACTTGAAGCCAAGATCCGCATGGCAAACCTTGCAACGGAAACGAATCCGGTGATACCAGTGCGGGAACACCACAGGTCGCATACCTGCCGCATCCGAGTAGTTATTCATTACCACATCAGCGTATTCCGCATGGGCCGCTTGCGGCAGCACCATAACAGCCAACATACTCAGCAAGCCTATAAGTGCCGACTTGTACATAAAGCCTCCCTCCATCGTCATTAAATCAAAAGCCAAAACTGAATAATCACTGTCAGTACACCTCGGGCATACTACCCCACATCAAAAGCTGCGGGTAGCCTGAAAGTAAAGTGATTTCACCGGAACACCTTCGCCACTCTGCGTCATACGAAAGCTCACTGCCATACTCAGAAGCCCCAAACGGTATTGAAAGCGGTTATCCCAGTCCAGTCTCTGTGAAGGAACATCATTACCAATCTCCTTGCTAGCCCCAAATCGGGAGTGAAAACGCAGATTGTATATGCCAAAAGGGCGCTGATTCCGGTAATTAAGGCCTAAATTGGCATATCGTCGAGACCCCGTCTCGGTGTTACCCGGTTCCACCTGAGATTCCTGGCGGTTGATATCAAAGGAAATATGGCCCGCGATAGTGCTCAATCTGCTGAGAGTCAGATCTTGCGTCAGATTGACTGCCGCCCGCTGAAACACCGCCTCCCTCTCGCCCATCGAACGGGAATCCGACATCTGAAAACCTCCATAAGTCGAGCCCCGCCGCCCGCGATAGCTACTGCTCATATTGAAGCTGTTGTTGACTGTTTTAGAAACCCCCTCTACGGCCGAACTCTTACTTACCGACAGCCCCTGCGAAAACCCCGTACTCAGCGAGGCGGCACGACCCAGGGCCCATTGTCCAGAGACGTTGTGGGCAAGACCGCCACCGAGCGAGCGGGTACTGTTGGTCTCCTTTCTTCCCGGCGATTCTACTCGGGACAGGCTATTGCCCGCCGAACCCGAGGTCGTCCACACCCAATCAAAACCCGCCCCCAAGGGATAGCGATGTGAAGAGTAGCTTATCCCCAGAGACTGGCTTGATGTCAACGACCGGGAATTTTCACTTTCCGCCGTTCCGACCGTTAGCCCGGCCCTCATATTCGCCCGCCGGGTTATCCGGTAGTTCACACCAATGTTGGTATCGAGACTCCTTCGATCCGAACCACCACTGGATTCCGATTTGGAGGCACGAACTCCGCCCGACACACTTAGAGACCGATGTTCCGGCCGCCAATAAAACGAACTCGAACCCTGTGTAACACTTGACTCAGCAGACACGCCTGCACCTGAATCCGTAACCAAATACGTGAGCAGATTCGTCACACCCGTTTCGGGATGGGGGGTATAAATGTGATTTAGCGCCAGTACCAGAGACTCAGGCTTGGAGTCGCTCTCCGAGCTCTCGCTCGTCGAGTAGTTTGCTGTCAGTGACAACGTATTAGGCGCCGACTGTATCTGATGGCTAAAGCCATAAGCCTCCGTCAGAGACGAAGTCTCCACACCGGAAAAATCACTGCGGTAATACCAAAGGGTTGATAACGAACCGCCACGCGCGCTGTACATCTGGCGCAGGGACAAACGGGATAGCTGGTGATACACACTGCCCGAGAGCTGTGTCAAATCGGAGAAAGAGGCGGTACGACTGTCGCTACGCGAATAGCTTAGCGTAAAGGGGAACCGGCTGAAGGGAAAAACACTAAAAGAGAATGTACCCGAAACCAAGTTGGAATCTGCGCTCGAAGTGGTCGTCTCGGTGCTGGTCAAGCCAAGACTCAGCGCTGCAGATGTCGTCGCGAACCAGGGCTGCCAAACATACCCCCCCGCATTCACGGTGCCGAGTAGCTGCATCCGCTCAGACTCCGTAGCAGCGCTTACATAGCCATAGTTATAGCTGATGCTTCCTCCCCAGTTGAGGGGTATAAATGACGAAAAAGCCGCCTGGGCGGCAGCAAACGGCAAGCCAGCCAGCGCACAGCCCACCAACATCACGGCCCTTACCCGCAGAAAAAGCGCCGCAATATGTCCGCCGCCCCGTCTGCGCTTAGCCATGAAAAGGCTCACGACCAAGCCAAACCGTACCATCCAGCTGATTCATCGCCTCCCCCACTGCCCCATAAAGAACGTGAAACCACCCCTTCGTGTAGGCAGTCGCTTATTTTTACAACTTATTAACAGCGCTTTTTATTCTAACAGTTTCGCGTTTTTTGGGAATACGGATAACACTCAGGGCTACGGTCTATATATTTCACCGGGGTTTGCACAAACCGGGGCAAACCCTAATAAAATGGCCCCTACCTGTCCAGACGCGCGCCTAAAAAAACGTGAAAATTCAGCTCCACCACTCTGCGTCACCCAAAGCGCTTACTCATTAGTTAGTGCTCCTTTGACATGAGCCCGCTGGCATCAGCCTGCTACAGCAGCGAAACAGGCAGGCCAACAACCTCGCACATGACAAGAAGTTTTCGCTTACTTCTCAACACATTCACCCCGTTCGACGAATGCCCCGCAGCAGTCCGTCGAATACAAAGGCCTGCCCGCAGCACGCGATCAGTGGCCGATCAGCGCCAAGGAGCGTCATTGATCTCAATTTTTGCCTTGGAACGCAAGTCAGCGATCAAATCCTCCCAGGCCTTCTCTCCCATTTCGCGCATATAAAGACTTTCCGCGCGCTCACGTACCGCATCCAAAGGATTCAGCTCCGGGGTTATTTTATCCTGCAAACGGAAAATCGCGACACCTTCAAGCATCATAACCGGTGCCGAGGTATCACCAATCTCCATGATATCCAGTACCTTCTGCGCGGCATCGCCCAACATGCCCGAATGCGTATACCCCATATCGCCGCCATTCTGTGCAGACTCATCACTCGAATGAATCCGCGCCAACTCCGCAAAATCAGCACCTTTTGTCAGGCGCGCGACAATGGCGGATGCCTCTTTACTCGCCTGCTGCCATACCTCGCCGGTGGACGATGGATCTACCCGCAATAAAATCAGGGACACCTTCACACGCTCTGGCGTCGTGAATAGCGCCTTGTTGGACTCATAGAATTCTTCCAATTCTTTCTCGCTGGGTTTTCCTACCGCCTTAACTGCTTCTTCCAGGCGCAACACCAAGCTATCCGCCTCCAGCTTATCGCGTACCCGCAGCAATACTTCCTCTTTGGCCGCAGCCCAGTCCGGGTCTTTCTGGAACCTTTCATCATATTGCTCTACCGCCGTCTCAACGGCGCCAACATCCGGCAGGATATTACGCTGTCGGGCCTCACGCACCAAAAGGAAGCGTTGAATCAGCTCGTCGGCCACTTCCTGATAGAATTTTTTCTGTTCTTCCTCGGGGATTGTCCCATGGTAGAAGCGATCCCGCATTCCCCGGCGCAGGGCGGACACATATTCACCAATGGGAATCTCTTCACCATCGATAATGGCAAGATAACTCAGCGGCTCCCCGCTGTCATTTTCCTGTGGTGCCTCGGTCTCAGTTGCAAGCACAGAAGAGATGCTGAATACCCACACCAGGAGAAGAAACAGTAAACGAGCAGACATGCCTTTATCCACTTTTAAATCCACTTTTAAGATGCCTCAAACAGTAATCATGGCGAAAAGAAAAGGCTGGCAGCCTGCGGGTTTCCCCGCAAGGCTGCCAGCCTCAATGACTTAACTGGCAATCAATCTCGCTTTATTTGGTGTGACATGCAAGACAGATCTGGCTTCCGGCATTGGACATACCGCCGTTCTGCGCCTCTGTGGAAATACGCAGGAAGGTCGTCGTTTCCAGATGCGGATCATGGCAGGAACCGCACTCGACGAAGGGCTCGTCCTCACCGGCAAACTGCACACCACGAGCATCCGCACCCGTGACCGTGCGGGTGTAGAGCTTGTAGTCCCACACGTCAAGCACATCCGTTGTGGAACCGGTGCCATTGGCGGCCATAAAATCGTTGTCAACATACCAACGATTGAGGCCATCGACCTTATTGGGCATCACGAAGTCTCCGTCGCGCATAGGGCCGACGGGGTTCGACGCAGAAATACCACCACCGCCATACTGCATGCTGACCGGGTGATCATTGGTCAGATCCGTGCCGAGGTTGGCAATGGAAGTCGCAAGAAGCCTGCCCGTGCCATCAACGGAGAGCGGATCACTACCAGCAGCCTCCCAGGCCCAGTCTAGGCCATCCGCACCACCACCCGTCGCGTCATACATGCCAGAACCCGGCGCATTGATAATATTATCAATCGCCTGCGTGCCATCATGGCAGGTCAGGCAGGCCAGCGTCACCGAACCGATGTTAGCCTGCGCGGCATCATAAGTGGATGTACCCGATGTACCCAGCTGATCATAGGTCTTGAAGGCCTCCGGATCGGACAAGGTCTTATTCCACAGCGGCACCGCCACATTATCACCCGTATCGGCACCGTGAGGCGTATGACAGAAGACACAAATCTCTCCAGTCGCCGTTGTTTTATTGGTGCCGGTACCCTGCGCACCCAGGTTATGCTTGGTGTTAGCAATCCCGGCAACCGCACTACCCGCAGCAAACATCGCTACACCCAAAACCACTGCCGCAACCGCTGGCTTTAACAATTTTTGTTTCATCAGAAACCCCCTATTGGTCTCAAAATTTACTTCTTGGCTATTAAACACAATTCCGCACCCCGACAACATAAAAACAGCACCTAGCACGGGTAATTACGCTACTCCTGTTAATGAGGTATATTTTTAGCACGCGAACGAAACCCATGTCAATACAGCACCCACGAAACCCCCAACAAACACCGATATCGGAGCCCAGATGGCAAGCCACCCAAAACAAAAAAAAAGCCTATGAAAAACAATGGGCTATGCCGGGCAATCGGGTTATCTATCACGCTTCTATCCGGGTAAACTGTGACGGCCGTCACAGAATGGAGATAAAAAAATCGCGAGTGATTTTTTCGCCCAAAACTACCGATCGACCGCCTCAGCCGCCATGATTTCCGCCGCCTCCTGTTCAGGCACTCGCCGGAACACATCGATTTTCATGAATAGCTGATCCACAACATAGACAAAGCCACGCTCATCCACGGCAATTCCCGCCGGTAAGGCAAACTGCCCCGGCTTGTCTTCCAGCCCCTCCTCACCGATGGACAGGAGCAACTGCCCTTGCGGGTTAAATATCTGAAAGTTGCGGTACGCGGCGTCGGTCACATAGATGTTGCCATCGCGATCCACCGCCAACCCTCTGGGGCGGGCCAGATCACCAAAGTTTCGCCCAACCTTTCCCCAACTGCGCAGATACTCACCTTCCGGCGTAAACGCCTGTATACGGAAATTGCCACCATCGAGAACATACACCGTACCATCTGGCGCTACCGCAACATGCGTCGGCAGATTGAATTCGCCAGTACCCTCACCCCGCTTGCCGACAATGGCCAGCCGCTGACCATCACCATCGTAGATCACCAAGCGGTGTCGCTGGCTGTCAATACCGCCGGCATCGATCACATAGATTCTGGAACCATCACCCGTAACCGCCACCCCAACCGGCCGCTCAAAGTCCTCCTTGCGCCCCACAGAACGCAGATACATACCCACCGCGTCATAAATCAGCACTTGGCGTATACTGATATCGACCACGTAGACATTCTGCTGTTCGTCCATGGCAACACCCATCGGCTTCACAAGGACGCCCGCAGGCCCCACGACGCCAAAGGAATAAATCTTTTTCCGCCGTAAATTGAAGATATAGCCGCGCCTCAACACCGTGTCAGTCACTGCGACCGAGCCATTATGCGCTGCGACACCAAAGGGTTTCATAAAGATTTCTTTTTTCTCTACGTGACCGGAAATCCTGAAACGCATCTTTTCTGCGGCACTCGGTGGCTGAAGGCTATTTTCATTCCGCAAGCTCGCCGCATAGGCAAAACGCGGTTGCTCCGGTAGTTGGGGCCAATAAATTGGCACGCTTTCTTCCTTCACCTCCCCCGCAGAACAGGCCGCCAGAAAACCCAGCACGGCCAAGAGAATGCCCCACCGAAACACCCTACGCAGATTCACCTGAAATTCACCCCCGGAAATAGGAACGGGGCGTCCAAGCCCCGTTATTCATTGGCACGATACTGTTGCCTTTCAACCAAAACATCAAGACCTGAAATCTTTCCGCAGACCCAAGGTAAACACGGCGTCAAGATCCTTACTGAAGCGGTAACCCGTGTAAACCCTTGTATCAGCACTGAATTTGTAGATGGCGCCGACGGTCGCATAACGGGTTTTCCGCGTCGAGAGGGCATCACCACTCGAAAGCCCAACCTGGGTCGCGAGAAGCATCTTGCCGAGTGTGAACTGGTAGCCCAAAAACCATAGCGAAGGCTTACTCGTCGTGCCATCAGAGGCGTCTTCGATATACTCGTACTGCAATGAAAGCCGATGCGCCTCATTTTCGCTACGATACTGGCCGCCGATCTTCGCTGCCGTGTAGTCAAACGACTGACTTGAGGCCGGATCCGCAGGATCAACGAGCCGCGCCCGCTTGCCCGAATCCATGTAGGCAACAAATACCTCCCAGCTCTCCCGCTTAAACATCAAATCCAGCGAGAGCGCGTTATCTTTTTGCTCAAAGCCATAGGCGATACGTCCCCTTACAGGGCCACGCGGGGATTCATAGGCAATCATTTTTTCGAGGAAGTCTTCATGCCCGAATGGGCCGCCAGTCATCCCGCCGTTGCCTCGCGCCTCAAGGGCCGTGGCGACAAAGGGGTCATACTTGACACCGCCAGTGTATTTGTAAGGCGATTTCAGGTTGCCCGCCAACACGGAACCAAACCTGCCGGCAAGCCCAACATAGGACATACGCTGGGTCAACGAGGCATTGGTGTCTTCTGTGGCATTTGGTGAGGTATTCGTAGCGGTACTCAGCTCCCATTCAAAGCGGGCAAAACTGGACATGCCGCCCCCCAGGTCTTCCGCAGCTTTGATACCAAAACGGCCGCGTGTATTGTCTTCGACCCGCAGCCTTTGGTAGTCCGGCTGCCTCTCACTCTCCGGCCGCTTGTCCTGGTATGACGCAAGCTCCACGTTGGCAGAGCCGTAGACACTGACATCGGCGGACAAAGCCACCACCGGGGTGAAAACCAAAACAACTGAAGCAGCAAGCCTGCGCCACACAACCATTACCTATTCTCCATTGGAAGTCGCGGGTGCCGCAAGACACCGCCGTCGCGGCAACTTATACCAGCAGCCACCACCGATCAAGCCACAAGCGCAAATAAACCGCAAAGATTTTATCCCTGCAAACAGACGCTTGCACATTTTCGGGATGAAGGAAATTAAAGGGCGGAGGAGCCGAAAAGCGCCCCGCGCCGAGAAAATAGATGGCTGGCGGACTAGGATTCGAACCTAGATTAGTGGAGTCAGAGTCCACTGTCCTGCCGTTAGACGATCCGCCAGTAACGGATACCGGAAAGGCCCGGCAACATCACCACGCCGAACAGGTTCGGCATGCACCGCCGAGCCCCCCCGAGGAGCCCGGCCGCAACCACACTTTAACGCTTGGAGAACTGTGGACGCTTGCGCGCCTTGTGCAGGCCGACCTTCTTGCGCTCGACCTCGCGGGCATCACGCGTCACCAAACCTGCGCGGCGCAGCGGTGAGCGAAAAGTCTCGTCATACTCGATCAGAGCACGGGTAATGCCATGACGGATGGCCCCGGCCTGACCACCATTACCACCGCCGGAAACGGTGACATTGATGTCGAAATTCTCTGGCATTTCGACAACATGCAAAGGCTGGCGAACCACCATGCGGGCAGTCTCGCGACCAAAATACTCATCCAGAGGACGGGCATTGACGGTAATACCGCCGGAACCCGACTTGAGGAAAACACGCGCCGTAGAACTCTTGCGACGACCGGTACTGTAATACTGTTTATCTGCCATGATGCTTTCTGTTCGCCTTTTCTGTTCGCGAGAGTAAGGGTTTAGAGTTCCAGTGGCTTCGGCTGCTGGGCGGCGTGCTGGTGCTCTGAACCCGCATAGACCTTCAGCTTACGGAACATGGCGCGGCCCAGTGGATTCTTGGGCAGCATGCCCTTGACCGCCAACTGAATGATGCGCTCAGGAGCGGCCTCCACCAGCTTTTCAAACGTGGTGGTTCTCAGGCCGCCGACATAACCCGTGTAGTGGTGGTAGAGCTTGTTCTTGGCCTTGTTGCCGGTCACACGCACCTTCCCGGCATTGACAACCACAATATAGTCGCCGGTGTCCACGTGAGGGGTGTACTCGGGCTTGTGCTTGCCTCGCAGGCGACGAGCGATCTCTGTGGCCATACGCCCCAGCGTCTTGCCTGTCGCATCGATCACGAACCAATCACGCTCAACCTCGGCGGGTTTCGCACTAAACGTCTTCATATCGGCCTGTACTCCAAAAGAATCGGCTTGGAAAAGGCGCAAAATGGTACGGATTGCCCGCGCCACTGTCAAGCGCGGGCGCCACAAAAAATCGCGACCCAAAGACCGTGCAATAAAAAAACCACCCTTATCAGGGCAAACCTCACCCCCAGGCACGGACAATGCGCTCCCGCAGCAGAACAAGTCGACTGTGAAAAAAATGGCCAGCATCATCGAGGCGCTCATAAACCGGACGCTGCGGCTGTTGCGCCACCCAAAGCGAGACGCTCTCGGGATTCACCACCTCGTCGGCCCCTCCCTGAATCACCATCCACGGCACATCGACGCCACGATCCTGGGCAAATTTAAACCTATCCACCGGCGGCGCCACTAACAACAGCCGTTCCGCGCCGGCCTGCCGATACCCCGAATAGGCGACAAAAGAACCAAAGGAAAAGCCCGCAAGCCACAGCGGTGATCGGGAAAAATGCTGTCGCATCCAGCTGACCGCCGCCAGCATGTCCTGCACTTCGCCCACACCGTGATCGAACAACCCATCCGAATGTCCGACACCGCGAAAGTTAAAGCGCAGGGTCACCGCCCCCAATACGTCGAAGGCCTTCGAGATAGTGTGCGCAACCTTGTTGCTCAGGGTTCCGCCGTAGAGCGGGTGCGGATGACAGACCACCGCAATAGAGGAAAAGGCAATCGGTGGTACTGAATACGTCAACACGGCCTCCAGCACGCCGGTCGGGCCGGGGATCAAAAAACAGGCGCCCGAGGCAGGAAGCCCGGCCAGCTCATTGAACACATGCAGGCCTTCATCTTGCGACTTATCCGCGCTCATCGCGGCCTCGACGACCGGAAAATTGGACTCGCCGTAACATGCTACTCAGAGCTTAAGCCTCTCTACCACACGCCCATGCAACAGATGCTCTTCGACAATCTCATTGACATCATTGATATCGGCATAGCGATACCAAACGTCATCCGGATAAACCACCGCCACCGGCCCTTCGCCACAGCGATTCAGACAACCCGCCGAATTAACGCGCACGCAACCCTCACGGCCAGCAATACCCAGCTCCTTAGTGCGCTGCTTGGCGAAGTCCCGCATCGCCTGCGCATCGGCGCTGGCACAACAGGCGGAACCATCCTCGCGGTGATTGGTACAGAAAAAAAAGTGATATTTAAAATAGGCCATTGAACGTCAGCACACACAAGACTGGAAAAAGGGGTGCAGCATAGCCTTTAGGCCTGAATGCGATCAAGAAGCAGACCATCAGGCGATGGATGAGTCCCACACACACCCGCTATACTGCAACCCAACGACGGCTTAATCACAGCCCACTTTCTTTACGCACCACATACCAACACTCTGCGGATACCCACCCTTGCCCCTTTCTCAATCGCTACACCAACAGATCGACCGCTGCGTAATGTGCGGCATCTGCTCACAGCACTGCCCGACCTATGCCTTGAATCCGAACGAAAATGAATCACCCCGCGGTCGCCTGGCGCTGATCGCCGCCGTCAATCAAGGACAACTGACGCCCAGCCCCCCTCTGTTCGAACACCTCGACCACTGCCTGGGTTGCCGCGCCTGTGAACGCGCCTGCCCCTCGCAGGTAGCATTTGGCGAAATCATGGATCAGGCCCGGGATCTGCTGGAACCACAGCGCCCCGGAGGACGGCACTTGGGCAAGCGCATCGGCCATGCCCTGCTCGGCCACCGCCGCATCCTGCGTACCACACTTACCGGCCTGCGCTGGGCGCAAAAAGCGGGGTTCAGCAAGGTGGCAGGCGTCATCCCTCCGATCCCCGCCCGGCCCAAATGGCAAGCCTATTATCCGCCCCGCAACAAGCCCCAGGGCGACGTCGCCCTGTTTCTCGGCTGCGTCAACGAGATCCTGGGACAGGAGGAGTTACGCGCGGCGATTGGTCTGCTCAACAGCGCCGGCTATGGCGTCCATGTGCCGCCACAACAGGCCTGCTGTGGTGCCATGCATCGACACAACGGCAACATGCGCGCCGCCACCGAACTCGCAAAACAGAACCTGCGGGCCTTCGAAAATCGACAAGTTGAGGCCATTCTACATACCGCCAGCGGCTGCACCGCAGCGCTGCAGGAATATGATAAATGGGTAAAATCGCCACGCACACAGGCCGGCATCGCCACGGAATTCAGCGCCAAAACACAGGACATCAGCCACTTTCTCGCCACCGCTCGCTGGCCCGAACATGTGCGATTTTCACCCTTGCCAGCACGTGTCGCCGTGCACAGCCCCTGTAGCCTGAAGCATGTCCTGCAACAGGCCAACGCGCCGATGCAACTGCTGGCAAACATCCCTCGTATCGAGCTGGTCGAATTGCCCGACAACGGCCACTGTTGCGGCGGCGCCGGTAGCTATATGCTAACCCAGCCCAAACGGGCGGCACGCCTGCGCGAAGACAAGCTGGATGCACTGCACGAGACGCAGGCAGACATCCTCGTCACCAGCAATATCGGCTGTGCACTACACCTGCAGGCAGGCCTGCGGGAAAGGGGACGAACGCTTGAAATTCTGCATCCGGTGACCCTGCTCGCCCGGCAACTAAACACCCCCTAAGCACGCCAACAACACGACCGATGCGGTTCGCTACCGTTCACCGGCATCCTACATGGGCGGCCTGGTTTGGTATAACGTGCGCCAGAGAAGTGAGCGAGGAGCGAGGAGCGGGCATGCACAAGGCCCGGGCTTTACCCCTGCTTCCCCATTGGGGTAAGGTTTGCCCCATGAACCAACGACGCTACACGCCACTTGACCAGGTGATCCAGCACATCGACGTCGGCCTCCGTACCCTGCTGGGCCAGCCGCGCATCACCGAGCGCTCCAATCCAGCCGACGGCCTACCCGAGGCCGAGCTGACCGGCAGCGAACGCGATCTGGCCGGCCGGCTGATGCGAGTCAACCATGCCGGTGAAGTCGCCGCACAAGGGCTGTACGAAGGCCAGGCGCTTACCGCCAAGCTGCCGGACGTACGCAAAAAGATGGAACGCGCCGCCCAGGAAGAAAACGATCATCTGGCCTGGTGCGAACAACGCGCCAAGGCATTGGGGTGCCACGTCAGCTATCTCAACCCGCTGTGGTATTTTGGCTCCCTGGGCATTGGTGCCGCCGCCGGGCTGGCGGGTGACAAGTGGAGCCTGGGCTTCGTCGCCGAAACGGAAAAACAGGTGACCCGGCACCTCGATGAGCACCTCGCCCGGCTGCCGCCGCACGACCGGAAGAGCCGTGCCATCCTCAAACAGATGCGCGAAGACGAGGCCCACCATGCGACCGTGGCCCTGGAGGCCGGTGGCGCCAGGCTGCCCGTACCGGTAAAAAAACTCATGGGCCTGACGTCGAAGATGATGACGAAGCTGGCCTTCCGTCTATAGCCACCTCCCCGACCCGCAAAAAGACACGCAAGGAGCGGGTCATGCCCGCGATGTTTTTCTGCTCAAAAACTTACCCTTGTGGGAGCGGCTTCAGCCGCGAAGAAAATAGGCTTCATTCGCGGCTGAAACCGCTCCCACAGAGTCATTGTTTTTTTGTTGTTTTTCGCGGGCATGGCCCGCTACGGTTCGAGGCTTTCCAGTGCTTAGCGCAGGAAGCAAACGGTTCCTCGAAACACCACCATCACCCCATCGATGGGCGATACAGCAAATACTTATGTGATATTCCTCCCGTAAAAGATCTCTAGCATTTCGCGCTCCAACTGCAACTCGATGCGGCCACGTTCGGCCTCACTCAGCTCGGCGATGTCGATGCCGAACAGGTAGTTTTCCAGTTCCAGCTCCTTGAGCATCATCTTGGTGTGAAAGATATTTTCCTGATAAACATTGACATCGATCATCTGGTAGCGCGCGCGCGTATCGTCGGCAATGAAATTCTGGATCGAATTGATCTCGTGATCGATGTAGTGCTTGTGACCATCCACGTCGCGGGTAAAACCACGCACGCGATAGTCCATGGTAACGATGTCGGAATCGAAACTGTGCAGCAAATAGTTAAGCGCCTGCAACGGTGAAATACGCCCGCAGGTGGCCACGTCAATGTCCACGCGGAAGGTGCTGATACCATTGTCCGGGTGACTCTCCGGGTAGGTATGCACGCTGAGATGACTTTTGTCGAGATGCGCCACCACGGCATCCGGCAACGGCCCCGGTGCCTCGGTGTTGGAAATATCCTGCGATATCGCCGGCTCCTCAGCGATCAGGATGGTCACGCTGGCGCCCTGTGGGTCGTAGTCCTGATGGGCAATATTGAGGATGGTGGCGCCGATGATGTTGCACACATCGGTGAGGATGTTGGTCAGCCGTTCGGCATTGTATTCCTCGTCGATGTATTCGATGTACTCCTGCCGCTGCGCCTTGGTGCGCGCATAACAGATGTCGTAGATATTGAAGCTCAGGGTCTTGGTGAGATTGTTGAAGTCCTTGAGCTGGAGCTTGAGCAAAGGCTTGATCACGGCATAGTTACTCGGCAGGCCGGGCGAGCGGCGGATGATAAATCATCTGTACGGTGTTGCCGTCAGGGTCGAGGCAATAGAAGCTCCGCGCGCCATCGCGATGGGTACGCGGCCCGGTCTTCATGCGGATATCGTGGGCACGCAGGAAATCAAACCACTCGTCCACGTCATCCACATGATCGAGAATGAATCCGATATGGTCGAGATGTTGGCGGCCATCGAAATCGTCCGCAACCCGATGCAGGGCCAGGTTGTCGTTGCCGGAGGTCAGGTAGACGGCATTGGCGTCCGGCCGCCATTCCACGGCCATGCCCAGCAGATCCACATAGAATTGCTCCGTGGTCTCGTAATTACGCACAAACAGCGCCACGTGGCGCAGGCCGCTGGTGGGATTGGGCTTGATCATGGGAGATTGAATTTCCTGTAATGGGCAATTTTAATGTTGATTAGCGTTTTCTCCGTGTCCTCCGTACCTCTGTGGTGAAATCAGGCCTCGCGGATCTCGAAGTCATGACTGATCTCCGCCGTCTTGCCCAACATGATCGACGCCGAGCAATACTTCTCCGCCGACAGCTGCACTGCGCGCTTGACGACGTTTTCCTTCAGACCCACGCCGGTCACGATGAAATGCACGTGGATATGGGTAAACACCTTGGGTTCCGTTTCCGCGCGCCCGGCCTCGACCTCCACCACGCAGTCGGTCACCTGCTGGCGGGATTTTTTCAGGATCAGCATCACGTCGAAGGCCGTGCAGCCGCCCAGCCCCTGCAGCAACAACTCCATGGGACGGATGCCCAGATTTCGCCCGCCGTACTCGGGCGGCCCGTCGATCACCAGCGCATGACCGCTGCCACTCTCGCCGACGAACATCACGTCCTCGACCCACTTGATCCGCGCCTTCATCTATACCGCTCCTGTTCTCCGAGCGCGTAATTATAAACCCGGCAGCGCCGGAACCGAAAAATATTCGGTACCGCGTTTCTGCACCAACCCATCCCTCAACTATTCCCCGGCCCTGCCGCTACTTCTGTCACCAACTGCACAGACAGCGACATCGGAAGAACACCATGGCCAACATCCCCCCCCTGATTCCGCCACCGACCATCGAGCGATTCCTCGAACACTGCCATCGCCGCCAGTATCCCACCAAAAGTCTCATTATTTATGCGGGCGACAAGTCGGACGTGCTTTACTACATTGTCGAAGGCTCGGTGACGGTGCTCATCGAGGATGAAAACGGCC
This sequence comes from Gammaproteobacteria bacterium, assembly GCA_021647505.1. Classification (GTDB taxonomy): domain Bacteria; phylum Pseudomonadota; class Gammaproteobacteria; order SZUA-152; family SZUA-152; genus DRQN01. The sequence goes on from JAKIUN010000010.1 coordinate 76,894, forward strand.
GCGAGATCGTGCTGGCCTACCTGAATGCCGGTGATTTTTTTGGTGAAATGGGCCTGTTCGGCGAGGCTGCTAACCGCAGCGCCTTCGTCCGCGCCCGCACCAAGTGCGAGCTGGCCGAGATCAGCTACGGCCGCTTTCGCCAGCTGTCGGAAAAAGACCCGGATATTCTTTTTGAGCTAGCCTCGCAAATGGCCCTGCGCCTGCGCAAAACCAGCCAGAAGGTCGGTAATCTCGCCTTCATGGATGTCACCGGCCGTGTCGCCCGCACCCTGATGGATCTGAGCAAGGAACCGGATGCCATGACCCACCCGAACGGCATGCAGATCCGCATCACCCGCCAGGAACTGGGCCGCATCGTCGGCTGCTCGCGGGAAATGGTCGGGCGGGTACTGAAAAATCTCGAAGAACAGAACCTCCTCACCGCCCGCGGCAAGACCATTGTTGTCTTCGGTGCTCGCTGAGCCGACTCAAAACCCCCTTCTATCATATTGCAATCGAAGGAGCAGCCCCACGGGCAACAGGTTCATCACCAGCCGCATCCGGCAGGCCGGGATTCAGCGCTACCAGCCTCTCGTGCAGCGTGCGTATCAGCACCACCTCACGGTCGGAAGTCCTCGTTGTTATAGGCGTAGACCGACGCCCAGTCGAGCCGCTGCTCCAGGTAGTCGGCGGTGGTCTGCTGGACGAGGGTGTCTTCGGTGTAATCCATCAGTCAACGTCATCCGCCTCGTTCAGCATCTCACGAATACATTCTTCAAGCGGTGGCAAGTGCCCGTCGATTACTGCGGCTATTGTAAACCTCAAAAGGGGTCAAAGCCCTTTATTTGATGGAGTCTAGCGTAATCCGGAAAGCATTGGGCATTCTCCTCTTCCATCTTGCCGAGATCAAACATTAAAGGACTCTGACCCGAATGGCACTAAGTTAAGGGTGTTTAGCACCGACTATCAATAGCTTAGGAATGGAAATTAAATAATATTTACACCTAACCTTGAAAGCTATAGATAAAAAATGATACAAGAGGTCTACGAAAAAAATGGATTTTCTTAATGATACGCCCATACGATAACGTAGTAGAAGACCG
>JAKIUN010000071.1 GCA_021647505.1 Gammaproteobacteria bacterium
TACTGTCTGATGACAAACCACTACCACCTGATGGTGGAGACACCGGATGCAAATCTATCGTTGGGAATGCGCCAGCTCAATGGCGTTTACACCCAACGCTTCAATCGTATCCACAAACGAACGGGCCCTGTATTTCAAGGCCGCTACAAGGCGATATTGGTAGGGGAAGAGGCGGGCAAAAAGCAAGACCTGACCCCCTTGTGCGCTTGTGCGAGAATGACGGTATTCCGGGTCTCTCCAGTTTAAGTCAGCACCATTCCTGTCACCTATGTCTCAGTCTCTGGCCTGCTTTTCCATATGCTCCAGGCTGGTATGGCGCACGTCCTTACCCTTGACCAGATAGATGATGTACTCGCTGATGTTGCAGGCATGATCGCCCATGCGCTCCAGAGCGCGGGCTGACCACATGATGTCCAGGGTGCGTTTTACGTTGCGCGGGTCTTCCATCATGAAGGTGATCATCTGGCGCATAATGGCTTCGTATTCCGCATCGACCTTGATGTCTTCCTTGGCCACGGCGAAGGCCGCCTCGGTATCCATGCGCGCGAAGGCATCCAGGGCATTGTGCAACATCTTGCGAACCTGTGTGCCCAGGTGTTCCAGCTCACTGTACTGGTTCTTGGGCCGCTCCATCTCGGCCAAATGAATGGCCATGCGGCCGATGCGCTCGGCCTGGTCTCCAATGCGTTCGAGGTCTGTGATGGTCTTGATCACCGCGATGATCAGGCGCAGATCGCCGGCCGCCGGTTGCCGGCGGGCGAGCACCTGGACAGATTCTTCATCAATGGCCACTTCCAACGCATTGACTTGATAGTCACGGCTGATCACCATTTCCGCCAGTTCGACATCCGCATTCACCAGGGCCGTGATCGCGTTTTCGATCTGCTCTTCCACCAGGCCGCCCATGGCGAGTACTTTATTGCGGATATCTTCCAGTTCTTCGTTGAACTGGCGCGAAATGTGATGACTAAGGCTGGTCTTGTTCATTTCTTCTCCCGGCGGTTAACCGTAACGTCCCGTGATGTAGTCTTCCGTCTGTTTTTCCCTGGGATTGGTAAACAGGGTCTTGGTATCTCCAAACTCTATCAGCTTGCCCATGTACATAAAGGCCGTATAGTCGGATACACGCGCCGCCTGTTGCATGTTGTGAGTCACGATAACAATCGTATATTTGTTTTTCAATTCGTAAATAAGTTCTTCGATTTTCAAGGTCGAAATAGGATCCAACGCCGAGGCCGGCTCATCCAACAATAAGACTTCAGGCTCGATGGCGATGGCGCGCGCAATCACTACACGTTGCTGCTGGCCGCCGGACAGACCTAACGCACTTTCCTGCAAACGATCCTTGACCTCTTCCCACAGGGCTGCTCCCTTGAGGGCTTTCTCCACCACGTTATCGATACGTCGCCGATCCTTGATGCCCTGCAGGCGCAGGCCATAGGCAACATTTTCATAAATGGTTTTTGGAAACGGGTTGGGCTTCTGAAAGACCATGCCGACACGACGGCGCAGATCCGCCACATTGACGGACTTGTCGTAGATATCCTGCCCATCCAGCAGGATCTCGCCGTCGACACGCACACTGTCGACCAGGTCATTCATGCGATTGATGCAGCGCAGCAGGGTGGATTTGCCGCAGCCACTGGGGCCGATATAGGCCGTTACGCGCTTTTTCGGGATGATCATGTCGATGTCATACAACGCCTGTTTTTCACCATAAAACAGATTCAGCTGCTTGATTTCAAGGCAGGCGGTTTCATCCGCCAGTTGATTCGTCGCCGAACCTCGGCCGAGGTTGTCCATATCAATGGCATGGGTCGGTGTTGTACTGCTACTCATTGTCAGTGCTCTCTGTTAGCGGCCTTAATTTTCGAGGGTGCGATATCTTTCACGCAGACGATTACGGATGGCAATGGCGGCCAGATTCAGTACCACAATGACCAGCACCAGCAGCAGTGCCGTGGCATAAACCAGTGGGCGCGCGGCCTCGACATTGGGACTCTGAAAACCGACGTCATAAATATGAAAACCCAGGTGCATGAATTTACGGTCGAGATGCAGGAAAGGGTAATTGCCGTCCAGCGGTAAAGACGGCGCCAGCTTGACCACGCCTACCAGCATCAAGGGCGCCACTTCACCGGCGGCGCGTGCAATGGCCAGGATCAAGCCCGTCATGATGGCCGGGCTGGCCATGGGCAATACCGTGCGCCACAGGGTCTCGGCCTTGGTGGCGCCCAAGGCGAGGCTGCCTTCGCGGATCGCCTTGGGAATGCGTGACAGACCTTCCTCCGTAGCCACGATCACCACCGGCACCGTCAGCAGGGCCAGAGTCAACGAGGCCCACATGATTCCCGGGGTACCGAAGGTCGGCGCCGGCGCGGCCTCGGGGAAGAACAGCTGATCGATATTGCCACCGAGGAAATAGACGAAAAAACCCAGACCAAATACACCATAGACAATGGAAGGCACGCCGGCAAGATTGTTCACCGCGATGCGGATCAGGCGTGTCAGCGGGCCCTGTTTGGCGTATTCACGCAGGTAAACAGCGGCCACCACGCCAAAGGGCACCACCATGATGGACATGATGATCACCATCATCACGGTACCAAAGATCGCCGGGAAGATGCCACCTTCGGTATTCGCTTCACGGGGATCATCGCTGAGGAATTCACCTATCTTGGCAAAATAAAAACCCAGCTTGTCCAGCAGCGACATGGCATTGGGACGATAGGCCTTCACCACCTTGGCCAGGGAAATCTCCACCTCACGGCCATCAGCGCTGCGCAGGATCATGCTGTCACGGTTAATTTTCTGGTACAGCGCGACCAGGCGTTTTTTCAGAATGTTGTATTCGGCCTGTAGTTCAGCGCGTTCTTTTTCCAGTCGGGCAAGCTTGACGGGATCATTGTCACCGTCCAGTTCCAGGCCACGTTTTTCGAGACGAATACGCTCCATCCCGTAGTTGACGGCACCGATTTCAGATTTTTCCAGACTACTGATCTCGGTCTGAATATTGCCGGTTCGGGAAAGCCGTTCCTGCAGGGCCGACCAGGCCGCATCACCCTCCGCCACCGTGGCCCCTGCCTGTTTGACGCTCAGCAAATAACCATAAAAGTTGCCCCACTCCAGGCGTTCCACGGTGAGCAGGTCTTCCGGTTTCTGCAAATCACGCATATTGGGTTCGATCACCCAGCGGAAATCCTGGCCGTAAATGTCACGATTACCGATCTTGAGCAGATAGCGCGTAACCGGATCGTCACCGTCAATTTCGATGCCCGCATCACGCAGGCGAACGGCGGTAACCTCCTCTTCGTCGTGAATCTCACCGATCAGGATCGGCGTTTCACCACCCTGTTCCTGATACTGGAATTCGAGGATATCACCCGGCCAGAAGTGACCTAAGCCGCGCGCCGCGATCAACAAGAGCAGGCCAAACACCAGGATCATGCTGATGCTCACCGCGGAGGCGGTGAACCAGATCCAGGGCTTGCCAGTTTGAAACCAATGACGAATCATTTGACTGCACTCATTTTACAGTGAACTGTACTTGTTACGCAGATTCTGGCGCACCAGTTCAGCCAGGGTATTGAAGATAAAGGTAAAGGCAAACAGCACCAGTGCGGCGAGAAAGAGCACCCGGTAGTGGGTACTGTCCACTTCCGCTTCCGGCATCTCCACGGCGATATTGGCCGACAGGGTACGCATGCCCTGGAACACGCTGAAGTCCATTACCGGCGTATTGCCGGTGGCCATCAGCACGATCATGGTTTCACCCACCGCACGGCCCATGCCGATCATGACTGCGGAAAAAATACCCGGGCTGGCGGTAAGAATGACCACCCGCACCAGGGTCTGCCACGGCGTGGCGCCCAGCGCCAGCGAACCCAGAGTCAGGTGCTTGGGTACACTGAAAATGGCGTCTTCGGTAATCGAGAAGATGGTCGGGATAACGGCAAAGCCCATCGCCAAACCCACCACCAGCGAGTTGCGCTGATCGAAGTCGATACCCATTTCATTCGACAACCAGGCACGCATGTCACCGCCGAAGAAGGCGTGCTCCATGGGCACACTCAATGACATGGAGAACCAGCCCAGCAACAGCACAACGGGGATCAGCAGTGCCGCGTCCCAGCCCTCCGGCACACTGTGGCGAATGACCTTGGGTGCATGATTCCAGACAAAGGCAAAGACCAGCACACCCAAAGGCACAATCACCAGCAGGCTGAAGATGCCCGGCAGATTGGCCTCGATCAGCGGCGCCAGCCAAAGACCGGCGAGGAAACCGAGAATAACCGTCGGCAGCGCCTCCATGGTTTCGATACTGGGCTTGACGATGCCGCGCATGCGCGGGGCCATAAAATAGGCGGTGTAAATCGCGCCCATGATGGCCAGGGGCACCGCCAGCAACATGGCGTAAAAAGCTGCCTTGATGGTGCCGAACACCAGTGGCGTGATGCTCAGCTTGGGCTCAAAATCGTCGCTGGCCGACGACGATTGCCAGGCATAAACCGGCTCGCTGTAACTCTCGTACCAGACCTTGCCCCACAGCGACGACCAGGAAATCTCGGGATGATCATTGTGGATACGCCAGAAATGCACTTGCCCCCTGGCATCTTCTACCAGCATGGCATTGGCGCGGGGAGCAATGGCCAGCTGGATCAGGGGCACTGAGGCAATCTGGTTCTTCAGGATCAGGCGCTCAGAGGTGGTGTGATAGATCGCCACCAGACCGCTGTCGTCAGCGGCGAGGAAACCCTTGCGGGTGTATTCCGGGGTGATATTGCTGATCGGCCGGTACTGTTCCGTGAACTGACGGATCGGCCTCAGCACCGTGTTGCCGCGCTCGTCCTGGACGCCAAACCATTGCACGAGACGGCCGCTGTCATCGCCCACCAGCAGGGAAATATCACCGGTGAGGAATTGCAGGCTGGTGATCTTGTGATTCACATCCACCATGCGCTGACGATGGATCAGGGTTGGATCCTCTTTGTCGGTCACATCAAAGTGGCTGACGCTGCCGTCGGTGGTGGCGACATAGAGATTACGCTGTTCCTTGTCGAGCAGCAGATACTGGACATCACCCTCGGCAACCGGCAATGCGACCTGATGACGCTCCAGACTGAGCTCTTCGCCAAACATGTCCTCTTCTTTGAGAAAATGGCTCAGCAACAAACGACCATCTGCGGTTACGGCGACAATGGTGGCCTCTTCTTCGCCATCCTGCATCGCCAGCTTGACCAGTGGCTCGCCCTCATCATCGATTTCCAGCGGCTCGCTGCCCAGCGGATAGGTGATGCCCGGGGTAATGGTGCGCACATCGTTGGGGTACGACACCTGATAGACATGTCGCGCCACCAGCGCGGTGCCATCATTGAGACCCACCGCAATACGGGCCTGGGTGGGATCACCAAAAGTGAAGCTGGTAATTTCCGCAGCGGCCGGCAATGCCAGATCCAGGTGCTTGATGCCACCACCGGCGACGGTGGAGAAAAAAACCACCGCGCCATCATCACTGAAACGCACCGCGATCTCGGCCTGCTCCTCCATGGCCAGATGCAGGGTGCGGGCATCACTACCCGGACGGGCATACTCGGCAACGACCTCGGCCTCGGCCGATTCGAACAGTGGAAACACCACCAGCAGCAGATAGAAGAAGATCAGGACAATAGCTAAAATGACGCTGATACCGCCAAGTGCCACGCCATAACGCGCCAGGGAGTCCTTGAACATACGCCATCGGCGACGGCGCACGACAGCGGGATCACTGGCGTCGGAAATTGCGGTTGAGAAGAGCCTGTCAGACATTGCGGAATGATAGCCAACTTATGTGACAGTTTTGTGACAATGCGTGACAGCGATGAGGTGCGGCGCAACTGGACATGGCCAGTCCAAACGCTTAGGCGTGCGAGCAAAAAACTTCCGCAGTTCGTAAGGTGGGCAGTGCCCGCCCTACGAGATGACTCCTTCAGCCGTGGCAGCAGCCATGTTGGGATTCCTGCGTCACCACAGCTATAATTCCTTCACTCATCAGCAACAGAGATGGCCTCAAGCAGCCTTAAGCTTTGTTAGTGCAGTACAAGACACGACACTAGAATCGGCAGTTACAATGGAAACTCCGTATGCAATTCTGGCATAACTACCTTTGTACCCTTTAGCCGGGTAGCGAAGCGCTGCATCACATCTTCCTCACCGTGCACCAAATAGGTGGTGTGCGGCCCGCCGGTCTTGCCGTGCCAGGCCAGCAGTTGTTCTCCGTCGGTGTGGACGGAGAATCCACCAATAGTGTAGACCTTGGCCCGTACGGGGGTTTCCTCACGAAAGACCCGGCGACCGCCTCGGATTTCACTTCGTCCCATCAGGCCGATGCCTTCTCTGTCTCCTCCGCGCCTCTGTGGTGAACACTTGTTGCGCCCAGGGTAAAGTAGAACGTCGCTCCCTTGCCCTCTTCGGCCTCCGCCCAGACTCGGCCACCATGCCGGTTGACGATCCGCTGCACAGTGGCCAGGCCGATGCCGGAGCCCTCGAATTCACTGTCGGAATGCAACCGCTGGAAGGCCGCAAAGAGCTTGTCGAGATATTTCATGTTAAAACCCACACCATTGTCTCTGACAAAAAAGACTTGGCTGTTGTCCCTGTGTATGCAGCCGAACGCAATGCATGGATTGTCCTTTTTACTAGTGTACTTCCAGGCATTGCCCAGCAGATTGTCGAGCAGTACGCCCAGCAGGCGGTGATCGCCCTCCACCACGCTGTCGGCCTCCACGCTGACCAGAACCTCACGCCCGGGGGAGGATTCCCGCAGTTGCCGGATGATGTCGTTTGCCAGCAAACTCAGATCGACAGGCTGGCAGGCGAATTCTCCACGCGTCACTCGCGAGAGTTGCAGCATGTCGTCAATCAGCAGCCCCATACGCTGGGTGCCGGCCCGCACACGCTGTAAATAGCCCGTGGCGGTTTCATCGAGCCGTTCACCGTAGTCCTCCAGCAGGGCCAGCGAAAAGCCGTCGATGGCACGCAATGGGGCACGCAGATCATGAGAGACAGAATAGGCGAAGGATTCCAGTTCCTGATTGCTGGTGCGCAATTCGGTGGTGCGCTGCTGTACCTCTTGTTCCAGCTGATCACGCTGATGGCGAATCGCCTGTTCGGCCGTCTGCCGTTCCAGCTCAGCGGCGGCACGCGCGGCGAACATTTCCAGAATGGGCCGCAGCGCCTGACTGTCTTCCAGAGGCTTGTCATCGACGATACCCAGGATGCCAATGGTGCGCCCTTCGCCATCCAGCAGCGAGGTACCGATAAAACTTTCGGCACGGGTGGTGGTGGCCAGGCGGCAACAGTCATCGCCAAACTGTTCGCCCAGGTGCGCTTTGATGGTGAACACGCCACCCTGCTCGATGGCCTTGCTACACGGGGAGTCGTTCAGTCTACAGCCGCCCTCACCTTTGCTTTCCGAGCCCGCCTGAGTCCAAACCGCAAGATTTTCCGCCACCTCTGGCCGGCCAGGTAGAAAACGGCACAGGAAGGCCTTGCGGGCATCGAACAAGGTTGCCACTCCCTGCGCCAGGCGCTGAAAAAATGCCGCCCCCGCCCCCGCCACCGCCAGCTCACTCAGTGCTTCCTCGATGCGTTTGTGCTGGCTGATATCGGTAATGGTACCCACGTAACCCACCGTACTTCCTGCGTTATCCCACTCGGCCGTGGCCTGGGCCAGCACCCAGGTGACCCTTCCCTGGCTACCGTCGGCTGCAGCCGGCCATTGCAGACGGCACTCGGTATAAAACGGGGTTTGCGTGCGCACGGCTTGTGACCACTCCTGAAATATCCGTTCGCGATCATCGGCATGGATGGCCTTCATCCAGTCCTCACCCAAGACCTGGGGCTCCGTCATACCAGCCATTTCCAACCAACGCTCATTGACGTAGATGCATAGCCCCTGCGCATCGGTGCGATAAATACCCACTGGTGAAATTTTCGCCAGGATATGAAAACGCTGCTCGTTTTCCCGTGCCGTCATTTCCGCGTATTTGTACTCGCTGATATCCTGCACTGTGCCTATCGATCGCAGGGGCTTTCCGTTTGCATCGAACTCCGTTTCGCAACGCTCCTGGACGTACTTCAGCCGACCATCTTTCAGTTGCAGGCGGTGCTCGATTTCGTAAGGAAGACGGTTTTCCAGTGAATCCAAATAGGCTGCATTAACCCGCTCGCGATCATCAGGATGAATGGTGGCGAGGAAGGTCTCGTAGGAGGCGCCAAACTGCTGCGAGTCGATCTCGAAGATGCGGAATATCTCGTCCGACCATTGCAGTTCGTTACTGCGCAAATCCAGTTCCCAACTGCCCAGGTGGGCAATGCGTTGGGCCTCAGACAGGCGGGCCTTACTCTCGCGCAGATTCAGCAGCGTCCGCTCCCTCTCCGAGACATCCTCATGCATGAGGATGACTTCCTGCACCGTGCCACTCTTATTCTTGATAGGATAGATGAAGGCCCGCACGTAAAAAGAGCTCGATGGCGTACTAATCGCCAGCGTTTCCGTGGAGTCGTAGATGATGGGAGGAATTTCGGTAGCTTCACCGGCAAAGCCTCTTTTGATATAGGGCATGACGCCCTTGTTGATCAATTGTGGGTCTTGCAGGATATTGTAGTCCTTCAGTGCTTCAAAACTGAGCCCCGTCAGCCTTTCCCAGGCCGGATTGACCGCCAGGGTGCGGCCATTGGGCGACAGTATCTGAATACTGAAGGGCGACTGTCCGACCAGATCCCAAAAGCGTCCTTCGCTACTTTGCAGGTTTTCCCGAGTCCGCTGGTACGCGGTCTGATCGAGGATGAAGGCGATGAAGACAGGGGGCGTGGCATCGCCGGCCAGTTGCAGACGAACTTCCACCGGGTAGCAGCTGCCATCCCTGCGCCGGTGGTGGGTCTCGAACACCAGCAGATTCTTTTCACCCGTTTGCAATGGCCGGATCAAGCGGACGAATGCCTCCTCGCTCAGATCCGGCTTGAGATCCTTGGCGGTGAGTGAGTACATCTCTTCTATGCTGTAGCCAAGGTTTTCCAGCGCACCCCGTGAAACCTGAATAAACTTCAGCGTCGCAGCATCAAAGACATAGATTTCTTCGAAGGAATCCGTGAGGATTCTCTGCAGCAGAGAATCTGCGTCAAACACCGTGGTTTGCGTCGAATCATCCATTATCCATCACTCCCTTGAGACCGCTTCCTGGCGGTCACCGGTCAAACATCACCTGCGGCTAAATCAACGGTAAATCTCACGAATCCAGTAAGGTAGGCATTTGGCAATGTTATAAAGCCCCCAAAACCCGCCCGAGATCCACCATGCAGCCCTTGAGATTGGCCTCGATCTCAGTCATGCTGATCTCGCCCTCAGCCTTGCCGGCGGCCCAGTTGGCCACCACCGCACAACAGGTGTAGCAGAGTGCCAACTCACGGGCTAGTGCCGCCTCCGGCATGCCCGTCATACCCACCAAGTCACAGCCATCACGTTGCATACGCTGGATCTCGGCACGGCTCTCCAACCGTGGCCCCTGAGTAGCACCATAGGTGCCGCCATCGACCATCTCGACACCAGCGCACGCCGCCGCCTGCAGCAGACGCTGACGCAACGTCTCGCAATAAGGCTCAGTGAAGTCGATGTGGGTGACGTGATCCAGATCGTCCTCGAAAAAAGTGCTGCTTCGGCCCCAGGTGTAATCGATGATCTGGTTGGGCACCGCTAACACCCCCGGCCCCATGGCCTCGGTAATACCACCGACAGCGGCAATGGCGATGATCTCGCGGGCACCAAGTGCGTGCAAGGCCCAGATATTGGCGCGATAGTTGACCCGATGCGGCGGCAGATGGTGACTATAACCATGGCGTGGCAGGAACAACACTTCCTGCTCGAACAACCTACCTCGGGTGATGGGGCCAGAGGGCTCGCCAAAGGGCGTGTGCACGTTTTCCTGCGCATGAACCTGCAACAACTCAGGCGAAGCCAGACCGGTACCGCCGATAATGGCCAGTTGTGTCATTGGGATGCCCTATAAACCTTTTACTGCAAAAATACCCGGCGCGTTGCGCAGGTAGTCCTTATAGTCCATACCGTAGCCGAACACATAGCGATCCTCAACGACCAGCCCGACGTAATCGGCCACTATGCCTTGCTTGCGTGTGTGGCGTTTTTCCACCAAGGCGACACTTTCTACGCTGGCGGCACCCCGCGTACGACAGTGTTCGACAATGGCCGCCAGGGTATAACCCTCGTCGAGAATATCGTCGACAACAATCACCGCACGGCCTTGCAGCGTGTGCCCAGGTTCATGCAGCCAGTGCAGCTCACCGCCGCGGGTTTCACCACGATAGCGGGTGGCGTGCAGATAATCGCTCTGCAATGGAAAGTCCATGCGCTGCAACAAACCAGCGGTAGCAATCAGGCCACCATTCATGACACACACCACCAGTGGATTGCGGTTTTTGTAACGTGCCGTGATCTCGGCCGACAGCCGATCCAGAGCCGCTTCCACCTGTTCAGCAGTGAACAGGCAGTCGGCCTCGCTGCGCACCCGGCGGATCTCCGCCAGCAATTCTTCGGTATCGGGAGGTGTCATTGTTTATTCGCAGTAAAAAATTTATTCGCCGTAAATTATTGGCCAGAGCAATTTGTGGCGAGTCTAGTAGGTAAACGTCACGGTGTCTTCATCCATAGCTTCGCTGATGATATGGGCCGCACCCACGACCTCCGATATTTCCGGGATGTGTTCATCGCCCCACAGCTCCAGGTTTGAGGTACAGACTTTTAGTTTGACCCCAGCCTCGACGGTATCGCGAATCAGATCCAGCACCGATTTGTCGCTGCCCTGCTGAAAGTGCAGAGCCTCGGCGACACCGGGCGTGGCCAGCTCACCGGCACGCCCGGTAAAAAGCATCTCCACATCGTATTCCATAGCCGCCGCAACACTCGCCTGGAGAAAGGGCGTGCCCAATTCCGAGGGGTTTGACAGGTCAGTATTCATTAGTATTATCAGCAATTTATCAGGCATGTCTAATCCTTTTTCATCATTCGGAACGCGTGATCAATCCCACCGGAGAAGCAGCGCCACGGGCTGCGACTCTGGCAGGCAGGTGGCCACGGCCCGTTAAAGGGTATGACTATTCCGCCGACTTCACGGTCACGCCGTCCGGCAGGTGGACGGTGGAGGTCGGGAAGGCCGCCTTCGCGCCGTATTGCGCAATGATATCGGCGATCTTCAGCAGCACGTCCTGCTTGATCTCATGGAACTCGATCCAGCTGGTGGTCTTGGTAAAGGTATAGACGAAAAAATCCACCGATGACGGTGCAAAGCTGACAAAATTCACCATCAGGGTCTGTTCCGTATCGATGGCCGGGTGTGCCTTCAACATGGTCTCCACGCCACGCACGATGCCAGTCATGTGGACAATATCTTCGTAGCGAATACCGATGGTTTCATAGATACGCCGGTTAGTCATGCGCGAGGGGTTTTCCACCGCGATGGTGGCGAAAATAGAATTGGGAATATACAACGGACGCTTGTCGAAGGTGCGAATGCACGTCTGCCGCCAACCGATCTGTTCCACCGTACCTTCGATTTCCCGATCCGGCGAACGGATCCAGTCACCCACGGAAAAGGGCCGATCGAGGTAAATGATCAGGCCGCCGAAGAAATTCGCCAGCAGGTCGCGCGCGGCGAAACCCACTGCAATGCCACCCACGCCACCGAAGGCCAGTACGCCGGCAATGCTGAAACCAAGGGTCTGCAGGATGACCAGCGCGGCGGTAATCATCACCGACAGACGCAGCAGCTTGGCGATGGCGTCCAGGGTAGTGACATCCACTGGCTCGTCACGCACCTTGCGCAGCTCGATGATATTGACCTCGACCTGGCGAACAAAGCGCACCAGGAACCAGGCCAGAAGACCGATCACCGCCACCTCGCGCATCGGCTCAATGAGTTCGAACATCGTGGCCGTGGTCTGCCGGGCCGTTAGCTCGGCGGCATAGCTCAGACCCAGTACCCAGATCAGAAGACTGAGCGGGCGCCGGGTGGCAGCCAGCAGTGCATCGTCCCAGGGATTGGCCGTCTTTTGCAGACGCTTTTCCAGGCGGCTGAGAATACGGCGCTGGAGAAAATCAGCGAGCAACACCAGAAATACGATCAGGAAAATCTCACCGATCCACTGCTGCTCGCCCTGAAAAATACCCAGATCCATTATTTGACTCAACACTGCGGAAAAGGCGCCATGATAGCGAAAAATCGACCTGCAATACTATCCTGCAATACCCGCTCAGTTGGCGACCCGCTGACTGTAGCATATACTTTGCCGCATCTCCGTTCAGGCTGCCGGCGACTCCCGGCAAACCTTGCTCAAGGCTCCCGTCATGCTCTCTCTCCCTGTCACGCCATTAAAGCTCATCCGTCCCCCCCTGCAACGGCTGCTGCGCACGCTGCCGGACACGCTGCACAGTGAAGTCTTCGCTCGCCTGTTCAACCACCTGCTCAAGGGGCAAGACATGGCCGGGCAGCTGGGCGACCTGGAAGGCAAGCGGCTATGCCTGTCCATCACCGATAGCCGCAGCGAACTATTGTTGGTAATTCGCGGACAGCGCTTCGTACGCCAGCCAAAAGGGGGGGCACCAACGGCCTGGGACGTGCGCATCGCCGGCCGTCTGGAGGATTTCTGGCTACTGGTCACCCGCAGCGAAGACCCGGACACCCTATTCTTCCATCGCCGCCTGATGCTGGAGGGCGAAACCGAAACCGGTCTCTACATCAAAAACATGCTGGATGCCCTGGATTTCGACTGGGACGCCCATTTCGCGGCGGTGCTGGGCACACGCCTCGGGCCGCTGGCCGGGCAGATCTTGCGCAGCCTGAGGCTGGAGCAACGATTTGGGGACAGCACCCTGCCCCGTCCGCAATAACGTCTCAGTCGCCGCCGCCAGACAAGGCGGTAATACCACTCACCCACGGCTCCAGTCGCTGACCCAGATTGAATGCCACGGTATAGCGCGGCGGCCCGTCCAGGCGCCAGCTGCGATCCTCCCCGCCAAGAAAGGCTTGCAACGGTGCGCGGTATGACGAGGGCACATGTATCCGATCCAGCAACACGTTGTGAATGACGCCGTGCAGTTCCCTTTTCTCGTCATTTGCCCACGTCAGCGATAAACCGACCGTGCCCTTCATCAGCAGATAGCGAGAACCATCGGCATAGCGCTGGCGCAGGGCTGCACGATCCAGGCCCACGTCGATGATGTACAGACGCGTCTCGCTCGTGCGCAGCGTATTGAGCCGCACATGGAGTCGTTCGCGAAGCGACGAGGGTCGAGACTCAGAGGCATCGGCTGGTAACGATGCCGCTTCCTCCTCGGCCAATTGTCGTTCCACCCGGGCCACCGCCTCACGATAGGCGTCGCCATCATACTCCAACACCAAAATTGCCTCACGGCGGGTTGCCCAGGCTGTATATCGTGCACGCTTGTCATCGGCGGACGGCAGTGAGCCGAGATCAAAACCCAAGGTTGTGAGCTTGTCTCGATCCAGCCAGAACTCCTGCATATCCATATCTTTGAAATTAGGTGCATCCCGCTCACCCTTAACGCGATACCGCAGCATCAGTGTGATACCGCTATTTTCCTTATCGAGACCACGCGCCGGCGGCAGCCACAGTTCGCGCTCCGTAAGCTGCACCTGGCTGTCGGGCTCGCCCAGGCGGTTGTAGGTCGTCATCGCCAACACCACGGCATTGCTGATAAAAATCAGGGCAAGGCCCGCCAGCAGTGTGCGCCAATGCTTTGGTCGTTTCATGCCACGCCCTCCATCGCCGTCCGCGCCCGCAGACGCTTGAACACCAGCAACAAACCCATCGCCATCAACCCGAGCAGGAAGAAGAACAGGTACTTGGGCAGGCTGTCCCACCACCAGTCGAAGAACTTGGTTTGGCACGCGTATCCTGGTCGATATCAAAGTCGTCACTGTAACTGCTCAGCAGCGCCTTGTGATACTCGTCGACGGCCCGGCACTGGGCCTCGTCTAGGGCAAGCACGCCAGCCTCATCCAACGCGGCCAGCTCTTCGCCAAAGATCTTGATGCGATCCACGCGTTCCTGTGCCTCGCTGCGGGAAGCCTCACTGTGGAAAGAACGTGCCACGGAGCGATTCTTGTCGCTTGTCATGTTCTATGTCTTCAGTCGTTCCTGCACCAACGTAGTGGTCGTGCGGAAATCCACCTTGCCGCTGCCCATTTTTGGCAACTCCTCAAGCACCACGAAATGCTTGGGCATGGCGATAGGCGGCAGACGTTTGCCCAAGGTCTTCAGTAGCGACTTCTGGTCGACCTCCTCAGACACAGCAACGGCCAGCACGGCACCCTTGCGGACATCCGGCATCTCCACGACACAACACTCCACACCCTCTGGCAACAACGCTTCCAGCTCCATTTCCACACGCACCAATGAGACCATTTCCCCGCCGATCTTGACGAAACGCTTCAGGCGGCCGCGGTGCCACAGGTAGCCGTCTTCATCGAGCATGCCCATGTCGCCGGTTTCGTACCAGCCATTGTTGATGTGTAGAATGGTTTCTTCCAGGTCGTCGAAATACCCCTTCATCACCAGGTCGCCCTTAACCAGAAGCTTACCCTCCTCACCAGCTGGCAAATCCTCGCCACTGTCGACGTCGACGATGCGCACTTGTACGCCGGGCAGAGGCTTGCCGATACTACCAGGCTTGTTTTGACCGGGCAGATTGACGGAGACCACCGGACTGGTCTCGGTGGCGCCATAGCCTTCGAAGGTGGCGACACCGTGCTGGCTCTCATAGCCTTCACGCAGCCGGTCAGGCATCTTGTCGGCCCCCACCACGACGATGCGCAGGGAGCTGAAATCACCAGGCTTGGCGGCACGCAGGTAACTGCTGAGAAAGAACGGCGTGGCGATGGCGATGGTGGGTTTTTCGTCACGGATGATGCCCGCCACGGTCTTGAATTCCAACGGATTGCCATAGGTGACAGCCGTGGCAGCACTGCACAGGGGCAACCAGAAGTTGGCGGTCTGGCCGTAGACGTGGAACAGCGGCAGGATGGCGAGAAAGACGTCGCTGTCCTTGATCTCGATGGCCTCCTGAATAGCCTGGACATTGCTGCCAATGTTGCGGTGCGTCAGCTCGACGCCCTTGGGCGCCTTTTCGCTGCCGCTGGTGAACAGGATCACCAGGGTGTCGTCCTTGTGACCCTGGTGCAGGGTGCTCAACAACCACGACGTCGGCAGCGCCGCCTGCAACGCGGCGCGCAGCTTATCGAAGCCCGTGACCTCCTTCATCAGGTCATCGACGAACAGCATGTCGTCCATTTCCGGGCAGTCGACCTTTTCCAGCACCGTCCGCGAGGTGATCACGGTCTTGAAGCCACAACGCGTGCGGGCGTAGCGGATATTATCTGCGGCGCCGGTGGAATAGTTGATCATCACCGGCACCTTGCCGCACATCACCAACGCCAGCACCGTGAGCATACAACCGGCCGAGGTGGGGATCATCACACCCACATAGCCGTCGTCAATGTGGCGAAATTTACGCGCCAGGATCAGGCTGCCGATCAGCGCCCGATTGTAAGTAAGACGCCTGTCAGTGGAACAGTCCACCAGGGCCATCTTGTTTTTATTTTGTTTCGCTACCCGGACAAACTGCTGATGCAACAACATAGTGCCTGCACTCCCCTATCTGATTCGGCTTTCGTGGAGCGCCTACCCTCGCCTTTTCCAGCGCAATTTTCAATCCTAGCGTGCATTTTCCCGCCAAGCCCGCCGTATACAATACGGCATGCTGGGTATCTACGTTCTGCAAAAAAGATCCACGCCCCGGTGCTTCGACCCGTTCAGACGGAAAGCGCCATAGAAATGAGGAATCTGTGCCTCGAAACCCGTGATTCTGTTTGACGGCCTTGGTCTGTCGGGAGGGATGTAGGCCTGAAGGCCCTGGATGATCTCTCTGGCTAACAGACTTGGGCGCATGGAATCAGGGAGTCACTTTTCCTGGCGAATCGATTTCAGGAGATCCACCGAAATCCGATAACCGCAATCCGCCATCTCGATTATCCGATGCTCGGCACTGTCTATCTTTCCCAACCGCTCCGCAAGATCCAGCAGACGGGCCGTGCCAACGATGTTCAACCCGCGCTTCAAGGCGTATCGCTTCGCCAGCCGGTCATCCATGATCAGCAGTGAATCCTCCGGCTCCAGCAGCGCGAAGCGGATCGAATCGCTCTCGCCAAGCCCCAGACTGGGCGACAAGGGCTGATCCTCCCCGGCGCTGGGCGCAAGCCTCAACCAACCCTCCTCCAGAGCCACGGAGATCCGGCTGCTGTCATCACCCGGCTTCGCCAGGCACTCGTCTCTCACGGAAGCTGTGATGAATACCTTCCCAAAAAGTGCCCGCAGCACGTCGATGCAAGCCAGCCCAATCAATGGCCCTGCATCGGCGATTACGACACGAGCCATCGACTCAGATCACGCGACTCATGTGCCGTGGTTTCATCAGTACCTGTCACTTCGATGCCCAGTTCGCCAAGGTGCCGCAGGAACGCCTGTATGGGCATTCCGCTCAGACGAACCGCCCGCCCCAGAGAAAGCGTCCCATCCTTGAACAGGGACGCAGCCAGCGCCGGCCTGACCGATGCCTCGCCCTCGGTCAGAGACTTGCTCAGATGCACGATCAGGGCATTGGGCTCATCACCCTTGAGAACGAGCACTGGCGAATCCTCGGCCTGCCGTAGGGCAAGTGATGGATTTTTCTTTAGATTTCTGACATTTGTGGCGTGCATGAGCTGCCTCCTAGAACGATCACTACGCCGTAGTCTACGCCACGTAGTCCACGGCGTCACCTTTGTATCAGCTCAGCCCCCTGCATCAGGAATACTTGTCGTAAAAATGCAAAAAGGGCTCTGACGTGAATGGCACTAAGTTAAGCCTTTTTGCATAGGGATGACCTGCAGGAAAGCCGCGCCAGAACAAGGCTAAGCTATTGATAGTCGGTGCTAAACACCGTTAACTTAGTGCCATTCGGTAAAGTGGACCCCAGATTCCAGACAGTAGTTTAAGCTGTACCCCAGGATCTGAGGAACAGATAATGAGCGAGAAGAAGAAACGCAAGGTACACAGCGCAGAGTTCAAGGCGAAAGTGGGTCTTGAAG
>JAKIUN010000072.1 GCA_021647505.1 Gammaproteobacteria bacterium
GATTCGATTAAGCTCACCCTTGCGCAAGTTGCGTAATCTTTCAGCATCCAGCCGCAAATAATTGATGGTTACCTGAGCCTTCACAGGATCGACACCAGCTACACCACAATTGTGCTCGTCCACCTGGATGGCGCCATCAATCCGCTGGTACTTGAATGCTGGAGGAGATGCCGGGAGGTGTAATGGATTGAGTATGGTGTTGTCCCAATCATGGTTTCCTTTCGGTACATCGCAACTGTGATCCGGGCTGGTATGCCTCTCTGCTGCATCGATCACATTCGAATTGGAACCACCGTGGCAGCAGGCTAAAAGATTTGTCCACTCAAGATGCCAGTTTATCGTTATCGGTTGCAAGTTGTCGGACTTCGGGTGGAAGTGTTCTACCCGAAGGTCGGCCAACTCGCTATTTCTCCCCGGTTTAAGATCCACTTCACAGTAGGCGCAGAGGCCTCCTCTGATCCATGATGAGCTGATTTTGTGCTTGATCCCGGCGAGCCCTGCTGTATTTGAATTGTTCCCAGCTGTTGGCTGGATTAAGTTTACGATATGTGGCGAGCAGTGGCGGCTCAACTCCCTTTAATACCTTCTTCATGGTTTACGATCCAGTTCTTTCAGTCTGATATCCATATCCAAACGCGCTAATTCCGGCTCATGTTCTGCGCCCCAATCGTCGAGTTTTCTACGAAGTTGTAGCGCTTCATCTGTATCCCACTGATCACCGGCAACCAGTTGTTGGTAAAGATGCAGTTTGTCGACGATATCCAACTTTCCAGGCCTGGAAGCGACACCCATAACTTGATTGAGCATCTGTTGTGATTCCGCGCCTTGCGAGAAATCGACAGATTCCAGTTTAGCTTTCTCCCCATTCCATTTGATGATACGCAAGGATGATGCAGCGACGGTGCTGACGACCTGCGGGCTATGGGTGGTAACAATAAACTGGATGTTGGGGAAAGTACGGGTTAAATCGGGTAAAATGCGTTGTTGCCAGTCGGGGTGCAGATGCAGATCCACCTCATCAATCAATACCACACCCTCGGTGCTGAGCGGATCTTCCATTTCAGGATTGGCCTCCGCCATGCGTGCAGCGATGTCCATTACCATCGCTAAGGTAATACGGTAGCCATCACTGAGCTGCTCAATACGTAGTTTCTTGATGGTACCATCTACCGTCCAGTCAACCTGGATACCCGCAGGATGAATTCCTCGGGGGTTGGAAAAGTCCGGCATTAGACGCTTAACTGCCGCTCGAATGGCCATCAACTCAGGCAGCTCTACATCAAAGGATCGCTGCTCCTTTTGCCACTTGTTCTCCTGTTCCTCCAGAAAATAGAAATACTCCACAAAGCGTCTGAAATTGGTACGACTCTCCAGAGCACCATCAAATGCCTGGAAGCGAGAAAAGCCTTTTCCGAAACCCCTCTTACGCTGAGGAACATCAAAGACACCACGCCCTGTACCGTAATAGATGAATATGGGCAGCTTAAAGCTTTCACCTGCATTCTTTGCATCGATGAATCGATCCACATAGCGGTTCAAGGCCTTAACTCCCCGCCCGGCAGGGATCTCTTTCGCTGTCTTTTTTGTTTGATCGCGTTTTTCCGTCCGATCCCACTGAATACCGTTATAGCTTTCGCAGGCTATTCGCATGAAGGGTGGCTTTTGGCCATCGGGGTATACTCGGAAATCGGTATGTTTAGGATTGATCCCGGCAACCTCGGGCAAGCGGGTAAAGAATGGCCCCAACGCCGTGGCTACGGCATCCAGCACAGACGACTTTCCGGCCCCATTGGGTGCGACCAACACCGTTAATTGCTTATCGAAATCAATCTCAAATTTGGCGAAGCGGCGGAAATTTGTCAGACTTATCTTCTTGATTTTCACAAAGATATCCTATGTTGTTACCGCTATGATAGCTGTTCGCGCGCTCGTCTTCTTGTTCATTTTACCGGCTTGTTGTCCGTCCTTGCTGTCTCAATGCGCTTTAGCAGCGTTTTCGTCACGGATCAGCTCGGGATTCTACTCACCCCACTCGGCGGTGAGTTCGTCACGGAAGGCCTTGGCGGGGATGAATTGGGTCAGGTTGTTGACACGGGGCAGGGCGGCTTCGAGACGCTGTTCGATCTGGCTGGTGAAGCTGAAGAGTCGTTCGACGCAGTGGATGATTTTGCCGTTGTCCAGGTTATTTCAGCTGAAAATTTTGTGGTTATAGGGTGCGTATGTCGGCTGATACTGGCGGCAATCTCCTGATTGTTGGCGTCGATCAAAGTGTGATGCTATTTCTTCTTCAGTGAATCAGAAAGAACTCGACCTCAAAACCGGCGATATTGATAATGTCATGGGCCTTGAGGTTCTGTGGCGTGGCACCGAGGGGTTCACCGTTTAGCAGGGAGGTGTTGGTGCTTTGGCGATCCTGATTGTGGGGCACGGCGCAGATGTTGTAGCCTTCCAGGCTGCGGCTGATGAGCGCTAACTTCTGGCCCTGAAAACCCACCGTGTTGAAGGGCTTGCGCAATTCCATGACGGTGCGGGCAAGGGGGCCGTTGAGGGTGCGAAGTCCCGCCAGAGGTTGGTCATTGATGTTTTCTTCACGGGATTCCCAGTCCGGCAACACCATCTTGGTTTCATCCTGCTCCGCCATGACAAACATGGTGGTTTCATACTTTGCCTGACCTTCACACAAAAAGGTGAACTGGTGATGGCCAGTCTGGATGATGTCGCCATGTTTGAGTATGGCGCTTTTGATATGGCTGCCGTTGAGCAGGGTACCGTTGGTGCTGCCCAGATCCTCAATATAGGTCTGTTTGCCCTGCGCGATGATCAGCGCGTGGCGTCCGCTGATGGTGAGGTCATTGAGTTGTACTTCATTGCCGTGTTTGCGACCAATGGTCAGGGATTCTTCCTCGATGGGATATTCGTTGATGATCTCTCCATCGAGGGTCAGGATCAGTTTTCCATTCATTTCAACCTTCTCTCAGTAAAGTCGTGTGTCCTTAACCCGCGTGTGTAACCAAAAGAAAGAGCCGTCAGCGAATGTAATAAAATTCCACTTCGAAACCGGCGATATTGATGACGTCATTTTCATTCAGGGGTTGGGGTTCTGTGCTCAGAGGGATGCCGTTGATGAGAGGGATGTCCATGGCGCGCCGGCTGCGGGTGCTGGTGACGGCGGCGATGGTGTAGCCCTTGGTGCCGCGTGTGATGAGAGCCATGCGTTTACTCTGGAAGCCGATGGCGTTGTAGGCCTTGCGCAGCTCCATCACGGATTTGGTGACGGGCCCGTTGAGGGTGCGTAGTCCACCCAATGGCTGGCCTTTGATGATGGCTTCATTGCTCTCATCCCATTCGGGGATGATCATCTGGGTTTCGTCGAACTCAGCCTTGACAAACATGGTGGGTTCGTATTTGGCCTCGATTTGACACAGATAGGTGAACTGGTGGTGGCCGATTTGGATGATATCTCCGTGCTCCAGTGCCACCTTCTTGATGTGGTTACCATTGACTAGAGTACCGTTGGTGCTGCCCAGGTCTTCGATAAAAACATAGTCCGGGATGCTGGTGATCATGGCATGGCGGCCACTGATGGTGAGGTCGTTGAGCTGGATGTCGTTGCCGTGTTTACGGCCGATGCTGATGCTTCTGGGGCCGACGGTGTATTCGCGCACCACGTCGCCTTCCAGCGTCAAAATGAGCTTTCGCTCGCCTCTGGAGGGCTTCGTGCTCGCCATGGAGGTAGCCCCTTCTGTGGGGTTCGGCGGGGGGCTGGAATCTTTCACCAGACTAATTTGGGGTGGTTGGCGTGGGGGCTGGGGTTGACTCATCTTGTTCCCTGTATTGCTCGAAGTTCGACTTGGTTCGTGCCTTCCGATAGGCCTCTTCACCCGTGATGAGCTTTTCGTCGAGTAGCCGACGCAAGGCCGTGTCGATGCTCTGCATGCCCTGCAGGGCGCCGCCCTGGATGACGTTTTCGAGCTGCTCGGTCTTGCCTTCACGAATGATGTTCGATGTTGCTGCATTATTGATCAGAGTCTCTACAGCTGCAAGTCGGCCGCGCTGATCGGCGGTGCGTACCAGCTGCTGTGAGACCACGCCGCACAGTGAGGTGGAGAGCATGGTGCGGATATAGGGCTCTTCGCCGGGCGGAAAGACGTTGATGATGCGGTCGATGGCGGCAGCGGCGCCGTTGGTGTGTAGGGTGGCGAGGATCAGGATACCCATCTCTGCGGCGGTAACGGCCAGGCTGATGGTTTCCAGATCACGCATCTCACCCACCAGGATGACGTCCGGATCTTCACGTAGGGCGGAGCGCAGGGCGTGGGCAAAGCTGTCGGTATGTTCGCCGATCTCGCGCTGGCTGATCAGGCAGCCCTTGTTTTCGTGCAGGTGTTCCACCGGGTCTTCGATGGTGATGATGTGGCCTTTGCGTTGGCTGTTGATGTAGTCGATCATTGCCGCCAAAGTGGTGGACTTGCCAGAACCGGTGGGGCCGGTGACCAGAATCAGCCCCTTGCGCTGACGGGCGAGATTTTTCAACGACACGGGCAGGCGCAGTTCCTCCAGTGGTACAACGTTACCCGGTACGGCACGGAATACGGCACCGATGCCATTGAGGTGGCGGAAGGCATTGACGCGAAAACGGGATATGCCGGGGATTTCATAGGCAAAATCGGCGCCGCCGCGGCTTTCGAAACGTTGCCGTGCGTGGTCGGGCATGATCTCGAACAGCAGATCCCGGGTTTCGTCGTTGCTCAGTTCACGATATTTCACCGGATGGATTTCACCAAACAGGCGGATGCGCGGTGGATTGCCGGACACCAGATGCAGGTCGGAGCCCTTTTGCTTGACCAGCAGTTCGAGGAAGGCGTTGACGCGGCTCATGAGACGGCCAGGTCGACCTGGGGCAGCAGATCCGGATCGGTGACGAAGCGCTGGAACTGCCGTTTTTCCGTAGCGTGGATGTAGGCGTCGTCTGGGTCGATCTCTTTGCGCTGGATAGCCTCCAGCAGGGCCTGATCCATCAGCTGCATGCCCTTGTCGCGTCCGGTTTGCAGCACGGAAGGAATCTGGAAGACCTTGCCGCTGACAATCAGATTGGCAATGGCCGGGGTGTTGACGAAGATTTCCACGATGGCCTTGCGTGAGCGGCCATCCGCCGCGCGCACCAGTTTCTGGCTGACGACGCCGCGCAAATGCTGGGCCAGGAACAGGCTGGCCTGGATCTTTTGTGAGGTGGGCATGGCGTCGATGATGCGATCCAGGGTCTTGGCGGCAGACGTGGTGTGCAGCGTGCCCAGCACCAGGTGTCCGGTCTCGGCGGCGGTCATGGCCATCATGATGGTTTCCGGGTCGCGCAGCTCGCCGACCAGGATCACGTCCGGGTCTTCGCGCAGGGCAGCGCGCAGACCTTCGGAAAAGCTTTCGACGTGGGTGCCTACCTCACGCTGCACCACCAGCGACAGCTGGCTCTTGTGGATCTGTTCGATAGGGTCTTCGAGGGTGATGATATTCAGCCGCCGGCTCTTGTTGAGCAAGTCCAGCATGGCGGTGAGGGTGGTGGACTTGCCAGTGCCGGTGGCGCCGGTGACCAGAATCAGGCCCTGGTTGGCATCGAGCAATCTGGCCACCACCGGCGGCAGTTCCAGGTCTTCCAGGGTCAGGATGGCGGGCGGGATGATACGAAAGGCGGCGCCGATGCCGCCGATCTTGCGAAACAGGCTGACGCGAAAGCGGCCGACTTCGTCGCCCTGGTAGGAAAAGTCCAGATCCTGACCGGCGTCGAAAGCCGCACGTTGCTTGTCGTTGAGGATCTCGAAGATCAGGCTTTCCAGCTCTTCTGAGCTGAGGGCGCGGTATTTGATCGGCGCCAGGTCGCCTAGCAGGCGCAGCAGTGGGGGGGTGCCGACGGCGAAATGGATGTCGGTACAGCCCTGTTCCCGGCCCAGCTTGAGGAAGGCGTCGATGCGGGCCATCAGGCTTTCCCTGTCTCGCTGGCGACGGTCTTGAGCGCCATACGCAGTTCATCGAAGGTCTGGAAGCGTTGTTCGGGATCGACTGCCATAGCCTTGGTGATGATCGCCTCCAGTGATTTCGGAATTTCCGGGTTGATTTCACCGGGTGGCTTGGCCTTGCCCTCCACATGCTTGAACAGGATGGCCATGGATTCCTCGCCGCTGTACGGTGCCTGACCGCTGAACAACTCGTACATGATGATACCCAGGGTGTAGATATCGGTACGCGAATCAATGGTGCGACCGCGTACCTGTTCCGGGGCCATGTAGGTCGGAGTGCCTACCAGGACACCACTCTTGGTCAGGCGGGAGTCGGACTTACTGGCCGCAGCGGCAAGGCCGAAGTCGACGATCTTGACGATATCCTCGTCGTTGATAAGGATGTTGGCCGGCTTGAGGTCGCGGTGCACCACGCTGACTTCCTGTGCACGGGCCATGCCCCGGCAGATTTCGCCGAGAATGTGCAGGCCGCGTTGGCGATTTATCAATCCGTCCTTGCGCAACTCGTCCGCCAGCGAATGACTGGGGAAATATTCCATGGAGATGGCGTAGGTCTGGCCGAAAGTGATCAGGTCGTAGATGCGAATGACGTTTTCGTGGGTGATCTTGCGTGCGTAGCGCAGCTCGTGCAGGAAGCGTTGGATCATATTTTCATCCGAGGCGACATGCGGGTTGAGGAATTTAAGTACGAACTGGTCGTTGACCATCAGGTCGTCCACCAGGATGGCGGTGCCGAAGGCACCTTCGCCGATCTTGCGCACGACGTGATAGCGATCAGTGAGGATGCTGTTGGGCACCAACTTGGCGGGATTGATGATGCCGCCGCTGCTGTCGATGATGTTGGGATTGCTTTCGAGAGCATGAGTCTTCTGTGAGTCTGAGATTGACGTCATCTGTGTCGGCTTGTCTTCCAACGTGATCCCATTCCTGGAGCTGGTGATGTGGGTGCTGCGGTCGCCGTAACGCGTGATAAGGGTTTTCACCGTCTCACTGGCGACACTGCCCAATTCATCCTGACTCACATCCATAAGCTCGGTAGCCGCTTCTTGCACCTTGCCGGCATTGGATTCATCGGTGAGGGTCTGCAGGGCGCGCAGGGCCTCTTTGCGCACTGTATTATCGGTGTGCTCGAGCTGTTTTAGTAGCGGATTGATAGCCCGTTTGTCGCCCAGATTGTGTAATGCACGGATCACGACCTGACCTGCCTCGGGATTTTCTTCCAGCATGGTGATGAGGTAGGGTACCGCGCGTTCGTCGCCGATGCCGGCGAGGGCGTCCACGGCGCGTTCACGTACCCACCAGTCGTCATCACGCAGGGCCTCGATGAGGCGATCGAAGGCGCGCGGATCCTTGCTGGTGTTGAGGATTTCCACTGCGGTGCGGCGCAAAAATTCGTCTTCGTCGCGGATCAACGCGAGGATGGCGTCGAATACCTTGGGGCCGCCAATGGCGCCGAGGGCGTCGGCGGCGCGCACCTTGACCCACCAGTCCACGTCGCGCAGGGCGTTGAGAAGATCCTTGATGGCATTCTGGTCACCGATCTCGTTGAGGACTTCCACGGCGGCGCGGCGCACATATTCAGATTCGTCCTGCAGGACATCAACCAAGTGTTTTACGGTATTCGGGGCACGGATTTTGACCAGGGTCTCGATGGCGGTGGCCTGCACGGTGAGATCGGGGTCACCGAGCAGCCGACAGATGGCTTCCACTGCCTGCGACGCCTGCATTTTTGCCAGGCCCTGCAGAGTGGACTGGCGCACCGCCTTGTTGGGATCCTCGAGGGCGCCAATCAGGGCATTTAGGCTGCGCGGGTTGTCAAAGCGGGCCAACACCTGCACCAAATGCGTGCGTACCATGGGTTGTTTGCTGTCCAGTCGGCGGATGATGTCGGGCAGCAGTGCTTCGTCGGCCACCTTGTCCAGTAACCGGTAGAGTATGGGACGCACCTTGCTGGAAACGCGATCCAGCATGCCCAGCAGGATATTGGGTTTGACGCGAGCCGAATGGGCCATGAGGATTTCACCCAGGGCCGACTTGGAAATGTCCGGATGGTCGAGGTGTTCGAACAGCTGATTAGGTTCGAAGTCGCCCGAACGGCACAGGATACGCTTGACACCGGCGACGATATTATCGTCTTCCCAGGCCAGAGCGGTCAGGTAGTAGGACAGGGTGGTGTTGCGCACGAAACTCAGCAGCAGCTGTTCAATCACTGCGGGATGCTCGGTATTGCCCAGGGCTTCGATGAGCTTGGGAATGGAGGGTTCGCCGATTTTCTTGAGTTTGACCGCAGCCCGTTTGCCCTCGGGTGTTGCAGCAGCGTTTTCCGTCAACAGCGCGGCAATGGCGCGATTTGCCTGAAAACCGGACAGCAGGCTCATACGGCGGGCCTCTCTAGTGTAGTGTCCTGAACTGTATACACATTAAGAAAACCAGTAAATGCGCGAGTGCAAGGCGCAGACCGCAGGGAATGGCTGCTTCTTTTCCAAGGTCTGCAACGCCGCAATTGCGCATTTAATGGCTTCCCTTCGGGCGAGACGAAAGAAGCCATCCGGGGTGTTGCGCCCTCTTGAGGTGGAATGGCCACCCCTGCGAGGGCGCGCCTACCGGCTGGCCTCTTTCGTCTCGTCTTAATATGCATACAGTTCAGGACACTACACTAGCTTACGTCGTCGGCATCATCATCCACATGGGCATGGATGATGTAAGCCTTGTTGATGAGGTAAATGGCACCTTCGTCCATGTGTATCTTGATAAAGCATTCATCGGTTCGGTTGAGATAATCTAGTAGCCGCGCGCGCGCTGGTGGCAATTGCTCACAGATGGTGCCCGTGATGAATGAGCCATCCATCATTTGTATCTGGCAGCGTTGCCGGGGGATGTCCGTGGAAGGCTCGTGTTCCGCTTCATATTCCACACGAATGATGGAACGCATGTTATAAAATCGCAATTCATCAGGTTTTTCGCGCTTGATAACAATGAACGGGGTGCATTGGTTGAGAACCTCCAGCGGCTGTTCCGGGCCGGCATGGTCGGGACTTTGCTCTCGCAGGTACAGTGAACCCCGGACACGGCCTTCGGGATGTACCCACAGGGTGACGGATTTTAATTTTTTTGGGACTTTTAGTATTTTGTTGGTCACTATTGAAGCCTGCAATGGGGTAAGTATCTAAAAAATTTCATCCTGACGGCACTGTTTTGGGGCATTATACGCAGATACCGCGTTGATTCGAGGTAATAAAACCCTGCTGGTGGTTTGCTGTCTGTTTGGCGTCATTTTTTTAGTGAGTTGGGCGTTGAAAGGAGTCTCCTTGGCCAGTGGCTGATTGTAACGGGGAAACGCTATTTTGAGTCCACTTTTTGATCGGTTGAGGCGAAGTACTGTGTTGTCGGCAACGGCTTCTGCACCGCTTAAAGCGTCTATTGTCGCTTCAGAGCGTCTACTTTTGGTGGTGCCCTGGCCCCTGCCTCCATACCGTCGCGCTGTCGCCCTTCGCCTAAAAACGCCTATTTTGAATGTCGACCATAAAAATATTGGGCAGAAAACAGGAATGAATAGGCCTTGTGCAGGTAACGAAGTGACGCTCACTGAGGTGATTTCCGTATTCTGGGCTGGATGTCCGACTTGATAGCTGATATTTCATGACAAAGACTGACACTCTCACTCTCCATACGGCCTCCCTGGAGGTGCTTAATGGCACCTTGGCGGGCAAGAGTTTTCCCCTTCACGATGAAACACTGGTTGGGCGCAGTGAAGAAGAGTCGGCTGACTGTGATAGCCATATTCGTCTGCCGGACAGCCGTGTCAGCCGCCAGCATGCGCGGATCGTACGGCGCAACGGTGGTTATGTCATCCAGGATCTCGATTCCACCAATGGTACTTTGCTCAACGCACGTCCGCTGATGCCGAAGGAATTTTATGCTTTGCGTGAAGGGAGTAATCTCCAATTAGGTGGGGTACATCTACGTTTTCGCCCACCGACCAGTGGCAAGGATGATGTGTCGGCCGGTCGTTCATGGGAGTCTGAAATCGGTCATAATGAAGAGGCCTTTGATCTGGCCTTGATTGCCGGTGAAGCGATGGCAGAGCGACAGGCCAGCAGTGCCTCCCTGGTTTTGGTCGGTTCGAAAACCTCGAAACCCGATCTGAGCATGGCCATCGATGCCCAGGAAGCCCTGCAGCTGCTTAAGGCCAATCTGCATGAAGATCGTGTTGCGGCCACAGACGTGCAGCGCCGCTTGCGCGCACTGGCGCAGGTCAGTATTGGTCTGGGTGGTCAGAATAACCACGAAGACCTGTTGGCCAAGGTGATGGATTTCATCTTTGATATCTTCCCCGCCGCCGAGCATGCCTATGGTTTGCTGTGCATTGAAGCGGGGCAATGCGGTGAATCGCTCAAACCCGTGGTGGCGATGAGCCGTAAGGAGCGGTCGGTGGAGGTCGTCCTGTCTCGTGCGATTGTCAATGAGGTCATCAGCCGGCACCGGGCAATCCTTTCCAGCGATGCCAGCAGTGACAAGCGCTTCGACAGCCACGAATCCATCATCGGCCTGGGTATTCGCAGTGTGATGTGTGTGCCACTGTTGCTCGATGACGAGGTGCTGGGGCTGATTCAGGTAGATACCCACAGTACACATGCCTTTGATAGTGAGGATCTGCAGATTCTCTCCGGAATTGGTATGCAGGCCGCCATTGCACTGAAAAACCTGGGTCTGGTCGAGGATATCCGGCAGCTCTTCGAAGGTTTCGTCACTGCTTCGGTACATGCCATCGAAGCACGAGATCCCAGTACCGCAGGTCATTCGTTTCGTGTTGCTGAATACAGTCAGCGTCTGGCTGAAGCCGTGGGGCGTTCCAATGTACCGGAACTGCGTGAGGTCAATTTTACCCGTGAACAGATGAATGAATTGCGTTACGCCGCCCTACTGCATGACTTTGGTAAGGTCGGTGTGCGTGAGCATGTGCTGACAAAGTCTCACAAGCTGTACCCGCGCCAGTTTGAATTGATGCAGGCGCGCTTTCAGTACGCCTGTGCCAGTCTGGAGCGGCACGCCTACCGTGACTTACTGGATCAGCAGGAGCTTGAGCAGCTGAGTGCAGAAGAGTTTCGAATTCGGCGTCGTCGCATGGAGCAGAGTTTGGCGCAGGAGACACAGCGTATTCACCAGTTTATGGCGCTCATTGTCAAGGCCAATGAGCCTGCTGTTTTTCATCAGACGATTCCTCCGGCATTGCAGCAAGTCGTGGATTATTGTTTTCCAGGCGAAAGTGGCGAGCCTATCCCACTCCTGTCGGTGTTTGAAATGGAGGCGCTGACTTTGGCGCGTGGCAGCCTGACGCCGGATGAGCGCCAGGAAATCGAATACCATGTGTCGCATACCTATGCCTTTTTGCAGCATATTCCATGGACCAAGGGGTTGGCCTCTGTCCCTGATATTG
Source organism: Gammaproteobacteria bacterium (assembly GCA_021647505.1). Lineage (GTDB taxonomy): Bacteria > Pseudomonadota > Gammaproteobacteria > SZUA-152 > SZUA-152 > DRQN01. The sequence goes on from JAKIUN010000072.1 coordinate 11,446, forward strand.
CCTACAGCCATCACGAGAAACTTGATGGTTCCGGTTACCCGCGTGGACTCAGGCGTGAACAGATTCCCCTGCAGGCCCGTATCATGACGGTGACGGATATTTACGATGCATTGACAGCGGGAGATCGGCCCTATAAACAGAGCCTGCCGGAAGAACTGGCGTTGGACATCCTCCGTGATGAGGCGGCACGGGGTAAAATTGAAGCGGATCTGGTGGATATTTTTATCGATAGCAATGCATACCGCCTGCTGCCCGAACGTTGACGGTCTTTTCCGGGACTGACTTATCTGCAATTATTTTGCGGATTTTATTGCACCCTATATTACGTTTCGCTATGGTTTCCCCCCTTTTTATTAGTTCTGCTCACTTTACCTGCAACGCTGCAGACAGGAATCACGCTTTAACGATGACTATTTTTACTTGCGGGCATGACACCCATATCGGCCATATTCGGCCTTGTAACGAGGATTGTTACCTCATCGACGCAGAGTTGAGGCTATGTGTGCTTGCCGATGGTATGGGAGGGCATGAGTGTGGTGAGGTGGCCAGTCAGATTGTCGTTGAGCAGATACAGAGCGAAGTCCGTTCCGGTACGCCGATGGCCGAGGCGCTGGTCAGTGCACACCACGCGGTGCTCGCTGCCGTGCGTGATGGTAAGGGGCGCTCCGGCATGGGCTCCACAGCCCTGGCGGTGAAAATCGATGGTGACAGTTTCGAAGTGGTGTGGGTGGGGGACAGCCGAGCCTATCTTTGGCGTCATGGCACGCTGACGCAGATCACCCGCGATCATTCCCTGGTGCAACTGATGGTGGATCAGGGTGACATTAGCGCGGAAGAGGCAGAGTTTCACCCACAGCGGAATTTCATTACCCAGGCCATCGGCATGGAGAGTCTGAGCAGACTCGAAGTGGGGTTGGTGCGGGGGCATTTGTATCCCGGTCAGCAGATCCTGTTGTGCAGCGACGGGCTGAGTGGTGAGCTGAGTGTGGATGAAATTATCCGTATCCTGTCACGGCAAGTCGATGAGCAAGCAACGGTCGATCAGTTGATTCAGACGGCGCTGGACAACGGCGGCAGTGACAACGTCACTGTGCTGCTGGTTTCCTCCCTGCAGGGCGTGGCCTGAAGGCTACATTTGCTGTGCGCTGACGTTGAAAAAGGGCATCCCTTTCTTCTGCGAGTACCAAAAGCAGGTTCCTTAAAAAACGTTTGCTGTTAATCCACATTCCGCGTGGGCATGAAAAACCTGCCCACCCTACCAGGTTGTTGTCTCAGTCCAGGCTCGATTGGTCGTGCCCGAGCAGTGGCATATTCGTGTGTACTAACGAGTGAACAAAGGGGCAGAGCATGAGCGCGGACAGTATCTATTGGCACGATTACGAAACCTTTGGTGTCGATCCACGACGAGATCGCCCTGCCCAGTTTGCCGGTATTCGCACGGATCTTGATCTGAATATCATCGGTGAGCCGTTGGTGCTGTACTGTCGCCCGGCAAACGATTTTCTGCCGCAACCCGATGCCTGTCTGGTCACCGGAATAACACCACAATACGCATTGCAGGAAGGCCTACCCGAAGCAGAGTTCATTGCACGAATCCACGAAGAATTTTCCTGCCCCCATACTTGCGTGGCGGGTTACAACAGTATCCGTTTCGATGATGAAGTGACGCGTAATGTGCTGTATCGAAACTTTTTTGATCCTTATGCGCGTGAATGGCAGAACGGCAATTCACGCTGGGATGTCATCGACTTGGTACGGGTGACCCATGCTCTGAGGCCGGAAGGTATTGAGTGGCCACGCCATGCGGATGGCAAACCCAGTTTTCGCCTCGAAGACCTGACAAAAGCCAATGAGCTGAATCATCAGTCGGCACATGATGCATTGTCCGATGTACATGCCACCATTGCCATTGCCAGACTGGTTCGCGACAAACAGCCCCGTCTGTACGACTACATTTTCCGGCATCGTTCGAAACAGCAGGTCGGGCGCTTGCTGAATGTGGCGAAAATGCTCCCTGTTCTGCATGTCTCATCCATGTACCCTGCCGAACTGGGTTGCATCGCTCTGGTAGCTCCGCTCGCAAATCATCCATCAAATCGTAATGAAATAGTGGTGTATGATCTGCGACATGACCCATCTGCGTATATCAATCTTTCCATTGATGATCTCCGCCAGCGTTTGTTTACCCGCCGGAGCGAGTTGCCCAAAGATATTGAACGACTGCCGGTAAAAACCATTCATATCAATAAATGCCCGATTGTTGTGCCGGAAAACACACTGACAGCAGGGATGGCTGAAAAATGGCTGATTGATACGAGCGCCTGCCAGCAGCACTTAGAAATCATTCGTGGCAACCCTCATTTTATATCTCTTCTTTTATCCGCCTATAAGCAACATGAATTCGAGTCGGAAAGTGATCCGGACCTGATGATTTACAGTGGAGGTTTCTTCAGTGATGCCGATAGACAGAAGATGGAAAAAATTCGCCATGCTTCTCCTGAGCAACTAAAGGCGCTTGATGTGCCTTTCCAAGATCAACGAATCCCGGAAATGTTGTTCCGGTACCGGGCCAGAAATTATCCGCAAACACTTTCTGCGGATGAAAGGGCCCACTGGAATGAATACCGACTGCAGCGGCTGACAGAGCCGTCGTTTAACGCCAGCATTATAGAGCGGGAATATGTGACAAGGATTAACGAATTGCTGGCGTCAGTGGATACTACTGAGCAACAGCGCGGCATTCTTAAAGCACTTTTGACATACCGGCAGGCAGTGTTAAGTATCCAGGAATAGCCCCCGGTCTCTGTCGGTCATTAGAAAGAATGAAATATATGATTATCCCTCTTTCATAGAGTTACAGATGATAGTAAAGAGTAATGACTCCAATTTGGTGGCTGCGTTAGTTTGAGATTTTCTCGATGGTTGGTCTAAGAGTTAATTCAAGCGTTAATCGGCCACAGATTACTTAAAATATTCATTGTCTGATGAATGCGTTATTACAATAGTGATGGTATGTGTTTTTGTATTTGTCGATTTTATATTCATTGATGCAGGCGCTATTTTTCCCGAATACAGATGTTTTTGTTAGAAAATGGCCAATATTTGTTGAATTCTTTTACTAAACGCTTGTTATTTAAAAAAAATCCGATACACTTCGTTACTGTTCGAATTGTGTATGTCCGAGGAGCGAGAAGAAATGATTAAAAAGAAGGTAGCCCGGGTAAAGGCTAAAGTAGCTAAGACCAAGGTTAAGTCAAAAGTGAAGGTAAAGGCGAAGGCTCGAGGACGCCGCCCGGCTCCTTCTCCAGCGAGTGTTGCAGCCGCCAGCCCCGTGAGCAAGGCGCACGAGGCAGCCCTGAAAGTTGTTGCTCGCGCATTAAATGTTGCTGAAGCAGCGGCTTCTAAAGTGGCCGCTGCTGAAAAGAAATCGGTTGCAGCCAAGAGTAAGGTTGCGATGGCTGTAAAAAATGCAGCACAGAAAAAGTCGACTGCCTCCAATCGTGCGCTGTTGACCGCCAAGACAGCGGCTCAAAAGGCGCGGGCTGTATTAGCTGCGGCACGAGCCAATGCCTCTGAAACTGAAAAAACCGTTAAGGATGCGGTGAGATCTGCAGAAACTGAGCGCAATAAGGAAGAGACTAAGGCCAAGGCCGTTGCAGCTTTTACGGCGAAATGGGAACGTGAGTATGACCGTAAGACGGCGAAAAAGACCAAAGCCGAAAAAAAGGGTCGCCGCATTACCCGTAGGAAAAAAGCCGCAGTCTAGGCTGTACCGGCACTACAAAAAACACCGGCCAATGGCCGGTGTTTTTTTATGCCTTCAGGATATGCTCATTGAGCACGTTGCCAAGAAAGACGCTAGTCTATTTCAATTAGTACTTCGTCCGGATTGACGCTGTCTCCCTTTTTTACATAAATGGCGGTAATTTTTCCTGCCACGGGCGCCTGGATTTCTGTTTCCATTTTCATGGCCTCGGTGACAATGAGAGCGATACCTGCTTCAACTTCATCATCAACTTTCACCAGTACGTCAACGATGATGCCAGGCATGGATGTGGTGACATGACCGGGTGAGATTGCCTTGGGTCGGCTGCTACCCTTGCTTGATGGTGCTTGGCCACTCGATTCATCCGTGTCCAGTTCATTTAGGGATTCGACGATGATTTCTTCGGGGATACCGTCGACGCTGATGAAAAAGGCTCGCTTATCCTGCATCTTGTGTCCGGTGCCGGCGACCTTGATATGATAATTCTCTCCATGAATGGAGACGTTGAATTCGCTGCAAGCCTTCGTCTGTGAGGCGCCTGCCGATGGCAGGGGTTCCAGAGGTTCCGGTTGCAGGGTGCCTGCGCGGCGTTGCTCGATGAATTCGCGGCCCACATCAGGAAACATAGCGTAGGTCAGCACGTCTTCCTCTGATTCGGCCAGGTCGCCGATTTCGCGGCGCAGTTTGTCCATTTCTGCTGGCAGGAGATCTGCCGGCCGGCAGGAAATAATGTCGGCATTGCCAATGGCCTGCTGCCGAATCACACGATTGACGGGGGCGGCAGGTTTACCATAGCGTCCCTGCAGATACAGTTTGACCTCATTGGTGATGCTCTTGTAGCGGCTGCCGGTCATTACATTCAGCACTGCCTGAGTGCCGACGATTTGTGAGGTTGGAGTGACCAACGGTGGGTAGCCGAGATCTTTGCGCACGCGGGGAATTTCTTCCAGCACGGCATTCATGTGCTCCAGTGCGCCCTGTTCGCGCAACTGGTTCGACAGGTTGGAAATCATTCCGCCGGGTACTTGATTGACCTGCACGCGGGTGTCGAGGCCGGTGAATTCACTTTCAAACTGGTGGTATTTTTTTCGCACCTCGTAAAAGAAAAAGCCGATTTCCTGTAGTGCGGGCAGGTCGAGACCGGTGTCGTATTCGGTATCGCGCAGTGCGGCAACCATGCTTTCCGTCGGCGGGTGGCTGGTGCCGCCGGAGAGGGCGGAGATGGCCGTATCGATGTGCCGACAGCCATTTTCGATGGCTTTTAATTGGCACATGCTGGCCAGTCCGGCGGTGGCGTGTGAATGCAGATGTACGGGGATGTCCAGTGCGTCAACCAGTGCGCGGGTCAGCTCGGCGGTCGTGGCGGGTGTCAGCAGGCCGGCCATGTCTTTGATGGCGACGCTGTCGCAGCCCATGGCTTGTAGTTCGCAGGCTTGCTTGATGAATTGTTCGATAGTGTGCACCGGGCTGGTGGTGTAGCAGATGGCTCCTTGCGCATGCTTGCCGCTTTCTTTTATCGCTTCAATGGAAACACGCAGGTTGCGTACATCGTTGAGGGCATCGAAGACGCGGAATACATCGATGCCGTTTTCTGCGGTCTTTTTGACAAAGGCGCGCACCACATCGTCGGCGTAGTGACGATAGCCGAGCAGGTTTTGTCCACGCAGCAGCATTTGTAGGCGGGTGTTAGGCAATGCGCTGCGCAGTTTGCGCAGACGCTCCCACGGGTCTTCCTTGAGAAAGCGGATGCAGGCATCGAAGGTGGCGCCGCCCCACATCTCTAACGACCAGTAGCCGATTTTATCCAGTCTGTCACAGACGGCCAGCATGTCGTCGGTGCGCATGCGGGTGGCGAGTAGGGACTGGTGTGCGTCACGTAGCACAGTATCGGTGATGTGAACTTGTGGCTTT
>JAKIUN010000112.1 GCA_021647505.1 Gammaproteobacteria bacterium
GTTGCAGCTGCTCACGGCTGCCATCGAGATAATTGGACAGAGCCTGCGTCAGCACCGCGCCGAGGATCGCCGCCTGGAGCAGGAACATGGTCACTGTGATGCGGAATTTAAGGGAGAATCTGGGCATAGGCCTGTTCGATACGTGTCGGGCTCAGGTAGGGGAAGACGCCGAGGCGGTATACCGTGGATGATTCGGCGTGGGGGCTTGCCTGTAGACCGGTGGCGCACAGCAGCCGTAATCCGCCGAGTAGCAGGGCGAACCGAAGACGGGAAATGGCGAAAAGTGGAATCACGTTGGCCGTTGTTTTCGGGGTCTCAGGCGTCAGTCGTGCCGTCGATGCACACCTCCGGGAGATGTCCTGTTAACGGCCATCCATGGTTGTACTTGATATTGGACTTGATTCCAGATGGGCGGTGCTTTTCAGCGGTATGCCGATGGTAAGTCCTTGCACAGAAGCCGAGAATACAACGATCACATGGGTAATGGCGAGGATGATTTTGTGCGGTGGGCCGCTTGATGTAGCGCTGGTTGATGAGGCCGTGCGCCGTCCGTGGAACCGAATCCCCGTCTCCCGCTACTGCGCCGCTGTCCGCCGCAGCGCCTACATCGCGCTGCCGACATAGCCCGCAAGCTTCCACTGACCAAGCGCGAGACTGCGCTGCCACTGCGCATTCTCGGGATCGGCTGCCGCCAATCGCTCACGGATGACCATGGCATACTGGTAGCTTTGCTGCGCCCCCGGCAGGTCACCCCGAGCCTTGAGTACGTCACCGATCCTGTAGTACGACAGCGAAAGATCGTGCTGCCACCACGCATTTCCAGGATCGGCCGCCACCAGTCGCTGGGCGATGGCCATGGCATACCAGTAATCCGGCAACGCCCCCAGCAAGCCCTCCTTAGCCTTGAGCACATCACCGATCTTAATATGCGACAGCGAAAGATCACGCTGCCACCACGCATTTCCGGGATCAGCCGCCGCCAGTCGCTTGCGGATGACCATGGCTTCCCGGTAACTCTGCAGCGTCCCCGGCAGGTCACCCTGGACTCTGAGTACGTCACCGACCCTGTTGTGCGACAGCGAAAGATCGCGCTGCCACCACGCATTTCCGGGATCGGCCGCCGCCAGCCGCTGGGCGATGGCCATGGCATACCGGTAGCTCTGCAATGCCCCCGGCAGGTCATCCCGGGCCGTGAGCACGTCACCGATCCTGTTGTGTGACAGCGAAAGATCGCGCTGCCACCACGCATTTCCGGGGTCGGCCATCGCCAGCGGCTGAGCGATGGCCATGGCATACCGGTAGTTCTGCTGCGCCCCCGACAGGTCACCCTGGATTATTAGTACGTCACCGACCCTGTTGTACGACAGCGACAGATCACGCTGCCACCACGCATTTCCGGGATCGGCCGCTGCCAACCGCTGCGCGATGGCCATGGCATCCCGGTAGTTCTGCTGCGCCCCCGGCAGGTCACCCCGGGCCATGAGTACATCACCGATCCCGTTGTGCGACAGCGAAAGATCGCGCTGCCACCCCACATCTTCGGGATCGGCCACTGCCAACCGTTGGGCGATAGCCATGGCATCCCGGTAGCTCTGCAGCGCCCCCGGCAGGTCACCCCGGGCCATGAGTACGTCACCGATCCCGTTGTGCGACAGCGAAAGATCGCGCTGCCACTGCGCATTTTCGATTTCGAGGCCGACCGGCGCTAGACGCTGGGCGATAGTCATGGCTTCCCGGTAGCTCTGCAACGCCCCCGACAGGTTACCTTGGATCATTAGTACGTCACCGACCCTGTTGTACGACAGCGACAGATCGCGCTGCCACCATGTATTTTCAGGATCAGCCGCCGCCAGTCGCTTGCGGGTGGCCATGGCTTCCCGGTAGCCCAGCAGTGCCTTCGGCAGGTCGCCCTGAGCCGTGAGTACGTCGCAGATCCCATCCAACAAGAAGGAACGATCCCATTCCTCGCTCTCGGGCAGACGGGCCACAGCATCTTCAAAGATTCGTTCTGCCAGGGCAAGCTTGCCGGCGCGCACGTAGAGCCGACCGAGATAGATGGCATCCCAAGGGTCGGATTGATCCAGGGCGATGACTTTTTGGTAGGCTTCCATTGCCCGTATTGTGTCCACGGTGTAGGCGAGTCGTCCGATGCGCCGCCATTGCGCCACATTTTTGCTTGCTTGAGCCGCAGCCAGCTCCGCCAAGAGCTGTAAACCACCATCGTGGTCGCCTTCGACAATCATGTCCAATGCGCGGCGCTGTTCGGCATCACCCTCTTCGACGGTTTCTCTCACGGCCTCGCGGGTGGCGCTCATGGCCTGGGGGTCTACGGGCTCGTTCGAGACACCCAACTTTCTCGATAATTCCTTGAAGACGCGTTCCTCGAAGGCGGTTTCCAGGCGACGCAGCTGCTTGCGTTTCTCCTGAGAAAGCTGCCCTTCCCGCCCTTTGAGGTATTCCAGCTGCGCCAATAGGTCGCTGTCACTCGGCAGATCCAGTGTTTGGCACAGCGGCAAGGCGTCACGTTGAGCGATGATGCCGGCAAGATCGCAGACAAAAAGCTGCCCTTGGTTACGGATCGTGTCGTACCCGCCGAACAAGGCGACTGAGGCTGCCGCGATAGCCGTCGCCTTGCCCCAATGCCTGGAAACCCAGTTGCGCTTTTTGTTTTCCGTCTCTGACATGGAAATCCCTTCGTCAAGATTTGGCTCAATGCTGTGGTAGTGTCGAAACCGGCACTTTTTGCAGACTCAATATTGACTGCATCTTGTTTCTCACTGAAGCCCCATCGCCCTTGCCATGAAAAAGTGTTTCAGTGGCCCGGTATGATCAACGAGATTGAGGCCCAGGTTACGAATCTCGCGTAGCCCAGGGTCATCATTGCTGAATAGCCGCTTGAACGCGCCCATGGCGTCCAGCATCAGTAGATTGTCACCGCGCCTTGCCCGCTCG
>JAKIUN010000073.1 GCA_021647505.1 Gammaproteobacteria bacterium
GTCGTTATAAGGCCGTTGCTGAACAAAAGCAGCGCGCTTTGGATGCACGCTATGAGCGAAATCCAGAACGATTTGTTAAAGGCCACCCTGTGATTAAGTTACCTCCAGAGTTCGTTGCTATCAATCCGATTTCCGCTGAGGAGAGTGGTGAGGTGCTTGCTGATTGCGTGAATTTCCCAACGCTCACCGCTGCTGGATACGTGAGAGACAGAAGCAAATCGATGTTATCTGAAAATTAACTGTCCATTTGAGGTTGACACGTTCCGGCCCCCGAGCTGGATAGTGTGACTGGGGCGTGCTCCAGTCACACTATCCAGCTTTTGGGATATCTCTGTGATGTGCATAAAAAGCACGGAACCTCTAAATGTTTTCAAAGCTTTATCGCAAAGCGATGGAGCTTTTGAGCCCTTAAAACTCGGTCGCTTGCGGCCGAGATTTTTATATGAAGAAGGCGTATCGGTTGGCGTTAGTCATGACACGGCAGAGTTTGCAGTAGCCGCAATTGAACGGCGGTGGGCGCTGCAACAATTTTCCAACAAAACAGGTTTAAAGATAGAGTTATGTCACTACCCACCAGGAACCAGCAAGTGGAATAAAATAGAGCACCGCTTATTTTGCCATATCACGCGTAACTGGCAGGGCGTTCCATTGGAACGCTCACGAGATTGTCGTTAACCTTATTGGTTCAATAAAAACTAAAGAAGGTTTGGAAGTTCACGCTTGGTTGGACAAAAGCGAATATGAAAAGTCTAAAAAAATTAGTGACGATTTACTTGCCGAAGTGCAAATCAAACGTAATGCGTTTCATGGCGAATGGAACTACCAAATATTGCCAATTAAATAATAAAATTCGGTAAGTTATTGTTTTGCACGGCCTAAGGCTTGTTGAATGTTGAACCTCCCTTTCGAGGTTCACTTGTCATCACCGATCAATATCGGCGTACCGTCAGTATCAAATTTCTCAAGAGCCGTTCTTGATGCCAAGCAACCCACATCATTCAACGCTGATGTGATTTTCTCCTCACAATCCAGCATGGATTTTGCCAGTGAAATGGTGACTTCAATTGTCACGGAATCTTGAGAGGTAGATTTAATAACTGCTGACATGGTGTGCCCCTTTTGGTTTTTACTATGATAGGGCATTTGGAACTAAATTTGTACATCATTATGAGAGCGCACCCTTTCCACAGTTAAAGAAACGCTATTGGGGTAGGCACTTCTGGGCGATAGGGTACGGTGGCTGGTCGACCGGGAATATTACGGATGAAATGATCCAGGAATATCTAGAGCATCATCGAAATCCTTCGAATAAGGATGATGGAAATATGATCCTTGAATAGCTGAATTTAGGACTTTCAGTCCAGCTGCAACCTATGCACTTTCAGTGCATAGTGGTTGAGTAAACCCGGATGTTATTTCGTGCACGTTCCTTGATCTTCCACGCTAAAACTATGCAGATTAACATTAGATCGCCGATCAACGGGAGAACGTCGGTCTAGATCCGCTCTACGTTCAATTTCAGGAGTAATGTTAGATGTTCGACGAGCTGCATTAACACGCCTTTCTTTACTATTGCGCCTTCGGCAAATAGACCGACTCAAAAAACGCATCACCTTCCAAGCATGCATCATGCCCCAAAAATACACTGAAAACATACCCAAGAACAAAACAAACATAATAATATCTGGAATATTAAAATAGATGCCTGTTAGGCCAATCACGACACCAATTACTGACAAGACTGTCATAATTGCGACCGACTGAGCAACCGAATAACCAGCCAACAATAATACGTGGTGAAAGTGTTCTCGATCTGCCAAAAATGGGGAGCGCCCCTTAGTGATTCGGCGAAACATAATTCCAACGGTATCAAATAAGGGTAACGCTATAAACCACAAGGCGGTAACAGGTGGCATAGCGCGTTGCTCACCCTGACTTAATTTAATGAAGAACCAAGTAAGGGCAAAACCGATAAACATACTGCCCGCATCACCCATAAAAATACTCGCTTGCCTCCTCAGAGGGTGTCTTAAGTTAAACAACAAAAATGCGACTATACAAGATGATAGCAGCAACAAAGTACTGAATTCAGTATAAGCATTTGCGGTATAGGCAACAACGATTAATCCAGTTAAGGCTGACAAAGTTAACACACCAGACAACCCATCAAGACCGTCAGACATGTTTAATGTATTGATCACTCCGACAGTGGCAAATACGGTAAATGGTATTGCGAGAATTCCCAATGGTAAAAGGCTGCCATCAAAGAACAGCTCTCCTAGGTCAAACAATATCACACCGCCCCATACTGACATTATCAACGCTGCAATAGTTTGAGCAACAAATCGAATACGAGTGGACAAATTAAAAGCATCATCCAAGACACCTACAATTATCATTGTCAAACTAGCAGCAAAAAAAACATATAGGTCGACGAGTGCCACATCAAGAGTAAGAGAAGAAAAAATAAACCCACAAAAAATGGCAAGACCACCAATTAGTGGAATATTACCACTGTGCTGTTTGCGCTTGCAGGGAGAGTCAATAAGGCCAAGATACGCTGCACGCGAGCGTAAAAAATAAATGATCGCCGCCGTCGCTAGAAAACCTATGATATAACTATGATACTGCTGCATTTCCTTGCACTGCCATTTATTATTAATTCCAATATAGGCTCATTATGACCTATGATATGATAATAACACAAACCCCCACAAAAAATACTGTACACCGTTGAGATTGGGCTGGCTTTAGCTGGCTAATGCTGACTAATAATAGTAGCGACATACTCAGAGACATATCTGAAAAGAACACGACGGTTGACACCTTCACGAACATCATGCTCCCATGATGATCGTTTGGGTAGAAATGCGCACATCATCATGCCGGAATTCAAGGCCCGACATGCCTCTTATCTGATAACATGGAGGAGATAAAGCAATTTATGTATACAAGGGGGGAGAATTAATGGGTGTAATGCGCCGGTTGGCGAGGGAACGGGGTGACAACTCTGTCAACATTGGTCTAATTGGTGCAGGGTTTGTTGGAAGGCATCTCACCTACCAATTCAGCCTTACGCTAGGCCTTCGTACCGCAATCATCTTAAATCGAACCCCGGCGAATGCAATTGACGCCTATCGACGGGTTGGAGTAGACGTCAGCACCATCGTCGTCAGTAATGATGTCAAAACACTAGCGAATGCAATCGACGCCGGAATTCCGGCAGTAAGCTCTTCTTTGGAGTCGTTCGCCGCCCTCGAGAACATCGAAATAGTGGTGGAAGCATCCGGTTCCGCAGAGCGTGGGGCAGTCTCAACTCGATTCTGCCTGGAGGCTGGCAAGGATGTAGTCTCCATGAATGCTGAGGCAGATGCGACCGTAGGATGGCTACTCAAAACCATTGCAGAACGTAATGGTGTAATTTACACGCTTTCTGACGGTGATCAACCAGGTGTATTGATGCGCCTTATGGAATTCACTGAGGCCGCCGGATTCGAAACAGTAGCGGCAATCAACTGTAAAGGTTTCATAGATCGGCACGCAACGCCTGAATCAATCAGGGCGTGGTCAAAGCATCAAGGCACCAGCCAGACAATGACGACTGCCTTTACCGATGGTACCAAAATCAATTTTGAGAACGCCTCTATAGCAAACGCCACCGGCCTGCTACCCGAGCGACGGGGTATGCATGGAATTCAAACTACGATGGCATCAGCAGTCCAAGATATGATCAAAACCTTCGATGGGCGAGGCATTGTCGATTACACGCTTGGAGGCGACTTCGGGGGTGGGGTAATCGTGCTAGGCTATCTGGATAACCCTATTTCGGTGGCCCCAGTCATGCAATATCTTAAAATGGGCAGCGGACCCTACTATCAATTCTTCCGCCCCTATCACTTGGTACATATAGAGACCCCAGTATCGGTAGCCCAGGTGGTAATGGATCGAGATGAAACAATCTCTCCAGCCAGCCGTTTCGTGGTAGAAGTAGTCTCCATCGCTAAACAAGATCTCAAACCCGCAAGTGTGCTTGATGGGATTGGTGGACGTACCCTCTACGGTGAAATCGACAAGATCGAGAATACCGAAGACTTATTGCCAATGGGTATCGCCGATAAAGCGATAGTACAACGCCCCGTAAATATCGATCACCCCATCAGACTTGATGATGTTGCTCTCAATGAAGAATCTGATATCGTCAAGATGTGGAGGAAGCAAAAAAGCCTCAATACCTACAGCGAATAGGGTTTAGCGTGTTATCGCGTCACTTTCTCAACATTAAACCAAGTCACGTCTAGGAATGCCAGTCGCCTGGGGCACCCCCCGCACAGTCGCCAAGCCTTTAATTTAACATAATATACATTATGCGCACTAAACTAACGGCTGGGTGTAACTGATTGTGTTTTGCTGCATTTAGTGATGCTTTACGGGCTAAGTCTGCACAGGATTTACCGCAGTAGATTGGGCACGTTTTTCATGCCCACGCGGTTGGCTCGCATTCCGCGTGGGCATGAAAAACGTGCCCAACCTACCTAGCTCCAGACCCTCAGCAATTTAGCATATTACACAAAGGTACAATATTGCTGCTACTAAAGCGCGGGCCAACATAGGTATTACCAAAACCACCTACATGAGGACCACTGACGACACCCAATACCGAGTTACCCGCATGTGAATAAGGCATGTAGTTACGCAGCCAACCACCGCCACTGGAACCAAAGGTCATATCACAACCTTTAACCAGCACATCAGTGCCCTCGATTGCGGAATTAAAACTCTGTGCCGCACAGATATTGATGTATTGTTGACTCAGGTTGCTGGCGTAACCATGAGAATGCAGGTGCTGGATGTAGCTGTAGTTCCAGCTAAGCCCCAACCAGCCCACGTAGAATGTTACGGGGCGGTTAGTAGCGGCATTATTTTTTAAATGGATAAGACCGACATCCCAACGACGACCGCCCTCACTATTCCATTTACCCATAACAGCGGCGGAACCCCCTCTAAAGGTTCCATATGGAGCAGCACCAAAGCGCTCGGCAGGTACAAAAACAAAATTTCTGTTAAATCCCCGGCCACGCGTATAAACACAGTGGGCAGCAGTCACGATGTGCGAATTTCCACTGATGACATTAGCAGTGCAATAGGAACTACCGCCATTGGGTGTGGTGAAATATAGTTTACCGACCTTATTGAAAGGCGCTGCTTTCCAGCTCTGAGTGTATAGGTTTCCGGCGTACCGAGAATAAACACCATGGGAGCCATCGAACATATCCAAACCACTGTCTTCTTGTTCCAATGCTTCCATTAGCCTCCAGTCATCACGAAACTCTTCTTTGGCAAGCTCGTTTGCCATCGGATTCGCAGCCCCACCGCTATCATTACCTGGAATCGCAGGTATCATCGGGTACAAACCACTGCTTTCAGTGTCAAAGCTTGGTACTACCTCCTCATTCCACTGCATGGGCTCAATTTTTCGGCGTTGCTCGCGTGTAACGAATGGGCCGCCGCGTGGACTTTGCAGTGATTCCTGTTCAGCCTTATCAGGATAAGCTACGATCACATCATCCTCAGAGGTGAAAGTATGCTCCTGCTCAACAGCAGCGACGCTAAAAGCGGTAAGATTCAGTACCAGCAGCGAAACCATCGACAGTGTTTTTACCGCATGCTTAGGTATGATAGCCAGCGGGCCAGGGCTGTGATTGTTTTCCTCATTCATAAATCAACTCTCCTTGTAAACGTATAAAATAATACCGCACCTATTCTGACGACTGTTACAAACATCAGCATCATTACAGATAAGCATATAATGGAGAAGGCTTATATTTCTATTAGAAAATTCACATTTAAACTGTGCATTTAACACTTTAAGTTGGAGTTTCACGCTTTTTTAGGGACGCATAGAAAGGTAGGAGAAATTTTACTCTCCGTTACCTATACTTTCCATTTAGCCAAGGTAGGTTGGTCACGTTTTTTGTGCCCATGCAGTTGGCTCGCATTCCGCGTGGGCATGAAAAGCTCACCCTAGCTTCTTCCTACCGGGGACTATTCCCCCGACTCTACCGGCAACCCTGCCTGTTTCCACTCGGGAAACCCATCCTGCATCCGCCGCGCCTTGAGACCCTTTTCGCGTAACCTGGCCACCGCATCGAAGGCCAGCACACAGTGCGGGCCACGGCAATAGGCCACCGCTTCCAGTTCGGGATCCAGCTTCTGTAAATACTGCTCCAGTTCGTCGAGCGGCACGTTCACCGCACCCGGCACATGTCCCGCTGCGAATTCCTCAGGCGGACGCACATCCAGCACGGTCACCAGATCGTGTTTTACGCGTTCCAACAGCTCGTCTCTAGGGATGGGTTCGAGGCTGTCCTTCACGGTCAGATAGGTGTTCACCAGCCGCTCCACGTCGGCCACGTGGCGCTCTGCCACGCCGCGCAGGGTGCCCAGCAGGGTAATGATATCGTCACCGCTGAGTCGGTAGTAGACCTTCAGGCCCTCTTTGCGTGACAGCACCAGCCCGGCCTGGCGGAGCTGCTGCAGGTGCTGCGAGGTATTGGCTACCGTGAGCCCGGAAATCCGCGCCAGTTCGTCCACACCACGTTCGCTCTGGGCAAGAAACTCCAACAATTCCAATCGATTGCCATTGCTCAGCGCCTTGCCGACACGGGCGAACTGGACAAACAGGTCGTGCTTGAAGGCGCATTTGTTCGATACATTGCTTGACATGGTGGTTATTCCCACTACCCTACTATTCAATAAACTTATTGAATAGTTGATCCGTTACCCATTATAGCTTGCGTTTTGCAGGCAGCCCAACCCAAAACAGGCCAGACATGACATTTGACGAATTTGTGGTGCAAAACGAGATTGCCCTCCGCCTCGGTTTTTTTTTCGGCATCTTCGCCGTCATGGCGGCCTGGGAGGTCATCGCCCCGCGCCGTGCGCTGACCGTATCGAAGGCGGTACGTTGGGCCAATAACCTGGGCCTGGTGTTCCTCAATAATCTGCTGTTGCGCTTGCTGTTCCCGGCCGCCGCCATCGGCATGGCCGCCTTCGCCGCCGAGCACGGCTGGGGTTTGCTCAACTACTATTCCCTGCCCTTCGCCCTGAGTGTGCTGCTGGCGGTGGTGGCGCTGGATTTCATCATCTATCTGCAACATGTGCTGGTGCATGCCGTGCCTACCCTGTGGCGTCTGCACCGGGTGCACCATGCCGACCTGGATTATGACGTCACCACCGGCGCACGTTTCCACCCTATCGAAATCATTCTGTCGCTGCTGATCAAATTCGCCACCATCATTGTACTCGGCGCACCGGTGGTGGCGGTGGTGATCTTCGAAGTAATACTCAATGCCATGGCCATGTTCAATCACGGCAATATCAGTCTGCCATGCGGCCTCGATCGCATCATACGTCTATTTGTGGTTACTCCTGATATGCACCGCGTGCATCATTCCGTGGAAGACAACGAGGCCAACAGCAACTACGGCTTTAATCTGTCCATCTGGGATCGTCTGTTCGGCACCTATATTGACCAGCCGCGCGAAGGCCACGACAACATGATCATCGGCATCCATAAATACCGTGACCCGAAACAAGTCAGCCAGCTGCCCGGCATGCTGGCGTTGCCGTTCGTGGGCAGGATTACGGGCTATGCGATCAATCGGCGTGAGTGGAGTAAACCCGGTGAGAAAGAATAATACCGTGAGACCGCGCGTAGGTTGGTGGTGAGCTTGCGAATCCCAACATCGCTGCCCGTAATAACCCTTGCCGTTGGGATTCGTGCCTTACTCTAACGGACTAAATCCGTAGCCTGAATGTAACTAAACCCGGGAATCTATCTCGCCTATTATTAACACGGCATATTGGGTGGCCGGGTTAATAACTTGACGGAACACCAGCCAGCCACCAGAATCATAGCCATGCGTCGCATACTTCTTTCGCTATTGATCCTCGCCCTGTTCTGCACCGGTATCGTCTGGGCGTCGGATGCGCATGTGGATCTGGCACCTGAGCACGCCGCCACGGTGTCCGGCTGCCTGTATGATGCCCCGCTGGGCGACAGCGACCACCACCAAAATCACGGCTGCCACATGTCGTCGCACCTGGTGGCCATGACCTCGGACAGTGGTCTCATCCCCCCCCTGGCCCATGACGCCTATTTCCCGGCGTCCCTTCAAACCCTGAATTCCCGGCATTCCGCCCCCCCCATTCGCCCTCCCCGGGTCTGATTCGCACTTTTTTCATATCGTGCTGCGCCTGTGCGCGCCGTGCGGCAACGTGTGATTTTCAGATTTTCGGGAGTTTCATATGTCTTTGCAGCAGCTTTTTCTGACGGGCCTGCTGGCCTGTCTGGCCCTGCCCATAGGGGCCGCGCCTCTCCTCACATCGCCGGCCATCGATGACCTGCTACGGCAGGCCTGGGAAAGCCACCCTGGCATACAGGCCGCACAATCCGCCATCGACGCCGCCCGCGCCCACAGTGAAGCGGCAGGCAAGCCCATCTACAACCCGGAGCTGAACGTCGACGCAGAGCGCACTGCCGTCACCACCATCAGCGTCGGCATCAACCAGACCATCGACTGGGGCGACAAGCGCAGCGCCCAGCGGCAGATGGGCAACAGCAACGTACTCGTCGCCCGGGCCGAGCTGGCCAGCCTGCGCCAGCAGGTGGCCAGCGAGGTACTGACCTCCCTCGCCCGCTATCAGAACACGCAGGAGCAACGGCAGTTGGCCACGCGCTACGGCGAGCTCATGGAGCAACTGGTGGAGACCACCGAGCAGCGCTATGCCGCCGGTGACCTCGGTCCGCTGGACATCGCCCTGGCACGGGTCGCCTTCAGTGAATCGCGTATGCAGATGGCGCGCCGTGAGGCCGAGGTCGCCACCCAACAGGCCGCATTGGTGGCCGCCAGCGGCCTGGGCCTGAGTCAATGGCCCACTCTGCCAACCCCCGCCCCACCCGCCGATCCGCAACGTGATGCCTTGCTGACCGAACTGCCCCAACTCGTCGCCCAGCAGGCGCGTATCGCCAATGCTCGCGCCGGCATCGAACTGGCGCGGGCCAGCCGCAAAGCCGATCCCACCTTTGGCCTGCGTGGCGGCGCCGAAGAAAATGATCTGCTGCTGGGGCTGAGTTTTTCCATACCGCTGAATGTGCGCAATGATTTCACCGCCGAGGTCACCGCCGCCTCGCAACAGGCCGTGCGGGAAGAAAAAATCCTGCTGGATCTGCGGCGTCTCGCCGCCAGCCGCTTCGACGGCAGTCTGTCGGTATACCGCCTCACCCATCACGCCTGGCGCCAGTGGCAGGATGCGGGCCAGGGCAATCTGGCACAGCAGTCGAGCCTGGTGCAGCGCTTCTGGGAAGCTGGCGAACTCAGTACCACCGACTATCTGTTGCAAACCGGTCAGAACATCAATACCCAAATCACCGCCGCCGAGCTGAAGGGCGACCTGCGATTGGCGTGGGTCGAGTGGTTGAGGGCATCGGGGCAAATTGGCGCTGCCCCCAAAGGTGGGGGCAACCATGAATAGCGAATCAACAAGATACCCATCGCTCCCACAAGAAACTAGTTCCACAAACCGTGGAAACTCACAGCCTTTGCCATTGAATACACCCGCCGGCGCGCCCAACGCGCAGCGCCGGCAAACGGAGAACAGCATGAAACAGCACATTCTTTATCCCGCCCTGCTCACCCTAATTCTGGCCAGTCCTACCTGGGCCAGCGAGGAACATGGTCACGGGCATGATGAAAAACAGAGCCACGATGAGCACAGTGGACACGAGGAAAAAGCTCACGACGAAGAACACGGTGATGAGCACAGTGAACACAAGGAAGAGGGCCACGGAGACGAACATGCCGATGAGCACGGTGGACACGGACATGACGATGAACACGGGGAAGAAAGCGGCGTCGAACTCACCCCGGAACAAATGGCCACCGCCGGCATCGTTGTCACCCCCCTGCGCCAGAAGACCTTGCACGAAGTGGTTAACGCTCCCGGCGAGGTGACGTTCGATGCCTACCGCGCCAGCAAAATCACACCGCGCATCAGCGCACAAATCGTCGCCCGCCACGCCCGCCTGAGCGATCATGTCAAACGTGGACAATTACTCGTCACGCTCTCCAGTGTCGCCATGGCTGAGGCACAGGGTGAACTGCTGATCAGCAACCGTGAATGGCAGCGGGTGAAAAAACTCGGCCGCAAGGTGGTCTCGGCCAAACGCTATGCCGAGGCGCAGATCAACCGCCAACAGGCCGAGGCCCGCGTGCTCGCCTATGGCATGAGCAAACCACAAGTAGCGGCCCTGCTGAGTACCGATGACCCCGCACAGGCCATTGGCCGCTTCGACCTTTATGCCTTGCAGAGCGGCACCGTGACCAGCGACGATTTCATCCTTGGTGAACTGATCGAACCGGGTCGCGTGCTGTTCGACATCAGTGACGAATCCGCCCTCTGGGTGGAGGCCCGCCTGACGCCGGAGGATGCCCACCGCATCGATAAAAACGCCGGTGCCACCGTGCGTATCGGCAACATCAGCCTGCGCGGCAAGGTGGTGCAGATCCACCACGCTATCGATGAAATAACACGCACCCAGGCCGTGCGCGTCGCCATCAAGAACCCCGGCGATCGTCTGCACCCCGGTATGTTCGTCGATGTGAGCATCGACGCGGAACGCCAGGGCGAGGCACTGGCCCTGCCGCTGGATGCGGTGGTACGCAGCGCCGATGGTGACTGGCAGGTCTTCGTCGAGGAAAAGGCCGGCCACTTTGAAGCGAAAGAAGTCACGGTGCTGCGCAGCGTCGGCGGACAGCTGGTCATCAGCGGCATCGCCCCCGGCACCCGGGTGGTGACTGAAGGCACCTTCTTTGTGCAATCCGAACTCGCCAAGGGCGGCTTCGAAATCCATAACCATTAATAGAGGACGTTGATATGCTAAACAAAATCATCGACCTCGGCGTCGAGAATCGCCTGCTGGTGGTGTTGGCCCTGCTGGCCAGCATCGTCGGCGGCATACTCATCCTGCCCAAGCTCAACCTGGATGCCTTCCCCGACGTCACCAACGTGCAGGTGCAGATCAACACCGAGGCGCGCGGCCTGGCCGCGAAGGAAGTCGAGCAGCTCATCACCTTCCCCATCGAAGCGGTCATGTACGCCCTGCCGGATGTGGAAGAGGTACGTTCCATTTCCAAGACTGGCCTGTCCGTGATCACCGTGGCATTTAAAGAGGGAAAGGACATCTATTTCGCCCGCCAGTTGGTGTTCGAGCGCCTGCAGGCAGCGCGCGAACAGATCCCAGCGGGTATCGGCACGCCTGAGATGGGACCCAACACCTCGGGTCTCGGCCAGGTATACCAGTACATCCTGCGCGCCGAGGATACGCAGAAATACGATGCCATCGCCCTACGCAGCCTCAACGACTGGGTGGTAAAACTGCTGCTAATGCCAGTGGGTGGCATCACTGACGTGCTCTCCTTCGGCGGCGAAGTTCGCCAATACCAGGTGCAACTGAATCCGCAGAAACTACTGGCATTCGGCCTGTACGGCGGCGACGTGGCTCGCGCCATCGAGGACAACAACCGCAACGCCGGCGGCTGGTACCTGGATCGTGGCGCCGAGCAGTTGGTGATCCGTGGCGTGGGCTGGATACGCAGTGGCGAGGACGGCCTGCGTGATATCGGCAACGTACCGCTGAAGGACGTGGACGGTGTACCGGTACGGGTGCGCGACGTGGCCAGTGTGCGCTTCGGCCCCGAGATCCGCCAGGGGGCGGTGACCCTGACCACTCGCGATGCCGATGGCAAGCCCGTGCCGCTGGGCGAAGTGGTGGCCGGCATCGTGCTTAAACGCATGGGTGCCAACACCAAGGCCACCATCGACGGCATCAAGGAGCGCCTGCCGGTGATCCAGGCCGCACTGCCCGAAGGTGTGACCCTGGAGCCCTTCTACGATCAGGCCGAGCTGGTAAGTCAGGCAGTGAGCACAGTCACTACCGCGTTACTACAAGCCTTCGTGCTCATCGTAGTGATCCTGATGCTGTTCATGGTCAACCTGCGCGCCACTTTTCTTGTGCTGATCTCCATCCCCATCTCCATCGGTTTGGCTCTGATGGCAATGGCCTGGTGGGGCATGTCGGCCAATCTCATGTCTCTGGGCGGTCTGGCCATCGCCATCGGCATGATGGTGGACGGCTCAGTGGTCATCATGGAGCGAATATTCAGCCACCTCTCCCATCCCGACGCTGAGCACGAGGAAAGCGCAAAGGCCCGCCTGGCGCCCGGTGATCCCGATCCCCGCTGGGCCTCGGCCGATCGCAATGGCATCCCCCTGCGTATCCAGGAAGCGGCCCGCGAGGTGGGGCGGCCGGTGTTCTTCGCGGTAATCATCATCATCATCGTGTTCGCGCCTTTGTTTACCCTGCAGGGTGTGGAAGGGAAGTTATTCCAACCCATGGCGATCTCCATCGTGCTGGCCATGCTTGCCTCGCTACTGGTGGCGCTGGTGGTGGTGCCCGCCCTGGCAACCTACTTGTTCCGCCGCGGCGTGCAGGAAAAGCAAAGCCCTATCATGCGGCCACTGGAGCGCCTCTATCGTCGCCTGCTCACGCGGGCCCTCGATAGCCCGCAGCTGATCATCGGCCTGGCGCTCGGGCTGTTCCTCGGTGCTCTGGCGCTGGTGCCTTACCTCGGTACTGAGTTCGTGCCGGAGCTGGAAGAAGGCACCCTCAATATCCGCGTCACCCTCGGGCCTTCGTCGAGCCTCAAAACCTCCCTCACGGCGGCCCAAAAGCTGGAACGGCAACTGATGACCTTCCCCGAGGTCACCTATGTCTCCAGCCGGATAGGCCGCGCCGAGATCGGTGGTGACCCGGAGCCAGTGTCCAACGTGGAAATCTTCGTTGGCCTGAAGCCGCTACACGAATGGACCACCGCCCCCGACCGCAAGGCCCTACAGGTGCTGATGGAAGAAAAGATGTCCGTGCACCCCGGCCTGTTGTTCTCCTTCTCCCAGCCCATTGCCACACGCGTCGACGAGCTGCTGTCCGGCGTCAAGGCGCAGCTCGCCATCAAGCTGTTCGGGCCCGACCTCGACACGTTGGCGCAGAAGGGTAGCGAGATCGAGGCCCTGGTGAAGACGGTCAAAGGCACGCGCGGCGTCGCCATGGAGCAGATCGCCGGCGAAGCCCAGCTTGTGCTGCGCCCTGACCGTGATGCCCTGGCCCGTTACGGTATCCCCGTGTCGCAAGTAATGGATCTGGTCTCGGATGCCATTGGCGGCACCGACGCCGGACAGGTGATCCGCGGCAATGAACGCTACGACATCTACGTTCGCCTGGCCGAGCCTTACCGCGACGACGTGGAGGCCATTCGCGGCCTGATCCTACAGGCCCCCAACGGCGCCTGGGTGAAGCTGGGCGACGTGGCCGGCGTAGCCATCGAGTCCGGCCCACCGCAGATCCGCCGTGACGACGTGCAGCGGCGCGTGGTGATCCAATCCAACGTGGTGGATCGTGACATGGGCGGCCTGGTGGCCGAGCTACAGCAGCGTATTGCCGAGGATGTGGATCTGCCGCCCGGCTACTCGGTGGTGTTCGGCGGCCAGTTCGAAAACCAGCAACGCGCTCAGGCGCGCTTGATGATCGTGGTGCCCCTGTCGCTGGCGCTGATTTTTCTGCTGCTCTACTTCGCCTTCAATTCGGCCGGCCAGGCCCTGTTGATCATGCTCAACGTGCCGCTGGCATTGATCGGCGGCATCGCCGCCCTCTATGTCTCGGGGCAGTACCTGTCGGTGCCGGGCTCTATCGGCTTCATCGCCCTGTTCGGCATCGCCGTACTCAACGGCGTGGTGTTGGTCAATGCCATTAATCTGCTACAGGAAGGCGGCAGCGCTCTGCGCGATGCGGTGTTCGAGGGCGCCCGCTCGCGCCTGCGACCTGTGCTGATGACCGCTGTAACCACCGCGCTGGGCCTGATCCCGATACTGCTTTCCAGTGGCGTGGGCTCGGAGGTGCAACGTCCTCTGGCGACCGTAGTGGTAGGTGGCATCGTCACCTCGACCCTGCTGACACTGTTCGTGCTGCCGGTGTTGTATGGGGTGTTTTCGCGGAGGAAGATAGAACAGTGAAAAATGCTATCGCGGGCATGGCTCGCTCCTACCTATGAGGGTATTTTAAACCTCTTATTTGTAGGAGCGAGCCATGCCCGCGATCAATACCCAATGACCGACAAAAAACCCAACGTCCTCACCTGCCGCATCGACGGCATGGACTGCCCCGATTGCGCCGCCAAGGTGGAAAAAATAGCGGGCAGGCTGCCGGGTGTGGCCGATCTGCGCGTGAACTTCACCAGCGGAAAACTCTCGGCCAAGGTGGCCTCAACCGCAGCGGCGGACAGGCTGCGTGACACGGTAAAATCACTGGGCTACAGCCTGCACGACACCTCGCAGCCGGTCACCAGTGTGCTACGGGTGGAGAACCTGGATTGCTCGGAAGAGGTGTCTCTGATCGAGAAGATGCTCGGCCATCTGCCGGGGCTGGTAAGTCTCGACGCCAATCCCGTCACCCAGCGTCTGACCGTGACACATAACCCCAAGCAGCTCCCCCTGGAACAGATCATCGCCACCCTGGCCGAGGCGAAACTCACCGCCGTGCCCTTTGCTGAAGCAGGAATAAAGGGAGGGTTTTGGGCGGAAAACAGCGCGCTCGTCGCCATGCTGTCCGCCGCCGTACTGGTCTCCGCAGGGTTGATTTTACATCACCTCCTTGGCGCGGACGCGTCGTGGGCGAAGCTGGCCTTCGGCAGCGCCATCCTCGCTGGCGGCTGGCCCATCGCCCGCAAGGCCCTGGCAGCGGCGCGTCACGGCGCCATCGACATGAACGTACTGATGAGCGTAGCGGTGATTGGCGCCCTGTTCATCGACGCCTGGGACGAAGGCGCCATGGTGGTGTTCCTGTTTTCCCTCGCCCAGTGGCTGGAGAGCCGTTCCATGGATAGAGCCCGCAACGCGGTACGTGCGCTGATGGAGCTGGCACCGCCGGTGGCGCGGGTCTTACGCGAGGGACACGAGGTCACGGTGCCGGTGGAACAGGTGCAGGTGGGCGAAATCATCCGCCTGCGCCCCGGCGACAAGGCACCACTGGACGGCGAGGTGGTGGATGGCCATTCAGCCCTCAACCAGGCTCCCATCACCGGCGAATCCCTGCCGGTGGAAAAGGCTCCGGGCGACACCGTATACGCCGGTTCCATCAACGGCCAGGGCAGCCTGGACCTGCGCGTCACCCACCTCGCCACCGACACTACCCTGGCCCACATCATCCACCTCATCGAAGAGGCGCAGGCGGCACGCGCCCCGGCACAGGCCTTCATCGACCGCTTCGCACGTATTTATACCCCAGCGGTGCTGGTGCTGGCGGCACTCATCGCTGTAGTGCCGCCGCTGCTGTTCGGCCAGGCCTTCGGCGACTGGTTCTACCGCGCTCTGGTACTGCTGGTGATCGCCTGCCCCTGCGCGCTGGTGATCTCCACCCCGGTGGCCATCGTCTCCGGCCTGGCGCGTGGTGCACGCGCGGGGGTACTGATCAAGGGCGGCGTGCATCTGGAAAATATCGGTCACCTGCGCGCCCTGGCCTTCGACAAGACCGGCACCCTCACCTTGGGCCGGCCCAAGGTACAGGACGTGGAACCCCTCGACGCTACACCGCCGGCGCAACTGCTGCGCATCGCTGCCAGTCTGGAGGCCCGCTCCGAGCATCCGCTGGCGCAGGCCATCCTCGAACACGCCGCCGAGACCAACATCACGCCTGACGAAGTAAGCGACTTCCAGGCCCTCACCGGCCGCGGTGTGCAGGCCCGCATCGACGGCCACTATTACCAGTTGGGCAACCATCGTTTGTTCGAGGAAAGCGGCCTCTGCAGCCCCGCCGTGGGGGCGGTGCTGAAGCGTCGCGAGAACGAGGGCAAGACGGTCATTATCCTCGCTGATGAACAGCGTGTACTGGGCCTCATCAGCATCGCCGACCAGCCGCGCAACAACGCCCGCGAGACCATCACCCACCTGCGTGCCTTGGGCATCGAACACATCACCATGCTCACCGGCGACAACCATGGCACGGCCCGCGTCATTGCCGAACACCTGGGTATCGACGAGCCTCATGCCGAGCTGTTGCCTGCTGACAAGGTAGAGGCCGTCAAAGCGCTGGTTGCGCGCCATCAGCGAGTAGGCATGGTGGGCGACGGTGTCAACGATGCCCCGGCCATGGCCGCTGCCACTACCGGCATCGCCATGGGCGCCGCCGGCAGCGACGTGGCATTGGAGACCGCCGACCTGGTGCTGATGGGCGACGACCTTGGCCGCCTGCCCTTCGCCATCCGCCTGTCGCGCGCCAGCCTGCGCGTGATTCACCAAAACATCGCCATGGCGCTGGGCCTCAAGGCCATCTTCCTGGCCCTCGCTATCCCCGGTTATGCCACCCTGTGGATGGCAGTATTTGCCGACATGGGCGCCAGCCTGCTGGTGATCGCCAACAGCCTGCGCCTGTTGCGGCTGCGGTAAAACATTTCCATCGTAAAATATAAAAAAATCTTTTTTCTCTGCCCTTTTTCATTTAACTATAGCCCATAAGCCTCTGTAATAGTTGCTATTCCCCCTCTCCACCCAATAGATCGAATTGACCCAAGGGCGGCAAACCGATAGACTGCCGGGCTTTCTCGCTCGCTCGCGGCCTTTGGAATTCATGACCTGCGTCACACCCAGAATAACCCGCTGACAACAGCCATCAAGTATCGATATTACACGCCGCTATTCATCCGCCACATCCCTGTTTTTCCTGCCCCACCGGAAGGTTTGCTGCCCGTCGAAAAACGGCAACGAAAATGTGGAACCTTGCACATTTCACGACCTTAGAGACCGATTGATCCAAACATGACCGACCCAATCCGCGCCCCCCGCAAGCCTACCGTACTGGTAATTCTCGATGGCTTCGGCCTCAGTCCCGGCAAGCAGAACAACGCCATCGC
>JAKIUN010000074.1 GCA_021647505.1 Gammaproteobacteria bacterium
GCCTGATTCCCGGCTATATGCTGGTCGGCATGGCTCTCGGCACCATCGTCAGCCTGTTATTCCCTCGCTGGCACGGCTTCATGCTCCGCCTGGCGCAGCGCAGCCCCACCATCAAAACGCTGTCTCACCCCTATCCTTCCGGTTTGTTGTTTGGGCTTATCTTTGGGGCATTGATCGGCGCCTGGCTGTGCCCAATCATCTTCAGCGTCAGTGACGGGCGCCCCTTCATCCGGGTGTCCACCTCGGCCATCTCGGTGTTCCTTGCTGTGGGCTTCTATCTGCTGTTTGAAGTGACCAGCTACCGCCACCGCATGAACCGAGCAGCCTATACCACCCTGGCCACCGTGCTTTCTGTCGGGGTACTACTGACCAGCCTGGTCTGGTTTTTGGATGCACAACTCGGCATTTCCGCCACCGCCTATTGTTTTTTTTACGACACCTGGAACACCCAGTCCAACCAACTGAAACCTGGATGGCTTCCCGCTATCGCAGGCGCTGTCTATGGCGCCATGTGCGGCGCCATTATCATGTCGGTCGCCTCGGGCTACCTGATAATCCGCGCAACCGTTGCGCAAGCCGCTGGAGGGACGATATCATCCAGCGAACATGGCAACAAAACATAAACCGATAAACGATACGGCTTTGTCGCGCCCCTCGAATGTTAGCTATTTGTATGCAACATGCCCTGCCTGACATTGTCACAGACTTGCCTAAACGGGAGATTCAGACGTATGAATACAATAGTAAGATTATGCACACTGACGATATTGTTGCTGGCCAGCGGAGTCCTGTCAGCAACAACCCTGCCCGGCCCGTTGGTGGATGCCGCATGGCTGGAGAAAAACCTTGCCGGGGTGACCGTCCTTGACGTAAGAAACGACATAAAAAGTTTCACCACCGCACCGACATACTCGCGCAACGTGAAAACCGGTCAGCAACGGCTTATGCGTATCGGCGGGCATATTCCAGGGGCACTCATCACCAGTTACAAACATGTACGGCGCGCACGCCTGATCGACGGCAACCGGGTAACACGCATGCTGCCTGATCAGAAGGACTTCGGGTATTTCATGCAATTGGTCGGCCTGAACAAAGACAGCACCGTCGTCATCGTCAGCAAAGGGGAGAGTGTCGGCGACATCATGATGGCGACACGCCTTTACTGGCAACTGAAGTACTATGGGCAGGACAATCTGGCCATTCTCGATGGCGGCATGGCCGGCTGGCTTATGGACAAAAGAGAAGTCAGCACCGATGGCAAACGTCCACCCCAGGGCAACTGGAAAATCACTACTGAACGCAAGGAGCTGTTGGCCACTGGCGATGAAGTAGCCGCTGTGGTGGAGACAGGCAACGCCCAACTGGTGGACACGCGCTCTCTGGCCTTGTACCTGGGCACCTATAAAAAATCCTACGTTTATAGCAAGGGGCATATTCCCGGCGCAAAACCGTTCCCCAATGAGATGCTGACCTATCCTTCGGCCCCTGCCACCTTTACCCCGCTAAAAACCCTGCGCACTCTGGCTGCCGAACTTAAAATAGATACCGACAAGGACATCATCACCTATTGCAACAGCGGGCATCTCGCCTCAGGCAGTTGGTTCATATTCAGCGAGCTGATGGGCAACAAAAACGTCAAGCTCTACGATGGATCCATGCACCAGTGGACGCTGGAAAACCGGCCGGTGACGGCATTAAAACTGGAACTATAGGTTTAGCTCTGGAACAGTTCGGCAAGTTTTGCACCGGGGTCATCAACGCGCATCAAGGCCTCGCCGACAAGAAAGGCATTGACGGCGTGGCGGCGCATCAACGCCACGTCGTTCGCTACGTGAATAGCGCTCTCGGTGACCACGATACGATCATCGGGGATCTGCGACAGCAGGTCGATGGTGGTTTGCAGGCTGACCTCAAAGGTGCGCAGGTTGCGGTTATTGATGCCCACCAGCGGCAGGTTCAGTGGTAATACCCGCTGTAATTCTACGGCATCATGCACCTCCACCAACACGTCCATGCCAAGCTTCGTTGCCAACTCGGCCAGACCGGCCATGGCCGCATCATCCAGTGCGGCGGCAATGAGCAGGATACAGTCGGCGCCGATAGCGCGTGCCTCATAGACCTGGTATTCATCGATGATGAAGTCTTTACGGATCACTGGCAGGACGCACGCAGCGCGTGCCTGTTGCAGGTAGTTGTTGCTACCCTGAAAGAAATCCCGATCCGTGAGCACCGACAGACAGGCCGCGCCGCCGCGTTCGTAAGAAGCGGCAATTTCCGCCGGCCGGAAATTCTTGCGAATCAAGCCCTTGCTCGGTGAGGCCTTTTTGATCTCGGCAATCACCGCCGACTCGCCAGTATCCATCTTGTCACGCATGGCTTGTACAAAACCGCGACAGGCACCCACCGCCAGTGCGTGCTCGGCCATCTCGCTCATGCTCATGGCCTGAAGGCCGGCAACAATCTCCTCGCGCTTGCGGGCGATGATCTTTTTCAGGATATCGGGGGTATCACTCATTTTATTTTCCAAAACAAGGAGCGGGCCATACCCGCAATGAATCTTTCAGGCTCGAATAAAACGCCGAGAACGCAGAGAACTTTTTTTCAAAAAGCTCTGCCTTGACCGGCATTGTCGGTACAAAGAGCATATCGCGGGCATGGCCCGCTCCTACACTGAGAAAACTCAATCCAGGCTATTGGATACCGCCACCAGGGCATCCAGTTTCTTGCGCGCCTCGCCGCTGGCGATAACCTTGCCAGCCCTGGTTACGCCTTCGGCCAGCGAATCGGCCAGACCACAGGCATATAACGCAGCACCAGCATTGAGCTGCACGATATCGCGCGCCGGGCCGGGCTGGTTTTCCAGCAACGACTTGACCATTGCCAGCGACTGTCCGGCACCCTCTACTTTCAGCGCTGCGATGTCACCACGTGAGATGCCGAAATCCTCCGGCGCGATGGTATAGGTACTCACCTCTCCACCCTTCAGTTCGGCAACGAAGGTCGGTGCACCGATGCTGATCTCATCCATGCCATCCTCGGCATGCACCACCAACACATGCTCGCTACCCAGGTTGGCCAGTACCCTCGCCAGTGGCTCAACCAACTCGCGGGCAAACACGCCCAGTACCTGGTTGGGCGCACCGGCCGGATTGGTCAACGGCCCCAGCACATTGAAAAGGGTACGCACTCCCATTTCCTTGCGTGGACCAATGGCGTGCTTCATGGCGCCGTGATGCTTTGGTGCGAACATGAAACCCACACCGACCTGCTCGACACACTGCGCCACCTGCTTTGGCCCCAGATCGAGATTCACCCCGGCGGCCTCTAGTACGTCGGCGCTGCCGGACTTGCTGGAAACGGAACGGTTGCCGTGTTTGGCCACCTTGCCGCCAGCGGCGGCGACCACGAAGCAACTGGCGGTGGAAATATTGAAGGTGCTACTACCGTCGCCGCCGGTACCGACGATATCGACAATGTGCTCACCTTGCACATCCACCCGGGTTGCCAGTTCGCGCATCACCTCGGCGGCGGCGGTGATCTCATCAATGGTTTCACCCTTCATACGCAGGCCAATGAGAAAACCACCGATCTGCGCCGGTGTTGCCGCACCGGTCATAATGGTGTTCATCACTGCGCGCATCTCGGCACGACTCAGGTCGCGGCGCTCGGTGACCGCGTGGATAGCTTGTGGCATGTCCATTATTATGTCTTCCCCCGTAGGGTGGGCGCCGCCCACCGAATGAATTTCGTAAATACACAATGGTGGGCAATGCCCACCCTACACGCCATCAGCATTCGAGAAAGTTCTTCAGCATGTCGTGGCCCTGCCGGGTAAGAATAGACTCCGGGTGAAACTGTACCCCTTCCACCTCCAGCTCTTTATGCCGCACACCCATAATCTCGTCGAACTCGCCCTCAGCCGTTTCAGTCCAGGCAGTAATTTCCAAGCAGTCCGGCAGACTTTCCTTTTCGATCACCAGCGAGTGATAGCGCGTGGCCTCGATAGGGTTGTCCAAGCCCTTGAAAACACCTTCGTTCTTGTGATGAATCATCGAGGTCTTGCCATGCATGATCTGCCTGGCATGCACGATCTTGCCTCCAAAGGCCTGGCCGATACCCTGATGGCCGAGGCACACGCCCAACAGAGGTACCTTACCAGCGAAGTATTCGATAGCCGCCAGCGAGATACCAGCCTCGTTAGGCGTGCACGGGCCTGGCGAAATCACGATACGTTCAGGCTGCTGGGCATTCAACTCATCTAACGTGACTTGATCATTACGATAAACCTGTACCTCCGCACCCAGCTCACCAAAATACTGCACTAGGTTGTAAGTGAAGGAATCGTAGTTGTCGATCATCAGTAACATCAATCTAATTCCTCATATAAAAATGCAGAGGACACAGAAACACTGAGACGCAGAGATCTACACATCATTAACCACACGACAGATTCCATCTTTCAGTACAACCGTATTAAAGTTGATCAACAATCCCAAAATCAAGCACTCCTGATACGCTGACTCCAAGAGGCCTGGCCCTAATACCCTGTGTACTTCAATCGCCGCACCTATGACTGTCCCTGTCAGCTTGCTGTCTTGCATTATTGTACTCTTCGCTTCCGTGCCTCTGTGCTCTCCGTGCTATTCCACCGGATATCATTTATGCCTCTTGGCCAGGCTATCCAGCCCCGCCTCGGCCATGGCCACAGCACGGAACACGGCGCGGCCCTTGTTCATGGTCTCTTTCCATTCCAGGCGCGGCAGGGAGTCGTAGACCACACCAGCACCAGCCTGAATATAAAGCTTGCCGGACTTGATCACCGCAGTACGAATGGCGATGGCCGTATCCATGTTGCCATTCCAGGCCAGATAACCCACCGCCCCCGCGTACACGCCGCGCTTTACCGGCTCCAATTCGTCGATAATCTCCATGGCGCGAATCTTCGGCGCGCCGGAGACCGTGCCGGCGGGAAAGGTGGCGCGCAGTACGTCCATGGCGCTCATACCCACTTTCAGTTTGCCTTCCACATTAGAGACGATGTGCATGACGTGCGAGTAGCGCTCCACCAGCATCTTCTCAGTCAGCTCGACGCTGCCGGTCTCACTCACACGGCCGGCGTCGTTGCGCCCCAGGTCGATGAGCATGAGGTGTTCCGCCAATTCCTTGGGATCGGCCAGCAATTCGGCCTCCAGGGCGCGATCCTCCTCTTCCGTATGACCACGGCGACGGGTACCGGCGATGGGACGCACGGTGACCTTACCGTCCTCCAGCCGGGTCAAAATTTCCGGCGACGAACCGGCGATATGAAAATCATCCAGGTTGAGATAAAACATGTATGGCGACGGATTAAGACTGCGCAGGGCGCGATACAGATCCAGCGGACGTGCGGCGAAGGGAATGGACAACCGCTGCGATAACACCACCTGCATCACATCACCATCGACAATGTACTCGCGCGCCCTCTCCACTACCTGCTTGAAGCCTTCTTCGGTAAAGTTGGAAACAAAATCTCCCTCTACAACCTCACTGCAAGTGGTGGCCTCCGGGCACGGCGTGGCGCTACGCAGGCGTTCACTGAGGGTATCCAGCCGCTGCTCGGCAAAAGCATAGGCATCGTCGTCGGCCGGGTCGGCGTGGACGATGAGATAGAGCTTGCCGCTGAGATTGTCGAACACCACCACCTCGTCAGACACCATCAGCAAGATATCCGGTGTACCCAGCTCGTCGGGATTGGGGCACTCGGCCAGGCGCGGCTCGATATAGCGCACCGTGTCGTAGCCGAAATAGCCTACCAGGCCACCATTGAAGCGCGGCATGCCGTCTACCTCGGCAACGCGGTAACGGGACTGAAAATCCTCAATCCACTGCAGCGGGTCATCTACTTGCAGTGATTCGATGGAGTCGCCGCAATCCAGCAGTTCGACACAATGGCCCGTAACACGCACCACACGCCGGCAAGGCAGGCCAATGATGGAGTAACGGCCCCATTTTTCACCACCCTGCACGGACTCGAACAGATAGGAATAAGGCCCGTCGGCCAACTTGAGATAGGTACTCAGGGGGGTATCGAGGTCAGCCAGCACCTCGCGCGTCACGGGAATGCGGTTGTAGCCCTGCTGAGCGAGGGCAGAAAATTGTTCGGCGTTCATGTTCATTACCTGCAAAATCAAAAGGACAAAAGACTCGTTAGCTCGGGTTGTACCCGCGCCATCGTCCCGTTCCCTGCTTGTTTTGTCGGCTATGAATCATGTTAAATTTTCTCAGCTTATAATATAGCGCGGAGAGCACAGAGGACGCAAAAAGTATTTCACCCAAAAAAGACTTTTCTCTGCATCCTCCCTGCCTTTGTGTCCTCTGCGTTTTTCCAGCGCCAGGCCAGCACCTGCTGTTACAGAAAACCCTTCAACTCGACCATGGAGTCAATCACCGCATCCGGACTGGACTCACGAATATCCACGCCGTGGTTATAACCATAGCTCATGCAGATGATCTGGAAACCAGCGGCGCGCGCGGCCTGCACATCACTCACCGAGTCACCCAGCATCAACGAATCCCCGGGCTCCACGCCAAGAATTCCGGCAGAGTGCAACAGTGGCAGAGGATCCGGCTTTTTCTTCGCCAAGGTATCGCCGCAGACGATGCTCTCGAAGTCGTCGTGGACGCCCAGACACTTCAACAGGGGAAGGGTGAACTGCGCTGCCTTGTTGGTCACGCAGCCCAGCCGGTAGCCCTGCGCCTTGAGGTAGTCCAGGCCCTCGCGCACACCGGGGTAGAGCAGGCTGCGCTTGCTGGTGTTGTCGGCGTACAGATCGAGGAAGATGGGGCAGGCCTTGTCGAACAGGGCCTCGTCGGGCTCGCCGTCGAGGGCGTTGACCAGGGCACGGCGCACCAGGCGTTCGACACCATTACCAACCCAGTTACGCACCGCCGCTTCGCCGCGCACGGGCATATCGAGCCGTTTCATCATTTCATCGACGCAGTAGGCGAGGTCGGGCACGCTGTCGACTAGGGTACCGTCGACATCAATAAGAATCATTTTGGGTTGTCTGAGCTTCATCCAAATCTCGTTAAATTGCCGCTTTTGACAGCTCGTCGCGGAAGGCTTTGATGACCGTATCGTAGTCGTTAGGGTCGGATGCCGCTGCGGCATTGAACACTGCGGAACCGGCCACGAACATATCGGCACCAGCCTCGGCGATCTCGCGGATGTTGTCCACTTTCACACCGCCGTCGATCTCAAGACGGATATCACGCCCGGAGGCATCGATAATCTCGCGTGCCTCGCGCAGCTTATCGAGGGTAGCGGGGATAAAGCTCTGGCCACCGAAACCGGGATTGACCGACATCAGCAGGATGATATCCACCTTGTCGATGACGTACTTAAGAACATCCAATGAGGTCGCAGGGTTGAACACCAATCCAGACTTGCAGCCCTCGCCCTGAATCAGCTGCAAAGTACGGTCGACGTGTTCGGAGGCCTCGGGATGGAAGGTGATATAGGAGGCGCCGGCGGCAGCGAAATCAGGGATGATGCGATCCACGGGCTTGACCATCAGATGCACGTCGATATCGGCGGTGACACCGTGTTTGCGCAGGGCCTCACAGACCAGCGGGCCGATGGTCAGGTTGGGCACATAGTGGTTGTCCATCACGTCGAAATGAACGATGTCGGCGCCGGACTTGAGGACGTTATCAACCTCTTCGCCGAGCCGGGCGAAATCCGCCGACAGAATCGAGGGTGCAATCTTGAAATCAGCCATGGTTCTAGCCTCTCATTGACATGGCGCCAGGGCCAGGGCGGCCACAGGCATTAAAAACGAATTGCGCACTTTACCCTATTTGAACGGCTTTTTCAGCCGCTAGGAGTCTGTCGGGTTTGGGTAATCGTCCGGAAGGGGTCATCTTGATGCTGCTGCCGCCAACGTTGAGTTCGATGAAGTCGACGGCCTCGATCACGACCGATTTGGCCTTTTTCCAGCTGGCCTGGGTGACCTTGGCGGTGAGGTTCTCACCAATGCTGATGCTTTTCACTCTTGCCGACCTCCTCCCTGCGGTTGCGGCCGATGAGGGAAAGAGCCATGGCGCGTCAGCCAGCCCCGGCCTGGCTGACGCGGATCCAGCAACTGACGTGCTTGTTGTGTTTTCCCTCCCGATCCCAGGCGAACTGCACCTTGACCCGGCCGTTCATCGCAGTAGATCTCTTCATTCGGCGGGCTGACGATGTGGGCGATCTGCGGGCCGTCCATGAGGGGTTTTTGCTGTACCTGTGGCCGCCAGCTGTAGGCGCCGACGGCGTGCAGGGAAAAGTTGTTGTTGTAGGTGGTGCTGCTCTGGCCGGCAAGGGCCTGGGGTTGTTTGCCGGTTGTTTTACGTAAGCGGTTGCGGATGCCGTCAGGGGCAGGCTCCAGAGTTAAGGTTCGAGTTAAGAGGTAAATAGAGGTCGGAAAATTGATTAATTCGTGATTAATTCGAGTCTGACCCCGTTTTACGTTTTTCTTTTTCTGGCTTGACATGGTACCAATACATGGTACCATTCGATAATGAAGCGCAAGCATCAGAAAACGCTAGTGTACGTTTTTCTTTTTCTGGCTTGACATGGTACCAATACATGGTACCATTCGATAATGAAGCGCAAGCATCAGAAAACGCTAGTGAAAATTTACAAACGACCCACTAGCGGCAGTATCCCATGGACGGATATTGAGTCTCTGTTTAAGGCGTTGGGTGCGGATGTATCCGAAAGAGCGGGATCCAGAGTAGCTGTAGTGCTATTCAGCGAAGTCAGAGTATTTCACAGGCCGCACCCTTCACCGAATACTGATAAAGGAGCGATAGCCAGTATTCGTAAGTGGTTAGAGTTATATGAGGTGAAGCCATGAATATAATGGAAGTCGACGGTTACAAAGCAAAGATTGAATACGATCCCGAGCTTGATCAATTTCGGGGTGAGATTCTTGGCATAAATGGTAGCGCAGATTTTTATGGTAAAAGTCCAGCAAGCCTTCGCAAGGAATTCAGGAATTCGTTAAAGGTATACTTGGAGGTATGCAAAGAGAAGGATATCTCTCCAACGAAAGAGTATTCGGGAAAATTCAATCTCAGGATTCCACCCAATCTACATAGTGAAATAGCCGCTCTGGCAACAGCCTCAGGTAAGAGCATCAACCAGTGGGTATCTGAAACCCTCAAGCGCTCAACACTTGACTAAAACGGCATATAAACAATTATTCGAACCGACGCTAAAAATTAACACGGCTCAATTCAATGGCTTATTGCTTAACTTAATGACATTGGCTTCGACCCCTTTTCGGTAGCGGGGCTGGGCAGCGTATTTGTCATTGAGGGTCAGGATTACCGT
This sequence comes from Gammaproteobacteria bacterium, assembly GCA_021647505.1. Lineage (GTDB taxonomy): Bacteria > Pseudomonadota > Gammaproteobacteria > SZUA-152 > SZUA-152 > DRQN01. The sequence continues at coordinate 9,359 of JAKIUN010000074.1, forward strand.
GCGGTCGATGCAGTCATTGAGGTTGATATCGGGGTCACGGCTGGCCAAGGTGGCGCTGCCTTCGTACAGGCCGGAGAGACGTTCTTTCCTGGTGAATTCGGTCAACTGCAGGCTGTCGGGGCCTGGCCGTCCAGCTCGGCGGAGAATTCCAGGTCGTGCTGTTGGTCTCTTTGCGCTGTGGCCATGGATTTCTCTCTTCGGTGGTGGTGATGTTGCCCTGGGCCGCGCCTTCAATCGAGCTATAGGAGGCAGGAATTGGCATGGTACTATTTCCTTTTGTCGCTCAAGGGATTATTCGATCCTGAACCCCGCAGACGCCTTTCTCGTTTCGTCTATATCTGCATGAAGCACGACCACTTGCAGTATCCAGGTAAAATCTTTTCTCGGTGCGCTCCGTGCCTCTGTGGCTAATGCCTTTGTCCATCACGCCCCGCAACACTCAAAACCCCCGCGTCTCCTTAATGCGCTCGTAGGCGATGCGGATCTCGTGAGTCTTTTGCTGCGCCAGCTTCATCATTTCTTCCGGCAAGCCCTTCGCCACCAGTTTGTCCGGGTGGTGTTGACTCATAAGCCGGCGATAGGCCTTTTTCACCTCGCTGTCCGTGGCCTCCTCGCTGATATTGAGGATGGCATAGGCGTCTTCAAGTGATGGGCCACGGCTCGTTCCGCCATCCTGGAACGCGTGCATCTCGGCCTGAATCATGGCATCCAGACGGTCAAAGTCGGTCTGCGAGAAACCCAGCAGGTCGCAGACATGCAGCAGCACATGCCGCTCGTCAGGATCCATCGAACCGTCGGCATAGGCAGCAAAGAACTGGATTTCGAGGAACATCTGCATCAGGTTGCGCTGTCCAAGAGTCACACTGCGAAAGCTCGCCAGGGCGGCATCCAGATCAAAGTCCGACGCCTTGCCCTGGTTAAACAGGCGCATCGCCTCACGGCGCGCCGCCTCGGGCAGGCCCATGCGTGTCATCACCTGCCGCGCAAGGGCAATCTCTTGCTCGGAAACACGCCCATCCGCCTTGGCCAGATGGCCCATTACGGAGAAGGTGGTCTCGAAGAAGGCCTGCTGCGCGCGCGCCTGGTTCAGCACTCGCCAACGGGAGGAAAAACCACCCGCGCTACGTGACAGCCCACGGTCAAATTGATGACCGAGGAATACCCCGATCAAGATACCCCAGATGTTGTTGGTGATCAGATAACCGAATACACCACCGATGATTTTTCCTAGCAAAATAGCATCCCCAGCCGACGGATAGATGAGAAACAGCGCCCGATTATACATGCCCCACCGACAAAGCCCGCTGCGCATCCCATATAAAGCCCGGCTGTCATCCTATCGCAGCTGCGCTACAATGCTAGTCAACCATTGAATCACATTACATTTCAGAGACATAAGCCAACATGCCGAGCACACCGGCAACGCCGCCCCGTCCCCCCGCCTTTGTGCGCTGGTTCCGCGACTCCGCCCCCTATATCAACGCCTTCCGTGGCCGCACCTTCGTCGTCATGTTCAGTGGCGAAGCGGTACAGGATGCCCAGTTCGCCGGCCTGATCCATGACCTCGCCCTGCTCAACAGTCTCGGTATCCGCCTGATCCTGGTACACGGCGCCCGGCCACAGATCGAATCCCGGCTGAGGGCGCGTGGTGCTGACATGCACTATGTCAACGGCCTGCGTATTACCGATGACGAAGCGCTGACCTGCGTCAAAGAGGCGGTAGGCAGCGTGCGGGTGGAGATTGAAGCCTTGCTGTCCATGGGGCTGGCCAACTCGCCCATGGCCGGAGCCTGTATTCGCGTTGCTTCCGGCAATGCCGTTATCGCCCGCCCGTTGGGGGTACACGAGGGCATGGATTATTTACACACCGGTGAAGTGCGGCGTATCGACCACGAGGCCCTGCGCGCACAGCTGGATCAGGGCTCGGTGGTACTGCTGTCGCCCATCGGCTATTCACCCACTGGCGAGGTGTTCAATCTCAGTGCCGAGGATGTGGCCAGCTCCGCCGCTATCGCCCTGCAAGCCGATAAGGTTTTGTATCTGGTGGAAGGCCCGGGCCTGCGCGACAGCCGAAAACGCCTGACGCGCGAGCTGTCACTGAACGAGGCTGCACAGGTGCTGGCCTCGCGCCGCAAACTGCCGGAAGACATGCAGCGCGTACTGAGCAGCGCCGTCAACCTGTGCCAACACCAGGTTCGTCGCGTGCATCTGGTGCCGCGCCACATCGACGGCGCCTTGCTGCAGGAACTGTTCACTCGCGACGGTATCGGCACCCTGATCAGTGCTGACCGCTATGAAGGCACTCGCCAGGCCAGCATCGACGACGTCACTGGCATCCTCGAACTGATCGCTCCACTAGAGGCAGCCGGGCTGCTGGTACGGCGCTCACGGGAACGGCTGGAAATAGAGATCGAGCGTTTCACTGTGGTCGAGCGCGACGGCATGATCATCGCCTGCGCAGCACTGTATCCACTCGACGACAGCGCCACGGAACTGGCCTGTCTCGCCGTACACCCGGGCTACCGTGGCCAGGGGCGCGGTGATAGTCTGCTTCAGTATCTTGAACAAAGTGCCGTTGAAGCAGGCATTCGGCGCCTGTTCGTACTCTCGACCAAGGCCTCGCACTGGTTCCGCGAACGCGGCTTCGCACCGGCCGAGCCGAAGACGCTACCAGCAAAGCGGCAAGCCATGTACAACTACCGGCGCAATTCGAAGGTATTTGTGAAAATGCTGGCGTAGTACCCACCAGCAGGCCGGGGGGGGCAACGGTTGCGAACAAAATGACGGACAAAAAAAAGCAGCCGAAGCCGCTTTCTGAATGTTTTATTATGACCAGCTTAGAATCCGGTAGCTTCCCCCCACCAGATATGGCCAATTGTACTGGATGGCCCTCGGCAAGTCAACCTCCTGAACGCTGACTGAACGGATTTTTCTCTGATGCTGGATAAACTACGCGCCCACCTGGCCCACGCCGATGCCCTGCCCATACTGGCCGTACTGGGGCTGTGCAGTGGCCTGCTGGCGGGCGGCGTGATCGTCCTCTTCCGCATCCTCATCGATTCGCTACAAATGAACTTCCTGCCCGGTGGCGACGTAGAGAATTACGAAGGCTTGTCAGCTTTCTGGCGTTTCAGCCTGCCAGCCCTTGGTGGCCTTCTCATCGGCCTGCTGTTCCAGCTTGCCGGCGGCGCGCAAGTGGGCGTGGTACATGTGCTGGAACGGTTGGCCTATTTTCAGGGTCACCTGCCATTGCGCAACATGCTGCTGCAGTTTATCGGCGCCACGATGAGCATCGTCAGTGGCCACTCGGTGGGCCGCGAAGGCCCCAGCGTACATCTCGGTGCAGCCAGCGGCAGCCTGCTCGGTCAGGCCCTGAAACTGCCCAACAACAGCATCCAGATCCTGCTTGCCTGCGGTGCCGCCGCCATCGCCGCCTCCTTCAATACCCCCATCGCCGGAGTGATCTTCGCCATGGAAGTGATTCTGATGGAGTACACCATCGTTGGCTTCGCTCCGGTGATCCTCGCGGCGGTGACCGCCACTGCCGTGAGCCGTATGGCATTCGGCGCGGCGCCGGCCTTCATCGTACCGCCCATGGACATGGCTTCACTATTGGAACTGCCCTACATGCTGGTGATGGGTATCGCCATCGGCGCGCTGGCAGCCGTGTTCATCGGCCAACTACAGCGTGTCACCCTGTTCAGTGCACGCTTCCCCATCTGGCAACGCATGACCCTGGCAGGCATCTTCGTCGGCCTGTGCGGGCTGTTTGTGCCGGCAGTGATGGGTATCGGTTATGACACGGTGAACGCCGCCATATTGGGTGAGTTGGGGCTGAGCTTCCTGCTGCTGGTGATGGTCTTCAAGGTGCTGGCCACCACCGTAGGACTGGGCATGGGACTACCGGGCGGACTGATCGGCCCAACCCTGGTGATCGGTGCCTGCGCCGCCCTGGGTATCGCTGCGGAATATCTGTTCCCCGGACAAGTAGCCTCACCCGGCTTCTACGCCATGCTGGGCATGGGGGCAATGATGAGCGCCACCCTGCAGGCGCCGCTGGCCGCATTGATGGCACTGCTGGAACTGACTTACAATCCACACATCATCCTGCCAGGCATGCTGGTGGTGGTGATATCGGATATCATTGCCAGCCACGTCTTCGGGCGCGACTCGGTATTTCTTACCCTACTGCGCGCACGTGGCCTGGACTACCGCAGCAACCCGGTGGCACAGGCCTTGCGCCGCGTCGGCGTGGCCAGCGTGATGAATACCTCACTAGTCACCGCGACGCGAACCCTGAGCCGACAAACGGCGGAAGACCTGCTCACCAGCGAGCCGCTGCACGTGCTGGTGCTCGGAGATGAACAGCCGGTATCATTACTGCTGGCGGCGGATCTGGCACGTCATCTGGCTGCCCACCCTGACGAGGTGGAAGTAGATCTGCTGAGGATCCCTGCCCGGCGCGACGACATCCGCCCCATCAGCATGCAGGCCACCCTACAACAGGCGCTGGACGAAATGGACGAACACAACGTCGATGCCCTTTACGTCATCCGTGGCGACGACACCATCGGCAGCCTTTCCCGACAGAGCGTCGAAGCGCATTACCGCTAGCTGAGCGTAAAAACTGAGATAAAAGAGAGGAAAAACATGCTGTGGCTCAAAGCGTTTCACGTCATTTTTATGGTGACCTGGTTTGCCGGACTGTTCTATCTGCCACGACTATTTGTCTACCATGCCATGAGTGACGATGCCATCAGCAACGAACGCTTCAAGGTCATGGAGCGCAAGCTGTTGATTATGACGCACATCGGTGGGGGGCTAACCACCCTGTTTGGCCTTATCCTACTGGCGGGCTACGCCTGGGAAGCCTACAAAGATGAGATTTGGCTACACATGAAGCTCGCCCTGGTGCTGGCGCTGATCGCTTACCACGCCTGGTGCTGGAAGCTGGTCAACGATTTCAAACACGACCGTAACACCCGGGGTAACGTATTTTATCGCTGGTTCAACGAGGCGCCGGTACTGGCGTTGATCGGTATCGTGCTGCTGGTTTATATCCGGCCTTAGGAATTTCCAGTCGGCGTCTTCGGCTAACAACCAGTGATCCGTCAGCCCTCTAATGTTGGGTTTAGTTGGTCTGTCAGGGCCCATAGACTGCGTCGCCTAAAGCGCCCACTTTTGGTGCCTGCGTCTATGCAGGCAAAGCTACCGCGTCCTGCTCTCGCCCCTTACCTGCGTCCATGCAGGCAATAAAATAAGCAAGATTATGCATAACTTCATGGAATACCGGGCTAAACTACCATCATCTGCCACGGTCGCCCTAGCGGCCCACGTTCGGCGGTATCCACCGTGAGCAACCAGCGCTCAGCATTCAGCAGGTGCTGGGCCCAGTGCCGGTAGAAACTGTTCTGCCAATCGCCCACCGCCCGGCCAGGATCGGAGGGATAGGCCTCAAGCAGGTTCAGGCCCCGCTGCAAATCGAAATACATGTCCGTGAGATCATCGGCCAGACGGTCACAAAGGCGCGCCAACAGACGGTATTCACTGCATGAAGACCATAGCAGGGGATTGGCGTAAAACCTGTCATGCAAGCGCATATAAAGCTCGAAACGCTGCTCATCATCGGGCAGCGAATAGACTGCGTAACCATCATGCGGCCCGACCAGCGCAATGACCGCCACATGTAGCCGCGGCAACACCTTTTCAAGCTGCAGCCACCATGCCCGCCCCAAGCTGTCCGGCTCGAAATCATCGATCAAACGGCAGTATTCCCCGGCAACCCGCGCCATCTGCCCACACTGCAAAGGAATTGCTTCCACCACCAGCCTCCATCACCTATCCCATACAGGAAAAAGTGTAGACGACATCTCCGGCACTTGCAGATTACTAAAATACAGCCCCCTCCAATGCTAAACTCGGTATATTGAAAACGGAGCCTGACACCATGAGCGACAACCCCAACCTGCCCATTGCCATGTCCTTTGCCGGCATGGATCCCAGCGGCGGCGCCGGCCTGCAGGCCGACATCGAAACTTTCGCCAGCTTAGGCGTACATAGCACCCCAGTGGTCACCGCCATCACCGTGCAAGACACGCAGAACCTGTTGCGCTACGAGGCCGTGAACACCTCACTGCTGGTGGAACAGGCACGCGCAATACTAGAAGACATGCCGGTCGCCGCCATCAAGATCGGCATGCTCGGCAGCGTAGAAAATGCCGAAGCCATTCACACCATTCTCATGGACTACCCCAACCTGCCGGTGGTGCTCGACCCGCTGGTAAGTGCTGGTGGTGGCGGTGAGCTCGCCGACGCCAACATGCTTAACGCCATGACTAGCCTGCTGTTTCCGCTGACCACTGTACTCACCCCCAACAGTAACGAGGCACGCCTCTTCGCCCCCGAGGCCGACACCCTCGACGCCTGTGCCATGGAGCTGCTGGATATGGGCAGCGAATACATACTCATCACCGGCACCCACGAAGCCACTCCCAACGTAGTCAACAGCCTCTACAGCGGCCACCGCGTTATCGAGACCTACACCTGGGAGCGCCTGCCATACAGCTACCATGGCTCAGGCTGCACCCTCGCCGCCGCCATCACCGCCCTTCTGGCACAAGGCATGGAACCCGTCACCGCCATCCACGAAGCACAGGAGTACACCTGGGAGGCCCTCAAACACGGCTACCACCCTGGCATGGGGCAAGCCATCCCTGATCGTTTCTTCTGGGCCCATGGCGACGATGATTGACCGCCCACTACGCCCTCACCTGCGCGGTCTCTATGCCATTACTGATGCCCGCGAGACCAAGCCCAGTACCATTGCCCATGCCGTCGAACAGGCCCTGCACGGTGGCGCGTCCATCATCCAGTTCCGCGACAAATCCTGCGACCACCCACGCCGCCTGCGGACAGCGCAGACTCTGCGCGAACTCACGCAGCAGCACCACGCTTTGCTCATTATCAACGACGACGTAGCCTTGGCCGCAACCTGTAACGCCGACGGTGTGCATATCGGTCAGCACGACACCGAACTCCGCGCAGCCCGCAGTCAACTTGGCCCGCAGGCCATCATCGGTATCTCCTGCTACAACCGCTTCGAACTGGCCCAACAGGCCGCCGCAAGCGGCGCCAACTACGTCGCCTTCGGCCGTTTCTTCCCGTCAAAGACAAAACCCGACGCCGTGCCCGCCAACCTCGACCTGATCCGCAAAGCCAAACAAGAATTAGACATACCCGTAGTCGCCATCGGCGGCATCACCGTAAAAAATGCCGCTCCGCTCCTCGCTGCCGGTGCCGATATGCTCGCCGTAATCAACGACCTCTTCGGTCAAGCCGACATTCGCACCGCCGCACAGCAATATCAGACCCTGATGGCATTTACCTAGACTTGCAAAATTTGGCATATCATCATTCTCACGCAGCCATGTAGGGTGGACACGTTTTTTGTGTCCACGCGGTGCGCACACCCCGAACCAAACCACGGCAACTCATTGAAAAACAGAATAATTTGGCCAGATTCAGGGCTCTTCTCCGATCTTGTGAGTGAAAATCAGGCTGAAACGTAGAACATCGAATCTTTGTCTGGAAGCGATGATTGCCTGATTTTCAGTTTGAAATACTCAGTATCCTTAATTCCTCTAGCGCGCT
>JAKIUN010000075.1 GCA_021647505.1 Gammaproteobacteria bacterium
ATCTGCACAATGTTGTCAGGTGGTGGAGAAATCACCCACAAACACGCAACAATATCCATGTTATTTATACGTGAATTAGCCCTGCCCGAAACCGTGGCTTATTTCATGGGTTTTCGGGCTGGCACTATGTAGCTTGTTACTGTACTGAAGGTCAAGCAGAAACTGTTTAGCTGGCAGGCTTTATGTGGAATGGGTGGCAGGTTTCACTGGAATACGCAAACTATCGATTATCCCCACGGATTGATAATATGTAACCCATCTATCTCTTTAAAATCAGATGTGTTTCGTGTTGCTAATGCCAATCTATGCAGTAATGCTATTGCAGCAATCTGAGCATCCTCCACACTGATTGGTAGTCCATTTTTTGTACGACAAGAGACCAATTGCGCATATTTTGTAGCGGCCAGCTCATCAAATGAGAGGCAGCGTAAGAGAAACTCATCAAAGATCCCGCATGCTGCTCTGCTACTGCCAGCTTATTCTTTCGCTTTCCGTTAGAGATCTTCAGCAGGCCTCTCATCCAACCAGCTAACGACAGAGCGATCTGGCTTTAAGCGCATTAACTCCGACAAAATGTTGGTATCGAGAAAAATAATTTTTCATCCTCAAATGCCAGAAATTAGCATATCGATAGCACCAAGGATTTCATGGCGAATATTTTCGAGAGAGATTACTTTAGTCTTCAAAATCGATTTTGGAACAGAAGTCATTTGATGGGTCAGTAACACAAAGTTATCTTCATCAATACGGATAACTGGGCACAATCTTTTAGCATCTGTATTACTCAATGTGTCATGTGCTGATAAAGGAATGACTAAACGAGAATTTAAATCACTGAGCAATGAGTTTTGAATGTCAATGAAATACGGGTAAGTTTCATTTGATGAGTCATCTTCGTTTTTATAGAGCGAAAATTGAGACATCAAAAACTCCTGTATGCATCGGAGAATAAACCGTTTTTATCAGCTAACTCATTTAGTTTTGTGATGGCATTCTTATTGTTTTTTAACCAGTTACAACGCTCTGACTTTCTAAGTTCAGTCTTAAGAGCATGTTCCAAAGTGGCAGAGAGATTAATTTTTAATGCCCTGGCCTTTGATAGTAAGTCACTGTTAATGCTCAGGTTTGTTGCCTTTTTTGAGGCGTGTTCATCATAGAGTTGTGGCATGAAATATACTCCCGCATTAATGATGCGCATTTGCAGTGCGCATCATTAATGTAGCACGCAAGATGATATCTAACAAGGAACAGCTGTGATTATCCATACTCTATCAAGGCCTAGTTCATCCCGTCTCGATGGATATACTATTGATATATCCCGGGGTGCCGATATAATTGAATATACCAGCGGATATACCGGGAGATTATGATGACTGCAATCCACACTACCGTATTCAAGAGCAACAAAACCCAGGCAATACGACTCCCCAAACCAGTAGCGCTGCCGGACAGCATCAAAAAAGTGGATATCGTCGCCATTGGCAATATCCGTATCATCACCCCTGCAGGAGAGTCCTGGGATCAGTGGTTCGATAGTCGCGGTGTATCCGATGATTTTATGCTCGACCGTGATCAACCTACCGACCAAGAACGCGAGGCACTTTAAGCATGCTGAAATACATGCTGGATACCAATATTGTCATCTACACGATCAAGAATCGCCCTGTGCAAGTTCGCGAAGCCTTCAAACAACACGAAAACCAGATGTGCATCTCAGCCGTCACAAAAGGTGAGCTAATTTATGGCGCTGAAAGATCATCCCAGCCAGAACAAAATCTTGCCGATGTCGAAGGATTGATCGCACGTTTGGAAGTGGCACCCTTTGAAGGCCACGCATCGGAACATTTTGGTCAGTTAAGGGCTGAGTTATATCGTATCGGACAGCCGATTGGGCCGTACGACATGATGATTGCCGGCCATGCAAGGGCTATGGGCTTAATTCTAGTGACTAACAATATGAAAGAGTTTAAGCGGGTGCCAGGACTTCGGGTTGAAAATTGGGTGTAACTGGAAATTTGTAACCGCCGAATTAACCACATAAATCGGGGTCAGTTCGCACGCCGTCATCGGCAGCGTGCCTAGCGGGTTAAAGTCCTGTTCGGGCAGATATGGTGAAAGATTTGAACAAATGGCCGTGGAGCAGCTATGGCTCGATGCTCGGAAAATCACCCTCGCCCGGCTGGCTCGAAACCGACTGGATACTTGCGTGTTTTGGTAAGCAGCGGAAACGCGCTGTAACAAAGTACATTGACTTTGTCAGGGCGGGAATAGGCCTGCCTCCAATATGGCAGGATTTGAAATATCAAATGTACCTGGGAAGTGACAAGTTTGTTGAAAGTGTGCGGATAGAAAGCATAGACCCAACAAGATCTGTGACAGATGTCAGCGTACTTCGCTGAGTAGCTGCGCAATCATACGCTGTGCCTGCTGAAGATAGCCACCGCCGAACAGGTTGAAGTGGTTGAGAATGTGGTAGAGGTTGTAAAGGGTTTTACGGGTCGTATAGCCGGGATCCAGCGGCCAAGCCTCGTTATAGGCGGCATAGAAGTCGGACGGAAAGCCACCGAACAGCTCGCTCATGGCTAGATCAGTCTCGCGGTCACCATAATAGACGGCCGGGTCGAAGATGACCGGTTGACCGGTTTCGATGAAGGCGACGTTACCGGACCACAGGTCACCGTGCAGCAGGCTGGGGTGTGGCTGATAGCTGCTGAAAAATTCCGGAATATGTGTCAGCAGCTGTTCGCCCTGTGGGCCGATGTGGGCGCCGTTGCGCGCCGCCAGCTGCAATTGATAGGCCAGGCGGTGCCGCTGCCAGAAACGGGCCCAGTTATCCTCGTCCGTGTTGATCTGCGGGGTGGCGCCGATGGTGTTGTCGCGATGCCAACCGAAGTGCTTCTGCTGGCTACGGTGCATCTGCGCCAGCTCCCGCCCCAGCTGTCTGCTATTGCCCCGACCGCTCAGTGGTAGATATTCAAGCACCAGATAAGCTTCACCGGCCGCAATGCCATGACACAGGGGGGCCGGGGCGTGAAGGCTGTGGCTATGCAGAATGTCGTTTAGTCCGGCAGCCTCGGCCTCGAACATGTCGAGCCGGGAGGCGTGATTGAGCTTGACGAAAAATGTTCGGCTGGTGTCGCTCAGCGTGTAGGCCGAATTGATGCAGCCGCCGCCCACGGCCTGTGCATCGAGGGAGGTGAAGGCCTGACCCGTGGCCTTACCTATATGTCGATCAATGGCTGCCAAGTCATTAATGTCAGGCATGTCATCTCCTCTGATTTGGATTTTAGTGATGCGGAAGTTAGGCGGTAAACTTAATATTAATTCTAGCATCTGAGCGCTAACTGGTTGGGCTATATGACAGATGTGTGTTTATCCACAAGAGCTGTGGATAACTTTGTGTATAAAATGGGGGGAGGGGACTACAGGGCTGGTGATTGCTGGAGTGGTGTTGGATTGGTCAAAATTTAAACGTCAACATAACTTAATAAATTACAATGAGTTAGTATTGTCAATGGGTGTTGGAGAAGATTTTTTCGGCAAGTGTGTAGAGTTTGTGTGGGATTTCCCTGGATTGTGTATAAATCAGCCTCTGAAGGCGGTGACGGCAAGGTTTTGCGGGTTGTTGTAAGGGTTACTGGGTCTGTCTATGGATGGAATCCGGGGGGTGGCTGGGCAATAAAAAAACCGATACGACGTGCCGGTTTTTTTATTGCCATCAGCTTTTTTCGGGTTTAGAGGGCGAGAATAAAATCCACCAGCTTTTCGATGTTGGCATCGGACACGCGAGGTGAAAAGGGAGGCATTGGCGCCGAGCCCCAGGTGCCTTTGCCGCCCTTTTTGACCTTGTCGATCAGCAGGTCTCGAGCGCCAGTATCATCTTTGTACTTGGCGGCGATGTCGTGCCAGGATGGTCCGACGATTTTTTTATCAATCCCGTGGCAAGCTAGGCAACCGCTCTTTTTGGCCAGATCCAGGTCGGCAGAAGCCTGGCCAGAAACGAACAGTGCGGCAGCAGCGATAGGTGCAATCAACCATTTTGCATTCATTGATATTCCTCTTGGTATTTAGGCAGGAATGGAACAGCGAGCAAGATACCGCCTTGCTTCCTTCTTCCCTGGTTTTATGTTTTGGAGTGACGCATGATGTGCGGCCTTCGTCGTGCCGGTCATCTCTCCAGGCCTTGGGATTCCTGAGTGCGGAAGTCGCGTACAGCAAAACCCAAGGCGGTTTTATGCCATCGGGAAAAGATGCTGTCAAGTTCAGCGTACATTCAGTTTTGGTGTGGTCGGTGAGGTTACCAGCTGAAAATAACCCAGGATGGAATAAGAAAATCGGGAGCTAGTTCATTGGTGCGGGTCTCCAGATCACCGTCGCCATCGGCATCAACCAGGTAGTAGGGAGCGCCTTTTTCCGGGGTGATGCGGATCATGTACAGCTTGCCGTTGATACGGTACTCGCTGATGGTTTTTTGCTCAGGAGACTGAATAATAACGCCATTTTCCGCTTCAGCGTTGTCTTCCTCTTCTGCCTCGGCCTGCTCCGGGTTGGCGGCAAAAGCGGGCAGCAGCCATGCGCTGGCGCAATAAAACAGGCCGGCAGTGAGCAATGTGCGGTAGGGGGTGCGTGTTCCGGGTTTAAACATGGGATAATCGTTCTGCCTATGATTTAGGGCGCCTCTAATCATTAATCATTGCTTGTGGTCTCTGCACCGCTTGGCAATGGCCATTATCGCAACGCGGCGATGGCTCTTGCCCGGCAGCGTCTGCACACAATGATCGAAGGTGTCTCAAGTCTAACCCATCCCATTCCAACTCGTCCAAGCCGACATAAACCATGACCAAAAAAAACCACATGATTCTCGTCGATGGCTCGTCTTATCTGTACCGTGCCTTTCATGCCCTGCCGTCGCTGAGCACGTCCAGCGGCCAGCACACAGGCGCCATTTATGGTGTTGCCAACATGCTGCGGCGGTTACTCAAAGACTACCAGCCGGAGCGGATGGTGGTGGTCTTCGATGCCAAGGGCAAGACCTTCCGTGACGACCTGTACGCCGAATACAAGGCCAACCGGCCGCCCATGCCTGATGAGCTGCGTAGCCAGATCGAGCTGCTGCACGAACTGGTGCAGGCCATGGGCCTGCCGATGTTAGTCGTTGATGGCGTGGAGGCCGATGATGTTATCGGCACTCTGGCCGCGCAGGCCACGGAGGCTGGCATGGATACGCTGATTTCCACGGGTGACAAGGACATGGCGCAGCTGGTCAACGGGCATGTCACCCTGGTCAATACTATGGACAATACCACCCTGGGCGAGCAGGGTGTGGAGGAAAAGTTCGGCATTCCGCCGGAGCGCATCATCGATTATCTGGCCCTGATGGGTGATACTTCGGACAACATTCCCGGGGTGCCCAAGGTGGGGCCGAAGACGGCGGTAAAGTGGCTCAAACAGTACCACAGCCTGGACGAGATCATGGCCCATGCCGACGAGATCAAGGGCAAGGTGGGTGATAACCTGCGCGCCTCGCTGGGTCAGCTGCCCTTGTCGCGGCAGTTGGCTACCATCAAGTGCGATGTGCCATTGCCGGGTGGGCCGGAGTCCTTCACCGTGCAGACACCGGAGAAGGAGCGCCTGACCCGGCTGGTGGGCGAGCTGGAATTCAAGACTTGGCTGTCGGAGCTGCTGTCCGGCGGCAAGGACGATGCGCCGCAGGGCGACGCCGCACACGACGATAGCGATTACCAGATCGTGCAGGATCGCGAGTCCTTTGCTGCTTGGCTGGAGCGCCTGCAAGCCGCCGAGCTGTTTGCCTTCGATACCGAGACCACCAGCCTTAATTACATGCAGGCACGCATTGTCGGCGTGTCGTTTGCCGTGGAGGCCGGTGAGGCGGCCTATGTGCCGGTGGCCCATGACGACCCCGTGGGTGGTGAACAGCTTGATCGTGATTGGGTGCTGGAACAGCTGCGTCCACTGCTGGAAGACCCGCACAAAGCCAAGCTGGGGCAGAACCTCAAATACGACCGCAATGTGTTGCTCAATGACGGCATTACCCTGCGTGGCATGGCCTTCGACACCATGCTGGAATCTTATGTGCTGGATAGCACCGCCTCGCGTCACGACATGGATTCGCTGGCCCTCAAGTACCTGGGCCGCAAGACGATCAGTTACGAGGATGTGGCCGGCAAGGGTGCCAAGCAGGTGAGCTTCGACCAGGTACCCATTGCCACTGCTGGGCCTTACGCGGCCGAGGACGCCGACATTACCCTGCGTCTGCATCACGTATTGTGGCCCAAGCTGACGGCCGAAGCGAAGTTGACGGCGCTATTCCGCGACATCGAAATGCCGTTGATCCCGGTGCTCTCGGACATGGAGCGCACCGGCGTGCTGGTGGATGCCGGAATGCTGGCGCGACAGAGCGGGGAGCTGGCGACGCGTATGGCCGAGATCGAGCAGGAGGCCCATGATGTAGTGGGCGAACCCTTTAATCTTGCCTCACCGAAGCAGATCCAGGCCATCCTGTTTGACAAGCTGGGCCTGCCGGTGCGGAAGAAGACCCCCAAGGGTGCGCCCTCCACAGCGGAAGAGGTGCTGGCGGAATTGGCTCTGGACTATCCCTTGCCGCGCCTGATCCTCGATTACCGCAGCCTGTCCAAACTCAAATCGACCTACACGGATAAGCTGCCGAAGCGTATCGATCCCGACACCGGTCGTGTGCATAGCTCCTATCACCAGGCGGTGGCCAGTACCGGGCGGCTGTCATCGTCTGACCCCAATTTGCAGAACATTCCGGTGCGTACCGCCGAGGGACGGCGTATCCGCCAGGCCTTCATCGCACCAAAGGGACACAAGATCCTCGCCGCCGACTATTCGCAGATCGAGCTGCGGATTATGGCGCACCTATCCGGCGACGAGGGCCTGCTGCGCGCCTTCGCCCAAGGCGAGGACATCCATCGCGCTACCGCCGCCGAGGTCTTCGGTGTGTCCTTGGAGGAGGTCACCGGCGAGCAGCGGCGTAGCGCCAAGGCCATCAATTTTGGTCTTATCTATGGCATGTCGGCCTTCGGTCTGGCTCGCCAGTTGGGTATCCCGCGTACGGCTGCACAGGACTATGTCGATCTTTATTTCGAGCGCTATCCCGGCGTCAAGGCCTTCATGGATAGCACCCGTGAGAGCGCTCGTGAGTTGGGCTATGTGGAGACAGTGTTCGGCCGGCGCCTGTATCTGCCCGAGATCAATCACCGCAATGGCCAGCGCCGTCAGTATGCCGAGCGTACTGCCATCAATGCGCCGATGCAGGGCACGGCGGCGGATATCATCAAGCTCGCTATGATCGAGACCCACCGCTGGATCGGTGAGACCGAACTGGGCGTGACGCTGATTATGCAGGTGCATGATGAGCTGGTGTTCGAGGTGCGTGAGGATCAAGTGATCGTTGCGCAGGCAGAGATCGAGCGTTGCATGGCCGGAGTGGCCCGGCTGCGGGTACCGCTGGTGGTGGAATCGGGGGCCGGGATCAACTGGGATGAGGCGCACTAATGTACAAGAGGCAGACCTGGCCACAAAAAAACTTTTACCGGAGGCGAAACTTTTTTTGTGGCAGGCCGTCATACTGTACGAGTGAGCGCTGAGCGCTCCTCCCCGCTCCTCCTCCCTAGCGGGTATTCAAGCCCCGGCGCCCCCAATGCCGGGTATTGACCCCGGTGTCCACCCTCCCAAGAGGGACACCGGGGTTTTTTTTGCCTGCTGCGATTTGATTGCCGCTATTTTTCTTCCGTGTCTGCCGCAGCCAGTTGCAGCCAGTGATCCAATCTGTCCTGCACTTCTTCGACCCCGATGCCCTTGAGGGCCGAGAACAGTTGCACGCTGGTGCTGCCGGCCGGCGCCAGTTGATTCAGTTCGTCGCGTACCTTCAGCAGGGTGGCCTGTGCCGGGCCACGCTTGAGCTTGTCGACCTTGGTGAGCAAAATATGCACCGGCATGCCGACATGCCAACACCAGCTGAGTAGCTGTCGGTCGATGTCGCGCAGGGGGTGACGGACGTCCATGAGCAATATCAGGCCTTGCAGTGACTGGCGGCTGGAGAGGTAATTTTCCATGGTTTCCTGCCAGCGCCGCTTGATGGCCTCGGCGACCTTGGCATAACCATAGCCCGGCAAGTCGACCAAACGGCGCTTGTCATCGAGGATGAAAAAGTTGATCAGCTGGGTGCGCCCCGGTGTTTTGCTGGTGCGTGCCAGGGATTTCTGCCGCGTGATGCGGTTCAGGGCGCTGGACTTGCCGGCATTGGAACGCCCGGCAAAGGCGACTTCGAAATCCTCGTCAGGCGGCAGCTGGGTAAGCTGTGCAGCGCTGGTGAGAAAGCGTGCGTGCTGGTAGGCCGGATTTTTTTGTGGCGTAATCTGTGGCATGAGGGATTCAGCAATTCTGACTGTATTAACCTGGGATTACCATTATAAATTGGCAATTTAGCAAAAGCTGCAATAACCTAAGCGATTATCGGATTCAGGTAGTCGTTGAGGGGGGGGAGCCGAAACGGTCTTTCATTGTCCATTTACCCCGGCCCATCAAGCAGGGGTGGATACTGTAGCAGAGCCGGATCAGGCGTGGAATGCGGGAATAATGATGAAGATAAATATAAAGCAATGGTGTATTCAGACTTTTCTTCTGCTGGCCGTGCTGGCCGTGAGTTCGGTTCAGGCCGCCGGCAACGCGGAGGTTGGTAAAAGTAAGGTTCGCTCGTGTCAGATATGCCATGGAGAGGAGGGTGTGAGCACTAACCCGGCCTACCCCATACTGGCGGGGCAGCATGCCAAATATCTGGTAAAGCAGCTCAAGGTCTTCCGTAACGGCACCCGTAAGGATCCTATTATGAACGGGATGTCAGCGTCCCTGTCCGATCAGGAGATGGAGGATATTGCTGCCTTTTTTGAAGGTAAGCATTTGGGGCCTCTCGGATTAAGGTGATCGAAGATTGCCACGGATTCAAGCCATAACTATTCACCAGGGAGAGCAACAGAGAATACAGTGATGAAAGAAAGTTGGGGGGGGAAGGCATGGGTGAGCGTGTCAGGATCCCATGTCTTCCTGTCATTGGGTGGTTTTCATCATCAGGGGGCAGCGCGCTGCTCGCGTACCATGGATAGATGCCTTCCGGTGAATTCCATGAACCTGTAGCGGGCTGGGTAGTTACAATTATTCATTATTATCTTTAAATCGAGGAGATCAAGGTTATGAAAGGGTTGCATCTCGCACTCTCTATGCTGCTGGGTTTTAGCGCCAACGCCATTGCTGCCGGTGATCCTGCCGCTGGAGAGGAAAAGTCTGTTATGTGCCAGGGTTGCCACGGTCAGGATGGCAACAGCTTCAGTCCTGAATGGCCAAGTCTGGCCGGACAGCTTCCCAGTTATCTCAGCAAGCAGTTGCATGATTATCAGTCCGGCGCTCGCAAGGACGAGGCCATGACCAGCATGGTCGAGGGTTTGTCGGCAGAGGATATTGCCGACATGGTGGCTTATTTCAGCAGCCAGAAGGCCAAGGCCGAGGAAGGGGAAAGCAACAGCAAGGGGCGTGACTTGTACGTGGTCGGCAATCCTTACAGCCATGTGCCGTCGTGCGCGAGTTGTCACGGCCCCAGTGCAGTAGGCAATGGCCCGGCAGGTTTCCCGCGTCTGGCTGGCCAGAAGGCGGGTTATACGATTAAGGCGCTGAATGATTTCCGTAGCGGGGCGCGCACCAATGATGTGAATGGCATCATGCAAGGTGTGGCGGCGAAGATGTCCGATAAGGATATCGCCGCCGTCGCCGAATACCTGGCGACGCTGGATAAATAGACGGACTGACGCCTGCAGATGCCTTCGAGCCAGTCGTAAAAAGGCCGCCGTAGTAGGCACGGTGGCCTTTTTTCTTGCTTAGTAACTATGTACAGACGTAGGCGTTGGATTTTTACAACGACTGAAATCAAAACATCCACGGCCATCTACTTGGCCTGGGCCGTAAATTGGGCTGCTGGCCTGGCAGGGTGAACAGCAGGCCATTTATGCCCACGGGGACGTGGATCAAGCGCGTGGGCACAAAAAACGTGCCCACCCTACCGGGCCGTTGGCCCGTTTGTGAGGCCGGCTATTTCCGGCCAGGCATATTGAAGTAGCTGGATAGGCTGGAGAGGTCGTTACTGGCCTGGCGGAACAGGTGGTCGAGGCTGACGATGGCGTGTTCCAGCAGGTTTACGGTGATGTACGGGTGTTCCACGCGCAGGCGCTTGTACATGGCGCGGGACAATTTCAGCAGCTGAGTATTATTTTTCATGGCGCGGGCACGTACGGAACGCGGCTTGCGGTCGAAGAAGGACATCTCGCCCATCAGTTCGCCGGCGTGGATCAGGCCCACCTGGCTTTCAGTCTGTTCACCGACGAACAGCGCGGCTTCGCCATTGATGACGAAGTACAACGCCTCGCCCACATCGCCAATGTCGGCGATCACGTCGCTCTTGTCGAAGATCACCAGCTCGGTGTAGTCGATGAGGGTAGTGACTTCTTTGATGGTCAGGGACTCGCACAGGTATTGCTGGTTGAGAAACTGAGCCAGATCGATCTTTTCGGTGACCATGAGGGTCGCGCTCCTTGTGGATGGTAATCGGTGCCAATGACGTTCGGGTGGGAACCTTTGCGTCAGACAGGTGACCTAAGCTGAGGTTCCTGATGTGTGTATAGAATAAACCATGAGAGCGGGAACGAGAATCGACACTTGCACGGGTTTGCGTTCGGCGGGTGATTTGGATAGTCTCGCCGAAACGGTGTCGCGTCCAAACACTGCCCGCATACGGCGTTTTGGCGCCGCCAAGCAAGAATCCATCAAGTATAAAACTCAGAGGTCTTTCGATGAAGCTTTCGAGCCATAAAATTGTCATTCTGTTCGCCAGCCTGGCCCTGCTGGGCGCATCGGTTTCCAGCAGTTTTGCTGCCCGCTATCAGGAGGGGGAGCACTATGAGCGGGTAAGCCCACCGCAGCCGACCACGGCGGCGCCGGGACAAGTGGAAGTGGTGGAGTTGTTCTGGTACGGCTGTCCGCATTGCTATCGCCTGGAACCGTATACCAAACGCTGGCTGAAGAAAAAACCCTCCAATGTGAAATTCGTGCGCATGCCCGGCGTGTTCCAGCCCAGCTGGGAAATCGGTGCCCGTGCCTACTATACGGCCGAGATTCTCGGCGTGGCGGACAAAGTGCACGGGGCCATGTTCGAGGCCATCCATGAGCTGAAAAGCCCGATGAGTAGTGAGGCCGAGATCCTGGCCCTGTTCCAGCAGCACGGCGTAGAGGAAAAGGACTTCAATCGCGTGTTCAAGTCTTTTGCCGTCGAAACCAAACTACGTCGTGCGCGAGACATGGGTCGCCGCTACGGCGCCCGCGGCGTGCCTACCATTATCGTCAACGGCAAGTTCCGCACCGGCGTCCATGAGGCCGGCGGCAATGCCCGTGTGTTCCAGGTAGTCGATTATCTGGTGCAGCAGGAAAGCCAGTAGGCCATGTCCTCGAACGAGCGGCGTTTGCTGTGATGACGGCCGCTGAGCTCTTTGTTCGTTGTCTGGAAAACGAAGGCGTCGAGTACATCTTCGGCATTCCGGGTGAGGAAAATCTCGATATGATGGATGCGCTGCTGTCGTCGCGCATCCAGTTTATCAGCACCCGGCATGAGCAGGGCGCGGCCTTTATGGCCGATGTCTATGGGCGGCTGACCGGGCGTGCCGGGGTGTGCATGGCGACCCTCGGCCCCGGCGCCACCAACCTCATTACCGGTGTCGCTGATGCCAACATGGATCATGCCCCGCTGGTGGCCATCGCCGGTCAGGCCGACACCCATCGCCTACACAAAGAGTCCCATCAGGTGCTGGATCTGGAGGAGCTGTTCCGCAGCTTCACCAAGTATTCCTCGCGCCTGTTGGCCCCGGATATCATCCCCGAGGTGACGCGCAAGGCCTTCAAGGTGGCGCAGACGGAAAAGACCGGTGCCTGCTTCATCGAGTTCCCGGAAAATATCGCCAAAATGACGGTGGATGACGTGCCCCTGGCGGTCAATCATTCCACCATGCCGGAGCCACCGGCCGAGCGGGTGGCGCGCGCCGCCGAACTGATCTCCGCCGCCCGCGAGCCCATCATCCTGGCCGGCAACGGCGTGGTGAGGGCTGGTGCTTGGGAAAACCTGGCGGCCTTTGCTGAGCGTCTGCAGATCCCCGTGGCCAACACCTTCATGGCCAAGGGTGTTGTGCCTTTCCGCCATCCCATGGCGCTGGGCAGTGCCGGGTTGCAATCGCAGGATTACATCAACTTCGGTTTTGAGCACGCCGACGTGATCATCTGTGTGGGTTATGACCTGGTGGAGTATCACCCCTATCTGTGGCATCCCACCCGAGATCGCACCCTGATCCATATCGACAGTTCACCGGCGGAAGTGGACGCCCATTACGGCATCAGTGTCGGCGTGGTGGGTGACATCAAGCACACCCTGGATCGCATCGCCGGGCAGTCTGTGCCGCACGGCGGTCACCGCATGCGCAGCCTGCGTGAGGCGCTGATCGAAGAGATGAACCAGCACCGCGACGATGCCGAATGCCCGGTTAAGCCACAAAAGATCATCTGGGATCTGCGCACCGCCATGGATCTGGAAGACATCGTCATCTGCGACGTGGGTGCGCACAAGATGTGGATGGCACGCATGTTTCGCTGTGAATATCCCAACACCTGTCTGATCTCCAATGGCTTCGCCAGCATGGGCATCGCCGTGCCTGGCGCTATCGCCGCCAAACTGGCCTGCCCCGAGCGCAAGGTGGTGGCGGTGACCGGTGACGGCGGTTTTCTGATGAATGTTCAAGAGATCGAAACCGCCTGCCGATTGAAGATCCCGATGGTGGTGTTGATCTGGAACGACGCCGCCTACGGGCTGATCGAATGGAAACAAATGAACCAGTTTGGCCGGACGTCGCATGTCAAATTCAACAACCCGGACTTCATCCAACTGGCACAGTCCTTTGGCGCCAAGGGTTACCGCATTGAGCAGGCCGATCAGCTGTTGCCGACCCTGCGTCAGGCACTCAATGACGATGCCGTGAGCATTATCGACTGCCCGGTGGACTACAGCGAGAACCTACGCTTGACCGAAAAGCTCGGCGATATGATCATTCACCTGTGAGACCACATGACGGGCCCCGTGCAGCAGACTGTCCCCATCCCTGATCCCTTTGACCTGGACGAAGCGTCTCATGGCCGGCGTGTCCGCCTGCTCAGCTACAACATCCAGGTGGGCATCGCCAGCACCCGTTTTCGCGATTATCTGACGGAGAGCTGGAAGCACGTCCTGCCCCATTCGCGCTTGTACGATAACCTGTCGCGTATCGCCCGTGCCATCAGCGATTTTGATATCGTCGCCCTGCAGGAAGTGGACGCCGGCAGCCTGCGCTCCGGCTTCGTCAATCAGACTGAATTTCTCGCCAAAAAGGCCGGTTTTCCCTTTTGGCATCACCATACCAACCGCCGCCTTGGCAAGATCGCACGCCACAGCAATGGCTTGCTGAGTCGCTTCAAGCCGGTGGAAATCACTAATCACAAATTACCTGGCCGGCTGCCGGGGCGGGGCGTGATGGTGGTGCGCTATGGTCACCGGGACAACCCGCTGGTATTGCTGGTTCTGCATATGGCGCTGGGTGCGCGTGCCCGTCAGCGTCAGTTCGAATTCGTCGCCGGACTGGTCAACCGCTATCAGCATGTGGTGGTAATGGGTGATCTCAATTGTCAGCCCGACAGCAATGAGATGCGCTTTCTGCTTTCCGCCACAGACCTGTGCGAGCCTCTCCACGGCCTCAAGACCTACCCGAGCTGGCGGCCTATGCGCACCCTCGACCACATTCTCACCTCGCCCAGCCTGAAGGTGCACGATGTGCATGTCATGCAGCACCTGCTGTCCGATCACCTGCCCATCGCCACCGAAATCATCCTGCCGGATGGCTTGCAACTGATCTGAAGACATGGCCGACGACTGGAAACAGAAATACCTTGCCAACCTCGACCGCCAGGAGCGCGCCGAAGCAGCTTGGCAGGCGACCGAAACCCTACTGCGGCAGGGTCTGACCCGCGTCGCGTTGGCCGCGCAGGGTGTCGATGAACGGCTGGATCAGGAACTCGATGCCCTGCGGCAGGCCATTCGCAGCGGTGCCGATGTAGGGCAGCTGGAGCGGGTCATCGAGGGGGTCGCGGATGCCGTGGTGCGTCTCGACGAACAGCGTAGTCAGCAGGTCGCCAGTAATCCACAAGCATTGCTTATTCACTGGCTGGACAGCCTGTCCCTGCCGCGCGAACTGCGTTCACGCGCCAAGACCCTGCGGCACCACTTTGCAGAGGCTGATGATATCAGGCAGATGGAACAGCCACTGTACGAACTGGCCGAATTGGTCAACAGCGCGCTGAAGCCGGAGACGGGCGGTGGCGGCGGGCTAATAAAGCGGTTGTTCGGCAGCCAGGGTGGTACTAAAGCCAGTGACAGGGAATCGGGCCGAGAGGACGCCGGCCAACAGGTGCTGACAAACGCAGACCCACTGCTGGGTGAATTTTGTATCCAACTGCTGGATACCTTGAGCCTGCCAGCGGCACTTACCGAGCAGGTGGAAAGTCTCAAAGATCGCCTTGCCAATGGCCTGGCAGAGCACGCCATCGCCCCCGCACTGCACGCTATTGCTGACCTCATTTCCACCATGCGCCGGCAGATGGAAGCCGAAAATCATGAGCTGCAGGACTTTCTGCGTCAGCTGACGGGGCGCCTACAGGATCTCGACCAATACCTGGCCGGTGCGAAGACCCATCACCGCGCCAGTGTCGACAGTTCACGCGAACTGGATGCTGTGGTGCAGGCTCAGGTGCGGCACATCGAAAGCAGTGTCGATCAGGCTGAGGATCCACAGCAGTTGAAGGCAGAGATCCAGCAGCGCCTGGAAACCATCCTGCGTCATCTTGACGAACACCGTGAGTCCGATGAGGCACGGCAGCGGCAGTTGGAAGAACAGCTCGAACATCTCAACCAGCGCGTGCGTGAAATGGAAAAGGAGGGCGAAAGCCTGCGCCAGCGGCTGCGTGAAAAGCATGAACAGGCGGTGCGCGATCCGCTCACCGGCCTCTATAATCGTCTCGCCTACGATGAGCGTATTGTGCAGGAGTTCGCTCGCGCCAAGCGCTATAAGCAGCCGTTGTCGCTGGCGGTGCTGGACATCGACCGCTTCAAACGCATCAACGACAGTTATGGCCACAAGGCTGGCGACAAGGCACTGAAGATTATCGCCGACCGGGTGCGTAATAATCTACGCGAGACCGACTTTCTGGCCCGTTATGGCGGTGAAGAATTCGTCATCGTGATGCCGGAAACCGGCCTGAGTGACGGTCTGGTGGCAGTGGAAAAACTCCGTAAGGACGTCTCGCAGAGCCAGTTTCACTACCAGGGTACGGGCGTCGCCATCACCGTTTCCGTGGGGTTGGCGGAAATGCGTGAAGACGACAATCCCGAAACCCTGTTTCAGCGTGCCGACCGTGCCCTCTACAAGGCCAAAGACGGCGGCCGTGACCGTACCTGCGTGGAGGAAAAATGATGCCGGCCAACGCGAGTACTACGGATAAAAAGGTACGCCTCGACAAGTGGTTGTGGGCGGCCCGCTTTTTCAAGACCCGCAGTCTTGCCGCCGAGGCCATCAAGGGCGGCAAGATCGAACTCAATGGCAGCCGCGCCAAACCCAGCCGTGAACTCAAGGTGGGTGATGAACTGAAGATCCGCCAGGGTTTTGACGAAAAGACCGTTATCGTACGAGACCTTTCAGGCCGCCGTGGCCCCGCCCCGATCGCCCAGCAGCTTTATAAAGAGACGATGGAGAGCATTGTGCAGCGCGAAAAGGCCGCTGCGCAGCGCCGTCTCGCCAATGCTCACCGTGAGCCGGGCCAGGGTCGTCCCACCAAGCGTGCACGGCGGTTGATCCACGGGTTTACCGGGAAGTAAATCGCTGTGACCATCTTGGACTTCAGTGTTGCCGGGTTAATTAATGCTCAAACATTTCCTGTAAACAGGCGCAAAGTTCCACTTGTGTTTTGGCGCTAATCGTTCCCAATCGTTTTACTAACCGAGATTTATCTATGGCTCTAATTTGATCAAGCAGAACCAGTCCACTTTTCCCTTTGAACCGACACTTAATACGACAAGGAAATTCAAAACCCTTTGTTGTCATTGGAGCTATGAGAACCGTAGACAGTGCTGACATTTCATTTGGAGATACCACAACACAAGGTCGTGTTTTATTGATTTCTCGTCTCTTCGTCGGGTTGAGGTCAACGAGCCATATATCAAATCGTTTTGCCATCACCATTCCAGCTCGTCATCTGAAACCAAGGGGATATCAAGCCACTCACTGTTGAGCACTTCTGGGCCTTGAGCCACCATCACGCTGTCTATTGCTTCTTTCCATCCATTCCTAGCTTCTTTTTCGGGCATAATAAGCAGCCCGTCGTTAACTAATTGCAACTTAAGTTCTTTTCCTTCCAGGCGAGCTTGCTCAACCAAGGGTTTAGGGATTCTAATGCCTTGAGAATTTCCAATTTTAACTAAGTAGTGCCCGCCCGAAAACTATCCAACCTCATGATTTAATATAAAAAACCACTCCATTCCTGGCGCGAAGAAAGCTATAATAAAGCAGGCCTTCCACTGAAAACCTGCAAAAAACCGCTTTTT
>JAKIUN010000076.1 GCA_021647505.1 Gammaproteobacteria bacterium
CCAGGGACTTTATGCGTTACGTGATGGATGGATTGCGCTTCACCATGCTAAATGAAACGCCCTGTGCGGAGCCGCATGCAGGGTGTTGTGGGGACTGGGGGTTAGAGACCCCCGGTTACCCGATTATGCGCTTTTCACCACGTATCTATACCAAAATTTGGTGCGGGAAAAGGGATTTGCACCCCCTCTCGTTTTTCCTGGATAAAGCAGGTTATTCATCAGTGCTAATCTCTCGCTTGGGTTGGAAGTGTCCCAACTAGGCCCGCAAAAACGCCACCCCGCACCAAACGCTAAAAAACAAAACGAATGAATTTTCCATGAACACCTCCACTAAAGTATTAACCGTCGCTTTAACGCTCACTTCCAACCCAAACAAGATACTCACATTGACTTCAAGACCTACCGTTACCTCCAAGCTCTAATGTTTATTGATGCATGAGATATATGCTTAATTTTTACATCCGTTTTTAGCGCATGTTATTTTTTCTGAAGTTGACACCCAATGACTGGGGTTTTCGCGAGTATCAAAGCCACACCCGGTTTTACCCCCTTTGGTGCCTTTATGAACTTCTTTAGTTGGTGTATGTTTTACTGCCATTTTGAATCCCTCCTTCAGGGCTTGTTGTTGAAACTATTGCGCATAACGCTTAATCTACCCCAAAATGGGATAGAACCCCGCCCCGAAATCCGGTGATTTATTCGCCGGTAATTCCCGACCTCTCCAAATACTCCTACAAACCTGCCAAACAATCAATCACTTACATCATCGTACTTTACGCCATGGACATGCAGTCTGCAATTCCCACCGAATATTGAATGGGGGGTAAAATAGGGGACAGACCACGATTTCCATGAAAAATATGGGCTAAACCGTGGTCTGCCCCCCCTATAGATGGTGGTCTGTCCTCTATAGATGTTTATCTCCGTGGCGTGGTAGCTGCGTGCAATATGGATGTGCAGGAGACGTTCCGTCAGGGAACCATTGTGCATTGCTTGTTTCAGTCGAAAACTCCGAACCAATACAACACTCCTAATATAATCAACCCAAATCCAGAAAAAGTAAATAGCGTATAGAACACGCGCGCCAGCACCCTATCAAACACCGTCGTATGTTCATACAATAACTTGTAATTTGCAAAAACCACGCTGCCTCCTTGAGGATTATTTCTGATTTTTTGCATCACTGATTTTGGTAATGTCAATGCTTGGGCAACATTAAAAATATCCCAACCGCTTAAGAATTCAATACCTAATTCATGCTTGGTTTCAGGATTTTTTCTGAGCTTACGTACAGTGATCTGGCCGAAAATAACAAATAAAACCCACCCGACAAACATCGTTGCAGCTGGGATCGCGAAGAGAATAGAAAAGCTCATAAAAATTTCAACTTATCCATTATATAATCGTACCATCCCCCGCTTTCACCTTTTACAATGTGGTTCATTCCCATAGATACAGCCGCAGCCGTAACAATAAGACCGACCCATCCAATCGGTGTAGCTACAGTTAAAAACATCAATGCTGTAGTGCCCACGTTTACAGCAACTATGCCTGCACCCGCACTCAATGCAAAACTACTCGACTCAATAAACAGCTCCCGCTCCCAGTCACCATCTGCTTTGTACTCATTGTGTATATTGCCAACACGGCTGCCCACATCGACAAGTACCAGACCATTGCCTAAAACCTTCCCATATTGACTGAATCGACCCAGGGCCGTGGCCTGGATGGCGGAGGTCAGTTGCAGTTTTTGGATGTGGCGGCTGCTGCGGGCAATGTTCATGGCGCGGGTGCTGTTGGTCAGGGCCGCGCCTTTGTATGGCGCATTTTTCTGCGAGAGTGAGGTCATCCAGAGTTCATATCGAAAGCTTTTTTGCAGGTTGGCAAAAGCGGTATGAATCGCCTGCCCGACTGCGGCCGGGGTTACGCCTGGGGCGCCCTTGCCATGCATCACGTCGCGATAGGTCAGCAGGGCGTTTTGGTAATGCTGCACGGAGGCCGTGAAGGTATTGCCGCGGGCGACGTGGACGGAGGCTGCGGAACCGGCCAGGGCGGCCGTGCTATCACGCAGTGCCATCATGGCACTGCTGACGCCGACAACCTTATCCTGCCCCAGGGTGGCGGAGAGCGCATGAATATTTCGTGGATTACTACAGAGAAGAGGTGCGATAAAACCACCATCTGCAGGCGATAGCCGGCCGATGGTATAGGGTTTATAGGCCCACATGACGCCGTGTTGCCCGTTGCAGTGTAATTCTTCGAGCGGTTCGCCACACATCTGCCTGAACTGCGGTTTGCTGTATACCTGACTGCTAATGAGTATTTCCGTCATATCAATTCCTTTTGTCGCTTAAGGCGGGGATTAAACTGATCCGTTGCTTTAATTGATGTCGCCGGCGTTCGCCAATGCCACTACGCCGGATACCGCAGTGAGCGTCAGGCTATTGATCGCCGTCAGCAGTCCGACATCACAACCCGGCGAACACACCGATATCTCCCAACCCTTCGCGTAACACCACTGGCGCATCACCGGTTAAATCCACCACCGTGGTCGGCTCGAAGCCGCAGTACCCGCCATCGATAACCAAGTCAAGACTATGCTCCAGGGTGTCACGGATGTCGTAGGGGTCGGTGAGCGGCATGTCGTCACCGGGTAGAATCAGGGTGGAACTCATCAACGGTTCGCCAAGGGTCTCTAGCAACATCTGCGCGATACGATTGTCTGGCACACGCAGGCCGATGGTCTTGCGCTTAGGATTCTGCAGGCGACGCGGTACCTCCCGGGTAGCCACCAGAACAAAGGTATAGGCGCCGGGTGTGAGGCTCTTGATCAGCCGGTAAGCACTATTACCCACCTTGGCATAGGTCGCCAGCTCGGAGAGGTCACGGCACACCAGGGTGAAATTATGCTTATCATCCACCTGGCGGATGCAGCGAATGCGCTCCTGCGCTGCCTTGTCGCCCATGAGGCAGCCCAGAGCATAACCAGAATCGGTAGGATAAACGATGACCCCACCCTGACGAATAATCTCAACTGCCTTGTCGATCAAGCGTGGTTGCGGATTATCTGGATGAATCTGGAAAAACTGGCTCATGACTTTGCCTCCTGTTCTGTCTTCCAGAGCGTCCACACCGGGATACAGCCTTCCGGCATTGATGGCATTTTCCCCAATTCCAACCAGGACTGCTCGGGACCATGATAGTCCGAGCCCTGCGAAACAAGCAGCTCATAGCGCCGTGCATACTGGGCCATGCCCTGCACATCGCCCGCTGAGTGACTGCCGGAGGCCACTTCCAGCACTTCACCGCCGCACTCCATGAAAGCCGTGATGAGGGCACGCAGGCGGGTGGCGCTGAGACGGTAACGCGCCGGGTGGGCGATCACCGCCTGGCCGCCGGCATCGCGAATCCAGCCTACCGCATCCGCCAGCGCCGCCCACTCGCCGGCTACATAGCCGGGACGGTTATGGGTGAGAAACTTGCCAAACACCTTACGCATATCCTTGGCGTGTCCCTGTGCCACCAGAAAACGTGCGAAGTGGGTACGGCTGAGAATCTGTCCATTGCAGAAAGCCTTTGCTCCTTCCAGGGCGCCGGAAATGCCCTTCTTTTCCAGTCGACGGGCGATCTCCTCACCCCGCCAGGCACGGTATTTTCGCAGCTCGGCCAACCCGGCCTGAAGGCGGGCATTGGCCGGGTCGAAATTCAGGCCGACGATATGAACGGTGGCGCCATGCCAGGTCACGGAAATTTCCACCCCATTGATCAATCGCAGGCCGATTTCATCCGCCGCCCGGCGCGCCTCCTCAAGGCCATCGGTGACATCGTGATCCGTTAGCGCCAGTACGTCCACCCCCTGTTTGCCTGCGCGCTGAATCAACGCCGTGGGTGTCAGTGTGCCGTCAGATGCGGTGGAGTGGCTGTGCAAATCATAGTGAATAGGCATTCGAATAACTCCTTGTCGGACAGTTTATCAGACCTGCCTGCGACAAATGCCGGTAATGTGGTAAATTAATGGGCTGGTATTTGCCCGGTATCAGTAAGAGATGCTAGGTAAATGACAACGACTCATTGACGCGGTGCCCAAGACAACCATGAAACTTCTCTATGATTTCTTTCCCATCCTGTTGTTCTTTATTGCCTACAAGTTATATGGTATTTATGCCGCCACCGTGGTCGCCATCGCCGCCAGTTTTATGCAGGTGGGTGGGTACTGGTTGAAGTACCGGCGCTTTGAAAACATGCATCTGCTCACCCTTGCCCTGCTGGTGGTATTCGGTGGCCTAACCCTGTTCTTACAGGATGAAGCCTTCATCAAGTGGAAGCCCAGTGTGATCAACTGGCTATTCGGATTGGTGTTCCTCGGCAGCCAGTTCATTGGTAAAAAGACCATCGTCGAACGCATGATGGGTACTAGCATCGAGCTTCCCGCCACCCTCTGGCCACGTATCAATCTGGCCTGGTCAGCATTTTTTATCTTTCTCGGCTTCGCCAATATGTACGTCATGTACAATTTCGACACCGACACCTGGGTGAATTTCAAGCTGTTCGGCATGACCGGCCTCACACTGGTCTTTGTGCTGGGCCAGGGCCTGTATCTTATCCGTTACATGAAGGGCCAACCCGCGACCGAAACCAAAAGAGACTGACGCGATGCTATACGCCATCAGCAGCCAGTTTGTAGACAACTGTCTGGAAAAATGCCAACAAGCGCGCCCGGCGGGCTTCAGCGGCAGCCTGATTGTCGTTGAATTCGATTCACTACAAAGCGCACAAACCTGGGCCGATCCCTATACCGAGGCCGGTATTTATGCACAGGTCACCGTCAAACCCTTCATACAGGTTTTCCCGAAATGAGCAATCGCATCGAACAAATCCGCGAAAAACTGACTGCGGCACTGTCACCCGTATCACTAGAAATAGAGGATGACAGTCACCTCCATGCCGGTCATGCCGGTGCGCGCGGCGGCGGCCACTATACCGTACACATCGTTTCCACAGCCTTCGAAGGCAAGGCACCATTGGCGCGTCATCGCCAAGTCTACGCGGCTCTGGAGGACATGATGCAACAGGAAATTCACGCCCTCAGTATCAAGGCCTCCACGCCCTGACGGTAACAAACCATCACCCTAAAATCTCTCATGGAACCCACGCACATGCACTCGTCAATCAAAACTCTCGCCATCATCCTGCTAACCGGCCTGCTGACAATTTCCACTGCCAGCCTCGCCTCACCCGGCGACGATCCGGGCAAGGCGCACATTGTCGTCACCGTCAATGGCAAGGACATCAACGAAAAAACCCTGAAGAGTTATGCGCAACAGCGCGGCCTGCCGCCCGAGGCTATCGACGGCCCACAGCGGGACGCGCTGATCGAGGAACTCGTCAATCGTGAACTGATCTATCAACACGCCGTCAGCATCGGCGTTGACAAGACCCCAGCCATTCAGGCCGAGATCGAGCAACTACGCATCAACATCATTGCCAGCACCATGCTGAACCGTTCATCGGATCGCTTTGCCGTCGATGAAGCCGACATGAAAAAGGAATACGAAAGCCGCCGGGATGAACTGAGCAGCACCGAATACAAGGCACGTCATATCCTGGTTGCCGCAGAACACGAAGCCGAGGCCATCATTGAAGAATTGAATCAGGGCGGCGATTTCTCGCAACAGGCCAGTGAGCATTCCACCGACCCCAGTGCCACAAGCGGCGGCGATCTGGGCTGGTTTCGCGCCGAGCAGATGATGCAGCCCCTTGGCAAGGCGGTGGAAGCGATGAAAAAGGGCACCTACACCAAGACACCGGTAAAAACCGACTTTGGCTGGCACATCATCCAGCTCGAAGACGTGCGTAGCGTTGCCCCTCCGCCCTACGACAGCATCAAGGAGCAAATTCGTGTTGGTCTACAGAACCGGTTGATGGAGAATTACATCGCGGATTTACGCAAAGAAGCAAAAATTGAAAAACCGTGATCCTGTCACTGCTCTCAACGGTCTGCGTCGTTCAGTATCTCATTGAGCGGCGCCGGCCGGGCAATGGCATACCCCTGAGCATAATCCGTCCCCAGCTCACGGAGCCGCTCCAGTAATTCATCATTTTCCACATACTCGGCGATGGTCTTAATGCCCAGCGTGTGCGCGATATGGTTGATGGACTTCACCATCGCTTCATCGACTGGCTCATGCAATAACTCACGGATGAAACTGCCATCGATTTTCACATAGTCGAGCGGCAGCTTTTTGAGATAGGAAAATGAGCTGACGCCAGTGCCAAAATCATCCAGCGCAAACCGGCAGCCCCGTGCGCGCATTTTCTGTATAAACTTCAGTGCTACTTCAATATTGGAAATAGCAGATGTTTCTGTGATCTCAAAACAAACGGCCTCGGCCGGCACTTCGTGCGAGTCCATCAGACAACTGACATAATCATAAAAGGTCTCATCACCCAGCGACTGCCCGGAAAGATTAATACCACACAAAACGCGCTCACCTTTTTGTGCCGCATAACGAGCCAACTCGGTAATCTTCGGCAGCGCCGTGCTAACCACCCAGCGATCGATATCCGGCATCAAATTGAAACGCTCGGCGGCGGGAATAAATTCCTCCGGCGAGGCCAACACACCCTTTTCATCTTCACGGCGCATCAGCAGTTCGCAATGGAACAACCCGGATTCTTCGGCAGAAATGGGCTTGATAGTTTGGTAGTAAAGCCAAAATTGCTTTTTTTCCAGCGCCTCGGCGATGCGTGTCGCCCAGCGCATTTCACCACGGCGCTTTTCCAGTTCCGGGTTGCCCGATTCATAAACAAAGACTTGGTTCCGCCCCTTGGATTTGGCGGTATAACAGGCGATATCTGCGGCACGCAGAACATCTGTCGTCGTACCACTATTTTTCGTTACCGGAACCACACCGACACCGAAGCTGACATCAAAACGCTTACCCTGCCAGATAAAACGGAAGGTCTTAACAACATCGCACAAGGATTCAGCCTTATTGGCTGCCAGATTAAGTGGACAATCCATCAGCAACACCGCAAATTCATCACCACCGAGACGTGCGAGAATATCCGTATCACGCACCGTGGCCATCAGCAATGCCGAAAGCTGCACCAGTAGTTCATCGCCCGCCGCATGACCACAGGCATCATTGACCACCTTGAACTGATCCAGATCCATATAGCACAAGGCATGCTGACGTCCCGATGTCTTTGCACTGTGCAGAGCGGCATTGAGCTGGCGTTCGAATTCACCACGATCGAGCAGACCGGTAAGGGCATCATGACTGGCCTGATAGGCTAGCTGCTCCTCCATCCGTCGCTCCTTGCTAACATCGTGGAAGACCAGCACCGCACCAATTATCCGTCCATCCCGATCACGAATCGGCGAAGCATTGGCCATAATGAAAGACTCTCCACCCTGTCTGCCATGCAGGATGACCGCTTCGGAAAGGCGTGCCGTACGACCCTCCCGGATACATTCAGCAACGGGAGTGCACACCATACCCTGGGTATGTTCATCCTTGAGAGGAAGTATATGAGACAGTTCTCTGCCGCGCGCCTGCACAAGAGACCAACCCGTTATCTGCTCCGCCGTGGCATTCATATGCTCCACTCGCCCCCCGGCATCGGTGGTAATCACCGCATCGGCAATAGAATGCAGGGTGATCTCTGCCTGCTCCCGATGCTGAAACAAAACGTCTCTGCTGTGTTCACGTTCGAGCACAAAACGCTTTCGCATGTACAACAGCAGGATAAACAATAGTGAAAAAAGACTGATACCTGTCAGCATATCGAGACGAAAAATCTCAGCACCTAACTGTTTTTTGATGGCGAGAAGAAAGGGTTTTCCATCGCCGTCCAGTACCCTGCTGAATTCCAGCTCTGGCAGAACCCAGCGCAAGACAGGCCTCACCTGATGAGTGGAGTCAATATGGGACAACTCGCGTGAAACTCCTTCACGCGAAACCTCTGCCTGATAGCTAAGCTTAATGCTGGCGCCGGGCGTCAGAAAATCACTACTTGCCAACAGGTATTCAGCCCTCACCACCAGGGATACAAGACGTTTTTCCCGGGTAAGCTCCGGCGCATCTTTTTTGGCTAAGTCGAGACCGGAATATACTGCCTTGAACAAGGTATAGGCCTGCTGGCCATTAGGCAATTTAAAAGGTGCAGAGGCACTGACATCACCGCTGCTGATGGCCTTGTCAATAGCACGACGAAAATCTGCATCGGAGTAAACATCATAACCCAGCATCTGCGCCCGTCCGAGTTCCAGCGGCTCAATAAAGGCGATGGGGTAATAAAACGGCCGCTCGGCCACTGGCTGGCGCTGTCCCGCCCGCCACTCCCAAATACGGTAGGACAGATAATTTTTCGTCCGAAACGACTTTTCAACGCCCACAATATCCCGACGGAAAACTCTTTCCTGATATTCGATGTAACCGATATGCGGATACCGACCCAGCATTTCACTGGCATAGAGTGAGAGTTGCCCTCGATCAACCTCATCGAATGCGTGATGCAAGGCCACCAGACCACTGAGCACCGCCTCACTTTCACTCAGACGACGCAACACCAAGTCATGGGTTGCCAATGATTCACGTTCGAAACGGAGTGTCGCATCGTTGACTTCCCACCACACCATGCCGCTCACCAGCAACACGACCATCACGATGCCGATCAGGGCCAGATGTAACAGATACCTTGCTGAAAGCCGGACGCTAAATTTCCATGCGCCAAATCCACTCACGAGTATTCCTTGGTTTTCAACAATAACCACATTGCAGGCTGTACAAGCAGGCAACCCTTATACCAACGGGCCTTACAACTTCGCATCATCGCGCTCATCCTTGTTATTGCAACAGATTCAGCAATCCAGCTTCATCGAGTATCTCAATATTAAACTCCCGTGCCTTTTTCAACTTGGCGCCAGCGGCTTCACCGGCAATCACCCAATCCGTATTTTTTGACACACTGCCTGTCACCTTCGCCCCCAATGCCTGCAGGCGTTGCTTTGCCTCGGGCCGTGACAGGCCCTGCAGGGTGCCGGTCAACACGATGACCTTACCGGCCAATGGCAGCGTTGCCGGTTTCTTCACCACTATCTTTGGCCAGTGAATACCAGCGGCAATCAGCTTATCGATGACTTGCCGATTATGCGCCTGACGAAAGAAAGTATAAATACTGTTTGCCACTATCGGCCCCACGTCCGGCACCGATTGCAAAGTTTCCAGATCGGCCTCCTCGATGGCCTGCAAGTCGCAAAAATGCTGCGCCAAACTCTGTGCCGTAGTCTCGCCGACTTCACGGATACCCAGCGCAAACAGGAAACGTCCCAGGCTCGTCGCCTTACTTTTCTCCAGCGCGGCAAGCAGATTCTCGGCCGACTTCTGTGCTACACGCTCCAGGGCTGCTAATTGTTCCATCCTTAACGTGTACAGATCGGCGGGATCGTGCACCAGATCCCGATCCACCAGCTGTTCGACCAGCTTTTCGCCCAGCCCCTCGATATCCATGGCTCGCCGTGAGGCGAAGTGTTTGATGGCCTCCTTGCGCTGCGCCGGGCAAAACAGACCACCGCTGCAACGAGCGATCACCTGGCCTTCGAGGCGCACGATATCGGAACCACATACCGGGCAGTGGCTCGGCATCACAAAGGGCTTGGCATCCGCTGGGCGGCGTGACAGCACCACACCTCCCACCTTAGGAATCACGTCCCCAGCACGGTAGATCACCACCGTATCACCCACATGATCACCCACATGCAGATCCATACGTGCGATCTCATCCTGGTTGTGCAGGGTGGCATTGGTGACGGTGACGCCTCCCACATCCACTGGTTCCAGACGCGCTACCGGCGTGATGGCGCCGGTGCGGCCCACCTGGATGTCGATGGCCAGCAGACGGGTCAAGGCCTCCTGGGCGGGAAACTTGTGGGCAACGGCCCAGCGCGGCGCACGCGAGACGAAGCCCAGCGTCTCCTGCTGATCGATGTGATCCACCTTGTACACCACGCCGTCGATCTCATAGGCCAGACTGGCACGGCGTTCACCGATCTCACGGTAATAGTCGAGGCAGGCGTCGATGCCCTTCACGGTGCGGATCTCCGGGCATACCCGCAGGCCCCAATCTTTCAGTTGCGAGAGAATGGCATTGTGCCGATCCGGCAGTCG
The DNA here is from genome assembly GCA_021647505.1 of Gammaproteobacteria bacterium. Classification (GTDB taxonomy): domain Bacteria; phylum Pseudomonadota; class Gammaproteobacteria; order SZUA-152; family SZUA-152; genus DRQN01. Next base: position 10,173 of record JAKIUN010000076.1, read on the forward strand.
GCCATCCTGCACCTGCCCGATGCCGTAGCAAAACATGGCCAGTGGTCGACTGGCGGTCACCTTCGGGTCAAGCTGGCGTAGCGAGCCGGCAGCGGCATTGCGTGGATTGGCGAAGGGCTTTTCACCGGCCGCGCGCTGGCGTTCGTTGAGGGCCTCGAATCCGGCTTTCGGCATATACACTTCGCCACGCACCTCCAGCACGCGCGGCAAAGGCCGCTGCGCCTCAGCGCGCAGACGCAACGGCACGCAGGGGATGGTACGTATATTCTGCGTCACGTCCTCGCCAGTAATGCCGTCACCCCGCGTGGCGGCACTCACCAACACACCGGCCTCGTACAACAGGCTGATGGCGAGGCCGTCCAGCTTCGGCTCGGCAGTGAAGTCGACATCGACCTCGCTCAGGCCAAGTTTTTCGGCGATACGGCGGCCAAAATCGCGCACTTCTTCATCGCTGAAGGCATTGCCCAGGGACAGCATGGGCACGGCGTGTCTCACCTCACCAAAGACCTTGAGCGGTTTGGCACCGACGCGCCGGGTAGGCGAGTCTGCTACCACCAGTGCCGGGTATTTCTCCTCCAGCGCCTGCAACTCGCGGAACAGGCGATCATATTCGGCATCCGGAATCTCTGGATCATCGAGCACATAATAGCGATAGTTGTGGTCATTGAGCTGCTTACGCAACTCGCGGACGCGGGCGGCGATATCGGAAGGAGCGGTCATTGTGATGTTGTCTCTCAGTGACTTTCCGCCGCAGCGGATAGCTCTTGTTCATAGCCGAAGCGGCGCATATCCGGCATACGCTGGGGAAATAAAATACCGTCCAGGTGGTCGTATTCGTGCTGCACCACGCGGGCGTGAAAGCCGTTTGCCTCACGTTCGATGGGCTGGCCCTTGGCATCGAAGCCGGTGTAGACGATGTGTCGGTGGCGCGACACCCATCCACGCAGCTCCGGCAGGCTCAAACAACCTTCCCAATCTCCCTCCTGTTCATCGCCTATGGGGGTAATGCTTGGATTGATAAGAACCGTGGTAGGTACCGGTTCACGACCGGGATAGCGCGGATTATCCTGCATACCGAAGACAATCAGGCGCAGCGGCTCATTGACCTGTGGCGCCGCCAGACCGACGCCGTTTTCCGCCGCCATGGTATCCAGCATGTCCTGAATCAGCGCGTCCAGTTGCGGCGTGTTAAACTCGGCGACGGCCTTGGCCGGCTGGCTGAGCGTGGGATGACCTAAACGTAAAACAGGCCGAACGGGCATAAAACAGATTCCTTGGATAAATGCGGATAAATGCCGAAGACAACTTCATTACCGACAATCGCACATTCTATCAAGAACCGCTGGCTCTCGGGGCTGCTGATGGCCACTTTCTGCGGCATGGCCACGGCCGCCGACAATGAAGACGAGGATGGTGGCCGCTGGTATCAGGTCGAATTGATCTTGTTTTCCCACAACAATTCGCAGGCACTGGACGCTGAACAATGGCCGGCCATCATTGGCGCCGACCTGCCACTGGAGGGGTTGGTGGAACTGCGCCTGCCACAGGTAGACGCCCCTGAAACAACAGACGGAGTGTTGGGTGAAATGGTCATGGAAGCTGCCGCCACAGAAACCGCCAGCGGCGATGCCATACAGATCCCTGTCGCGTTTCAGCTGCTCGATGAATCCGAGTGGCAATTGCAGAAGACCGCCAGACGCCTGCGCCGCTCATCGCGGTTTGAACCCCTGTTACATATCGCCTGGCGCCAACCAACCTATGAGCGCGCCCATGCGCGTCCGGTGCTGCTCTATGACGGCATGACAAAACCATTGATCATCAACGACCGCCCCCCGTCCGAGGCTGAAATCCATGCTGGCCCACCCAACCCGAAACTCATCGGCACGGTCAGGCTGAGCGTCGCCCGTTACCTGCATTTGGCCACGGATCTTATTTATCGTATTCCCGTCACCCAGCAGGCCGCGATACCCGTGTCGGACTTCGACCTCTGGTACGACCGCCCCTACCCCACCCTCTACGAGCCCCAGGGCCCGGCCTACCGACTGGACGAATGGCAGGCCGTTCGCGGTTTTCGCCTACAGGAATCTCGACGCATGCGCTCAAAGGTGCTGCACTATCTCGACCATCCGCTGTTTGGTCTGGTGGTGCTGATCACCCCGGTCGAACTGCCTAAGGCGGAAGACAGCGAAGACACTGCTGTGCAATAGTTCACCAGCTGGGACGAGGGAAATGAACCTCTCAGAAAAACCGGGCAGCGGCGGTATCGCAGAAACAGGAAACGCGCATCGCGCTGCACCTGCAGAAACCACTCAATCGTAATCTGAATCCGGCGACTTGGTGCGCATTTTGTTTTTCCACGCACGGTGCTCGACCATGATGGTGACGATCTCGTCGATATTATCGGTCACCGTGATGTAGTCAAAATCTGCTTCCGAGATAGTGCCATGGGTCAGCAGGGTACTACGCAACCAGTCCAGCAACCCCTGCCAGAAGGCCGAGCCGAACAGTACCATCGGCATGGGATAAATCTTCAGGGTCTGCATCAGGGTCAACGCCTCGAAGAACTCATCCAGGGTGCCAAAGCCACCGGGCATGCAAACATAGCCCATGGAATGTTTAACGAACATCACCTTGCGAACGAAAAAATAACGATAATCCAGGGTGAGATTTTGATAGGGATTAGGTGTCTGTTCCTTGGGCAGACTGATATTCAAGCCAATAGACTTTACCTCAGCCGGCATATCCGGCCCGGTTGCACCCTTGTTGGCTGCTTCCATGATCCCAGGGCCACCGCCGGTAATAATGGAAAAACCCTCAGCGGCCAGCCGACCCGCAATCTCTTCCGCCTGCTGGTAATACGCATTTTCCGGCGACAGACGCGCGGAACCGAAGATAGAAACGGCGCAATCGATACGTGAAAGCCTGTCAAAACCTTCGGTGAATTCACTGATGATGCGGAACATCCGCCAGGATTCATCACCCTTAAAATCTTCAATCATGGTTGACCCTCATTGATGGTTACGCACAATATAAGCCCATGCGGAACTACTTCTCTTCGCGCAGCGGGTGGATCACCTCGTTAATGGCGGAATAGTCGGTATCCGCCAGCCCCTTGGCCAACGCCAGCGAGGCAATATCACGCACGCCCTGCAGAGCAGCCGTGGTAAAACCGTACTGCTCGGCGGCATCGATGAACAGGTCAATATCCTTGAGCAGGTGACGAGTGGGGAAATTGGGATTGGTGTAGTCACGATCCAGCATGCGCAGCAGCTTTTTGTCAAAGGTGGGCGCGTACAAGGCCGAGTCACGCAGCATGTCCATGAACAGCTCGACACGTACATCCTCCTCCTGGATCAGGCCGAGACTGAGACTAAAGCTGGCAGTAAGTCCGGCGATAAGCTGGTTGAAGGCCAGCTTCATGGCCGCTGCCTGACCCACTTTGCCGACGTGCACGATGTTCTGCCCGAACACTTCCAATAGCGGACGGAATTGCGCGTACTGCACCTCCGTCGCCCCCACCATCAACAGCAGAGTACCGGCTTTCGCCTCGGGAATACTGCCCAGCACCGGGGCCTCCAGATACTCAGCGCCGTGGGCGTGGGCGGCATCCTGCAGACAGCGGCTGTGCTCTGGGCCGATGGTGGCCATCTGCACCAGGGTCTTACCCTCCAGCACACTGGCTCGTTCGGCCGGAAACAGCACCTCCTGAATCGCCACCTGATCCGACAGCCAAGTGATCAACACCTCCGCCGAGGCCACCGCCTGCGCCGGCGATTCGGCCAGCAAGGCGCCCTTGGCCACCAGCGATGCGGCCTTTTCCACGGTACGGTTCCACACCACCACACGGTAGCCCGCGTCCAGCAGGCGCGCGGCCAGCGGCGCACCCATCAATCCGGTGCCAAACAGAGCGACACTCGGTCTATTCACGCATTTTCTCCCAACTCTCTATCGCCAAACCGATGGGCGATTTCAGAGGCCATCATGCAGAAATGAATACGCTGAGGCCAGCAATCGTTACAAAGCCACGCCTTTCCACTCCGCTCTATCCAATTCAGGTATTTTATGTCAACTGTGCCAGCAAATGCCTCAATCCCGGCCAGCGGGTAATTTTGGAACAGGCTCAGCAGGAATTACATCAACTTCATAACTGGACTGGATAATATATTAGAATATGCTAATATTAGCATATATCTATTAACACTGCAGATTCAGAGGAACAAACCATGAGTATTGACCGCATCGTCCTGGCCTTCGCCGGCGTCGTCATCCTGACCAGCCTGGGCCTGTCGCAAGTTCATTCGGCAAACTGGCTGTGGTTGACCGCCTTCGTTGGCGCCAATCTTTTCCAGTCGTCCTTCACGGGTTTCTGCCCGCTGGCCAGCCTGCTCAAAGCCGTTGGCGCCAAGCCAGGCCAGGCATTCGGCTGAAACGCAGCAAAGAAAAACAAAAAATCGTTGAACTATCTGGCGTCGGAGGCGCCTCAGGTAGCATGGGGGTGAGGCACCCCCCCCACAGGATCCCCCTACCGGTCTGTCCCGACCGGCTTCCCCCGAACACCGTCTTCATGGCGGTGTTTTTTTGCCTGCGATTCACCCCTACTGTCACAAAACCATCAGCATTTCTTCGTTAATACGATCATAAAGGCCCCCTATTCCTCCCGGCACAGCTTTTTGCTTTAAAAATAACGGCATACATTTAGATTATTCCCTTTTTTTGCGTACGAGTGACAGGGGGTTTAATGGCTTGTCTATCTGGGAAAGACAAGCTTTCAGCTCGTCCGACAAAGGCAGGCAGTCGGCCTCCTGCTTCAGTCGCTGCAAATCCTCGACAACATCTATATCCCAGAGTGGCGGCAACGCAAGATAACCATCATCCATTCGCTGGCACGTTTTTTCAAACACTGCATCGGTTCCCCATGGAATATCTTCAAATAGCGGGTGGTGATTACGACGCTGCCCCAGCATGACATAACCACCATCTTCCGCGGGGCCAATCACCGCCGGTATTCCATCACGCAGGGCGGTGAGCGCCTGGTAAAGATAATCGGCACTCAATGCCGGACAATCGCTACCAATCACCAGCGCATACTCGGCATCATCCAGCGCAACATCAAAGGCATGACTCATTCTCGCCCCCAGGTCGGGGCCGGACTGGCCATGTAGAGTGAGAGAGAACTGGGCCTGCTGGCGGGAAAAAAATTCCGCATGAATATCCGGGCTGCACCACAGCTGTAGCGGTGCCAATTGCGCGGGAACGATGGTGTTCAGGCAATGTTCCGCCAGCGCCCGGTGCCAGCGAACCGCTGCCTCGTTGCCAATAGTACGGGCCAGCCGCGTCTTCACCTGCCCCGCCACCGGTGCCCGGCAAAACAACAAAATACGTGCCTCGGGAAACTGCATGGGATCAGCGGTAATACTGCCGGACCAGGCGTACAGGATCGGCACCCAGCCAGTAAGAGAAACGCAACCGCCACATCAACAGGATAGTTCTGAAAATGCCATTTTCCTCCCATCGCCGGCTGGAGGTCACAACACGCTCATGCAGACAGGCGGCATGCGCCTTTTTTTTCAGGCAACGGCTAAGGGCAATATCTTCCATTAGTGGAATATCATCAAAGCCGCCCGCCGTATGAAACAGGTCTTTTGTCACAAACATGGCCTGGTCGCCCGTGGCAATTCGGGTCATCCGGGAACGCAGGTTCATCATGAATTCGATCAGCCGAAAGCTGGGCGCAGAACCGGAAAGGCGAACGTCAAAACGCCCCCAGCGGGCCGCCGTTTGCAGCGCGGCACAAATGACATCGCAGGCCGCATCAGGCAGCTGTGTATCCGCATGCAGGAATAACAGCACATCACCCTGCGCGGCCCGGGCGCCATGATTCATCTGCACTGCACGACCCGCTGGCGATGCGAGTACTTCGTCCGCCAGTGGCCGGGCGATCTCTGCCGTGTCATCGTGGCTGCCGCCATCGACGACGATAATTTCGTGACCCTGCGCCCGATACGGCTGCAGCCTGCCGAGGCAGACGGCAATGCTCGGCGCCTCATTCAGTACCGGAATGATAATCGAGATCTGCATGGTTCAATGATCAGCGCCAATACGCCGGATGGATCGTCACGACAAGGCACCGCCACAACTGCTGCCCTGTCCGGCGGTACAGCCATAGCAATGACCACTGACCACGATGGGCTCGCCCGCCAGGTCGACACCCAGCAGGTCAGAGAGATGGGTCGCGCCCTTTTCTGCGGTCGACGTCGGCCCGGCAGTCTGACGGGTGATGGGTAGTTTCAACATCTGGTTGAAATCACAGTCGTAAACATAGCCTTGCCAATCGACACTCAGCAGACTGCGGCACATCACGGTGGCAAGGTTGGCATCACTGTGCGAGGTCGTCAGCAGCGCCATGTATTCATCGAACTGCCCGCGCGAAATCAGTGTGCTGCCAAAACGCTGAATGGGCATATTGGCCAGCGTCAGCAGCTGATTGAATTCGATACCGTGCGCCGAGCGCAACTGCTG
>JAKIUN010000113.1 GCA_021647505.1 Gammaproteobacteria bacterium
TAGGGGCGTGCACCGGAGCGGATGACTAATCGAACTGACGCACAAGCAGTATGCCTTGCTGGAATGCCCTCTAAAGGCATTCCTTTTGACGGACTATGTCTGGAATGTAAGACGAAACATCACCTCCCGCGCACCTCCTTTATCAAACTTTAATATTAAAGCCATGAAGCTTTCATAACAGCGCGTCATGATTCAAACAAGCCAACATTAAACAACAGCCGTACTGATCCCGGCCTAACAGAATATAGCGTAAGGAGTACCTCTATGAATCAAGCAATCTTGCCATTACCCCTGGCATCGTCGAAAAGTTCGGTACGATGTGTTAATGCTGGAGCACGCAAACTCCGCATCGCCTTATATTCCCTCGATACCATGGGAATGGGACACATGAGACGTAACCTGATGATCAGTCAGGCCCTGTCCTATTCCAACCTGCAAACCAGTGTTTTAATGATTACAGGCGCACGCCAAGCCAGCGCCGCGCAAATGCCACCGGGGGTCGACTGTGTCACACTGCCGTCTTTGCGCAAGGAGAGTAACGGTAATTACCTACCTCGCTCATTGGATATTCCGGTGGAAGATTTAAAAGAAATTCGTGTGCAAATGATCCGTGCCTCAATCGCCGCCTTCGAGCCGGATATATTTATTGTCGACAACATGCCTCGTGGCGCGCTCAATGAACTGGACGTGACGCTGGAGGATATCCGCCGACAGAATCAAACTTCTTGTGTGCTGGGTTTGCGGGACGTGCTTGACGGGCCTGAGCAGGTGAAAGCCGAATGGCACAAGGCCGGCAACGAGGAAACGATCGACAAATTTTACGACAAAATATGGATTTATGGTGATCCGAATGTTTACGATGCCGTTCACGAATATAAAATGACCCGCAATATTGCCGACAAGGTGAGCTATACCGGTTATTTTGATCGCCGTATTCGTTTTGAGCAACACACTGAGCACACGGTAAAATCCAGTCGCAGCGAATTTAATCTTCCCGATGGTCGTTTCGTTTTATGTATGGCGGGTGGCGGCCAGGACGGTGCGCCTCTAACCAAGACATTCGCCCGTGCCACGTTCCCTGAGGACATGTTCGGGGTTGTCGTCACCGGCCCGTTCATGCCGTCTGAAACGAAGGCCGAACTCCACCACATGGCTGCCTCACGCACCAACTTGAAGGTGCTGGAGTTCGTAAACAAACCAACATTCCTGATTCATCAAGCCGACTATGTGATTGCCATGGGCGGTTACAACGTCGTTTCGGAAATTCTGTCGTTTGAAAAACGCGCGCTCATCGTTCCCCGAACCACTCCCCGCCATGAACAACGGATCCGCGCCGAACGTCTTAAAAGCCTGGGAATCATCGATGTCGTCCTTCCTGACCAGCTCACTCCGGAGGGACTCTCGGCATGGATGGAAAATGCCAGTCGGTGTCCAAGCACGCCTTCGGTGCATGCCCAAGTGGATTTTGGTGGCTTATCCCGATTACCGGCCCTGGTCAGAGAAATCTGTCAAATCAAATAAAATAACCCATAGGGGAGACCATTATCATGCCTGACTATTCCTACACACCACGCATTGGCTATGTAGTAAAGCGGTATCCACGCTACTCGGAAACATTCATCGTCAATGAAATCCTCGCGCATGAGAAAGCGGGACTGTCAGTGGATATTTTCGCCCTGCGTCGACCCATCGACACACACTTTCAGGATACCATCGCCAGTGTGCGAGCACCGGTCACCTATCTGTCTGCACCGAATGTGCTCAGCGCGGGTGAATTCTGGGAAGAACTCATGACCGCAATGAAAAGCCTGCCGGGCTGGGTGAGCGGTCTCGACGCGGCACGGGACGAAACAGCCCGTGATGTTTATCAGGCGGCATTGCTGGCCCTGCAGGCGCGAGAAAATGGCATTGAACATTTACACGCCCATTTCGCCACCTCGGCAACGACAGTAGCCCGTTTGGCGGCACTATTTGGCAGATTAACGTATTCGTTTACTGCCCATGCCAAAGATATTTTCCATGAAAGTGTAAAACACGAAGATTTACAGAAAAATATTCAGGATGCTACATCGGTTATCACGGTCAGTGATTACAATGTGGACTTTTTGCAAGACAAGTTCGGCAATTCCGCCAGCAAAGTACAGTGCATCTATAATGGCCTCGATTTATCCCGTTTTCCGTATTCTAACCCCAATATTCGATCACCTCGCATTGTTGCCGTCGGCCGTTTAATCGAGAAAAAAGGCTTCGCCGATTTAATCGCCGCCTGTAGTGAACTACAGATGCGGAATATCGATTTTGAATGCCAGATTATCGGCGGCGGCCCTTTGCAGGACATGCTCAATGCAGACATTCAGCAGCGTGGCCTGCAAGAAAAAGTGAGGATGCTGGGGCCGCTACCGCAACGAGAAATCATCGACAGTCTGCAACAAGCCGCTGTATTCGCCGCCCCGTGCGTTGTCGGTATCGATGGCAACCGTGACGGTTTGCCCACCGTATTACTTGAAGCCATGGCCTTGGGTGCGCCATGTATCTCAACCGATGTCACGGGCATCCCGGAAGCCATTAAGCACGACCACACGGGCCTTATCGTGCCACAAAAAAATGTCGTGGCGCTCACTCAAGGGCTTGAGCATTTATTAAGCCATCCACAAGAGCGCACACGGCTTGCACAACAGGCTCGCCGCTTGATTGAGCACACCTTCGATATTCATCAAAACACGGCTGTGTTGCGATCAGTATTTGACCATGCCACATCCAGGATAAATAACTGCCAAGAGGTAGGATTATGAAAATTGCCTATATCTGCGCCGATTTTGGTGTGCCGGTTTTCGGTTACAAGGGATGCTCGATACATGTCCAAGAGATTATTCGCG
>JAKIUN010000077.1 GCA_021647505.1 Gammaproteobacteria bacterium
CTCACGGGTTGGCCCTTGCCATTCGCTAGTAGTTGGCATCTAATAGCAGCATATACCGCTAAGGATGGTGACCTTCCTACAGAGGACTTTCACCTCATTAGTTCATGCCCATGCTGGGCGTACACAAGCGCCATCAACGCGGACAATTCACTGCGTGTTTTTTTGTGCTGAAAAAGACTAGCACAAAAAAACACACAGCAAATTTCCGGTTATGGCAGGCGTTATGTGCCTTCCAATATGGCTAGTAGCTACTGACATAACGTTGTCAGTAGTGCTCATGTATAGTGTTTATCTAAATCACTAGCTATTTATTACCGTAACCTAACTACTATAAGGAATGAAAACATGACAGCCCCAATTACCGTACTAGCCCCGATAAAACTGGCCAAAGGAAAAAGCGAATCCGACCTTATTAAAGCTTCTGATAAGTTTCAGGATGAGTTTGTCAGCAAGTATCCTGGTGTGATCCGCCGTGAACTAATACGAAAAAATGACGGAGAATATCTTGATATAGTCCAATTCCGTAGCAAGGAAGATGCAGAAGAAATTATTGAAAAAGAAAAGGAATCTCCTGCATGTCATGCTTTTTTTTCTGTCATGGATGGGGATGATGATTCAGGAATTGACTTTTATCCATCCCTCGCAACCTATTACTACCATCAATAATGGAACCATTTAAAAACTTGCTTAATAAAAATATTATTGAAGGTATGGCCAGTCATTTTAAGCGTCACTGGTCTACTTTTGATGATAAGGGGTTTGTGGCGAGTGCCACGAAAGATTTAGATTCACTCGAATTAAAAGCACGTACCGAACGTATCACCGAGACTATGATTGAGTATTTCCCTGAGGATTTTAAAAAAGCAGGAAAAATTATGCTCGCGAGCCTGGGTTCTCCATTGAATGATGATGTTTCAGCGGGTACGGTAGACGCCAAAGGTATATCAGGTTGGGCTGTTACGCCGTTAACACACTATGTAGGGTTGCGTGGACACGATCATTTTGACTTGTCGATGACTCTTTTTAAGGAAATGACTAAATGCGCATCTTCTGAGTTTGGAATACGGTTTTTTATACTTGAATCACCAATAAAAACATTATCGGTGTTGAAAACTTGGACTACTGATAGCAATCAACATGTACGGCGTCTGATTTCGGAAGGAAGCAGGCCAAGACTACCTTGGGCGATGAGCTTACCGATGTATATCAAAGATCCTTCTCCAGTGATCGATCTACTAGAACAGCTTAAAAATGATGATAAAGAATACGTACGACGTTCGGTTGCAAATAGCTTAAATGATATTTCTAAGGATCACCCTGAGGTTGTGGCTAAAATAGCAGCGCAGTGGATGAAAGGTGCAAGTAAAGAACGTGAAAAACTAATCCGCCATGCCTGTCGAACATTGATTAAAAACGGACATAAAAAGACACTCAGTGTATTAGGTTACAAATCACCAAAAATTAAGCCAACATCTATCGATATATTAACGCCGGAAGTTTTATTTGGTAATGCATTGCAGTTTACGGTTTCATTCTGCTCAGATTTTTCTCGAGATCAAGCATTGATGATTGATTACATTATTCATCACAAAAAGTCTAACGGCAGTACATCGCCAAAAGTGTTCAAGTGGAAAGAAACAACTTTGCCAGCAAAAAAAACGTTAACCTCAACAAAAAAACATACTATCAAAAAAATCACTACTCGCGTGTATTATCCAGGAGTGCACAAAGTAGAAATTGTAGTAAATGGTGTTTCAGTGGCAACGGCTGACTTTCGGTTGCTGATACCGTAATGATCATAAATAATCAGTACATAATAGGGGACAGACCACGATTAAAATGGTATGCTGCGCTAATCCAGCACAGTAGGGTGGGAGGAAATCAATGCCATGCAGAACGCGAATCTGATCAACCGGTAGATGATGAAATAAGGGCTGCCACCAACGGAAATTACATGCTTGGTAAAAAAAGATATCAGGAGCAGATAGCGCAAGCATTAGAGCGCAGAGTGACGCGAGGGAAGGCTGGTCGGCCGGCCAAAGAGGGGTTGATGTGTCAATAACGTGGTCTGTCCCCTATTAATGCACTGCGCTAATCCAGCATATGGGCAATAAGGGGCAATAGCGCCCAACAAAAAACTTGCCAAATGAGTAGTTATGGTATATCTTTTATACCATGCGTTGCTTTGAGTTCGACGAAGAAAAGAGCGTTTCAAATCTCAATAAGCACGGGATTGATTTTGCCAAAGCTCAGAAACTTTGGAATGATCCTGATCTCATCGAAATCCAGGCAACATCTAATGCTGAGCCACGTTTTCTACTCATTGGTCGTATTGAAGGCAAGCATTGGTCTACGGTCATAACCTATCGTGGAAACGCAATCAGAATAATTTCTGTTAGGCGTTCGAGAAAGTCGGAGGTAGAACTTTATGAAATCTAAAGCATTTGACAAAAAATTTGATGAAAACAAAGCAGACATCATTGATGATCTTGACTTGTCCACATTGGGGCGTCCAAATCAAAAGCAAAAAAGAGTCAATGTGGACTTCCCTGTTTGGGTAATTGATTCCTTAGATAAAGAAGCAAGCCGAGTGGGTGTGACACGCCAATCAATAATTAAACTTTGGTTGGTTGAACGTCTTGAAGAGCTAGCGCTGACAAGGCGCTCCAGCTGACCGGACAATAGGGGACAGACCACGATTAAAATGGTATGCTGCGCACTCCACTAATCCAGCATATGTAGGGTGGGAGGAAGTCAATGCCACGCAGAGCGCGAATCTCGATACCGGGAATCCCCTGGCATATTATCCAGCGGGGAAACAATCGTTCGGCTATTTTTTTTGCAGACGAAGATTATCAACTGTATTTACACCATTTAAAAGAACAAGCAGGCAAATATGAGTGTGATATCCATGCGTATGTTTTGATGACCAACCATGTGCATCTACTGCTGACCCCAAAGCAGGAAGACAGCGCAGCATTACTGATGAAGAATTTAGGGCAGCGGTACGTGCAGTACATCAATCGAACCTATCAACGTAGCGGTACACTATGGGAGGGCCGATTTCGATCCTGTTTGGCTCAAAGTGAAAACTATGTGCTGGCTTGTTATCGCTATATCGAATTGAATCCTGTCAGGGCAAGTATGGTCAATCATCCGCGTGAGTACCCGTGGAGCAGTTACAAAGCCAATGCAGAAGGGAAGAAAAGAAAATTGATAACCCCTCATGACCAGTATTTGCGATTGGATCATCGGAAGCTTGAAAGGCGGAAAGCCTACAGGAGTTTATTTAAAGCACATATTGATCAATCGATAGATGATGAAATAAGGGTGGCCACCAATGGAAATTACGTGCTGGGTAGCAAAAGATATCAGGAGCAGATAGCACAAGCATTAGGGCGCAGAGTGACGCGAGGGAAGGCTGGCCGGCCAAAGAAGGGTTGATGTGGGCAGTAAACGTGGTCTGTCCCCTATTCCCCCACTTCAATACCCTGCGAGCAGGAGCACGCTGATGCGAACTTATACACTTGTCTTTCTGTCGGTTTTCGGACTGACGGCCTGTGGTAGTCAAAGTATCAAGGTTTCGGTTGACTCGATCGTTGGGAAAAAAGACATCTCTAGCAAGCAGTACACATGGCTTAGCGGCATGCGAGAAACATCACGGAATGACCTCTATTTTCGTGAGTTCAGCCGTTATTTTCAGACCGTTTTACACGATCATGGCTATCAACAAGGTACAGGAAAGGATACACCCGTCGTCATTTATTTCAGCTATGGTGTGAGCCCTGGACGTACGACGAAATACACCACAACGACACCAATTTATGAATGGGAGGGAGGTGATACGATTGTCTATACGGAAACCAAGAAGGATAAAAAGGGTAAAACGACGTCGACGGTAACGAGCACCGTCACTACCCCTGCACGCCAGCGTCTCGTGGGTATGTCCGTAGGTGCCAGGCGTTATACGGTGTTTACCCGTTTTGTCACGCTCGAGGCAAAACGCTACCAAGCGGGTGGCAAGTCAAAAGACATGCAAACTCTATGGAAAACCCGTATTACATCAACCGGATCTTCCAATGATCTGCGTGCGCTTATGCCGATTATGGCAACGGCATCAGCGCCCTATATCGGTGTGGATAGCGGTGAGACCCAGGTCGTGAAGATGAAAAAAAATGATCCGCGAGTCATTGAATTCAAGCAACGAGTACGCGGCATGGCTGAATAGCGGCGCTAATACGTAGAAAGCCGGTGCCAGAGAAGAATTTTCCTCTTTCATTTCACAATTTACTTCATCTGTTTGTTGAGCAAGTTGGCATATAATCTGGTTATTTCATGCATTTTTACCAGCATACTCTCAGTAGTCACAGAGATGATGAATGGTACGAGTTCTTTCCCCTTTGGGAAATTTTTTATACCTACCTTAGAAAAAGTCCATTGAGAATTAACCTTCTTTAATTTTGCACTGATCTCACTGGTGTTTCCTTTATGCTTCATCAGCTGTTTCAGCGCGTTTTCATACTCTTGCACCGCCTGGTTGAAGGACTCAATAATCTTTGGTGTTCTCAGGCCATAATAATAAGCGATATAATACTTTGAAATTCGTTGGGAAAGCATACGCTGCCGGCCGGATATGACGACGATTCTGGCGCCTTTTACTCCTGAAAATTCAGTAATTTTATCGACAACGTTCTGGGAAAGTTGCAGTAACTCCTCGCCATCCCGTAGAAATTTTCTAGCGGTTTTTTCATGGACTTTTGAGAGGGCGGTAACCCGGAACTTCATCCACAGATCTTCAACCTTTTCCAGTTCATTTCTTATCTCATCATTAGCTGCAAAGGTGGAAAGTCTGGAGACATTTTGTTCAAATTTTCCAATACTACTGTCTAACTGTTTCTGTGCTTCAACGGGATTGATGTCTGCGGCCAGCATTAAATAGGCCTTGACAATGCGTTGGCTCAACATACGTTGTTGTCCTGCTTCGTCAAGTACTGTACCAATCTCAAGGCTTGCGTGAGCTTGCTCGAAAGGGAACCCTGCAAATACAAAAATAAGGATACAGGTTGAAAAAAATCGCTTTACAGTATTACTTGGCATCATAGTACTTCCTCTCATTTGGTGCCGATGTTTATTGTTCTCTGCCGTAGTTCAGGATCGATCTAACACCTGAATTGCACTTAACAGAGTGATATTTTTAGAGCATTTTTCACAAGACTAAATGTGATTAAAAAATGGCCCACTTCCCAATATGGCTCTGGTTCATCTATCGGCAGAGGCAGAAGTGATACCGTTAACGTTGCTTGAATAGCGTTGCAGCAATATCCGGCTGTGGACAATGGAAGATGCCTCTTCTCAGGTCACATGCACTTTTATCTGTATTTGACTCTAATTTCGTCAAGACATCTGATAACTTGAGAACTTTTTCATGGAAAATGGGAATATCAGCAAAATGGCACTGACTTGAGTCAATTCACCCCTGTTCCCATATATTTTTTGTGTGTATTTCGGTGGGTACAGGATTTTCATCAAGGCTTGCTGTCCTGATAATAACAAAAAATGGCCTCCCAGTTCGATGCTTTCACCCCTAACTGTATGATTTAATATGAATCTATAGAAAATATTTTAAGTGGATACATCCATCAGATTGATGCACGTAACAGTTGTGACTTGATCGCAGCCCGCACCTGCGAGACTGGCGGCAGGACGAAAGGCTATGTCGTGAACCGCAAAGGGGTTCAAAGTCTGATATATCTGATATAGTCGATGGGTAATACGGTGCTTTATTCGAAACCTCGTACAAGCAAGCTGGAGAGAGAGGGTATAACATATATCGTCATTATTGATTTGGATCAATACAAGTGGACGTAAAAATGTGCATCCTCAGACGGCATTATCCAGGGTTTTAATCACGACAGGCAATGACGATTATCGCTATATTGTAGTGGAACGGGTGGTTTTAGATGTCAATTTAACACCCACATGGATGAACAGACGACTCCCTGTTAGAAGGTTATATGTCTACATCAACGGCGATGACGCGCCGACATTTTATCAGTTTGGGTAAGCTGGAGCCGCATGCTCCAATCCGCCCGCCTTGGTCTTTTTCTGAAGATCAGTTCGTAGTGCAGTGTACACAGTGTGGTGAGTGTATTGCTGCATGTCCTGAGAATATTCTTTTACGTGGCAATCTGGCTCGATACCCAAAAGTCGATTTTTCTCTCGGAGAGTGTACGTTTTGTCATGCCTGTGTCGATGCCTGCCCAACACAGGCTCTGGATAAACGCCTCGCTCAGCCATGGCAGATGAAGGTTACGGTAGGCGAGGCGTGCCTGGCTAGAAAGCAGGTTGTTTGTGTCGTCTGTAGTGAGCAGTGTGCAACGCGGGCCATTCGTTTTATTGCTGTTGCCGGTCGGGTTTCCTTGCCAGAAATTAATATGAACTCCTGTACCGGGTGTGGGGCCTGTGTTGCGCCCTGCCCGACACGGGCGCTTGAGGTGACGTATGAGTAATGAACAAGAATCTGTTGGTTGCATTGTTGGCGCAGTCATTCAACTCAAGCCGAATTGTACCAGCAAACAGTATGAGGGTTTGGTGCGGACGGCAGGACTTGAAATTCATGCGCGGGATGATCAGCAGCGTTTGGTAATTACTCTGGAAGCCGATACCGATGGGAAAATGATAGAAATTATAGAAGGTATTCAGAATATGAACAGTGTTTTGAATATATATACGGTGTATCACCATTTGGATGAGTTCCAAAATGAATCGGAGGGATGGACATGGCGGTAACACGTAGAACATTCATTAAGACAACTGCGGCGACAGCTGCGGCGACGGCGGTCAATATTAGCCTGCCAGGGTCAGTTGGTGCGAGCCTTAATGCGGAGGACAATCGGATCCGTTGGGATAAGGCCGCATGTCGATTCTGTGGCACAGGCTGTGGTGTGCTCATTGGGACGCAAAAGGGCCGTATTGTAGCCACTCAGGCAGACCCGGACAATGAGGTCAACCGGGGAACCAACTGTATAAAAGGTTATTTTTTATCCAAGATCATGAGTGGAAAAGATCGCCTGACTACGCCGTTGCTGCGTAAGAAAAATGGAAAATTTGATAAGAATGGTGAGTTTACGCCGGTATCGTGGGATGAAGCCTTTGACATCATGGCTGACAAGTGGAAACAGACACTGAAGGAAAAAGGCCCGGAAGCCATTGGTATGTTTGGTTCCGGTCAATGGACGATCATGGAGGGTTATACGGCGGTCAAGTTGATGAAAGCAGGTTTTCGCTCCAATAATCTCGATCCCAATGCGCGTCATTGTATGGCATCAGCGGTAGCTGCATTCATGCGCGGCTTCGGTTCCGACGAGCCAATGGGCTGCTACGATGACTTTGAGTTTGCGGATGCGTTTGTACTGTGGGGCGCGAATATGGCGGAGATGCATCCGGTTTTGTGGATGCGCATCACCGATACCCGTTTAAGCAAGCCGGGTTCAGAAGTACATGTATTGTCCACCTATGAGCACCGCTGTTTTGATCTGGCTGATAACGGTATGGTATTCGAGCCACAAACCGACATGGTAATTCTGAATTACATTGCCAACTACATTATCACTAACAAGGCCTACGATAAGAACTTCGTCAATAAGCATGTGAATTTCAAGATTACCCCGACGGATATTGGCTATGGGCTTCGTCCTGAACATCCACTCGAGAAAAAAGCAAAAAATCGCGGCAAGGGAAAACTGACTGGCATCGATATTGATGAATACGCCCGTTTGGTCGAGCCTTACACATTGGAGTACGCCGCCAAACTCAGCGGCGTGCCCAAAGAAAAGTTACTGCGTTTGGCGAAATTGTATGCCGATCCAAACAAGAAAGTGACTTCGTTATGGACCATGGGTTTCAACCAGCATACCCGTGGGGTTTGGACCAATGGACTGATGTACAACGTTCATTTGCTGATGGGCAAGATATCCAAGCCTGGTGATAGTCCCTTTTCACTGACCGGTCAACCATCAGCTTGCGGTACGGCACGTGAGGTGGGTACATTTTCCCATCGGTTACCTGCTGATCTTGTGGTGAATAAAAAAGAGCACCGGGATTTTTCTGAAAAAGTTTGGAAATTACCGGAAGGGACGATTCCTGCCAAACCGGGATTTCACGCCGTACAGCAAAACCGTATGTTGAAAGATAGTGTGCTCAATGCCTATTGGGTGATGTGCAACAATAATGTTCAGGCTGCGGCCAATATGAACGAAGAGACGCTGCCGGGTTATCGCAATCCGGATAATTTCATCGTTGTTTCCGATCCCTATCCAACCGTCTCCTGCATGGCTGCCGATCTGATGCTGCCTACGGCAATGTGGGTGGAAAAAGAGGGTGCTTATGGCAATGCCGAACGTCGTACTCAGGTATGGCGCCAGCAAGTGAGCGCTCCTGGAGATGCCAAGTCGGATATGTGGCAGTTGATGGAGTTTTCCAAACGTTTCAAGATGGAAGAGGTGTGGCCGGATGAGTTGCTGGCCAAGCGCCCTGAGTATCGGGGTAAAACACTGTATGAGGTGCTTTACCGCAACGGCAGTGTCGATAAGTACCCAGCCCAGAAAGTGACGGATGATGCCGGTAACGTCTATGCCAATGATGACATGGATCATTTTGGTTTCTATGTGCACAAAGGCCTGTTTGAAGAGTACCGGATATTTGGTACACAAGGACCGAAAATAGGCCATGATCTGGCAGAATATGATCGATTGCATCGTGAGCGGGGATTGCGCTGGCCGGTGGTCAACGGCAAGGAGACAAAATGGCGTTATCGCGAAGGTGCCGATCCATTTGTTCCTGCGGGCAAGGAATTTTATTTCTACGGTAATAAAGATGGCCGTGCAAATATTATTTTTGCGCCATACGAGCCACCCGCAGAGAGTCCGGATGCAGAATATACGATGTGGCTCTGTACGGGCCGCGTATTGGAGCATTGGCATTCAGGCACCATGACGCAGCGAGTGCCGGAGCTGTACAGGGCAGTGCCCGATGCACAGGTATTTATACATCCTGATGATGCAAAGAAACTTGGTCTTAAGCGGGGTGATCTGGCGAAGATTGAGAGTCGGCGTGGCGAGATTGTCGCGCTTGTCGAAACCCGGGGGCGGAACAGACCACCCGTAGGTCTGGTCTACGTGCCATGGTTCGATGCACGCCGCCTGATCAATAAGGTCACTTTGGATGCAACCGATCCGCTTTCAAAGCAGACGGATTATAAAAAATGTGCCGTTAATGTAAGAAAGGCATAGGAGGCATATGTCATGAGAAAAATATTGATAGTAGTGTTACTGCTGATCGCTACTTCTGTCACATGGGCAGCTTCTGATGCTGTGTTTTCGCTTCGCGGTGATTCACCATTGAATGCAGATTCAGGCGATGTTATGGATAAAAAATGGCGTGATGGTGAAGGCACCGTGGTGCGCAGTTATCCACAACAGCCACCGTTGGTGCCGCATTCCACTGAAGACTATGCAATCACCAAAGATAGCAATGATTGCCTGATATGCCATGACTGGCAGTCTGAATTGCCGGGAGCGACCAAGATTGGTGTCTCACATTTTGAGAATAGAGATGGTCAGGCTTTATCCAGTATTTCACCAAGGCGTTATTTCTGTAACCAGTGCCATGTGCCGCAAAGAGATGTAAAGCCTTTGGTATTGAATGTCAATTGATCCCGGTATTTTAACGGAATAAGTATATTTTAATAAAAAATACTGGTTTTTAACCGGTTTAGTTTCTCTCTCCTTTGGATTAAGGAGAGGGGAACTATAAATCCTCTGTCCTATTTTCGGTAGCGTGTTTCCGTCGTGCAATTAATTGGCTACCAGGATATTTCTATTTTTCCGGTGTGTATCGGGTGGTGAAGTCCATCGATTGTGGATGCAATGGCCCTGTCGCCATGCAATAGAAGTATTTTAATCCAGGTTCAATAAGACCTCCGTTAAAGTCACACTAAGTGTGATATATGTCAGGCTGTGAGCGCCCATGGCAATTAATAAAGGTATGACCCGCCGTAATTTTTTGCTCAATGTGGCAGGGTCGGCCTGTGGCGCAACCTTGCTGGGTGCTGGTTTAAGCGTCTATTCCCGGCAGACGGCTTCAATGCCCGCCTTGATGATTCGCCCGCCGGGCGCCTTGGATGAGGAGGCGTTTTTGGGGGCTTGTGTGCGCTGTGGTCAATGTGTGCGTGATTGCCCCTATGACATCCTTCATCTTGCAGGCTTGGGGGAGTCTGTGCCTTTAGGAAGTCCTTATTTTGTTGCCCGGGAAGAACCCTGCAGGATGTGTGTGGATATTCCTTGTGTGAAGGCCTGCCCAACTGGGGCGCTGGATCATAGCTTGGAGAATATCGATGATGCCCGCATGGGGTTGGCTGTGCTCGTCGATGAAGAGAATTGTCTGGCATTTCGTGGCATGCGTTGTGAAGTTTGTTTTTATATTTGTCCACTGCTTGGCGAAGCCATCACGATAGATCTTTTACCTAAGACAGGTTCAGAAAAGCTTCCACGGTTTATACCCGTGGTGCATTCTGATACCTGTACGGGTTGTGGAATGTGTGAGGGGGCATGTGTGTTGCAAGAAGCAGCGATTAAGGTTTTTCCGAGATATTTTGCACTCGCTAAAGAGGCTGAGCAACATAGGTATGATGATGAAGGTCAGAAGTTAATGAATGAAGGGGAAGCGGAAGATACACCGTTTTCATCCGATCCTTTGGAAACGATTAAAAGTGGGCGAGAGAGCTTGTAAATGGCGAGACTGACGGAAATTGGCGCAGCAGCTTTACACAGTAAGGGCTGGTTTAAAAGCCATCAGTGGCTGTTGTTACGCCGTCTGTGTCAGTTGAGTATTTTGGGCTTGTTTTTGTTAGGCCCGGTTGCCGGAATTTGGTTGATCAAAGGAAATCTTGCATCGAGTATGATTTTAGAGACGGTGCCGTTAAGTGATCCTTATTTGATGTTGCAGGTACTTCTTACAGGTCATGTTCCTGAGCTGGTAGGCTTGTTAGGCGCGGCCATTGTATTGGTGTTCTATCTGCTGGTCAGTGGGCGTGTTTATTGCTCCTGGGTTTGTCCCATCAATCTCGTGACGGATGCCGCCAGTGGTTTGCAACGTCGGTTGGGTATTAAGGCGCGTACACATTATTCACGACAAACACGTTATTGGTTATTGGGGATGACACTGGTTCTGGCATTGATGACTGGCTCTTTGGTGTGGGAGCTCGTGAATCCTGTTTCCATTGTTTTTCGGGGTCTGGTGTTTGGTTTGGGTTTAGGTTGGGGGGTGATTGTTGCCCTGTTTTTATTTGAACTGTTGGTGAGTCACCGGGGTTGGTGTGGGCATTTGTGTCCGGTTGGAGCCTTTTATGGATTGCTCGGTCGGGTAAGTTTGTTGCGCGTGGTGGCGGCGAAGCGTGAGCAGTGTAATGATTGTATGGATTGTTTTGATGTTTGCCCGGAGCCTCAGGTCATTCGACCCGCGCTTAAAGGGGAAAAAGGCCATCAGAGCCCGGTGATTAAAAGTGGTCTGTGTACAAATTGCGGGCGTTGTATCGATGTCTGTTCAAAAGATGTTTTTCGCTTTGGATTGCGGAAATGACCATCTAAGTGAAGGGAGTCGAAGTGAAAGGAGTCTTGGGATAGGCAAGAAAAATACCGCACTAGTCTGTTGTATCTATATGAATTATCAGGAGATTTTATGTCTTTTGGGAGAGGGCGTCGTCAATGCTCAGGTTTCTTTCAGAGTGTATACTGACTTCTCAAGCGCGCCCCTTCAGACACCCGGAGACTTTTCTGCTAAATTTACCACGGAGAGAGAATACAGTGATGAAATGAATGTCAGGGGGAATGGCATGCGTGAGTGCGCCAAGCTTCCCTGTCTTTGCGTCATTGAGCGGCTTCCACATCCAAGGATATCGTGCGCACAATTTTGAGCATGAGACCAAGATGGCTTCTGCTGTGGTTTGTCTGCATGGCTTGCAGCGCATGCGCCGGGTCTGGGGAAAAGACGCTTTGCCTGCCCGGGCCGAATGGGCCTACGGTAACCGTGTACCTGGTCAGTCATGGCTGGCATGCCGGGATTGTCGTCAAGCGCGCTGATATCTCTAATGCGGTTTGGCCTGAGCAACTGGATTTTCCCATGAGTAAATTTCTGGAAGTGGGGTGGGGTGACCGGGATTATTATCAGACGCCAGCCCCCGGCTGGGGAGTCACTCTCAAGGCGGCGTTGTTGCCAACAGAGAGCGTCTTGCATATTGTGTCTTTCGATGATGCCGTTCTGGCCTACTTTCCCCGGAGTGAGGTCATCGAGATCCAGCTGAGCAAGCCCGGTTTTGAACGGCTTAGTCGGTATATCTCGGCCAGTTATTCCAAGGATGTGTCAGGTAAAAGCATTCCTTTGGGGCCGGGTCTCTATGGCGTTAGTCAAATGTATCTCTCCACGGAAACCTACCACCTGTTTAATACCTGCAATGTTTGGAGTGCTAGAGCGATTAAACAGGCGGGTTGTCCCATCACCCCAGCTGTAACGGTCACCGTGGAAAGCCTTATGTCTCGGGCACGTGGTTTCGGCAGACTGATTCAGTCGGTATCAACGACACCTGATTTCAGGGCAGAATAGGCGGCGGCCCAGCAATGTACTCACCCGGATATTTATGACAGATTATTGGCCACCCTTGCTTGAGGAGATAAAATCCCTCTTGGCGGAAATGCAGTCGGGAGCCGTCTCGCAGACTATCCACCTGGATCACTCTCTGCAGCGAGATATTGGTTTCGACAGCTTGACCCGCGTTGAATTGCTCACCCGTGTTGAGCGTCGTTTTGGCCTGGCCCTGCCCGAACATGTCTTCAGTGAGGCGGAAACTCCCAGGGATCTCATTCGCGAACTTGTCAAAGCGGCATCGAAGAGCAACAGCCAAACCGTTTCTCTCTCAGGCACAGAGGGCGCGTCCCTCGAACGTCTGGAGACTGTCACCAATCCTGGCCAGGCGCAAACCCTGGTCGAGGTGTTGGAGTGGCATGTCCACGCCCATCCGCAACAACCCCATATCCAGTTTTATACCGATGAGGCTGACGGAGAGGTGATCGATTACCAGCGTCTCTATGCCGGTGCCCGGGCTTTGGCGGGCAGCCTCCAGCGACAGGGGCTGCAGCCGGGTGACCCCGTGGCCATCATGTTGCCTACTGGCAGCGAATACTTTAGTGCCTTTTTTGGCATTCTGCTGGCGGGTGGTATTCCTGTGCCGATCTATCCTCCGATCAATCCCAGTCAATTGGAAGACCATTTGCGTCGCCACACGGCTATTTTGAGCAACTGCCGGGCAGTTACCCTGATCACCGTAAGCAAGGCCAAACAGGTGGCACGGCTACTGAAAGCACAGCTGGAAACCTTGCGCCACATCGTCACCGTGGATGAATTGTTGGCCGCCGGCGGAGACTACTACCGCCCCCCCATATCGCCCCAGGATACGGCCTTTTTACAATATACCTCGGGTAGCACCGGCAACCCCAAAGGGGTGGTGCTGACACACGCCAATCTATTGGCCAATATTCGAGCCATGGGCGAAAGGGTGCATGCCAATGCCAAGGACGTGTTTGTCAGCTGGTTACCCCTTTATCATGACATGGGCCTCATCGGTGCCTGGTTGGGTAGTTTGTACTACGCGGCCCTGTTGGTCATCATGTCACCGCTTGCCTTTCTTGCCCGGCCCCAGCGATGGTTTCAGGCCATACATCGTTACCATGGCACCCTTTCTGCCGCACCTAATTTCGCTTATGAATTGTGTCTGAGCCGTTTGCAAGATAGCGATCTGGAAGGCGTTGACCTCAGTTCCTGGCGTGCCGCATTCAACGGCGCTGAGGCTGTCAGCGCAAAGACGGTGATGCAATTTCCCCAGCGTTTTGCTCAATTTGGATTTTCTGCCACTGCCATGGTGCCCGTTTATGGGCTTGCCGAATGCAGTGTCGGGCTGGCCTTTCCGCCCACTGGGCGGGGCTTGCTTATCGATCACATTCAACGCCAGGCCTTTGCGCAAACGGGGGCAGCCATTCCCGTCACAGATGATGACGCAAATGCCCTCTGTTTTGTTGCCTGCGGACAGGTACTGGCCGGGCATGAAATGCGTATCGTAGATAACCAAGGCAATGAACTGCCTGACCGTCAGGAAGGGCGTATTCAGTTTCGCGGCCCTTCCACCACCAGTGGCTATTTACACAATCGAGAGGCCACGCAAAAGCTGTTCGACGGTGATTGGCTTGACTCAGGGGATCTTGCCTATGTCAGTGCCGGCGACCTGTATGTCACGGGACGTACCAAGGACGTTATCATTCGTGCCGGCCGCAATCTCTATCCCCATGAATTGGAAGAAGCCGTCGGCGATATTCCCAATATTCGTAAAGGTCGGGTTGCCGTGTTCGGCGCCACCGATTCCAACACGGGCACCGAGCGTCTCGTGGTGTTGGCGGAAACACACAAAAAGGAAATTGACGAACTCAGCCAACTACGCCAACAAGTCAACGATGTTGCCAATAAGCTCATTGGTGGGCCGGCAGACGATATTGTCTTGGCCCGCCCCAACACGGTGCTTAAAACCTCCAGTGGCAAGATACGGCGTTCTGCCTGCCGCGAGCTATATGAAAGTGGTTTTCTTGGCAAAACACAGGCACCACTTTGGCAGCAAATCAGCCACCTTCTGTTGACCAGTGTCATTCCACAATTCCGGCGTTTTCGGCGCACCGTCAAGACCGGTCTCTGGGCGATTTATGCCAAGATTGTCTTCTGGTTTCTGGCACCACTGGCATGGCTTGGCGTGGTTTCCTCTCCTTCAACGAGGTTACGTTGGTGCTTGATGCGCGTGGCTACCCGGTTATTGACCAGTCTCACGCGCACCTCATTCAGGGTTGAAGGCATTGATAAACTACCTGATAAAAACCAGCCCTGCGTCTTCGTGGCCAACCACGCCAGTTACCTGGATGGGCCATTGCTTATTGCTGCTCTGGATCGCCCCTTTTCCTTTGTGGCGAAAATCGAACTCGCCAGGCAGGCCGTTGCAGGAATATTCTTGCGACGCATCGGTACGGAATTTGTCGAACGTTTTGATGTAAAAAAGGGTGCCGAAGATGCTTCGTATCTCTTCACTCTAGCGAAAACCGGTCGCTCCTTATTCTTCTTTCCTGAGGGCACTTTCACTCGTAGTCCCGGCCTGCTTCCCTTCCACCTTGGGGCCTTCTTGACCGCCGCAGAAGCAGGACTGCCCATTGTGCCCGTGGCTATCCGTGGTACACGTTCCATTTTGCGCAGCGGTACCAAGCTTCCCCATCGAGGCAGTATTACTATCACGGTAGGGAATCCCATCTGGCCTCAAACTATCAGGTCTCAAGAGAGCCCTGGCGATAAACAACGGGAAAACTGGACAACAGCTCTGATTTTACGTGATCAGGCACGTGCCTTTATTTCACGCTACTCGGGTGAAGCGTATCTTGATTAATCTAAGACATTAGCTATTTTGGCAAAATTTGCGATTTCCCGTGTTAGCCCAAAGCAGTAATATCCCAATGCCAGTAAGTTGGCCTGAGATCCTGCGTTGTTGTAGGTTGGTGGTGAGCCTGAGAACCCCAACAAAACCAACAATTTTGGGGTTCCTTCGTCACCGCCAACCTACAAAACAGTCGTGATTTTGTTAACTTAATGGCGAGGTTCATCGCCACAGTGCCCTGAAGTTCGTCACACCAAGCCAGCGTCACTGCGGCGAGGATAGTGTTATCTTGGCGCAGCGAAACGCCATCTACGAGGTAGCCAAGGCACGAAGACCTGATCGCTGGTCTCGCTCTACACGGAATTGGCAGCCTGAAAAAATCGTCTACCTGAATCCGAATAAATCAGCCAAAAAGGAGCTCAAATACACAGATGCGTATTCTTACAACTGTGAACACCTATTCTTGCGAAGCGTGAACACCTGCACCCCTCTCTCAAGCAGGTGGAGTATTTTTACCTCAAGTGTTCACAGTAGGTCAATATTGGCCTGTTTTTTTCTCATGGATTCCCCTTTCAGTTTGATTCTGTGTGCGTTGTGCAGCAGCCGGTCGAGGATGGCGTCGGCGAGGGCGGGTTTGCATAGGTATACGCCCAAAAGTGTCGAAAGAGTTCCTTGATGGCGCAGGCCCTGGCGACCTTTAAGTCAGAATTTCTAAGGTGACCGAAGGTTTCATTGAGTTGTTCATTGACATTTTCCTCATTA
>JAKIUN010000078.1 GCA_021647505.1 Gammaproteobacteria bacterium
ATGTCGGCTCATCACATCCTGGGGCTGAAGTCGGTCCCAAGGGTATGGCTGTTCGCCATTTAAAGTGGTACGCGAGCTGGGTTTAGAACGTCGTGAGACAGTTCGGTCCCTATCTGCCGTGGGCGTTTGAGATTTGAGGGAAGCTGCTCCTAGTACGAGAGGACCGGAGTGGACGAACCTCTGGTGTTCCGGTTGTCACGCCAGTGGCATTGCCGGGTAGCTACGTTCGGAAGGGATAACCGCTGAAAGCATCTAAGCGGGAAGCCCCTCCCGAGATAAGATCTCACTGGAGCCTTGAGCTCCCTGAAGGTCCGTTGGAGACTACGACGTTGATAGGCGGGGTGTGGAAGCACAGTAATGTGTGAAGCTAACCCGTACTAATTGACCGTGAGGCTTGACCATATAACACCCAAGTGGTTTGTTGAATGCTGTTCAATGGTATTCAGCTTGTGTTGTGTGATTCTGGCAACAGATGAAATATACCCCTTAGCACGACTTCCCGATTTAATGTCGAGTAGACAGACATAGCGTCTGCTTGACGGCAGTTTTCCTGGCGGCCATAGCGGAGTGGCACCACCCGATCCCATTCCGAACTCGGAAGTGAAACGCTCTAGCGCCGATGATAGTGTGGGGCTTCCCCATGTGAAAGTAGGTCACCGCCAGGTTCTATCCCTAAACCCTCGCTTATACAGCGAGGGTTTTTTTTTGCTAGAATTCCTGATTTCGCATGGCTTTGCTGGCGATGTGGGCGTGCCTCTTGCTGGGGGTTCCTTTTGTGATAAATAATTAACCGGGAATGAATGATACGTGGCGCTTTCAAGACCCCTTTTAGAGCTGCTCTCAGATGGCCATTTTTATTCGGGCAACCAGCTGGGTGAGCGGCTCGGCTGTTCCCGTGCGGCAGTCTGGAAAATGATTCAGGCATTGGAGAGTGCGGGCATTGATATTTTTCATGTTCGCGGCAAGGGCTATCGTCTGGCAAGGGCTGTGGAATTGCTGAATACAGAACGCATCCTTAATGGTATGCCGGAAGGTGGGCGCCAATCCCTTTCTGTGCTCGATGTGCTGTTCGATGTAGATTCCACGAACACTTACTTGGTCGAACGACCTCTGCGGATGGGAGAAAATGGCCATGCCTGTTTCGCCGAGTTCCAGCGCCTTGGCCGTGGGCGGCGCGGACGCCACTGGGTCTCACCATTGGGCGGCAATCTCTATCTTTCGCTGCGCTGGCGTTTTTCTCGGGGGGTGGCAGAACTTGGTGGCTTGAGTCTGGCTATTGGTGTTGCATTGGTGCGAGCCTTGCGTGATGAGAGTGTCGAGGGGCTGGGCCTGAAATGGCCAAATGACATACTATTGCATGGGCGTAAGTTGGCTGGGATTCTGCTTGAGATATCGGGCGAGACTACGGGCCCGTGTGAGGTCGTTATCGGGGTCGGGCTGAATGTCCGTGCTACGGAATTTGCGCACGAGGCTATCGATCAGCCCTGGGCGGATCTGGAGTCCAGCCTTGGCAGGCGGATCGGCCGTAATGGGCTTGCGGCGCAGATTCTGACCGGCCTTATTGCTGCGGCCCGCCAGTACGATATTGATGGGCTGGATAGCTTTCGTGATGAGTGGATGGCGGCTGATGCCTTTTCCGGTCGCGAGGTAGTGCTACAAACGCCCTCGGCAGAGACCTCGGGAGTCGTGCAAGGGGTTGATGAAAATGGTGCGTTGATACTGTCGCTGAAAAGTGGTGCCCGGCAGCATTTTTATAGCGGTGAAATCAGCTTGCGTGCTGTATCGGATCGGCTGGCCAATGTCTGATTGGCTGCTTATCGATGCCGGTAATACAAACCTGAAATGGGCGGTTTCCCGGAATGGGAAATTGTCTGCAGCCCGCCGGATGGCGTATCCCGACAAAGATATCGTGAAGTCATTGCCAAGCCTGTGGCCGCTGGCGATAGCCCCGCAACGGGTTCTGTTGGCCAGTGTTATTGCTGAAGATCGTGTGCAGGCGCTGAAACGCTGGGTTCAGAAATCCTGGCATTTGCCGCTGGAGATTGTTTCAGCGCAAACAGAAGTCTGCGGGGTGGTGAATGGCTACGCGCAGGCTGAACAGCTCGGCGCCGATCGCTGGGCGGCCTTGATTGCGGCGCGACATTTGTTGTCCGGTGCGGTGTGTGTCGTTGACTGTGGTACGGCAACAACCCTGGATGTGCTCGATATTGAGGGGCGGCACCTGGGTGGACTGATTGTCCCTGGTTTGAGTCTGATGCACGCCAGCCTGCTCGAAAATACGGCCGGCATTGGTTGTGGTGCTGGTGATGCCCCGGCTACGCTGCTGGCCAGTGATACGCAATCGGCGGTCAGTGGGGGGGGGCTGCAAGCCACAGCCGGATTTGTTGAACGCCTGCAGCGGCAAGTGGGTGAGATGCTCGGTGTGCCACTGAAGATGATTCTCTGCGGGGGCAATGCGCCGGATTTGCTACCATTGCTTCCGGGCCCGATCTACTATGAACCTGATTTAGTGCTCAAGGGTTTGAATATTATCGCGATGAGTAAGGCATGAGACTGGTTTTCTGGTTTTTTCTGTTGCTGAATCTGGCCTTTTTCTACTGGCAATATAGTCAGCCGCAGAAGCCCGAGTCGCCATTGCTTCAGGCAGAGGTATTGCCCTCCGATGTGGAGCGATTGGTGCTCCTTCGTGAGCGTGGTTTGGGTATGGCAAGTCAGGCTCAGGCTGTGCCGAAACCTCTTCAGCCTGCGGTAGCTCAACCTGCCCCGGAGGAGCCGCCAATGCCCCCTGTGGCGTATGCTGACCAGACCGCTGTGCCTGCGGCTCCGTTCAAGGCAGATGAGCCTAAACCGCCCATTGTGATGGCCTGTTTTACGCTGGGGTCCCTACAGGATGAAGCCGCTGCGGGCCGTATGTACAAAGCGCTACTCGCTCTCGGTATAAAAGCCGAACAACGACTGAGTGAGCGCCGCGTGCTCAAGGGGTATTGGGTATTTTTGCCGCCATTCAAGTCTTATGCGAACGCACGTAGCAAGGTTCAGGTGCTGAAGGAAAAGGGGCTGGATGATATGTACGTCATGGGGAAGGGTGAGGTAAAGAATGCGATCTCACTTGGGCTCTTCTCGCGCAAGAGTACCGCTACCGGGCGCCTCAATCAGGTACGGCGAATAGATTCTGCTGCAATGATGGAGCCGCGCTACCGGGTTGTTAAGGACAGATGGCTTGATCTCACCGTGGACAGCGCACAAACCGAGAAAATTGCCGGTATTGCAGCGCTGACTGATCAGCAGTCGGGCGTTGAGCTTGTACAACGAAAAGCGTGCAAATAAATTGCATCCCAAGCCGTCTGTGCATAGAATGCACAGCTTCATGCCGACATAGCACAATTGGTAGTGCAACTGATTTGTAATCAGTAGGTTCGCGGTTCGAGTCCGTGTGTCGGCACCAGTTTTCTCCAGTATCTGCTCCCACGTCTGATTCCGTTCTCATGTTGATGTGGGATAGGCGTGGGAATTTATCCGTTAGATCAGACTGTGTGCCAGCGCTTTCGTCGCTCGCAAAGGCTCAGAAGAATGTTCCTTCGCAATCCCCTGAAACAATTCAGCCTTGTCATGGCGCTGGTTGTGCCGTGCTTTCCCTTGCACGCCGATGTTGCGGATGGTGCAAAGGCGATCCAGAAGGGGCAGTTTGAGGAGGCTTTTTCCGAGTGGCGGCCGCTGGCAGAGAAGGGTGAGTCCGCAGTGCAGGCGACTATCGGTGTGATGTATCACGCCGGACAGGGTGTGCCACAGGACTACAAAAAGGCCTTTGAATGGTATCGCCGGGCTGCCGAGAATGGCAATGCGGCCTCTCAGGCGAATCTTGGTGTTATGTACGCCAAAGGTGTTGGCGTCGAGGAGAACCTGGTGCAGGCTTATGTCTGGTTTGACCTGGCTGCCATGAAGAGTGACGCCGGGTACGGACGTAGCCGGGACAGGCTGGCCAAGCTGCTGAACAGTGAACAGCTGACGCAGGCCAAACGTGTGTCGCGGGAATACGCGGTAAAATATGTGACGCCCTTTCGCAGGGCAGACCCTTGATGCTCACGGCTGTATCGTGGCGGGTGTCAATCAAAAATTCGCTGCCTCTGTGATGTGAGGCTTGTCTATAGCCTGTGTTGACACCCACGTTTCTGCCCTATTTAAAAGTACCTGCCGCCGGTGACGTGATGGATTTTGGACTTCAAATCAACATATCCGGTGTATTTTCGGTGCTGTTAAATTTTACGGACAAATACCCGGAAAAATGTAGTGGAATCTCTGCCCGTAGACCGATAGCATAGAGGGTGTTCTTCACGCTCAATCAGGGGGGATGGTGATGTCGGAGATGGTGCAAGATCAGCGCAAGGCGTATCGTCACACCCTGGCTCTGAATACGGAAGTTCACTGTCATGGCTCCAGCCAACAGGCAATGTTTCGTTGTCGTACCGAAAATATCGGCATGGGTGGAACCTTTTTGCCGGCCAGCGGGATGCTGCTCGAAAAGGCCATTGATGTGGAATTGGTGTTTCATGTTTCTGCAACACCCACAGCCATGGAATATCGTATTCAGGCACAAGTGGTACGTATCTCTGATGTCGGTGCCGGGTTGAGTTTTTCTCTCCTGGATCGAGAGCACCAGCGACAGTTCCGGCGCTTCCTGCTGGAGGCCAAGGTTGCTGCCAGACACTGATTTCTTGGTGCTTGTTTGAACCTGGAATCTGTAGTTGACCGCTCCATACCGATACTGAGACTCAGTTACGGTTGTGCAAGCTATTAGCCGCGATGATCCTATTCATCCGCTGGGTGAGCCACGCTACGGGACGAGTTGCACGTTTGCCCTTACCCTCCACAAGCGCACACCCCGGCCCCGTCCAACGGCAAATTCGAGGTTGATTATAGGCTCGGCGTATCTGTATTGTGACCTGGAAAGGCAGCAATATCGACTGCGGAGGCAGTTGATTCACTTCTCCTCTTGTTCTTTTTTCCAGTGTCCCCATATTAGACAGGATAATTTATCCGGCCGCCCGCCGCAGGCGTGCGGCCGCGAGTATTGGCTATGATTGAGGAGCATGAAACGATGACTGTTGAAGCGCACAAGGAAACCCTGGGATTCCAGACTGAGGTCAAGCAGCTGCTGAAGCTGATGATCCATTCTCTCTACAGTAACAAGGAAATCTTTCTCCGTGAGCTCATCTCCAACGCCTCCGATGCGGCGGACAAGCTACGTTTTGAGGCCTTGTCCGATGACGCCCTGTTCGAGGCTGATTCTGATCTCAAGATTCATGTCAGCTACGACAAGGACGCACGAACCATTACCGTTCGTGACAACGGTATCGGCATGACGCGTCAGGAGGTCATCGAGCACATTGGCACCATTGCCAAGTCGGGTACAGCACAGTTCTTCGAATCATTGACTGGTGACCAGGCTAAGGATGCCCACCTCATCGGCCAGTTTGGTGTCGGTTTTTACTCCTCCTTCATCGTCGCCGACAAGGTAACCCTGAGCACCCGTCGTGCCGGGCTCGGCGTCGAGCACGGGGTGTGCTGGGAATCGGCCGGCGAAGGCGAGTATTCGCTGGAGACCGTGGAGCGGCTCGAGCGCGGCACGGAGGTGATCCTGCACCTGCGCGAAGGGGAGGATGAATTTCTCGATGCTTATCGCCTGCGCAATATTATCAGCAAGTACTCCGACCACATCACCCTGCCTATCCTGATGCCAAAGGAAAATGCGGGCGATGAGGATGATACGTCCGACGAGATCGAGTGGGAGACCGTCAATCGCGCCTCGGCGCTGTGGACGCGCTCCAAAGGCGAGATCAGTGATGAGGAATACCAGGAATTTTACAAGCACGTCGCGCACGATTTCGAGAATCCGCTGGCGCGGACGCATAACCGCGTTGAGGGAAAGTACGAATACACGTCGTTGCTCTATGTCCCTGCGCGCGCGTCTTTCGACTTGTGGGATCGCGAACGCCGTCAAGGCATCAAGCTCTACGTGCGTCGTGTGTTCATCATGGACGATGCCGAGCAGTTGATGCCTAACTACCTGCGTTTTGTGCGCGGTATCATCGACTCCAATGATCTGCCGCTGAATGTGTCGCGTGAGATCCTTCAGCACAACAAGGTGATCGATTCTATTCGTGCCGGCTCGGTGAAAAAGGTATTGGGCCTGTTGGAAGGCATGGCCAAGAACGAGCCGGAGAAGTACGCCACCTTCTGGCAGGAGTTCGGCCGCGTGATGAAAGAAGGGCCAGGCGAAGACTTCGCCAACAAGGAACAACTGGCCCGCCTGCTGCGTTTCTCGACCACCCATTCCGACAGTGAAACGCAGGATGTCTCGCTGGCCGACTACGTCGAACGTATGCAAGAGGCACAGGAAGCGATCTACTACATTACCGCCGACAGCTTTGCCGCCGCCAAGAATAGTCCGCACCTGGAGATATTTCGCAAGAAGGGCATCGAGGTGCTGCTGTTGGCCGACCGTGTTGACGAGTGGCTGGTCAGTTCACTAACCGAGTTCGATGGCAAGTCGCTGAAATCTGTGACGCAGGGTGAGCTGGATCTGGGCGAGCTGGAAGACGAGGAAGAGAAAAAGGCCCATGAAAAGACCGATGGGGAATTCAAGGATCTCATTGGCAAGGTGAAGGAGCTGCTGGGTGACAAGGTTTCCGAGGTGCGCCTGACCCATCGTCTGACTTCTTCGCCTGCGTGTCTGGTGACCAGCGAGAACGACATGAGCGCCAACCTCGAACGCATCCTGCGTTCCGCCGGCCAACATGTGCCGACCACTAAACCTGTATTTGAGCTGAACCCGGAACACCCATTGGTGGCCAAGCTCAAACAGGAAGGCAGCAATGAGCTGTTCAACGACATGGCCGAAATCCTTTTTGATCAAGCTTTGCTGGCCGAGGGTGGTCAGCTGGATGATCCGGCGACCTTTGTGCGTCGTCTCAACGAGCTGTTATTGTCGCTGAGCCGGTGATCTTCGACCCGCCCCTCGTTGAGGGGCGTCTGCTGCGCCGTTACAAACGCTTCCTCGCTGACGTGCAATTGCCTGGCGGGGAAGTGATTACCGCACACACTGCCAATACGGGCGCCATGACCGGCTGTGCCGAGCCGGGGCGTCGCGTCTGGCTGAGTCGATCCGACAACCCCAAACGAAAATACCCGCATACCTGGGAATTGATTGAGGTGCGCGATGGTGTGCTGGCGGGTATTAATACCCAGTTGAGTAATCGCCTCGTGCGCGAGGCCATCGAGAATGGTCGCGTACCGGAGCTGGCCGGCTACGGTCGGATTCGTTCAGAGGTGCGTTATGGCGAGGAAAGAAGCCGCATCGATCTGCTGTTAGATTCGCCCTGCGACAAGAGAACTATTCCCTGTTATATCGAAGTGAAAAATGTCACCCTGGTGGATAATGGCGTCGCCCGTTTTCCCGATGCCGTCAGTGTGCGCGCCAGCAAGCATTTGCGTGAGTTGATGTCCGTGGTGCGCACAGGGCTGCGTGCGGTGATCTTCTTCTGTGTGCAGCGGGGCGATGTGCACGAGGTGCGCCCAGCCGATGATATCGATCCGCTGTATGGAGAAACCCTGCGTGAGGCCGTGGCCTATGGGGTTGAGTGCTTGGCCTGGACGGCAGACGTCTCGACGCGAGAAATCATGCTGCAGCGGCCATTGTCTGTGCAGGTAATGTAACGTGTGGATTGTTTTAAGGACGCTATTTCAAGCCTCTCAAACTTAAGTCAGTACCGTTTGGATATGTTTCAAGGGGTTAGCGCGAAACCGCTGCTGGCTTGTCTTCAGCGAGGTCATCCGTTTTTTCCAGCATGGCGATGAAGTCCGCTGCCGGCATGGGACGGGCAATGTAATAGCCCTGGGCGATGTCACAGCCCATGTCACTCAATTGTTTCAGAATGGCTTCATCTTCTACGCCTTCGGCGACTACCTCCAGGCCCAGATCATGGGCCAGGCCGATGGTGGCGCGCACGATGGAAGCGTCATCCTCGCTGGCTATCATGTCCATGACGAAGGACTTGTCGATCTTGATTTCATCCACCGGGAGCTGTCTCAAATGGCCTAATGATGAGTAGCCTGTTCCAAAGTCATCGATGGAAATGCTTACGCCCAGTACGTCGAGCTTTCTCAATTGCTCCTTGGCGCGGGCCGGGTCGGCCATCATGGCGGTCTCGGTAATTTCCACCACCAGGTTCTGTGCTGGCAGCTTGTGTTGTTTTAGCAGGGAGGCAATTAGTGGTACCAGCTCGTCATCGTGCAGATTGATGGCCGACAGGTTGGCCGAGATTTTCATTGCCTTGCCGCTAGCATGGCACTGGGCACATTGCTGCACCGCCGTTTCCAGTACCCATCGGGTTAACTCCTTGATCAATCCGGTACGCTCGGCGATTTCAATAAACTGGTCGGGCGGGATAGCGCCGTGCTGTGGGTGGGTCCAGCGTGCCAGTGCTTCAGCACCGATGATATGGCGGCTGCGGAGATCTAGTTTTGGCTGGTAGTGGAGCTCCAGTTGGCCGTCGCGCAGGGCATTGCGCAAATCGTTGATCAGTCCGAGCCGTTCCGCAGCTCCTTTATTATCTAATGTCCGAAAGATGGCTGCATATTGGGTATTGTCCCGGGCCTGGAAGATGGCTGCCTCTGCCTTTTGCAATAATGCCGGTGCCGTGACTGCATGCTCTGGATACAGGGCAATGCCGAGGGTGCCGCGGATATATAGGTAGCGCCCGTCTATTTCAAAAGCATTCTCTAGGGTGCCGAGCAGGGTTCCGGCAATGGCGTCGATGGTCGCTGTGCCGGCGTTTGTGAGCATAATAGCGAATTTATTGCCATAGAATCGCCCGGCCTGGTCGGGTGTTTGCAGTGCCTTGCTGAGGCGGATGGCGACCTGCCTCAGTAATTCATCGCCACAGTGATGGCCCAGTGAGTCATTGATCTCCTTGAACTGGTGCAGATCGATCATACACACTGCCAGTGTCTGCTTGCTGCTGTCCAGGTGAGCGATGGTTGTATCGATGGTGTTGCTCAGGGCATCGCGGTTAGGCAGTCCCGTGAGGGGATCGTGGTGGGCTTGGTGTTCCAGCTGGGCGCGTTGCTCATTGAGCCTGCGGAACAGGGAGGAAATGACCATTGCGCCCCATGTCGACAGCCAGATACTGATCAGTGCGGCAAAGCCAATCGGCACGCCAATATGTTTCATGAATTCACGCAGCCCCACCCGGGCGTTGTGATGGGTATTGACGATGGTGTAGGGGCTGTCTGGTATGGGGGTTGTGACCCAAATGTATTCGTTGTCATCGATGGTGGTGTAGCCGCTGCTGGCCGCCAGCAGATATTCACTGTCGATGTAGACTAGCGGTGAAGGGGTACCTGGGTGTTTGTCGGTGATACCAAGCAGGCGGCCCTGTGTATCAATGATAGACAGAGAGTCGCTACGGGTCCCGTGATGGGGCAGCATCGCCTGGATTTGTTCGAGACTGGGTTGCTTAGGGAGTGTCTCGATAAGGCGTTGGTTATGTTCGTGCAGCAGGCTGGGTATGCGGTGCCGGGCGAGGTCGAGTGCACTGGTGAATGAAATACCGGCAAAGAGAGCGATGATGCCCAGGCTGGATGCCAGAGAACCGACCAACAGTTTTGTGCGTTGCTGCATAGGGGCGTTATTCCGGCTCAGCGGCCCTGTGCAAGATAGGGACGTCTGCGGTGCCGACGGGAGGCGAAAAGTTTCTGCTGTGCAGTGAAGGGGGGCTCAGGGAGCGTATCGGTACAGCTTGGGAATGCCTTGATTTTCTCATGGTTTTTCCTTCCAGGCCAATGTGCTGGTATTGTCGGCTATTTGTGATCCCGTAGGGTTTGCGCAGCAGCCAGCTATATATGACCTGAATCCGTGGTTTCAGGTATGAGGTAACACCCTGACGTTATTAACGGACTGAAAGGGGAGAGGCTTTAGTGGCTGCTGCCGCTGACGGTAGGCAGAGAGCCCGGCGGTTATGCCGGCAAGGTCTTGCCCGGGTTGAGGATGCCATGGGGGTCGAAGAGTCGGCGGATCTGCTGCATCAGGGCGAGACTGACGGGGTCGATTTCGCGGGCGACAAAGTCGCGTTTGACCAGACCGATGCCGTGTTCCCCGGAAAGACTGCCACCCAGTTCGAGCACCCGGGCGAAAATAGCG
Organism: Gammaproteobacteria bacterium; assembly: GCA_021647505.1. GTDB lineage: Bacteria > Pseudomonadota > Gammaproteobacteria > SZUA-152 > SZUA-152 > DRQN01. Next base: position 10,199 of record JAKIUN010000078.1, read on the forward strand.
TCGAGACAGGCTTCGGCCCGTGCCATTTGTGCGCCATCGTCTGGATCCACCAGCAGATTGACATGGATATTGCCGTTACCGGCATGGCCAAAATTGACGATGGTGATGCTGTGACGTTCGCCGAAGTCCGCCAGGGAGGCGATCAGGGCTGGGATTTGTGATACGGGCACGACCACATCTTCGTTGATCTTCTTCGGCGCCACATTGCGCAATGCGGGTGACAGGGCCTTGCGTGTGGCCCACAGGGCCTGTATTTCGGCCTGGGTTTTCGCCACCCGCAGATCCAGCAGGCCGTCGCCACTGGCGGCCTGTTCAATGGCCGTCAGTGATTCGGCCATCGCCGCCTGCGCGCCGTCGACCTCGATCATCAGTAGTGCGCCCGCCCCCTGCGGCAGCTCGGCAGTGGAATGTTGGCGAATCATCTCGATGGCCGGGCCGTCGATGAACTCCAGTGCGCAGGGCACGACCGGCTGGGCCATGATGCGCGACACGGCTTGAGCGGCGCTGTGCATGTCGGCATAGATGGCGCGCAGGGTGCGCCTGCTTTCAGCCAGCGGGGTCAGCTTGAGGGTGGCCTCGGTAATGACCGCCAGGGTGCCTTCGGAGCCAATCAGCAGGCGGGTCAGGTCATAACCCACCACGCCCTTGGTGGTGCGGGTGCCGGTGTGAATCTCTTCGCCGGTGCCGGTCACGGCGCGCAGGCCGAGGGTGTTTTCGCGTGGAGTACCGTATTTTACTGCGCGCGGACCGGCCGAATTGTAGGCCAGATTACCGCCGATGGTGCATACCGCAGCACTGGTGGGATCTGGCGGCCAGAAGAAGCCGTGTTCAGCGGCCGCCTGCTGTACCGTCTGGTTAGTGACACCGGGTTGTACCACCATCAGGCGGTCGGCGGGGTTCATTTCCAAAATGCGCGTCATACGCTCGGTAGAGAGCACGATGGCATTTTCCAGTGGCACCGTGGCGCCGGTGGTGCCGGTGCCGCGACCGCGTGCCGTCAGCGTCGCGCGGTGCTCATGGCACAGGCGCACCACGCCCTGCACCTGTGCGTGATTCTCGGGAAACACCACCAGTGCCGGCAGGGCCTGCTGACGGCTATTGTCGTAGCCATAGGTCAGTCGCTCGCTCGCCTCGGTGAGCACATTGTCTGCACCCAGCAGTTCGATCAGGGCAGGGGTGAACCCGGAGGGCATCACTCGACGTATTCGAACAGCTTGACCACCTGCCGTACACCATCGACATTGCGTGAGATTTCCGCCGCCTGGTGCCCCTCTGTACGGGTCACCAGCCCCATCAGGAATACCGTGCCGTATTCCGTGACCACCTTGACAGCGTCGGAATCAAAACCCTTGGTGGCCAGCATGCGTGCCTTGATTTTGGAGGTGATCCAGCCGTCCCGGCTGCGGGACTGGAAGCCGGTGAGATCCTGGATGCGGATCTCGTTGTGCACCCGTCGCACCCCGGGCAGGTTACGCACGATGTTGATTGCGTGATCGCGCAGTTCCTGCGACAGGGCCTCGCCGCTGAGCAGGACGATGCGGTTGTAGCTGGTGATGTTGACGTGAATCTTCTGTTGCAGCTTCGAATCGCGGTAGAGTTTGTCCATGGCGCTGGATTCGATGCGCTGGTCATCGACCACGGTGGTTGCGGCACGGGTGGGCCGGGGCTGGCCGCTATCGGTCAGCGGTGTGGCGGCGCAGCCGACCAACAGGAGGCACAGAGCGAGTAAGGCGATGAGCCGGGTAATGATCGAGGTTTGCATATTTTTTCGCTTTTTGGTTGATGGGCATTAGGCCTGAAAGGCGTTACTGATCCAGTCTATGTGCGCGCCCCCGTTGTCCTGGCCGGTGAGGGCGATGACATCGAAACGGCATGGTCGGCGCGCGGCCTTGGGGTGCCCTTGCAGATAGTGGGCGGCGGTGGCCGACAATTTGCCTTGCTTGCGCCAGTCCACGCTCTCGGCGCCGCTGCCGTAGCGGCGGCTGCGCCGGTAGCGCACCTCCACGAATACCAGTGTGTTGCGATCCAGCATAACGAGATCGATTTCACCGCGCGCGCAGGCATAATTGCGTTCGACCAGGCGCAGCCCCTGGTGTTCGAGATAATTGCAGGCATCCCGTTCTGCACGTCGCCCGGTCTCGTTGTGTGCGGCCATTGCCATCCCTCCCTGATCAGTTCTCGGCAGTATCCAGCAGCTGTGGCACCCCGCGCTGGAAACGCGCCCATAATAACCGCCGCTGCAGGCGGTTGGCCATGTCCAGTGACAGCTTGCCGGTCTCACCAGCAAAGTGCCCGGCGCGGTTACGGCGTAGGGTGTTGAGCTGGTCGATCACGCGGTAGGCGTCCACGCCCAGGGCATGCAGGCGGGTATAGCGTTTGGCGGCGCCGGGCCAGGCGCGGGCGATATCTGTCTTGAGGCGTTGGCCGGTCTCATCCGGGGCCAGAGTCCAGGGCATGTCGGCGAATATTACGCCGTCCATGTCGCGGTCCATTTGTGCATCCACGCTACCGCTGAAGGCGTGTGAGGTGGCGTATACCGGTACCTTTGGTGCGTGGTGGAAGCGCAGCTGGGGACGGATGACCCGCGCCTGGCGCGAAAAGGCAGCCATGAAAATGAAGTCGATGTCCTGTCGGCGACGGGGGATAAACTCGACCCTTTTGCCGATGATACGGTGTACGGATTTGCGCCGTTCCTGGCTTTCGTCCACATTCAGCAGGCGGCGGATGGGTAATGAATAATCGTTTGTTTTCGGGTCGTAATGCTGAACCTCCACCACATGGCCACCCAGTTTTAGCCAACGTTCGTTGAAGGCCTTAGCGACACGGTCACCCCAGGGCGTGGAGGGTGTGATCACGGCGGCGCGGCTGTGGTCGTCCAACCAAGCGCGTTCCGCGACCTCGCGGGCCTCTTGCTCCGGTGACAGGCCTAACTGGAACAGGTTGCGGGGCGGAGCCTTGTTTATCTCGCCATAATTCAGCGCCAGCACCGGTACCGGTAGTGATTCCCAGGCGGCCAGCTGGTTTACCGCATCCTTGCCCAGTGGGCCGATGATGAAATCAGCGCCATCGGCAACGGCTTGTTGATAGACGGCGGCGAAGGCCTCGGCCGTGTGGCCCTCTTCGTAAATGCGTAGATGGATCGGCGGTGGGGTGGCGTCTGCACTTTCTGCCAGTGGCTCTTCGTTGCTGCTGATGGCGTCGGCCGTCGTCATCGGCTTTGGTGTTTGTGCGTAATAGGCGGCGAAGAAACCGTTGCGCACCGCCTCGGCGGCCTTGGCGTAGCGGTCCTGCGGGTTCAGGGGCAGGATCAGGGCGATTTGCTCTGGGCGGCGCAGGGGCTGGGGACGGCCTGCCAGCAGTCGGCTGATAGTCTCTTCACTGGCTGAGTGCAGTGGATAATGCTCGCGCCAGCGGGTGATCAGTTCGTCGGCAGGCAGATGGTCATCCTCGCCTTTGCCGATGGCAGCCAGCGCCAGCCAGCCGCCGAGTTCATCCGCGGCCAGATCGTCCAGTGTCTGTGGTGTCAGTTTCTTCAGGGTATTGAGAATGGCGGCCTGGTTTGCCTGTATCGCCGCAGGCTCATCGAGCAAGGGTTCCAGCAGGACGTGTTCACGAGTGCTCTCAAGCAGGTTGCCGAGTTGCTCGAAGGTGTGTGCGCGCAGCTGGTGGTAGCGGCGGCGGAAGTCCCGTTCATCTTCGGCCAGTTGCAGGGTGATGCCGTTCAGCACATCGAGCGCCTCGTTGGGCCGCTGGCGGGTGAGGGCGATGTCGGCGGTCAGCAGGGCACGGCGGATATGGAATTCGGATCCCAGGTCGGCACCCTGGATTTCGCTCAGCAACTGGAATGACTGTGGAACGTAGTTGCCGTCCCTCAGTAACTCTGCGGCGCGCAGGGAAAATAGTTCGCGTTGGGGATATTCAGCACGGTTGGCCAGTCGTGAATAGGCCAGCGCCGCGTCGAGATAACGCCCCTGTTGCACCATTTTTTCCAGCGGCTGGATTTGCGCCGTATCTTCGGTCGATGGGGTGGTTTCCGGCGCGGGGGGTGGTTTGCTGGCGCAGCCGGCCAGCAGAGCCATGCAAAGGGCAGCCAGCAAGACGCGTATTCGCGGTGTCGGGCATCGCCTGGAACGGTGGGCTTGTGTAAGATTCGTCATCGGTTCGCTAGTATACGGGCTCGGCCTGTATTTCTCATCCAGCATGGAGGAAAGGCAACAGATGAAAGCAGTCGAGGCTGGTGCGTTGTATGTGGTGGCGACGCCCATTGGCAATCTGGGCGACATGACGCCGCGCGCGGTGGAGGTTTTACAGGGGGTGGATCTGATCGCCGCTGAAGACACGCGCCACAGTGGCCGGCTGTTGACACATTTTGGCATCGGCACAGCGACCATTGCCCTCCACGAGCACAATGAGCGCGCACAGGCGCCACGACTGCTGGCGCGCGTCATGGCGGGTGAAAGTCTTGCCCTGATCTCCGATGCCGGCACGCCGCTGGTCAGTGACCCCGGCTTTCACCTGGTGCGTCTGGCGCGTGAGCAGGGTGTCCGCGTGGTGCCGGTGCCCGGCGTTAGTGCGGTGATGGCGGGGCTGTCTGTATCCGGCCTGCCCACGGATCGTTTTGTTTTCGAAGGCTTTCTGCCGATCAAAAGCGGGCCGCGGCGCAAGCGTTTGCAGGCCCTGGCGGGTGAAGCACGGACACTGATCTTCTACGAGGCGCCGCACCGGGTGCGGGCGACGTTGGAGGACATGGCGGCGGTGATCGGCGAGGGGCGACGGGCGGTACTGGCGCGCGAACTCACCAAGACCTTCGAGACGGTGAAGGATGCCCCGTTGACTGAACTGGCGGACTGGGTGCGCAATGATGCCGATCAGCAGAAGGGTGAGATCGTTCTGCTGCTGGCTGGTGCGCCGGGCGGCGAAGATGGCGGCGATGACAGCGAGGCGCGGCGCATTCTCGGTGTGTTACTGGAGGAACTGCCACTCAGCCAGGCCAGTGTGCTGGCGGCCAAGATCACTGGTTTGAAGAAGAAACAGCTGTATCAGCTGGGCTTGTCGTTGCGTGCTGCGCAGAATAAATAGAAGCCGCTTTTTCAGTTGTTCCGGCGGATAGCGGAATCCAGTGACCTTCCTAATTTGGTTTGCAGCCACTAACATGGATCACTTCAGCACTTGCACTTTTGGGTCGGAATGGCACGAGTCTGGCCTTGGTGCTGCTGATGGATCTGACGGCTTGGAAAGCCAGGAAAAAGCGCCTGAATTACAGGGAATAATCAAGATATCAAGGAAAATAGGCTTATTTTAGGTGATTGTCGAGTGTTATTGTCTGATTCAAATGCAAGAGGGGGTCAGTTCTCGTATTATAACATCCGACAATAATATTTATATGCAAATGCTACAATACGAGAACTGACCCTGACGGCCCTTAGGCGATTTCATCTGGGAAACGTCCCATAATTTGAGATTCACGCGCAAACCCTACTATGCAATCCATGTCTTTAATATCTTTAATTGCCATACGCACCGTACCAGTTTCAGATAGAACAAACTCTCTTATTATCTTTGGTACATTATGAGATGCCACAAAATATAACCATGCAATTGACCCGAATATAAACCTATACACAACATACCCGTTTATTCTTCTTTTCTCTGGCTGGCCGATAAAACTACTCATTGCATCCGCCCCAGCTTTTATTGCCATCATTACACAGCAATACTCTATTTCTGTACCGGGTTTATTAGAAATGAGAATTTTTTTGATAGTTAGCTCATGTGGGCCAAGACTGACATTTTTGAACATTTTGTGATTTGATATGGATGCCCTCCAAAGTATGGAAAGTTGAAATAAGGGACGGCAATTAAATAACTTTTACATCTTGTGAGTTGCCAGGAATTGCCTTGTAATTCCAATGCCCCAAATAATCATCATGAATAGTTGTTAGTCGATTTCTTTCTTCCTTACTCATTTTCT
>JAKIUN010000011.1 GCA_021647505.1 Gammaproteobacteria bacterium
CCGGATTCGAGACCGGCCTTGATGCCTTTTCGTACCATGGCACGCTGTTTACGCGGAATGTTTTTGAGATTCTGCTCCGGATCAGGATCGAGTTCCTTGCGGAAAGTGACGTACAGATCTTTGTGCGGCCAGCCGGGATGGCGTCGATGGCGGTTACGCATCTCCAGGGCATCGACACCCAGGGCCTCCGCCTTCTCCCGGGCAGACTGCGTCAGTAGCTCGGCAGCTTCTTCATTGCTCGCTGCCACACCGCCATAGACACAAAAGGGCAAAGACATGAGATTATTGCCAAACAGCCGGCTCTTAATCTGCGCCAGGGGTAAGACGCCTTCGATCTGCCCGTTACGCTCGGCATAGAGAAACCAAGTACGATGGCCGAAGGCCTCCTCGATCACCCGCTGCCAGCCGGCCCGGTGAAAAAAACTGGCCTCATTGCAGGTATTGACGAAGGCATCCCATCGCTCGTGGTCGGCAACACCCAGTTCACCGATGGTCAGCGCAGGCTGTGCCGTCATGCGACTGCCTCCGCGTCAAGAAATATCCGATCCATACGATCCCAGCTGAAATCATGCAACAGGGCTTGCAGACGTGACTCCATACGACCCAGGTTGAGATAGTGGCGAATACGTGTCTTCAGACCGAGGCCTGTCTGGCGTGGCTGCCCGGGATCGATTTCCCAGGGATGAAAATAGAACATACCGGGCTGCCCTTCACCCTGGTTGACACGGCGCAGCGCCCACCGGGAGACGGCATAGGGGTAAAGACGGAAAAAACCGCCACCGCCGCAGGGTAGATTGCGCTGACCAAGACGCAGCGTCGTGATAGGTATTTCAAGTATCCCCTTCTCGCCCCGAGGATAAAAAGCGAAACGCGGCGCGTCGGGCATACCATAGAGATCGTGACGCACGGGATAGATGCTGGAGCTGTAGAGATAACCGGCCCCGGCCAGTTCATCCAGCGCCCAAAGATTACCTGCGCCGATGGAGTAGCTGGGGGCACGATAGCCTTTCACCGCCACACCGCCTATATCTTCCAGCAGCTTCTTTGCTTTTTCCACATCGGCACGGAATTCCGCAGGCTGTTGTTGGCTGGCACGCACATGGGAATAACCGTGACTGGCCAGCTCATGACCCGCAGCAACAATGCGCTGGATCAACGCTGGATAACGCTCCGCGACCCAACCCAGAGTAAAGAACGTGGCCTTTACGTCTGCCGCCGCAAACAGGGCGAGAATACGATCAGTATTGGCCTCCACGCGGCAGGGCAAGGTATCCCACTGGGCACGATCGATGTGCCCCTCGAAGGCGGAGACCTGGAAGTAGTCCTCGACATCGACGGTCATGGCATTGCGAATAGACATAGTGATAGTTCTGTTCCGGGTAACGGTGACTGACACTCGGCCGAAAAATTCGACCGCGCTCCGACGACACACAAAATTCTGGTGCGTCGTAGTACATTCATAAAAACCTCGATGGCCGATGAAAACGCTGTGCTCACGGCCTCACCAGCGCAGGGTCAAGCGTGCCGAGAGCAGATTCTCGGTGTAGTCGCTGCCACCATCGCGCCGGGTGTGCCGGGCCTCAAGGCGGGTATCCATATATCGCCCAAGCTTGCGCGTAAGGCTGGCGTGACCCGCCAAGCGACGATCACCATCCGGGCGGATTGAATACTCGCTCAGCACAAGGTCTGTACCGACGCTGAAATCCACCCGTCGCCCCGGAGACCATTGCCACGTAACACCGGCACCGCGTACGGTTTCGTCTATCCGCCTCTCCTGATATTCGCGCCACTCCTGGTACAGGGAGAACGAAGTAGTGGAGCGCCGGGTGCCATAGCTGTAATTCAGCTGGGCTCGCCGGCGAAGATAGACTTCATCCCGAGGCAGGACTTCCAGCAACAACAACCCGGTATCGACGTCGATAATAGGCTGTCCCGCATCATCGAGCTGCAGTGCCAGTTGGTACTGTCGGCGGGTGGTCAGTCCTTCGGAATAGGCTGCACTCAGGGTAGTACGACGACCACGGTGAGTCAGGTCAAGGCGCCAGTTACTGCCGTAATAACGTCTGCCTCCACCGAGGCTCAACTGGATACGCGGACTCGGCTGCCAATCCAGTCCGATATCCCAGAAATTGCCCCCCGAGGCAGAAGTACCCTCAGCCCGTGGATATTCATTTTCTTCACGGCCGACCTGTCCATTAAACCCCAGCCGGTTACTCAGGCGGTAACCGAGTTGCAGGTCACCTTGACGGGTCGTGACGCCAGTTCGCTCAGCCGCCCGGTAATCGATGCTTTGCGCACGGTAACCCACAGCCCATGACCAACGAGTAGTCGTTTTTCGGCCCGTCAGCCGAAAATCGACACCGTTCGAGAAACTGTCCCTGTCACTGCGGCTGGGGTAAAGGACAGAGGACTGAGTGTAGCGCAATTCGGTCTCGGCCCAGCCACCGAGCTTCCGTCTCAGATAGGGTGTAACGGAGGTCGTCAGGATATTCTGCAAATTGCCGGTACTGGCGATGGAACCCTGACCGACAGCCTCACCTCGTGTCATCAAGGTCTGGCGATAACTGGTATTGCCATCGACAAAAAGCAGATCATCGACCAGGACACCACTCACACTGGCACCCAATTGGTGATACGCTGAATTTCTTTCATTGTCACGGGCATAGTAAAGCCCCTGCCAACGGTAGTTCAGGGCAAGATCCAGCCGCCGCCCGTCGGCGCTCAGGCCGAAACCAGGAGCCACCTCGGTGACATAGTCACTCCGTTCCTGACCCGCCGGGCGCAGCGTTATATTGTCGCTGTAGGTTTCTGACAGTTCCAGGGAAGGAGAAAAACGCCAGCTGGCGGCCTCGGCCACCATACTGGCTGACAGAATCAGAAGAACGAACAGCGTGCGTGAAACAGCAGGCGCGGCTTCTGTCCTTAGCCTGGCTATTTTATAAATTTTCACGAAGATCACACAGGATATTGGTTCCATAAGAAAATATCAGAAAGCGCTGCGCACCCAATATACTCGCTCCGCCCGCCGGACAGTATTTACCGGTAATAACGGGCAATTGAAGACATATTCCTTGGGGAGTCAATAGACAAGTAAGACTGTGCATAATTTATTCATGAGATATTCGGGCTAGCCTGTCAGGCGACTATTTATCCCGTCCTGCTGCCCCATAACCATAACCATAACCATAACCACCATAGCTCATGCCCTCGCTAGTACGGTTCTTGTTCAGCACCACGCCAACGGTCTGGTCGGGGTCGAGCAGTGAAATCGCCTGCTTAACCTGCGTCTGTTGGGTTTTCGCCGCCTCAATCACAACAACGATCTGTCCCATCAAGGACGACAGCGTTACCGCCTCATTGGACAAAAGCAGCGGTGGGGAATCGAATATCACCACACGATCCGGGTAGCGATTGGCCAGTTGATCCATCAGATCCCGCATGGTGTGACTGCCCAGCAATTCAGCGGATGACGGATGGCGGCGCCCCGCCGGGAGCAAGGTCAGCTTGGGAACATTGGTCTTCATCAACAAATCGGACAGATCAATACTGGAATCGACCAGATAGTCCACCAACCCTTGCTGAGGCTCAGGGATGCCGCAGTAGCGACAGACGGCAGGTTTGGCCACATCGGCTTCCACCAGCAGCACGGTACGATCCATCTCCATGGCCATGCTCATTGCCAAATTAATCGCGGTGTAGGTTTTCCCCTCACCCGGCAGGGCACTGGTTACCATGATCAGGTTGCCATGAGAAACCTCTACCACGCCTTGGCTGAAAGCATTCTTCAACAGTGGCCGTTTGATGACCCGGTATTCGTCGGCCAGACGCCCCTGACTGGCCTCCGGTGTCAGCATACCTGCGGCCTTGAGGCCTTCAAAATCAATGACAACCTCTTGGTGCGTTGTCTTGGCGCTCGTCTGCGTGCCAGCAGTCCCCTCCAATATTGCAGACTCTGCAGCGGAGGAAATATCATGAGAGCCCTCCACCTTGCCCAGCTTGTCGATATAACGTTCGATGGAGCTCATTGTTTCCTCACTGATTTCTCTGACAATCCCACGCTTAAATGCCCGCTTTAGCCGTGAGTAGATACGCCAGATAGAACCCATACAACACCAACAACACTAACCCCATGGCGCCAAAAGCCAGTACTTCGGCACGGCGCTTAAGACGGGCATGTCCGTTCCAGACCCGCGATACACTACCGAACGCGGGGACTCCCAGCTCTCTGGTTATCGTGCGCACACTATCGAATGACGGCTTCAGCTGCGACAGGAAGAAGGCAAAGGCCACGCCGACCAACAAACTGCCCAGCAGAACCACCGAAACCAGCAGAGGACGATTGGGATCTGAGGGCTCCAGGGGCGCACGGGGGGGATCGATAATACGGAACTTTACATTCTCCGAACTCTGCCCGGCATCACGGGAAATTTTTGCCAACTCTCGTCGGACAAGCAGGGTCTCATAATTCTTCTTGTTGATCGCATAACCACGGTTAAGGCGTTTCAATTCAGCCTCCACCTGAGGGATGGTATTCACCATCGTCTTCAAGCGGTTAACATCCTCCTGAAAGCGATCCACCCGCACCTGCAAAGCAACTACCGAGGCCTCTGCATCACCCAGCGAAATCCTGAGTTGCTGGTAGACAGGGTTGGTTTCAACGGCAGACTGCGCAGTCGATGGCGAATTCAGTTTCGCAACCTGTGCCAGCTCTTCCGTCTTCTGGGCTTCCAAGGTCTCAATGGTTCGCTTGATGGCTGCCACATCAGGATGCCGATCCGTGTACTGGAGAAGCAACTCATCAAGTCGTGTCTGCAAATTCTGAATACGGGCACTCAGTGCCGAGTTCGTCGCCTGCTGAGCCGGAGTCTGCGGCACCATGCCGAAAGTCGGCTCCTCACCCAGTAATTGACGACGCAGCTCATCCCGGCGCCTGACGGTCTCACTCAGCTCCAGCTGGGCTGCGGACAGCTTGGCAATAGCCCCCTGCATTTGTTGATAATACTCCTGACCCTCTCTGGGCATCATACCCACATTCTCGCGCTTGAACTCCTTCAAGGCCTCTTCTGCGGAGAAAAGACGGGTCTCATATTCCTCAATCTGCCCATCAAGAAAACGCTGGGCTATATCCGTATCCTTGCGCGTATCCCCCAGACTGGTTTCCACAAAGATGGTAAGCAGCGACTGAACTACCTGCTTAGCCAGTTCTGGCTCTTTGTCGATGTAGGTAATGGTATAAAGGTTATCGCGGCCACGCCCCGTCAGCGTAACGGTTTGCTCTAGTCGATTCAGCAGCCCTTCCATCTCTTCCGGGGTCGTCGCCCCAAGATCCATATCGGTCATACGCGCCACTTTTTCGAGATTGGGGCGACTGAGGAGTGTGCGTGTCATAATGGCCACTTCTTTGGCCGAATCAGTCTGCACCGCCAACCCTTTCAATAAAGGCCGCAATACGGACTGTGTATCCACGTAGACTCGCGCCGATGCCTCATACTGATCAGGTAGCGAATAGACCATGACCCAGCCTCCAATACACAGAGGCCAAGCGATCAAATGGATGTACCAACGAAATCGCCACGCGCTGCGCGCATAGCCCATCAACTGCTCTAAAATTTCCTGCATGAGACCGTATTAAACCTGAAACAAGGGGTTGATAGATAGGCAAGGAAAGCTGTATCAATGACAACTAAAGTTAGAGCCAGGACTCTGGAATGATCAGAATATCACCTGGGAGAACAGGGACGTTGGCACTAATGTCTCCGTCTCGGATGAGATCATCAAGCCGCACAACGAACTGCTGGCGTTTACCATCCACCTCACGCACAATCATCGCCTTGTTGCCCGAAGCAAATTCCGTCAATCCACCGACCGCTATCATCACGTCGAGAACTGACATATTTTCTCGATATGACAGCACTCGCGGTGCCGCCGCCTCTCCCACGACACGAATCTGTTGGCTGTAAGGCCCGACAAAACCCCGCATGATCACAGTCACCAGCGGTTCCTTTAGATATTTCGCCAGCTCTGCCTCCACATTCCGCGCCAGCTCTGTCGGCGTCATGCCAGCAGCCTGCAAATCCTCCACTAAGGGGGTGGAAATCTTGCCGTCAGGACGCACAGTGACAGAATTTGAGACCTCAGAATTACGCCAGACAAAAATTTCGAGCGTATCACCCGGGCCGATGATATAAGCGGGATTAGCATCTGCAACGGGCGGCGGCGGCTCATGCGAAACAGCGCACCCGGCAAGCCACAAAATAGTCGCCGCCACAAAACAACGAAGAATCCATCCATTACCCATGCAACTAACCCTTCCCAGTATACTTTTCAACAAGTGCGCCAGACGACGCCCCACAACCTACCGCAAACTCGGCGCCAGATCATAGCATAGGTCAACGGGAATTTATTGGTCGTCAATAAGGTTAAAATTACCACCTTTTAAAACGGTCAGCTTTACAGCCATGCTTTCGAAAGCGCCTACTGTTGATACAATGCTTGACGATGACGATGATCATCGTCGTCTGCGTGCTGTGCGAAACACTACGATAACACTGAGGGCATTAACAATCATTTCAACATGTTGCGAGCTGTAATATTAACGAATGCGGCAAAGATGTCGGATTTTTTTACATACACTATCCTCTAAGTTTCATCATGTAACAGCACAACATCCAAGCGAATCTATCTCGAAACAACAAAGACATACGGTGTAGCACTTAATGCTTTTGATCAAATATCCAACGCCATTCCCGCGCACTCAATATCTGCCTAATCTGCTTCTACCAGTCTGCTCTACCTATATACTGCATACTGCGGCAAAAATATTGTCGGTTTTTTTTACACCCCGCACCCCGTGAAAAATGCCACCTTCCTTTTTAATAGCAATAACAATGGGTTGAAAATATGGCACGCCAATTGCTTGCATACATGTGAGTAACTATTATTTACTTCACAACCTGTAAAGACTTATTTTAGAAACGGACACAATTAGATAGAGGATAGAACTATGGGAAACCTTAATTTAAAACTGACGGGAATCGTTGCAGCAGCGGCTCTATTGCTGACCCCTGTCGCAAATGCGCAGATTTCTTTGCAGCTGGATGATGGAAACGGTAACACTGCCTATGTTACCGACAACCTTGCCACTGGCATGGTAAGCCTCAACACCGCTGTAGGGAATTGGACAGCTAACGTCACCACCGGTATTGGCGCTCCTCTGCTGGGCAGCAGCTTCATGGATCAATTCGATCTCAACTCTGTTAACGTTTCAGGCGGCACGGGAACCATGACACTCATGATGACCCAAACCGACTTGAGCAAGGTAAATGCTAATTGGTGGACTGCTGTAGGCGGCACGACCGATGGTAGCGTCACTTTCCAGAGTTATGTCGATGATGGCAATACCGAATTTGGATTGACCAATCTGGTGACAAGCGACATGTTTAACAGTGCAGCCTTTTCATCGGAAGATGACGGAAACCTGTCCGGCTTTGGATTGACTGGCCTCTACTCCTGGACCATCGTTGCTACAATCGTCCATGGCAACGGAAATAATGTAACCAGTTTTGATTACAGCGTGAAAATTCCTGAGCCAAGCTCTCTGGCCCTTTTAGGCTTGGGCCTTATCGGTGCAGGATTCGCTGCGCGCCGGAAAGCTAACAAGGCTACCTAAGACGCCGTTAAGGTAGAGTTCCACAAAAAGCCCCCTCCTTGCATAAGGAGGGGGCTTTTTTAGTGCCTGTTTTGGGAGCTGGGATATGTATGCAAGGGACGTGCACGTAATAACATCCTGATATGGCGCTCGGCTTTGTCTCCTGAGTCGCCCTACCTCCCCCATGGCCTCTCGGCCGTGTATTCCAGACCAAACCTGCCACCCATTCCAGTGAAGTCTGCCACCCTCTGAGGCGGCGGTTTTCCAGTCTGAGTGACGCGGGATAACCCACAGTACTCTGACCCTTTTCCAATTACTGGCGAGAGGGACAGATGCCTGCAAAGAAGTTGTCTATGCGAAAGATAAAAGAAGCTTTATGTCTGAAATGGCCAATGGTACACAATGCTTACAAGATCAATCTGAAAGGAGAATCGATGCGGAAAAAGAAGACCCAGTTAACGACCACCACTGAATCCGAGTAACAATACGTAAACCCCGTGTTGCACAGCGAGGATGGGTGGCAGCTTGCTCTGGTTTAGGTAGCAAGCTTCATGTGGAATGGGTGGCAGGTTTCACTGGAATACGCACTCTCGACCGGTTCCCGGTCTCACCTTCTCCATGGGGTCGTCATATTTAGTCTGTATTTGTTCGTTCTGATTGCCTACAGGACGTAGGTACCAAAAGTAGGTGCTCTTAGGCAAGGGGCGTGAGCAGGACCCGGTAGCTTTGAACAAAAGCGCAGGAATCGTTGTTCCATTTTGAGATTTTGTGATTGATACCTACAGGGATGTAGGTAATTAGTGCAAGGCAGGAGCAGTTGCCATCTTCAGCCCGTCTTCACCTAGAGCACCTATTTTTGGTACCTTCAAACAGAAACCCTGCCCCATTACAAAACCCTGAACTTGCATAGACAATCAAATCGCTATCGGCATCCCTCCCGCCAATTACTTATTCATTCTTCAACAACTCCAATAACTGTTGGGCTTCTTTCTTTCCATTAAACTCCTGGTCTGTCGACAGAGTCTCTTCCAACATCTGTTGCACGTCTTTATCACGTTTGCCCGACGCCACAAGAGCGGCGATATAGTGATACTGCACTTCTCTTGCATTTGGCTGTTTTTCAGCAGCCAGTCTCAAAAAGTCAAGCGCAACCTTAGCGTTCCCGCTGCCCAGAAGAATCCATCCATAGGTATCCAGTATTACTCCATTTTCAGGCTCTAGCTTATAAGCTCTCTGCGCAAATTCTAACGCTTCTGAAGACTGTTTTTCTTCATGTAATAACCAAGCAATATCATTCAATGCCACCGTATTTTTTGGCTCTACTTCCAGTAGACGTCGATATTGGCTGATTGCCCCTTGATAGTCACCTGCAACCACATCGGCCGACGCCAAAGCGTAGCGTACTTTAATATCATCCTCATGTCGTTTAAGCCAGACATTCAGGAGCTCATTGGCGGCCTGATCCCCCTGACTGTGACGCACAACACCTGCCTCCTTGAGCAGTACGCGTGTACCTCCTCCCAACTGTCTGGCTTTACTGTATGCCTTAATGGCTTTGACATTTTCCTTAAGTATTACCTGAATATCGCCCTCACGCTCGTAACCCACGGGTGATTCCGGGTGCCGGCGCTTTATCTCCTGGACACGATTCAGGGCTTGCATGGTTTTATCCGCCTGAAGATCCAATAATACCTGTAAATTCGCCGCGCCCAGATGGTCGGGATCAAGTTTGAATACCTTGTCCAAAGACTGTTGTGCCATGCCCTCCTCACCTGCACGAAAATGCGCAAGCCCCAGCCAGTAGTGGGCCGCCGCTACGGGCGCCGATTTGACAAGTTGCTCAAATTTTTTCACAGCAGCAGTGTAATCCTGTGCCGCCAATTCAGCCTGACCAGAGGCCAGCAGAACACGGGGATTCGTGGGTTCAATCACCAGAGCTTCCTGCACCACCTCACGCGCAGACGCTAACTCACCCGCACGCAAATAGATACGGGCAAGCACCATCCGCGGCGCCAATGCTTTCGCATTGGTCTTTCGTGCCTTTTCCAGCCATTGCAGTGCCTGCGGCTGATCATTTTCTAGATCAGCCAACTGTGCCAAAGCCATCATGGCAGAAATATTACTCTCATCCCTCGCCAGGATGCCATCGAGACGTTCACGGGCGTCAGGCAACCTCCCCGCCTGGATGTCCAGACGCGCAAGATTCAGTGCGGCTGGGATAAACAGGGAATCGATGCGCAAAGACTCATTAAAGGCCGTCCGTGCCAGACCCACATCTCCCTTGGCATCATAGACCTTCCCAAGAAGATTCTGCGGATATGCACTTTTTGGATTATCTGTCACCAAACGCTCTGCCACCGAAAGAGCTTTATCAAAACTGTTCCGGCGCAGATGGGTCAGCGCCAGCAGGGATTGTTCGCGGAGCGAGGCGCTTCCCGCCTCAATAGCCTTTTCCAGCTCCTGGATCGCCCGGGCGTCATTTCCTTCAGCCAAGTACAGCATGGCTAGCTGTGTACGCAAGCTCCCCTCGCCAGGTCGTTCGGTGATGGCATTTCGGAGAAACTGCTTGCCCCTCTCCAGCTCTCCGCTGTGCAGAGCAGCCTGGCCGGCCATTGCCAACAGACGCACATTATTTGGTGCCTGGGCAAGCGCGGGTTCGAGCACATCCAGTGCCAGCTCAGACTGCGCCTGTTGCAGGCGAACCCCCGCCAACATCATGCGTGCTGGCAGCAGGGCGGGTGCTGCCGCAACCACCTTCGCCAATTGTACTTCTGCCTGTTCGAAGTTACCCAGCGCGTAGTTTGTACTTCCGAGTAAAAAGAGACTCTGCAGGTGATCCGGCGACACCTTGAGGACTGTCAAGAGATAATCCCGTGCCTTCGTATACTGTCCTTGTTCATAAGCCAGCAGGGAAGCCGTAAAATGTGTGGTGGGATGACGGGGTGATGTTTTCAGCAGGTAGTCCACCTGGACTGTCGCATCAGCGAACTGACGCTGCCCGATCAGCAGCTTCGCAAGCTCCGTGCGTGCCTCCATATCAACACGCCGAGGGACATTGGCCGACACCAAATTAATAGCGCGGCGATAATCGGCTTTTGCATCATCGAGCCGCTCTTCAGCAGTGGCGACCCTACCCTTCAATACCCATGCTTCAGCATTGTCGGAATCCGTCGCAAACACCTTTTTTAGGGTGCTACCCGCCCCTTGAATATCGTTCGAGGCCAGCAACACTCTACTCAGCCACAGCAGTGCCGGAGTCATGTCCGCCTTGAGCCTCAATGCCTGCCGGAATGAACCGTCAGCCTCCTGTACTTGCCCCAGGCCAAGCTGAGCCTGTCCGCGTAGCACCAGAAGCTTTGGCTGCGACATCCAGTCCAACTGTTCCAGCATACTCAGCACATCGTTGTAGCGACGCTGCAGCAACAAAGATTCACCCAATAGTTTCTGTACAAATAGACTGTTGACCCCAAGTTTTTGAGTTCTGAGCAGCTCCTTTTCGGCAGCGGCGCCGTCACCAGCGAGTACATACAGCTCACCAAGCAACAGCCGCGCCTCAGAGTTCCTGGCATTTTTCTGCAGAGCGCTTTTCAGTTCGATCAGACTGGCATTGATATCACCCGACGCCTGATATTGCTTGGCCCGCTGGATATGTTCAACATCACTGAGCTCTGTTTTGCCACAGGCTGTGAGAAACAACCCCAGCAAGAACACTAAAGGCAAATATTTTAAAAACGATTTCATCCAATGCTCCCCTGAATTCCTCTGTGCGGATAGTATTCCCAACATTTTACATTTTATTTAGCAAGTTCCGGGCCTCTTTGGCGCCGGTGAAGCTGTCGTCCATATCCAACGCTCTTTTCAGCTCTGCCTTGGCCCTGGACTTTTGATCCGCCCGATATAATGCGACCCCGAGGTGGTAGCGGATTTCTGCCAGGTGCGGGGCCTTGGCAACGGCCTGCTCCAGTAATGGCAAACCTCGCTGCACATCCCCTCCGCTGACCAGCAACCAGCCAAAGGTATCGGCGACGGCTGGGATTTCCGGCGCGAGTTTGTAGGCCCGCTCAGCATAGTCAACGGCATCGGCCTGCCCCAACTGCTGGGCGGCCCAGGCAAGATTATTGAGAACCACGACATCGTTGGGGCGTTCCGCCAGGAGTTTTTGATACTGCGTCACTGCACCCTGTAGGTTGCCTGCTTCCTGCAAAGCGCTGGCATAGACCGCGCGTACGGCCAGATCTTCTGGATGTTCCTTCAGCCATGCCACCAATACTGTATGAGAACCCGTTTTTCCGGCCTTCTTTTGCGCTGCATACAAGGCCACCACCAAGCGAGGGGATTCGACCTTTTTCAAGCCATTTTCATAGACCTTGGCGGCCGCTGCAGGCTTTCCGGCCTGCATCAGAACATCCCCCTCCAGGCGATAGCCGACGGCGTCATCGGGCAACTGCTGCTGAATATTTTGTGCAATGCGCAAGGCGGCATCGGAATTTTTTTCCTGCACTTCCAGGCGTGCCAGGGCAAGCTGCGCAGCCAAGTGATCCTTGGCAATGGCCAGCGTCTTCTCGAAGTATTGTCTGGCCTCCTTCGGCTGTTCCAAAGCCTTGCGGGCCAAGCCCAGCAGATACAGTGGTTGTGGCAAATCCGGGCTGATATGCCGCAAGGCTTCGAAGGTGGACAGCGCGGCGTGGTAATTCTTGTTTTCCAGCTGCGACAGGCCCAGCGCATTGAGCACTTGTGGATTATCCGGGTGCTGGGTCTTCATTTCCCGCGCGATGCTGACGGCACGCAGCGGCTGCTTGCGCTGGCTGTAATAGCGCACCAGGGCCAGCCCCGGCTGGATCGCACCGTCATTACCCTCCCAGGCCTTCTGCAGGTATTTTAACGCCTCTTTTTCCTGCCCCTGCCGGGCGGCCAAGCGAGCCAGCGACATCAATGCGCCCAGATGAGACGGCTGTTGCTTGAGCGTGGCCTGGTAGGCCTGTCTGGCCTCATCCAGCTTATCCTCCCGCTCAAACAAACGTCCAAGATTCATGCGTGCAGGCAGAAAACGGGCATCCTTCTCCAAGGCCATGTTGAACTCGGCACGGGCCTCGTCCGTCTTTTCCAGGCCCAGGTAAGCGGCGCCGGACAGATTGTGAGGCAGCGGGCTGTCGGGGTTCTTTTCGGCAAAGGTTTTTGCCTGTTCCAGGGCCAGATCAAAATCCTGCTTGCGCAGGTGCACCAAGGTCAGCATGAGTTCGGCCTGGAAGACATTGTTGCCCAGGTCGACGGCCGTCTCCAGCTCCTTGACCGCCTGTGAAGTCTCTCCGCTGGCGAGATGCCCCAGCGCCAGCTGGGTGCGCACGCCCGCCGCCTGCGGATCCAGTTCAGCGGCACGTTCGAGATATTTGATGCCTTCGGCATTCTGCCCGCTACGCAGATAGGCCGTGCCCAGCAGGGCGAGGAACTGGGCATCATCGGCCGCCTTTGCCCGAGCCGGCTGCAAGGTTTCGACAGCCTCTTTACCCTGTCCCAGTTGCAATTGAGTGGTCGCCAGCAGTTTGACAGCGGCAATGTTGTCCGGCTGTGCATTCACCACGCGCGACAAGGCCTGATCGGCCTGCTCATAGCGCCCCTTGGAAAAGTTGATCGCCCCCATCACCTGCAGGCTGGGCAGGTGATCCGGGACGTTGCGCAATACCACCTGCAGAGCCTCGACGGCACCGTCCGGGTCACCGTTGCGGTACAGTCCGACCGCCCGCAGGTAGTTGGCCAGCGGGTGACTGGGACTAAGTTTCAGCACCTGATCGATAGCCTTATTGGCCTTTTCCGTATTGCCCAGGGCCAAGCTCACCCCGGCACTGCCGAGCAACGCTGGAGGATTCAATGGGCGCAGGGACAAGGCCTTATCAAAATGCGTATCGGCAGCCGTCAAATCGCCTTTCTGCCGGATAATTTCACCCTTGACGGCCCAGCCTTCACTGCTCTTCGGATTGATGGCCAGCGCCTTGTCCGTCAGTTCTACGGCCTTGTCCAGCTGCTGCTTCATGGCCGCCAGACGTCCCAGCCCCAGTAAGGCATCCACAGCTTCCGGGTTCAGCTCAAGCGCCCCACGGAAGGCCTTTCTGGCCTCGTCCGGTTGACTTTTCTGCATGTAGGCATTGGCATAGACGATGAGAATATCGGCCTTGACCGCCGCGGCAAAACCCTCTTCCAGTTGAATCTTTTCCAGCGCGTCATCGGCCTTGCCCTGCATGAGGTAAGCCCGCCCCAGTGATCTGGCCAACTCGTCCATGCTGACCCCCAGGCTACGCGCCCGCTCGAGTTCCTTTTCTGCCCCCGCACCATCTCCGCGCAGCAAATAGGCCTCGCCAAGGGTCTGGCGTGCCGTCTTGTTTTTGGGATCCTGTTTGAGGGCATTCTTCAACTGAATAACCGCCGCTCCCAGCTCACCCTTTTCAAGATAGGCCTGGCCCTCGGCCAGATATTTCGCGCTGCTTCCGGCCCATACCGCAAGGGGTTGGGTCAGCAGGAAAATGCCAAGCAGCACGCCTTTCCAGGTAAAATCACAGGTTCTGATATCTATCATCGGTTAATCCCTAACATTCAGAAAACAGAAAAAATCCTCTGCAGGCGCTCTTCCAAACACCTTACTTGAGGCCATATTTACTCAACAAATCGTACAATGTGGGCCGGCTGACATTAAGCAATTCGGCAGCCTGGGTCACGTTATCGTTAGCCAGCGTCAGGGCCCGCTGCAGGGCCTTACGCTCGGCCTCTTCACGAACCTCGCGCAAATCGAGTTGCAGTGGTGCACCCGCATCGCCAACGGCAACATCCAGCTCGATATCTTCCGCCATCACATAGTCGCCATCCGCCATGATTACTGCGCGCTTGACCTTGTTTTCCAGTTCACGCACATTGCCAGGCCAATGGTAGCCTTCTATGGCTTGCAGGGCCTCTGCTGAAAACCCCTTCAGCGACTGCCCGTGGTCACGGCAGAAGCGCTCAAGGAAGACCCGGGCCAACATCAAATTATCCCCCTCACGTTCACGCAGTGGCGGGATCTGCAGGGTAATCTCGCTGATGCGATAATAGAGATCCTCGCGGAACTGACCTTCTCCGATCAACGCCTGTAGATTTTGGTGAGTGGCGCAAATCACACGCACATCCACCGGGATCTCGCTGCGTCCACCGATGCGTTCGATCACCCGTTCCTGTAGGAAACGCAGCATCTTCGCCTGCAAGGACTGGGGCAGGTCGCCCACCTCGTCGAGGAAAAAAGTTCCGCCGTCGGCGTATTCTATCTTGCCACGCGTTTGTTTACTGGCGCCGGTGAATGCCCCCTTTTCATGGCCGAACAATTCGCTCTCGAGCAAGGCCTCGGGAATCGCCGCGCAGTTGATGGCGATGAAGGGGCCGGACTTGCGCGGACTGAGGTTATGCAGGGCACGGGCAAACAACTCCTTGCCGGTTCCACTCTCGCCCAGTAACAGAGTAGTGACATTCGATGGCGCCACCTTCTCCACCATACGGCAAGCCTTCTGCATCTGCGGGCTGGCACCGATGACGCCCTCAAGCTGGGTCGTCTGCACCTGCTGCAACTGGCGATGCTCCTCTTCCAGATCATAGAGGGTATGGGCGCGCTCTATGATCATGCCGAGGATTTCGGGCTCTACCGGTTTCTGGTAAAAGTCGTAGGCGCCGCGAGAGACCGCCTTGACGGCATTGTCCCGGTCATCATTGCCAGTGACGACGATGATCTTGGTGTGCGGGTAACTGGCGAGGATCTCTTCCAGCGTCGCCAAACCTTCAGAGGCATTGGCCGGATCCGGCGGCAGACCCAGATCGAGCGTCACCACGGCCGGCCGGTGCTTCTGCATCGCCGCCAGGGCCGCCTGACGATCGCCAGCGATAATAACGTCGTAGCCCTCGAAGCACCAGCGCAGCTGGCTTTGCAGGCCTGGATCGTCCTCAACCACCAGGAGCGGTTTGAGTTTGGATTTTTTTACCATGAATCAGTTCATTTCCCTTACATCATCAAACAGGGGCGTCATTGTCAGCCCCAGGGCAATACGAAAGGTCGTGCCGATACCCGGTTCGCTGCGAACATCCAGACTACCGCCGAGGGCGTGGATAAACTCACGGCTTTCATAGACGCCGATACCCATGCCGGCATTGCCCTTGGTGGTATCAAAAGGACGAAACAGGCGCTCGCGGATAAAAGACGCTTCCATCCCACAACCATCATCCTCGATTTCTATCACGGCTGTTTCCCCCTCGCGCCACAATCGTACCTGAATCCCACCATCATCGTCTGTAGCATCTTGCGCATTTTGCACCAGATGCCCGATCACCGCCGTCAGGCGGTCGCTATCGGCCATCACGGCCAAGCCCTCATGACACAATGAAAGACAAGGGACAGGGGATTGCCCGGCATGAGCTGCGACCACTTCTTCCAGCATCCGGCCCAGATCCACCGACTTCTGCGACTGGCTGGCCATGCGTCCCTTGCGCAGCTGAGCAAGCAGGCGGTTCATTTTTTGCACCGAATTGTCCACGGTGGCAAAGGCATCCTCGACGAAGGATGGATTGTCACGGTGTCGCTCGGCATTGCTGACCACCAGTGATAACTGTGCCACCAGGTTTTTCAGATCGTGCACTACGTACGCCGAAAGGCGATTAAAGGCCTCGAACTGGCGTGCATCAACCAAGGCCTCATTGGCCGCCAGCAGGGCCAGATAGCTGGCAGACTGCCGCCCGGTGGTAAGCAGCAGATCACGCACTTCCCAGTTGACCTGCAAGGGCGTGCGCGGACGCGTAAGCACGATGAAGCCATGCAGTTCCGACATATTGAACAGGGGTACTAACAACCAGACGTCGGGCAACGTCTGCAACCACTCAGGCAGCGTCAGCTCCGCGTATGACTCGGGTTCCCGTGCCACCTGACCCAGCTCAATAATCCAGCCCTGCTCGCGGAGAAAATGCACAAGTGACTCATTGTCGGCCACACTCTCCCGGGATTCCGGCATGTTCCAGCTGGCGGTAGGCTGCAAAACACTCCCTTCCCGCCGCTGCCAAAGCAGGCCGCCAGGACTCTCGACAATCTGCGCCATGGCCTTAATCACCCGCAAACGCAGATCATGATCAAGTTCCGCCGAAGACAGGGTATCAATGAAACGCAGCCACTCCTCGCGGTAGTCGTAACGATAGTTGAAAAAGTGCTTGCTGAGAAAAACCCGCAAACGGGCCCGTATCTGCCCGGAAAATAATAAAATTATTAACAGCATGCCGGCGGCAAAGAAAAACACCAGCTGCGCCAACCCCCCCCATTCGCCGCCATAGCGCTGGATGAAATAACCGCCGGCCGCCATGGCCAGCAAATAGATCCCTGCCCCCAGCAGACTAGCACTATGAAACACGAAACTGCGCGAAACAAAAACATCCAGCGACCACTGCGGGTTGCGCGCCGCCGAGACAATGATCAGGGGCACCACAATAGCGTTGATATAGCCCCGAGCCGTCCAGATCGCCGGAGAGATATCACGTAGCAGGAAAGCATTGGAATAGAGATAGAAATCGAAGGCAAACAGGCCGCCCAGCCCTAGGCACAGGTACTTGATAGCCCAACGTTCGGCCAACGGCGTGTTGCGAAACAGCTGTTCCACCAACACCAGGCCAAGCAGAGAAAACACCAGGAAAGAAAAAATACGGAGATCAAAACCCAGACGTGGGGAGACATCGACTTCACCACTGAAAACCAGCCCCAGCACCAAGGCCATGGCCATACCGAACACCACCACCACTGCGGCCGCCACACGCAGAAAGCGGCGCGGCGAATCGGCCC
Organism: Gammaproteobacteria bacterium; assembly: GCA_021647505.1. Classification (GTDB taxonomy): domain Bacteria; phylum Pseudomonadota; class Gammaproteobacteria; order SZUA-152; family SZUA-152; genus DRQN01. The sequence continues at coordinate 17,475 of JAKIUN010000011.1, forward strand.
GGCCATGGCCGAGGATTGCCAGCAGAAACCACAACCAGAAAACACCACGCAACAATTCAGCCGCGACCACGGCCAGTGACGAGGGATAGAGCACGCTGGCATGATAGGCGGCCACGGCAGCCCACAGGGTGGTGGCAGAAGAAGCCGCCAACAGCATGCCACCCTCGCGCCGCCCGCGCCAGGCCGTCGCCAGCAACAGGGTAAGCACGAGAAAACCCAAAGCAGCAGCGGAATAGCCGATAAACATCAAGCGATCCATGGTTTGATCCCTTGACAGCAACTCCCTGACGAAAGAAACATCAGCGCCCGCCCTTGCCCCACGTCACCTCATGCGCCGTCTGCAATATGATCACCAGATCCAGAAACAGGCTGTAGTTCTTGATGTAATACAGGTCGTACTGGAGCTTCTCCATGGAATCCTTTTCCGAGGCGCCATAGGGGTAACAGACCTGCGCCCAACCCGTAATGCCCGGCTTGACTCGATGACGCTCGGAATAATAGGGAATCTGTTCTGACAGCTGAGTGACGAATTCCGGGCGTTCAGGACGTGGGCCGACAAAGCTCATATCACCGCGCAACACATTGAATATCTGCGGCAGTTCATCCAGACGCACCTTGCGAATAAAAGTGCCGACCCGCGTCACACGGCTGTCATTCTTTGTTGCCCATTGCGCACCGCCCTTTTCGGCATCGACACGCATACTGCGGAACTTGATGACATGAAACAACTTCCAGTGCTGGCCGACACGTACCTGCTTGTAAAAAACAGGGCCGCGTCCACCGCTCTCCATGATAATCGCCATCGCCACCAGCAGCATAAAGGGCCAGGTTATCGTCAACAGCGTCAGGCTGATCAGGATGTCGAAAAAGCGCTTTCTGTATTCCCCCTGAGTGAAGCCATCGGAGAAAATCATCCAACTGGGATTGAGGATATCGAGTTTGATCTTACCGGTTTCCCGTTCAAAGAATCCCTGCAGATCAATGACATCGACCCCGCTCATCTTGCAGTCCAGCAATTCATGAACAGGAAAGGTCTTTCGCCGCCGTTCACCCACCGCCACCACGATTTCATCCGCCTGCAGTTCCTTGGCCAGCGACAACAAAGGCACATCGGGTCTCAACACCAGGCCTTCATCAACAACATCGTGTTCGCCGCGGACATGGACATAACCCACCACGGAGAAACCCTGCTGATCCACACGCCGTCGCAAATGACGCGGGATCTGCGCGGCCTTCTCGCCCGCACCCAGTACCAGGATGCGGCGCTTCAACATGTCTTGGTTCAGGGTCTTGATAAAGATAACGCGAACCGTGAGCACCAGCCCCGCTGCGACGCAAATGATAGCCGCCAGCATCCCCCGCTCCACAGCCAAAAACGGAGCCACATAGTAGATCATACTAATAGCGACGGCGCCGCCGATCAGCGCAGTAATGATGCGTAACAGCATGCCCGCCATGGCGAAACGGAAGCGGCGCTGGTACAGGCCCATCGCCACCATGGCCAACATCATCACTAGGGCAAAGGCCAATTCCTTCGTCCACAGAGACAGGCCACTAATATCGATCATTCCGTCGGCAAAAAAACGGCTATAAACAAGGACGCCGAGATAGACGGAAGCCGCAAACAGCACGAATTCCACCACCCCGAGAACCAGAAAAGGCACAGGAATATATTGTCGGAAAACCCTAACCACTAACGCGTAACATCCTTATATTCTGTCGAGGGCTTGACAGGCACTGTGCCCGTCAGGTAACAAGACGCATCATCCGATCCACGACCGAAGGATACGCCGACGTGGATTGTAAAGACTTTCCCAGGCCTAAGCCAGCATAAGCACACGACACTGCTTACACTCGGGAATCCGGCACACTAAAAACAACAAAAGTTATGGCACGCAACCCAAAATGCAGTAACTGTGTCAAAACACCGGACAGTATGAATGTACTCCGAAACCCGGGTTTGCTATCGTTCGCGCTGCGAAGACGTGGCTGAAGCAGATTTTGACCGGCAACCCACCTCCTCAAATTACGGAACACTAGAACAGGTAAGCAGAAATGAAGGTCACAGTTTACGGCTCAGGATATGTTGGACTGGTTACGGGCACCTGCCTTGCGGAAGTCGGCAACGACGTCTTATGTGTTGATATTGATGAACGCAAGACTGCCATGCTAAAAAACGGCGAAATTCCGATTTACGAACCCGGCCTGGAAGCCCTCGTCACCAAAAATATTGGCGCCGGCCGGCTAAATTTCACCACGGATCCCGCCGAAGGTGTAGCCCATGGTCTGTTCCAGTTCATCGCTGTTGGCACACCGCCGGATGAAGATGGCTCTGCTGACCTGCAATATGTGCTGGCCGTCGCCAGCAGCATTGGCGAACACATGGATGAGTACCGCGTTATCATCAATAAGTCCACAGTGCCCGTCGGCACCGCCGACAAAGTTCGTAACAAGGTCAGCGAAATGCTGAAGAACCGCAGCATCGAGGTAGAATTTGACGTGGTATCCAATCCTGAATTCCTCAAGGAAGGCGCCGCCATCGACGACTTCATGAAGCCGGATCGCATCGTCATCGGCACCGACAATCCACGCACCACCGAGCTGTTGCGCGCCCTCTACGCCCCCTTTAATCGCAACCACAATCGCTTGGTGGACATGGACATCCGCTCCGCCGAGCTGACCAAGTACGCCGCCAACGCCATGCTGGCCACCAAGATCAGCTTCATGAATGAACTCTCCAACCTGGCCGAACGCCTGGGCGCCGACATCGAGAAGGTTCGCGTGGGTATCGGTTCCGATCCACGCATCGGCTATCATTTCATCTATCCCGGCTGCGGCTACGGCGGCTCCTGCTTCCCCAAAGACGTGCAGGCTCTGGAGCGCACTGCCAACGAAATCGGCTACGATGCCCAGTTATTGGCCGCCGTAGAAGCCGTCAACCACCGCCAGAAAAAAGTCCTGTTCGAGAAGATCAGCAAGCACTTCGACGGCGATCTCCAGGGCAAGACCTTCGCCCTCTGGGGTCTGTCCTTCAAGCCCAATACCGACGATATGCGCGCCGCCCCCGCACGCACCCTGATGGAAGCTCTGTGGGCCGCCGGCGCCAAGGTGCAGGCCTTCGACCCCGAAGCCATGGACGAAGCACGCCGCATCTATGGCGAGCGTGACGACCTGTCCCTGGTCGACTCCGCCGAGGCTGCGCTGGATGGGGCAGATGCTCTGGTCACCCTCACGGAGTGGAACATCTTCCGTAGTCCGGATTTCAACCTCATCAAGCAACGCCTAAGCCAGCCCGTTATCGTCGACGGCCGTAATATGTACGACCCGCAGCAGTTGAGAGCCGACGGCTTTACCTATTACAGCATCGGGCGCGACACCGCGCACGCATAAGCATTTCAAGGATAGGTGTCCCATGTTTGACCTGGACAAGATACAAATTGGCGTTATTGGCCTCGGCTATGTCGGCCTTCCCCTGGCCGTGGAGCTGGGCAAGAAATACCCCACTAAAGGCCTCGACATCAGCGCCAGTCGCATCGCTGAACTGCAATCAGGGCAGGACAGCACCCTGGAAGTCGAACCGGATGAACTCAGACGGGCCACCCAACTGAGTTACAGCAGCAATCCACAGGATCTGGCCGCCTGCAATTTCTACATCGTCACCGTGCCAACCCCCATCGACTCGGCCAAACGCCCCGATCTTTCCCCACTGGAAAGTGCCAGCCGCACCCTCGGCGGGATCCTGAAAAAGGGTGACGTGGTGGTGTTCGAATCCACCGTCTATCCCGGCGCCACGGAAGAGGTCTGCGTGCCCATCATGGAGGAAGTTTCCGGCCTGACCTACAACAAAGACTTCTATGTCGGCTATAGCCCCGAGCGCATCAACCCAGGCGACAAGGAGCACCGTGTCACCAACATCCTCAAAGTCACCGCCGGCTCCACCCCCGAGGTGGCCGATTTTGTGGATGCTCTGTACGCCAGCATCATCACCGCCGGTACCCACAAGGCCAGCTCCATCAAGGTCGCGGAAGCCGCCAAGGTGATCGAGAATACCCAGCGTGACGTCAACATCGCGCTGATCAACGAGCTGTCCCTGATTTTCCACAAGTTGGGTATCGACACCCTGGAAGTCCTCGAGGCGGCAGGAACCAAATGGAACTTCTTACCCTTCCGCCCCGGCCTGGTGGGTGGTCACTGCATCGGCGTCGACCCCTATTATCTGACCCACAAGGCACAGGAGATCGGCTACCACCCGGAAATGATCCTCGCCGGCCGCCGCATCAACGATGGCATGGGCAGCCATGTGGTGGAGCGCGTGATCAAACTGATGACCAAGAACCGTATCCATACCGTGGACGCCCGCGTGCTGATCCTCGGCTTCACCTTCAAGGAGAACTGCCCGGATCTGCGCAACACCCGGGTCATTGACATCATCGAGGAATTCAACGACTACCACGCCAATGTGGACGTCTACGACCCCTGGGTCAATGCCGACGACCTGGAACACGAATACGGCATCCGCCCCATCGACACCTTGGAGAACGGCCAGTACGACGCCATCGTCCTTGCCGTCGCCCATGACCAGTTCAAAGACATGAGCATCGACGATATCCATGCCCTGGGCAAAACGGATCACATCCTCTTCGACGTGAAAAACATCCTCCCCGCCGAACGGGTCGATGGCCGTCTCTAGGTTTAAACAATCATCAGAACGTATACCCCTAGCCCGGATAAACTGGATTAGTACCGTAGAAATAATTTTCTACGGTACTAAATAACTCTCGGCACTCTCATGTAGGGTGGGCTCCGCCCACCATAGCCGCCGAGGTAGACGTAACAGGCGGACAGTGCCCGCCCTACATGAGGAAATATTGTCGTTTGTGGCAACACAACAAAAATCATCTGAAGGAAATGCTATGAAAGTCCTGGTCACCGGCAGCGCCGGCTTTATCGGTAGTCAACTGGCCCTGCGCCTGCTGGAGCGCGGCGACGAAGTCATCGGCGTCGACAACCTCAACGACTACTACGAGGTCAGCCTGAAAGAGGCCCGTCTGGCGCGCATCTCGTCACACGCCAACTTCACCGAGGCACGCATCAGTATTGAAGATCGTCCCGCCATGGAGGCGGTGTTCGCCGAGCATCGCCCGGATCGTGTGGTCAATCTCGCCGCCCAGGCCGGTGTGCGTTACTCCATCGAGAACCCGCACTCCTACATAGACAGCAATATCGTCGGCTTCATCAATATCCTCGAAGGCTGCCGACACAACGGCGTCGAGCATCTGGTATACGCCTCCAGCAGTTCCGTCTACGGCGCCAACACCAACATGCCCTTTTCCATTCACAACAACGTAGATCACCCGCTGAGCCTGTACGCGGCGTCGAAGAAGGCCAATGAATTGATGGCGCACACTTACAGCCATCTGTACGACCTGCCCACCACCGGCCTGCGTTTCTTCACCGTATACGGCCCGTGGGGCCGCCCGGACATGGCGCTGTTCCTGTTCACACGCAAGATTCTTGCCGGCGAACCTATCGACGTCTTCAATTACGGCAAGCACCGTCGTGACTTCACCTACATCGCCGACATCGTCGAAGGTGTGATCCGTACCCTGGATAGAATCGCCTCGCCCAACCCGGACTGGAATGGCGACACCCCCGATCCTGGCACTGGCCTGGCGCCCTATCGCCTCTACAACATTGGCAATAACCAGCCAGTGGAACTGATGCACTACATCAAGGTGCTGGAAGACTGCCTGGGCAAGAAAGCGGAAATGAACATGCTGCCGCTGCAACCGGGCGACGTGCCCGCCACCTACGCTGACGTACAGGATCTGGTCGCCGACGTCGGTTACAAACCAGAAACCACCGTCGAGGACGGCATCGCCCGCTTCGTGGAGTGGTACCGGAACTATTACAAGGCCTGACGGGTGCCGTGAGCATCAGCCGAAGATGGGGGAGATGCACAAGAAACACATCTTTGCCCTGCCGCTGACACTGCTGGGTCTGGGCCTGTGGGCCAGTCATCCCTCGCCCATCACACCCGAGACCATTACCGGCAGCACCATCGTCAACGCTGAACAGCTTATTGAATTCGCCCACCAAGTCCCCGACCTCGTTATCATCGATTCACGCATCCGCGGCGACCGCAAGCAAGGCTATATCGAAACCTCCATCAGCCTGCCCAATATCGACACCCACTGTGGCAGTCTGGCTCGCCTCATCGCCAACAAGGCTACACCCGTGTTGTTCTACTGCAATGGTGTCAAGTGCGGGCGTAGTGGCGGAGCCGTGAAGATCGCCGTCGACTGTGGCTATACCGCTATCTACTGGTTTCGCAGTGGCTTTCAGGAATGGCTGGCGAAGAGGTATCCGTATTTGCAGGAGGTAATCTTAACCTTCACCCTTCCCCCACAAACACTGCCCCCCACTCGCCTTGTCGATGGCCGCCAGACGCGCCTCATGCGCCGTTAGTTCGTCATCGCTGGCGTGAATCACCCGCAGCGGCACCCGCTCCTGGGCCAGACGACGGATTTCACCCGCCACCGACTGCCCGCCCTCGGACTGACCATCGAGCAACAGATCCGTCTGCCCGCCAGTCATCATCAGGTAGACGTCGGCAAGGATCTCCGAGTCCAGCAGCGCGCCATGCAGCTCACGGTGGGCGTTGTCGATGCCGTAGCGGCGGCACAGGGCGTCGAGGCTGTTCTTCTGTCCCGGATGCATCTGCCGCGCCAGGCCCAGGGTATCGAGAATGCCACAGAGGTCTTCGATGCGCCCGTAGTCGTCACCCAGCAACGCCAGCTCGTGATTGATGAAGCCCACGTCAAAGGGCGCATTGTGGATCACCAGCTCGGCGCCGCGCACGAAGTCGAGGAAGTCCGTCACCACATCGGCAAAACGCGGCTTGTCGATAAGGAACTCGTTGCTAATACCATGTATCTCGATGGCGCCCTCGTCGATTTCCCGATCCGGCTGCAGGTACTGGTGATAATGGTTGCCGGTGAGGCGCCGGTTGACCAGCTCCACACAACCGATTTCAATAATGCGGTGACCCTGCTTAGGCTCCAGGCCAGTGGTTTCTGTATCGAGTACGATTTGTCGCATGGTTGAGTCCTTACGCCGAAGTCGTCAATTCATCGATGCCGCGATTAGCCAGTTCATCGGCGCGTTCGTTTTCCACGTGGCCGGTGTGGCCGCGCACCCACTGCCATTCCACTTCATGCGATTCTAAGGCCTTGTCCAGCCGCTGCCACAGATCGACATTCTTCACCGGCTTCTTCGCCGCCGTCTTCCAGCCGCGCCGCTTCCAGTTGTCCATCCATTCCGTGACGCCTTTCAGTACATATTGCGAATCGGTGGTCAGATGCACCCGACAAGGCCCTTTCAGGCTTTCGAGACCGCGGATCGCCGCCATCAATTCCATGCGATTGTTGGTAGTCTGGGCCTCGCCGCCGAACAGCTCCTTTTCCCTGGTGCCGCCAAAGCGCAGCAACGCACCCCAGCCACCCGGGCCGGGATTGCCGCGGCAGGCGCCATCGGTAAACAGTTCTACCTGATCATCACTCATGAATTACTCGTTACCTTTATTATTACGTTTTGGCTTAATGGTGTGGGATTCATAATTCTCCAGCGAGCCGATGCGCGAGTTGCCCGCCAGCTCCGGACTCACCATGCGCGGTCGCCGCGAGCGCCAACTGGGCTTGAGCGGCGTCAGGGTGACGACACGCTTCTTCGCCACCACCACATAACCGGCACCGAGCACGGGCCACCAGCGCCGGCCGAGCCGGTCGAGAAAACGCAGCCGCTGCATGATGCCCTTGTGGGTCAACGGTGGGCGGTAGAAATAGCGCTCACAGCTGACGATGTCGAAACCCAGCAGTTGCAGCCAATCGCGCAGGCGTGAGGCACGGATGAAGTGCCCACACCACGGCGGCCGCGCGCGCCAGCCCAGTGCCAACCGCCACAGCATCCACGGACTCCAGGGATTGAAGCCGAGGATCACCACGTGCCCCTCGGCAATCAGCACCCGCTCCGCCTCGCGCAGCACCTGATGGGGGTCATGGGTGAATTCCAGGGTATGCGGCATCAACACCACGTCGATGCTGTCCGCAGCCACCGGCAGATAGTCCGGCTCGCCACGAAAGACACTGCGCAGGCGCTCCCCCGCTGGCGGCACCGTCTGCCGATCCGGATCCTGCACGATGCAGTGCGGGATACGCGAACTGTTCAGGCATTCCTTGGAATAGAGATCGCCCAGCTGCAGCAGATGATAGCCGAACAGCATGGGCAAAATCTCGCGCAGGCGGGCACGCTCTTCAGCCTGCAACCAACGCCCGGGGATATGGGTAAACCAGGCGCGCATGCGTTGCCGTGTGACCACGCCCGACCCGCATTTCATCCAGCGGATGACCCGTTTCTTCAAACCATGACTCCCAAACCGCACATGCTCGGAAGGATACGCAGAAAGACCCGCCATCACCAGTGCCGCAAGCAAAATCCAGGGAGCCTCTGATTAATTCTGAGACGATGGGATTGCGTGATGAAACGGCTTAGCACAAGGCGTGAATCGCAGCTAATCGGTTGGGCTATTGGTAAGATTCACAACGCTGCGATGAGTCGTTTCAGCACCTAAGACCGCGTTCCACGAATTGATCAAAGGTTCCCTAACTGTTGTAGAATCTCTTCTTCCAAGCCAACACGGTCAACCAGCCCATGCTCATCGTTCAAGGCATCCCCGCATTCGACGACAACTACATCTGGTGTATCGGCACCGACACCGGCACCGACGTGGCCCTGATCGATCCCGGCGACGCCAAGCCAGTAATCACCGCCCTGCACGCCCAGGGGTTAACACCGCGTGCCATCCTCATAACCCACCACCACCCCGACCACACTGGCGGAATCGACGAACTGGTGACGCATTACAACTTGCCCGTGTTCGGCCCCAAACACGAAGATATTCCCCATCGCAGTCACCCCCTCGGCGAGGGCGATACGGTGGAACTGCCGGAACTGGAGATCCACCTGCAGGTGATGGACGTACCGGGTCACACCCGTGGCCACATCGCCTTTTACCGTGCCGCAGACAACCTTGGCCCCGCTATGCTGTTCTGCGGTGACACCCTGTTCACCGGCGGCTGCGGCCGTCTGTTCGAGGGCACGCCAGCGCAGATGCAGGCTGCCCTGCAACGCATCCGCGCCCTGCCGGACGATACTCTGATCTACTGCGCCCACGAATACACCGAAACCAATCTGGGTTTTGCGCACATCGCCGAGCCACACAACGCCACCATCAGCCAGCGGCAAAAAGAGGTGCACGCCGTCCGGCAACAGGGCCTGCCCACAGTGCCCGCACCCTTAGGACTGGAAAAGGCCACCAATCCCTTTCTGCGCTGGGACGCCCCGGAGCTGGTACGCAATACCGAGGCCTTCGCTGGCCGCCCGCTGACAACACCCACAGAAGTCTTCACCGCTGTACGGCAATGGAAAGATTCACTCGATTAAAGCGTATCCGGCAGAACAAATAGCGCAGAATCCGGCCCGGTAGAAATAGTCAGCAAAACACACGCGGAGCAGCAAAAAGAGTGCACGGCATTCTTCGACATGCCCCCCGTATCTTTCATGGAGGATTACAGTCCTCGCCCAAGCCCACAAATACCATACAAACGACAGATCTTTAGTGTTAACCCAGTCTGTACGATATAGAATAAGCATTCTCGAAACCAGCCATCGAGCCGTCCCATGTTCCCCGATCCCGTAACGCCCCCCAAAATGAACCAACACAATCACATACCAGCCCTGTCAGCACCATGGTGGCAATTTGCCGTACTGATCATCGTCGCCCTGAGCAGTTCCGGCGCACTGGCGATCTCTAGCGAATATCCGCTCAAAAATATCGATCGCAGCGCCCATCCCGTGGCCGACTCCAACCGGGATCTGTTGCGGCACATTGAACAGTGGGAAAGGATCCACAGCCAGGAATACAGCTGGGAGCCCAGTTACCCACGGTTCAGCGTCTCCGATGCCGCCGTCGACGCCCTGCCTCCGGGAGACCTCTGGGATCGCCTGCGCGAAGGTTTCCGCCTGCAAGACCACAACCACCCGGGGATCCGCGCCTACCTCGACGAGTACGCCCGCAACCAGGCCTATCTGGATCGCATCGTCGAGCGTGCCCGGCCGTTCCTGTATGACATCGTGCAAGAAATTGAGCACCGCGGCATGCCAAGCGAGATCGCCTTACTACCAGTGGTGGAGAGCGCCTTTCAGCCCTTCGCCTACTCCGCCGGACGCGCTGCCGGCATCTGGCAATTCATTCCCGGCACCGGCCGTCACTATGGTCTGAAACAGAACTGGTGGTATGACGGCCGTCGCGATGTGCGTGCTTCCACCCGTGCCGCGCTGGACTACCTGCAACATCTCAATAAACTATTCGATGGCGACTGGCTACTGGCCCTGGCGGCCTACAATTCCGGCGAGGGACGTGTACAGCGTGCCATCCGCGCCAATCGAAAAAAAGGCAAGCCCACAGACTTCTGGTCCCTGAGCCTGCCCAAAGAGACACGCGGTTATGTCCCCAAACTGTTGGCCATCAGCACCCTCATCGAAGCTCCCGAACACCACGGTATACGCCTAACCCCCATCCCCGACCAGCCTCAGCTGGCCAATGTCAATATTGGCTCACAGATCGATCTGGCCCTGGCCGCCGAGCTGGCCGGCCTCAGCATCGAGGAAATCTACCGCCTGAATCCGGCCTATAACCGCTGGGCCACGGCCCCCGATGGCCCGCACCACTTGTTGCTGCCCATCGACAAGGCCGAGGCATTCCGCGACAATCTCGCCAAACTGGGTATGCGGGGTCGCGTCCGCTGGGAGCGCCACCGTATCAAGCCGGGGGAAAATCTTGGCGGCATCGCACGCCGCTACCAGACCAGCGTCGCCCTGCTGCAGGAGGTCAACCAGGTTCGTGGCCAGTGGATTCGTGCCGGCGATACGCTAATGATTCCCATCGCCACCAAAAATCTCGGCCAGTACCTCAGCGAAGACCGCCGTAAACAGGCCATTCAAAACACCCAGCGGCGTGGCAACAAAATCAACCACACCGTGCGTAGTGGCGATACCTGGTGGGATCTGTCGCGCAAACATGGCGTCACCACCCACAAACTGGCGCGCTGGAATGGCATGTCGCCGCGCGACCCCTTGTTTCCCGGTCAGCAACTGGTCATCTGGTCTCGCAGCGATAACTCGCAAAAGACCCGCTTCACGGCCGCGCTCGACGGTGCACGGCACCAGAAAATCCACTATCGCGTACGCAAGGGTGATTCATTGGCACGCATCGCCAAGCGCTTCAGCGTCACCATCGCCAAACTGCGGCGCTGGAATGCCCTGCAGAAAGGCAAATACCTGCAACCCGGCCAGCGCCTGACCCTGTACGTCGATATCACCCGCCAATCATAGCCGCAAGGTAACGCCTTCATGTTCTTCATGGTGTAAGTCGTTACGAAAAAGTCTCGATTCAGTCTTCGACAACCACCAACTCGTCCGGTGGCGGTGAGCGCTTGGCATAGCTGTCGGAAATGGTGCCATTATTGGCCTGATGCAGGGCATCGGACTCCATCACGATAAGAATCAGCACCGTCACCATCACCGGCAACATGCCAACACCACCGATGATGGCCTTGACGGCAATGTCCATCATGCCGAGATAGCTGTAGCCGATCCAGCCCAGCAGGGCGACTACCAGCAAAAAGACCAGCATGTAGCTGAACAGACGGCTGCGGGCCATACAGATCTCCCAATGCGCCTGCACATACCAGGAATCCGTCTGTTTGGAACGACTGCCACGCCAGAAGATATAGGCCAGGATCGACACGGAAACGATGGGCATCAGCGCCAACGGCTGCCAGTAGGATTTGGCAATACCCAGCGCGGCAACGAACCACAGAATGTGATTACCAATCAGATTGACCAGCAGAATCTCGTGCGGCACCTTGGCCTTGCGCTTTTCCTCTTCAGAAATCTCGAATTGCATGATGAATAACCTAGTTGACAACGGATCAAAAACGGCATGTCTTGCTACGCTACGCCATCCTTCCTGACCGGAAGCTGAAAATATACTGTATTACTCAACTATTTATCTCGCGTACAGTGCCCTCTTTTTTGTACAAAAAACAACGCGTGGCGTGCGTACTCCCAGAACTCTTTGCCGAGCCCTTCACAAAGAACAGCGGCGGATACTCGTGGCGGCATTCGTCCATCACCAACGGACAGCGCGGATGAAAGTGGCAGCCACTGGGCGGATTCACCGGTGAGGGCATTTCGCCCGCCACCTTCAACACCTTGCGCTCGACACCCTCCGCACCCGCTTCAATGTTGGGCACGGCGGACAACAGCGCCTGGGTATAGGGATGCAGCGGGTTATTCAGCACTTCCTCCACACAGCCCTGCTCGACGATACGACCAAGGTACATCACCGCCACCTCATGCGCCAGATACTCCACCACCGACAAATCATGGGTGATAAACAGAAAGGCCAGGCCCAGCTCGTCCTGTAGATCCTTGAGCAGGTTGAGAATCTGCGCCTGCACAGAGACATCCAACGCCGAGGTGGGTTCGTCACAGACAATCAGCTTCGGCTCCACCGCCAGGACGCGGGCAATACAGATACGCTGACGCTGGCCACCGGAAAACTCGTGTGGATAGCGGTGCTTCAGCTCTGGCGACAGACCGACCTGCTCCAGCAACTGATCCACCCGCGCGGCCCGCTCCACGGTCGAAGCGCCAATGCCCTGAGTGATCATACCCTCCTCAATGATATCCGTGACCATCATGCGCGGGTTCATGGAGGAAAAGGGATCCTGAAAGATGATCTGTAGCTCGCCACGCTGACGACGCAACTCACGGGCATTCAGGCCGGTCAACGCCACGCCATTGAAACGCACCACGCCATCCGTGGGAGGAATCAACTGCAGAATACCCTTGCCGACGGTGGTCTTGCCACAGCCGGATTCGCCCACCAGCGCCAGAGTATGCCCGGCCGGGATATCAAAACTCACATCATCCACCGCGCGCACATGGCTGTTCACGCGCCGCAGCAGACCCTTGTGAATAGGAAAGTGTACCTTCAAACCTTCGACGCACAGCAGTTCGTCACCGTCATTGGGGTCTCTCTGGGACGCCCTTTCCGTACTCACGGAGGATGTCTCGACGGAGTTTGGAGCCAGCTGCTGCGCGGGATCATGCAGGTGGCAACGCACTCCCTGTCCCGCATCCAGCGATGTCCACACCGGCACCTGCTCGCGGCAGATGTCTCCGGCAGAATCACAGCGATCGACGAAACGGCAGCCACGAAACACCGTGGACAACGATGGCACACTGCCACGAATCACCGCCAGCCGTTGCCCACGCTTGCCCATATTGGGCAGCGACTCGAACAGCTTACGTGAATAGGGGTGTCTGGGGTCAACGAAGAAACGCTCACGGCTTGCCTCTTCGACAATCTGTCCGGCATACATCACCGCCACCCGGTCGGCCATCTCCGCCACCACGCCGAGGTCGTGGGTGATCAGCAGGATCGACATCCCCGTGTCTTTTTGCAGCTGGCGCATCAGATCCAGCACCTGGGCCTGAATGGTCACATCCAGCGCCGTGGTCGGCTCGTCGGCGATCAACAACTCCGGCTCACCGGCCAAGGCAATGGCTATCATCACCCGCTGCTTCATGCCGCCGGAGAGCTGGTGCGGATATTCACCGTAACGCCGTACCGGATCGGGGATGCCCACCGAATCCAGTAATGCCAGCACCCGCTGATGCGCCTGCTTACCACGCAGCGCCAGATGACGCTCCAGGCCCTCGCTGATCTGCTCACCCACCGTCAGTACCGGATTGAGGCTGGTCATGGGTTCCTGAAAGATCATCGCGATGCGTCGCCCGCGCACATTGCGCATGGCCACTTCAGGCAAAGCCAACAAATCTTCACCATGCAGGCGAATGACGCCATCACTGATGCGCCCCGCCGGCTCCGGCACCAGACGCATAGCCGACAACGCTGTCATGGACTTGCCGCAGCCCGACTCACCCAGCAGGGCAAAGGTCTCGCCGGGGGCGATGTCGAAACTCACCCCATCCACCGCACGCACCAGCTGCTCGCCGGAGCCAAAGGTGGTGCACAGGGAATCGACATGTAATAGCGTCTTGGTCATCGTGTTTCGTCTTTTGGGAATACGGTACGCACTATACCGCAAGCAGGGCGGCAGACTTGAATTCTGCGCCATCCGGCCGCAATATCAGCTCACTAAGCTACAGAAAAACAGGCGGTGCCACCATGCCGGAAACCGAAGAGATCGAACAAAACGCCAAACCCGAAGGCATGTCCTTCATCACCAAACTCATCCTCGGCAAGCTCGTGCTCCTTGCCATCGTGGGGGTTGTGGTTTATCTCTCCCTGCAGGGTCTCTGATTCACGCCCGACGAACAGGGCATAAGGATACGACCCACAGGCTCGCCACGTTCGATACCGTTGTGGACATCATGACTTATTTTCCCTCGGCGAGACATCCGGGGCGTTCCACCCGGCACAACATCATCAGACTTGTCCACGCATAAAAAAACATGGGCGCAATAACATCACGTATTGCGCCCATATGACAAGCCGGAATCCGCCACACGATGATCTGGCGTTTGGGAATTGTCCGCTTTCTTATCTTCCCCGCATGCCTCTTCCGCCATGCATGCCGCCACCACCCATGCCGCCCCATGATCCACCCGAGCCCCCCGAGGACAAGAAATTATGGCATGAGGAACAGTTGTGACTGTAAAACGTGTCCGTAAAGTGATGGACATTGCTGCCCCGCATGGGATTACCCGTCACCGACTGCTCGGTATGGCACTCCATACAGTCGGTTGTATAGAACACCTCAACCTGCTGTGTTTCCGGATTATAAACACTGTGACAAGTCAGGCAGTGATACACCCCTGTCGAAACATCGCCCGGGGCCACCGTGTCATGCGAACCATTGGCCAGGCCCATGATCGGCGTACCGACCCGGGCATGGTGCCTGTCCGGATTAGGCACTTGCAACTTCGGGTGTGGAAGCTCTGCATTATCGCCATGGCACTGACGACACTGATCTTCCGTAGGCGCACCTTCAAAAATGCTCTTCATGCCCATTGCCTCGGCATCCGCTGCCAGAACAAAACCAAACGCCATAACAAGCACTGACGCAAAGAATTTTTCTCGTATAGCTGCTATCGGTAAAGTCATATCAAATACTCCGATTTCCGATCAGAACCCCTCGTTTCCAAGTGATGCCGAAGTCAACGTTTACTTATTGACTCGGTATCCACCCTGTTCAGCCGTCGCGCAGCAAGGCACCAAAGCGCATCGGCACACGGCGGCCTGCCTTATTTTTTTAAACAATTGGGCAGGGACTTCAAGTGTACTCCGGTTCGGCATTATCACACTTGAACTCCTGAACAGGGTGGATGCCGGGTCAATAACTGCAGAGTGTCACAGTATAACGCATCCCATGGTGTCCTGTGTCACAAACTCACGGCACGCCAAGGCTTGAATACTGAATATCACGACCCCTTAATCCATGAATACAGATAAAGAGACTTATCCACACGGCAAGCAATTCAGAAAACCATTCATACCCCGCAAAACCACCGATCAAAACGTAGCCTGGGTTGAGATTGCGGAACCCGGAGGGATCAACACAATAAACTCTTGGGTTTCGCAAGCTCAACCCAGGCTACTCGCTTATCACTTATTGACTCATAACCAAATAAAAAAAATAACCGTAAAAAAGATAGATTGGCAGCAATACAGCAACAGATATGACAAACCATTTTTGTTTAACCGCAATGGCCGAAAATCCCAGCATAGCTGGAATAGCGATGCTCATTAGCTGAAACCAGTTATTTGCGCCGAGCAGGTAATAACAGTTCGGTAACGACAAAATCAACGCCACGATTAAAAAAACAGAATTACGCAGCAAGACCCCAACTGCCGCAATAATCAAAAATATCGCAATAGCCGGCCAACCGAAGAACAAAACAACCACTATGTCCATAAAATAATTTTCGCCACTAATATTGATGGAATCGACTCGTTACATCGTTCTGCGATGTAACGCATCCCGTGGCGCTCCGCGCCACAGACAAAAATGCTGATCTTCTTAGCAAGTGCCTTCTTTGGTGGTAGCTTCTACGGCTGGTTGTATGACGTCGGCAGTTTCACTTTGACGTCCAGGCAGGTCAAACCTAAAGGGGGAAAAACCCTGCTTTGTGACGGACGTCACAATAAAACAAAAAATTTCTTCCGATATTAGTAACTAGGAACAAGATAAAAGCAGGAGCCAATGTGTGAAAATAATCGAAAAACTGCGATCAGCGGCAGACATACTGATTCGATTGAACTCGGTAAAACCACTAACTTGGGGAGCCATTATTGTAATAATGACATTGATTGGCGTTTACCGCGTGACAATGGCGCTACTGGCGCGGTGACTATTTAATGTTCATTCATATTCTCCAAAGTTGTATCAGCACGTAGCCAAGTAGGGTGGGCAGGCTTTTCATGCCCACGCGGAATGTCGGTTGACTGCGTGGGCACATAAAACGTGCCCACCCTACTTGGCTTGCGAACCGCATAAATCGCGTCACTCTCCGCCTTCAAAAATCCTAGCGACAAATCAAATCGAATTACAACCCTACCCTCGCCCCGTCTGCGGATCAAACGCATCCCGCACGGCATCGGAAAACAAATTCGCCGCCAGCACCAATAAAAACATAAAACAAAAAGCCGCAATCAACGACCACCACACCACCAGCTCGCGGGCCATTTCCAGTCTGGCGCTGTTGATCATATTGCCCCAGCTGATCATGGAAGGATCAACGCCAACGCCGACATAGGATAACACCAGCACGTAGCCTGGGTTGAGCCCGCGAAACCCGGGAAGCAAAGAAGACTCACTCGCCAAACCCCTTCCCTTCACATTGGCCACCTGCCGCCCAATCCTGCGGATACTCACCCCGATCCACATAGCGATGAAAACTCGAATAGGGCCAATCCACAACACGGTCGGCATAACCATGTTTGACGGGATTGTAGTGGATATAATCAACGTGCCTTTCAACATCAAGCGAATCACGCAGGGTATGTTCCCAAAATCGACGTTGCCAAATGCCACGTTCGGCCTTGTTTTTGCGGCCCATTGAACGGCTTTCAAGCAGCGGAACCCGCCTTGAAAAGTGTGATTTTATCTCTCGCCAGCGCATGGAATAATCCGCATCACCCGACGGTAACGTCCAGATGCAATGAAGGTGATCCGGCAAAACAACAACGGCATTCATTGTAAACGGCCGCTCCGCGCGTACCGAGCGCATTGCCTCACGCAGATCATTGATTCGCTCCACCAACAAGGACGACGACCGATCAAGCAGCGTCAGCGTAAAAAAGTAACTCCCGCCGGGGATGAAATTGCGACGATAAGCGACCATGGGTTTCAACAGATCCTTTGTTGACGGAATCGACTCGACGTTCCGTGTATCGAATTTTTCCGGGTTTTGCATCATCCCAATACACAGCGAAACCATCTAACCAGAATGTAACCTGGATTGAGCGTAGCGAAATCCGGGAGTTTATGGTGTTGCTTCCCCCGGGTTTCGCAGGCTCAACCCAGGCTACGTGCTGGCATTCCTACCCCCGACCCGTGCGCGGATCAAAAGCATCCCGCACAGCATCAGAAAACAAATTCGCCGCCAGCACCAGCAAAAACATAAAACAAAAAGCCGCAATCAACGACCACCACACCACCGGCTCGCGGGCCATTTCCAGCCGCGCGCTGTTGATCATGTTGCCCCAGCTAATCATGGAAGGATCGACGCCGACGCCAACGTAAGAGAGCACCGCCTCGGCCAGCACCAAGGCGCTGAAGTCGAGCACCACGGCAATGAGCACGATGTGCATGACGTTGGGCAGGATGTGACGGGTGATGATCTTGAAGTTACTAACACCAAAAGCGGTGGCGGCCTGGATGTATTCCTGTTCACGCAGTTTGAGAGTCTCGCCGCGCAGCAGACGGCAGAGGCCGGTCCAGCTGGTAATACCAAGAATCATGCACAGGAACAACAGGCGCAGGTCGGCACGTTCTACCACGGTCTCGAACAGGTCGGGGTTGTTGGCGATGTAGACCTGCACAGAAAGAATCGCGGCGGCAATAAGCAGCACGCCGGGGATGGAGCTGAGGGTGGTGTAAATATACTGGATCACGTCGTCCACCCAGCCACGAAAATACCCGGCCATGATGCCTAACAACACGGCGAAAGGCAGCATGATCAGTGTCGTCAGGGTGCCGATAACCAGGCCGGTGCGGATGGATTTGAGGCTGAGGTAGAGCACATCGTTGCCCACCTTGTCGGTGCCCAGCAGGTGGTAGGCGATGCCCAGCTTGAGGGCCAGGGCGATGAACAGGATCAGCGCGCCGACGGTGCCAAAGATACTGCGCCAGGGCAGGCCAGCCTCGCCGCGCAGGATAAGCCGCCATTCCTTGCGGAAACCGTGGCCATGCCGGCGCGCCAGCCAGACCACCCACGCCGCCACTAGCATCGCCCAGGCCAGCAGGCCGAGTAGCAGGGCCGTCAGGCTACGCTGGGCGATGTCGGCGCCACGCTGACTGGCCGGATCATCAAGATGGACGCCGCCGTAGTCGAGACGCGGGTAGATGCGGGCGGTGCTGCCGTCGTCGAGGGTGACAGTCTCCTTGCTGTACAGTTGCGCGGCCAACGGTGCGGAGTAGGTCTTTTCCAGCCGCGTGCGCAATGGTGTGGTGAGCAGATCCAGCAGGCTCAGCACCTCTACCGAATAGTGTTGCTCAGCGCCGTTTTCCACGCCGGCTTGCAGCGCCAGGCGTTCGCGGAAATGCACCGAGTCCAGTAACCCCACCACCACATAGGCACACAGCACCACCAACGAGGCTGCTGCCAGTGGCCGCCGGATCACCTGCCCCCACGGGGCGCGCAGGTGGGGCTTACCACGCATATAAATCACAAATACCGTGAGCACGCCCACCAGTAGGAATATCAGCGCATCGGTCCACAGCACCACCACTTTTACCGGCACCAGCCACAGGCCGAGGCCGATAGCGGCGAGCAACGCGATAAGCCGCCAATACCGTCTCATGACAAACGCACCCGTGGATCGACCAGTGTATAGGACAGATCAGTGAGTAGCAGACCGAGGATATACAGCACCGAGCCGAGGAACACCATGGCGCGCACG
Source organism: Gammaproteobacteria bacterium (assembly GCA_021647505.1). Lineage (GTDB taxonomy): Bacteria > Pseudomonadota > Gammaproteobacteria > SZUA-152 > SZUA-152 > DRQN01. The sequence continues at coordinate 36,751 of JAKIUN010000011.1, forward strand.
ATGCCAAAATCCTGGGCGCGGATGGCGTCGATGGTATAGCTGCCAAGACCGGGGATACCGAAGAAGGATTCGGTGATCAGACTGCCCATGAACAGCAAGGGGATGGTCACCACCACGCCAGTGAGTATCGGAATCATGGCGTTTTTCAGCACGTGTTTGAACAGCACCACGCGCTCCGGCAGACCCTTGGCGCGGGCGGTGCGCACGTAATCTTTGTTCACCTCTTCGAGGAAGATGGTGCGGTACCAACGGCTGCCGGCGCCGATGCCGCTGATGATGCCGATGACCACCGGCAGAATGAGAAATTTAAAGGCGCTGAGGCCGCCGTCATAACCGGAAATAGGTACTAAGTGCATAAGTTTGCTGATCAGATACTGACCACCGATGATATAGAACAGCGCAGAGATGGACATGAGGATCACGCACAGCACCACGCCCGCATAGTCCACATAGGTGGCGCGAAAGAAAGCCATCAGCAAGGCGAAGGTAATGGTCACCAGCAGGCCGATGACAAACACGGGGATAGCCAGCATCAGGCTGGGCCACATGCGTTGCTGGATGTCGTAGCCGATGTCGCGACCGTCGTCGGCGGTACCGAAATCAAACATAAACAGGCTCACGGATTTATCGAAGAAGATGGTGTTGATGAACTTGTCACCACCGCTGGCCTCGGCATTGTAGAGCAGTGGTTTGTTGTAGCCCTGGTCGTCCTTCCAGCGCTCGATGGCCTCGGCGGTGACGTGTTTCACACCCAGTTGCATACGCGCCATATCGTCCGGACTGTTGACGACGAAAAACAGCCAGAAGGTGAGCAGGTTGACACCGATCAAAATAGGAATGGCGTACAAGCTGCGACGCACGATATAGGCCAGCATCAGTCGTTCTCTCGCTCGGGGACACGCGCAACGCCTTGCGCATGCAGTTTTCGACGGTACATGAGGGCGGCAGGCACAAGGATCAGCACCAGCAACACGGCAATCAGTGTCAACGGCCAGACAATGGGCTGATTCCACTCGGCGCGTAACCGGGCACGCAATTCAGGATCGATACGCCGGTATTTCAGCGTATTATTGGCCATGAAGTTGGGTTTCACATTGTGATACCAGGCGTGGTACAGGCTGTATTGTTTGGGATTCATGCCCCAGACCCAGGGCGCATCACGGCGCACCCGTTCTACCATTTGGTCGATAATGGCAATGCGCTCGGGGCCATTGGCAAGGTTTTTCATGCGCTGAAACAAACGGTCGAATTCCGCGTTTACATAATTGGCAGAATTTGCGCCATTCTGCCCGACTTTGGCATTGGGGCCGTAGAGCAGAAAAAGGAAATTTTCCGGGTCTGGATAGTCGGCGTTCCAGCCCCACTGGAACAACTGCGCCGTACCCTTGCGCACCTTTTCCTGGAAGCGATTGTAGTCGGTGGCGCGAATGACCAGTTGGAGGTCGATCTTGGCGAACTGTTTTCGCAACCAGTCCATGCGCGCCTTGCTGTCCGGGCCGCTGCCAGTGGTGTCAAGGTGGATAATGAGCGGCCTGCCGGTCTTGGCGTCGCGGCCATTGGGATAGCCCGCCTCGGCCAGCAGGCGCTTGCCCTCACTAACAGGCTTGCGTCGGGGCTTGCCGTCCACCCAGTCATAGACATAGGGATTGATGCCCTGCTCGCCTTCTTTGTAGCCAATAATACCCGGCGGCAACGGCCCCTGCGCAGGAATGCCTCGACCATTCTGAAAAATGCTGATGAATTCTTCGTAATCAATGGCAACGGAAATGGCCTGGCGTAGTTTACGCGCCCGCTCGCTGTCTCCCCCCACCACCGGATCCATCATATTAAAGCCCATGTAAAACAGCGAGGTGGCCACGCCAGTGACCAGGCTGATACCCTTTTCACGCATGTCGTCCGTGAGTGCCGCTTCGCCCTGGCTGGACACCTGAATGGCCTGATCGAAGCTGTCGGAGGCGATACCGGAGGCGTCGTAATAGCCTTGCAGAAATTTATTCCAGGAGGGGATACTTTCCTTTTCCAGGCTGTAAACGACCTTGTCGATGAAAGGCAGGGGCTTGCCGGCATCGGCCAGCAGGCCGGCTTCGCGGTCGCCTGGTTCACCCTCGTCGGGATAGGTCTCGCCATGGAAATTGGGGTTGCGCTCCATCACCATCTGCCGGTTGGGGTTATTGATGGTGAGCATGTAAGGGCCAGTCCCCACCGGATACCAGTCGAGAGTGATATTTCTGGCTTGCAGGCCGGGCTGGGCGTAGAAGGCATCCACCTCCGGCGGCACGGGGGCGAAAAAGGGCATGGCCAGCCAGTAGATGAACTGTGGGTAGAGGCCAGTGACGCGGATGCGGTAAGTATAGCGATCCACCAGTTCGACACCGAGCAAGTCGAAGCGGGTGAGATCGAGGTGGCCGCCGCCCTGGGCATCAATGGCGTCGCCGAGGGTTTTCGCATAATCATCCAGGCCGACGATGTACTCCGCCATCACACCATAAATGGGTGAATGCAATTTCGGATGGGCCAGGCGTTTGATTTGGTACACATAGTCCGCCGCCACCAGCTCGCGGCTGCCGCTTTCAACAAAATCACTCAGTGTATCAATGCGCTCCAGCGCGGCGGTGTCGAGATCGGCGTACAGCGGCTGATCCGCCGTGTCCCGCGCAAAGGCCGGGTGCGGCTGGTAGCGGATACCGGGCTGGATATGAATTTCGTAGACACTATAGGCAATCAACTCTTCCGGTGCATCGGCGGGCAGGCGCTTGCCCTGCGCATCCTCGAACCAGGGCTCGGGCACGGCGCCGGCGGCCAGTGGGATCAGTTCATAGGGGCGTTTGAGGTAGTGATATTGCAGCGGCGGCTCATAGATCTGGCCGGTGAAGACGATTTCGTTGGAGGCATAGGAACGCGCCGGGTCGAGGTGCTTGGGACGCAGAGAAAACGACGAATAGTAAATATTCTGCGCCGAGTCGGCGTACGGATAGGGATCATTCCAGGCGCCCTCGCCACAGGCGGACAGTAGCAGAGCCACCCCGACCAGCAATCCAGCCCAACGGGCTTTTCGTTTAATTCTTCGCATAAATTCACTCACGCGGCATAAACTGCCATCCCCGGCGCACAGAAGCAACGAAAAGGAGCGGAAAACTAACTGCAACGGGTTTCCCGCAGCAGATCTGTCCTAAATTCGGCGACTCCTGGCAGTGGGAATGGGTATAATCCACCCACACACGACACTGGCGGCTACCTGCTACGACCGGCCTACCCGCCGCCAGCAACGCCGCAGAGCGCATGTCGACACTTCTATTTATCACTATTTCAACGAACAAGGCTATCTATCATGGGCTTCCTCGCAGGAAAAAACGTATTGATCGTCGGACTCGCCAGCAACCGTTCCATCGCCTGGGGCATCGCCAAGGCCATGCACAGAGAAGGCGCCACCCTGGCCTTCACTTATCAGAATGAAAAACTCCAGGCGCGCGTGGAGAAGTTTGCCGCCGAATGCGATTCCGACATCACCCTACCTTGCGACGTCGCCAGTGACGAGCAAATCGATGCCGTGTTCACGGATCTGGCTAAATCCTGGGAGCACCTCGACGTCATTATCCACTCCGTGGGCTTCGCACCGCGCGAGGAGCTGGAGGGCGAATACCTCGACAACGTGACCCGCGAGGGCTTCAAGATCGCCCACGAGATCAGCTCTTACAGTTTCGCCGCACTGGCCAAGGCCGGCCGCCCTATGATGAAGGGCCGCAACGGCGCCCTGCTGACCCTGAGTTATCTGGGTGCCGAGCGCGTGCTGCCCAATTACAACGTAATGGGCCTGGCCAAGGCCAGCCTGGAGGCCAATGTACGTTACATGGCCGACAGCCTTGGCCCGGAAGGCACCCGCGTCAATGCCATCTCCGCCGGCCCCATCCGCACCCTGGCCGCCTCCGGCATCAAGGGCTTCCGTGCCATGCTGGACTATTGCGAGCAAAACACCCCGCTACGCCGCAACGTCACCATCGATGAAGTCGGCAACGTTGCAGCCTTCCTGTGTTCCGACCTGGCCTCTGGTATCACTGGCGAAATCACCTACGTTGATGCCGGCTACAACATCACGGGCATGGGCCGGCTCAGCAAGTAAATGCGGGCCATACTTAGCGGTGGCGATTCATCACGGGCATGACAGAGGTCGTGGGCCACCGGCTTTATTCCGTCACGAACCGCACACGCCGTGGCTGAAATATGCCAATTGCTGCCATCCGGCAACTCTATCCCACAAAAAAGAAACCACTCCCATGACCCTTGTGAACACCATGAAACGGGAAAAACCCAGACTGCGGGTAAGCCTTGGCACCGCGCTATTGGCCAGCGCCGTCTTCATCACACAGAATACCGCCAACGCAGCCAATCCCCCACCCGCTTTCACGCAGCCTCCGCAGCCTACTCAGGCCGACAATGCCCTGACACTGACATACCGTTTACTGAACGAGTCTTCCGCCGCAAAAGACGTCCTTGCCAGCGATGACGCCGAGGTGAAGGCTCTGCATTCCAAAGCAATGGCGTTTTATCAGCAGGCCGTCAAGGCCGATGCCCGTGGTGAAGAAGAAACCCGCGACCAGGCTCTGTTACAAGCCAAAATGACACTGTTCACAGCCGCACAGCAGACCAAGAAAGTATCGGAACTCAATGAGCGCGGCCATTCTCTGTACCAGCGTCGTGTACAAAGTGCCAATGCCCTGCTCGACGCGCACAAACGTATCCGGGAAGAACTGAAAGCCGGGGCCGATGTCGAGGCGTTGGAAAACAGGGCCATTGCCAATATCGCTGCGGCCAATACCCACTTTGAACAAGATGATCTACCCGCCGCCACTCGACTCATCGATCAGGCCCTCAATGCACTGAAGGGCTCGCTGATCAGCCTGCGTAACGGCTCGACACTGGTTCGCACGCTCCATTTTGACAGCCCAAAAGAAGAGTACGAATACGAGTTGGGTCGTAACCAGTCACATACCCTACTAACCGATATTTTGCTGCAGGAAGAGCCCCTGCCCAAGAGCACCAAACAACATTTTGACAAAGAGATAAAGACGGCAAAGAAACTCCGCCAACAGGCAGAAACGCTGGCGGCAAGGGGAAAATACGAGATGGCCATCAAGACCTTGAAGGAATCCACCGGGCACATTGTGCGCGCAATCCGCGCCGCAAGAGATCACACTTCCAGTTAGCCCTGCTCGCGATGATCTACGCAGGACTAAAATAGACAGTGTTTCAGGCGACTTCAGTAACAGTACACCACTCTCCAGCGGCGTGAGGTTTATTGCCTGAGAAAACAGTGATACAGGACAAATAACCTTCCCCTTGATGATCAGGACTCATCGAGCAGAATAACGATACGCGCCTTGGCCTTCAGTGCATCCAGAATGGCCTGACTGCTTTCCGCGCCACGCAGGTTGGCCAACTGCTGTCGCAGGTTTTCACGCTCGGCCTTGTCGAAACTGGCGAGATCACCATCAATGACACGACTCAGCACCAACACGGCAAAGTCACCGGATCTCAGCGCTGTGCTGCCATAGCGGGTAGCCTCCCCGGCAGGACGCGGCATCCTGAACACAGCCTGCACCAGAGCGGGATCCACCGTCACTGCATTGCGCTCAAGGACGGCAGGCGTCTGCCACTCGGCGTCCGCCTCCCGGGCGACCTCTTCCTGGCTAGCGCCGGACTCAAGGCGCTTCACCAGTTCCGCAGCGGCATCCTGCGCACGTTCCTGCGCCTTCTCAGCGATGATCTGCTGCCGGATTTCGTCTGCCACTTCTTCGAGCGGCAACGGCGCCGCCTTACTGTGCTCCTTCAGGCGCAGCACTACCACATGTCTTTCACCCACTTCAACAGGCTCGCTGTTATAGCCCTGCTTGAGAACCTCGTCGCTGAAAGCGATTATCGTCAACTGTGGATTGGCAAATACGCCCTCGCCACCATCACGCGAAAACAGGCCGCTTTCCTTCAGCGGCAAACCCAGCACCTCGGCCACTTCGGTCAAGGAGTCCGGTGTTTCGTAGGCCATATTGGTGAGCTGATCAGCCAGATCGAAGTATTCACGTTCCGCCTCATCACGCCGATATTCCTCCAGTAACTCATCACGCACCTCTTCAAAGGGCTTGGCCTCGCCGACACGGATTTCATCGACTTTGATGATATGGAAACCAAAGGAGGTCAACACGGGTTCGCTGACATCACCTTCATTGAGCACAAATGCTACCTGTTCGAAGTCAGGTTCCATGACGCCTTGGGAAATAAAACCGAGATCCCCACCCATATCGGTAGAACCCGGATCTTCGGATATCTCGCTGGCCAGTGCCGCGAAAGATTCGCCGGCACGGATACGCTCGAGCACCTCTTTGGCCTTATCGCGTACTGCTTCTACGTCGCGCTCACCCGCACCCTCGGGGAGGGTCAACAGAATATGTCGTACCTTGCGCTCCTCCGGCACCGAAAACTGCTGACTGCGGGACTGGTAAAACTCACGCAGCTTCTCATCGCCAGGCTCGAGATCGGCGCCCAGCTCATTGGCGGACAACTCGATATATTCCACGCTCACCCTTTCAGACGTCATGTAACGCTCGTGATGCGTCTCGTAATAGCTGGCCACAGCGGCTTCCGACGCATCGGACTCGTCTTCGTAGCGCTTGATCGGCAAGGTCAGATAGGCCACTTCCCGTTGCTGCCCCTGCAGACGGATCAGCGCATCCAGTTCGGCATCGGTCACCAAGGCCGTCTCCGCAATTCCCGTTGGCAACTGGCTGGCCAACAGGGCACGCCTGATGCGGTGTTCAAAGCTGGCAGGTGACTGTCCCTGGATTCTCAGCTGCTGACGATAAAGTTCGGGGGAAAAGACACCTTCTTCATGGAAGGACTCAAAGGAACGGATCGTTGCAGCCACATTCTGCTCGGCTACGCGATAGCCCATGGCTTCCGCGTTCTGCAATAACAGCTCACGTTCCACCAGTTCGTTGATGACCCGCTGTCTCAACTGCGGATCAAAAATACGTGAGTCATATTGCCCACCCAGCATTTCCTGCATGCGGTCACGCTGCTCATAAAAGGTCTGTCGAAATTCACGCTGGTCAATTTCGGCATCATTAACGGTAGCCGCAACCAAGCTGCCACCCGTACCAAAATATTCATTGATGCCCCAAAGGGCAAAGGGAATAATGAGAAGACCAACAATGACCCAGGCTATCCAGCCTTGAACCTTTTCGCGAATAAAAGTCAGCATGTGATATTTTTCTTTAATATGACCGGTGATCGAAACAAATTTCAGGGCGACGCCAACAAACAGACCTTGTCCTGTAAAACTTTACACTCAGCTCAGACTCCGCGTTGTACTTTCCCGACAGGCAATAAGCCTTGATTCTGAACATAGATGTAAAGCCAGAGGCCACAACCTAATTGTTAAGGACGGCCTGCAAGTAAGACAAAAAATAAAGGCGTTCCCGATTACCGGAAACGCCTTTCGCACTCAATGGCGGAGTGGACGGGACTCGAACCCGCGACCCCCGGCGTGACAGGCCGGTATTCTAACCAACTGAACTACCACTCCAAAACTTGCTGTGGTGGGTGCTGAGGGACTTGAACCCCCGACATTCGCCTTGTAAGGGCGACGCTCTCCCAGCTGAGCTAAGCACCCCAGTAAAGGCGCGCTAGTTTACGGCATCTTTTAATGCTTTACCAGCCTTGAAAACAGGATTTTTTGCCGCCGGAATTTCGATCGCTTCGCCGGTGCGGGGATTGCGGCCGGTACGTGCAGCACGATCCTTAACCAGGAAGGTACCGAAACCGATCAGGGAAACCTGGTCACCATTCTGTAGTGTGCTGGTGATTGCTGAAACCATTCCGTCAACCGCCCGGCTGGCCGCTGCCTTAGAAATATCAGCGCTTTCAGCAACCGCGTCGATCAATTCTGATTTATTCACAAATGTCACCTCTATCTAGTGGTTTTTATAAAATACGGGAGAGCCCGCAAAAAAAATCGCCTGGGGGCAGGCGCTTGGTCAAAATTCGCGGTGTTTTATACCAATCACGCTTCCACTCTGTCAAGCGCCAAGTTTGACAGAAAACCACAGACCACAAGGCTTTCACGCCCAAGACATGTGGTTTCGTTGTCAACTTATCGCGCTAACACGTTGATTCAATGGGTGTGAATGGATTTCCTTTTGCCAGATTTGGCCCGGCTGCGGGGTTTTACGGTCTCACTCTCTTCCGGTAAAGGATCGGGCATGTGCTGGAGCGCAACCGCTAAAACATCATCGATCCAGCGGACTGGACGTATATCCAGACTCTGTTTGATATTCCTGGGAATATCCACGAGATCCCTGGTGTTTTCCTCGGGGATCAACACCGTTTTGATCCCTCCCCGGTGGGCTGCCAGTAACTTTTCTTTCAGGCCGCCAATGGGTAACACCTCACCACGTAGGGTAATTTCCCCGGTCATGGCCACATCCGCCTTCACAGGAATGCCCGTAAGGATGGAAACCAGCGCCGCACACATACCAACACCGGCACTGGGGCCGTCCTTTGGTACCGCCCCCTCAGGGACGTGAATATGGATGTCATTCTCACTATAGAAATTTGGATCCAGCCCCAGGCTGCGGGCGCGGCTGCGCACCACACTCATGGCCGCCTGAATCGACTCCTTCATCACATCACCCAGCTGTCCAGTGACCACATGCTTGCCTTTACCCGGCATCATAACGGCCTCAATGGTCAACAGGTCACCACCGACTTCGGTCCACGCCAGGCCCGTCACCTGGCCCAGCTGGTCATTTTCCTCGGCCCGGCCAAACCGGAAGCGTCGTACGCCCAGCAGTTTTTCAAGGTTACGTGCAGTCACATTGACCTTTTTGGTCTCCGGGTCTAACAGGATTTGTTTTACCACCTTGCGGCATAATTTAGAAATCTCGCGTTCCAGATTACGCACACCGGCTTCGCGCGTATAGTAACGCACAATATCCCGCAGCGCTGCCTCATTGATGTGGATTTCCTCATCGTTCAATCCGCTGGATTTGATCTGTTTTGGCACCAGATAACGCTCGGCGATATTGATTTTTTCGTCTTCGGTATAGCCCGCTAGACGAATAACCTCCATACGATCCAGCAGTGGCCCTGGAATATTCAGAGTGTTCGCGGTGGCGACAAACATCACATCCGACAGGTCATAATCTACCTCTAAATAGTGGTCATTGAAGGTACTGTTCTGTTCCGGATCCAGCACTTCCAGTAGGGCGGAAGCTGGATCACCACGGAAATCCATCGACATCTTGTCCAGTTCATCGAGCAAGTAGAGTGGATTGCGTGTACCGACCTTGGCCAGATTCTGCACGATCTTGCCAGGCATGGCGCCAATATAGGTACGCCGGTGGCCACGGATTTCAGCCTCATCACGCACACCGCCCAGCGACATGCGAATGAACTTGCGGTTGGTGGCGCGGGCAATGGACTTGCCCAGCGAGGTCTTTCCCACACCGGGCGGCCCCACCAAACAGAGGATTGGCCCCTTCACCTTGCGCGCACGCTGTTGCACGGCCAGATACTCAAGGATGCGTTCCTTAACCTTCTCCAACCCATAGTGATCCGCTTCCAGTACCGCTTCGGCCTTGGCCAGGTCATGGCGCACCTTACTGCGTTTCTTCCATGGAACATTGATCATCCAGTCGATATAGTTGCGCACCACCGTCGCTTCGGCGGACATGGGCGACATCATGCGCAGCTTGTTCAGCTCGTTATCGGCCTTTCCCCGGGCTTCCTTGGACATACCCGCTGCTTCGATCTTGCGTGCCAGGTCGTCCAGTTCATTGTGCCCCTCATCAAGGTCACCCAGCTCCTTCTGGATAGCCTTCATTTGTTCGTTGAGGTAATACTCGCGCTGGCTCTTTTCCATCTGCCGCTTGACCCGCCCGCGAATGCGCTTCTCGACCTGCAGCAGGTCGATCTCCGCCTCCATCAGGCCGATCAGGTGTTCAAGACGCTGGCGCAGATCGCCCATTTCGAGAATTTTCTGCTTTTCCTCGACCTTCAGCGACATGTGCGCGGCAATGGTATCCGCCAGGCGGCCCGGCTCCTCGATGCCGGCCAGAGAGGAGAGAATCTCCGGCGGTACCTTTTTGCTCAGTTTCACATACTGGTCGAACTGGGCCAGCACCGAGCGCATCAATACCTCACTTTCGCGCTCATCCAGATCGATGGCCTTGCCAGACTCCAGCAGGCTGATCTGTGCCTGGAAATAGTCCTCGGTGCCCATAAAGTTCAGCACTTTGGCGCGTTCGCCGCCTTCAACCAGCACCTTGATGGTGCCATCGGGCAGCTTCAGCAACTGGAGGATATTGGCCACCGTACCCGTACGGTACAAGTCGTCCATCTCGGGCTCATCCTGTGAGGCATTTTTCTGTGCCGCCAACAGAATCTGCTTGTCATCTTCCATCGCGGCTTCCAGCGCACGGATAGATTTATCACGCCCCACAAACAGGGGAATAACCATGTAGGGGTAAACCACGACATCTCGTAGTGGCAATACGGGAATGACCTGTAGCGGATCATTAATCACATCTGAAATTTTGTCTTTTTCGGACATCGAGCATTCCTCGAAAATGGTACGGCCGGCGGTTTCACAGTCTATTCATCACTTCGGCACACCTTTGCCCTCTCTTTAGAGGCGCCTCAGCACTCAATCTGAGGCCAACACACGGTAACTTCAAGTAAAAAGCCAAAAGAATGGTCTGAAACAACAACGCCGGGTGCTAGCCCGGCGTCTGAGTAATGGCTCAAGCACTTCGCAACGAAGCATTCAATCCGATGCCGCCCGGTGCTGCTCTCCTCCTTCATAGATCAGCAGGGGTTTGGATTTACTGTATATTACGTCTTCATCCAGGATGACCTTGCTCAGACCTTCCAGGGACGGCAAATCATACATGGTATCAAGCAACACCTGTTCCAAGATGGAACGCAACCCGCGTGCACCGGTCTTGCGCTCCATGGCCTTTCGTGCCACCGCATGCAAGGCCTCATCACGGAACTCCAGCTCCGCATCCTCCATTTCAAACAGCTTGGCGTACTGTTTGGTGATCGCGTTCTTGGGTTCGGTGAGAATGCGTACCAAGGCATCTTCATCCAGCTCCCTGAGGGTGGCAATCACCGGCAGGCGACCCACAAACTCCGGGATCAAACCGTACTTGGTCAGATCTTCGGGCGCGACGCCTTTAAGCACCTCGCCGATGCTCTTCTGATCGTCCTTACTCTGCACCTGGGCCGAGAAACCGATGCCGCCCTTTTCCGAGCGATCACGAATCACACGATCCAGCCCGTCAAAGGCACCCCCGCAAATGAACAGGATATTGCCCGTGTTGACCTGCAGAAATTCCTGCTGCGGGTGCTTGCGGCCACCCTGTGGCGGTACCGAGGCGATGGTGCCCTCGATCAGCTTCAGCAGCGCCTGCTGAACGCCTTCCCCGGAAACGTCACGGGTAATGGAAGGGTTGTCGGATTTACGCGAAATCTTGTCGATTTCATCGATATAGACAATGCCTGTCTGGGCCTTTTCAACGTCGTAATCACACTTCTGCAACAACTTCTGGATGATATTCTCGACGTCTTCGCCCACATAGCCCGCCTCGGTCAGCGTGGTGGCATCGGCGATGGTGAAAGGGACATCCAGCAGACGGGCCAGTGTCTCGGCCAACAGGGTTTTACCACTACCGGTGGGGCCGATGAGCAGGATATTGCTCTTGGACAGCTCGACATCGTCTTTTTTGATACCGGCTTCCAGACGTTTGTAGTGATTATAGACGGCGACGGAAAGAATCTTCTTCGCCTGCGGCTGACCAATGACATACTCATCAAGAATCTCGTTGATCTCACGCGGCGTTGGCAGCTTGCTTTCACTCCGTGAAGCAGCCTTGTCCTCCATCTCCTCGCTGATGATGTCATTACACAGCTCGACACATTCGTCACAGACAAAGACAGAGGGGCCTGCGATCAGCTTACGAACTTCATGCTGGCTCTTGCCGCAAAAGGAGCAATACAGCAGCTTGCCGTTGTCATCACCACTCTTGTCGTTTTTGTCGTCACTCATAGATTACCTCTTGGCGTCACTGACGGCCGCCCTCTCTTTGATACTCTTGCGTAAGGATATCGTCTCTGCCGACGTGTAACTTTAACGCCTGCAGGCAACTCTAGCGCCGCCGGAACGGCCTGACAAGCACATTACTTATCCGTGTTTTCGGCGGCATCACGGGCGTTAAGCACCTGATCGATCAGGCCATAAGCCACAGACTTCTCACCGCCCATAAAGTTGTCGCGATCCGTGTCCTGCTGAATCGTCTCCAACGGCTGGCCCGTGTGCCGGGCAAGAATCTTGTTCAGGCGTTCACGCACCAGAAGGATTTCCTTGGCATGGATCTCGATATCCGTAGCCTGACCCTGCACGCCGCCCAGGGGCTGATGAATCATCATCCGTGAGTGCGGCAGGCAAAAGCGCTTGCCGGCAGCGCCGCCGGCCAGCAACAATGCCCCCATACTGGCGGCCTGGCCAATACAGAGGGTGCTGACATCGCATTTGATAAACTGCATGGTGTCATAGATCGCCAGCCCTGCCGTCACGGAACCACCAGGGGAATTGATGTACAGGTGGATATCCTTGTCAGGATTCTCCGACTCCAGAAACAGCAGCTGGGCAACGATCACATTGGCCACATGATCATCGACCGGGCCAACCAGGAATACCACGCGCTCTTTGAGCATGCGCGAGTAGATGTCATAAGAGCGCTCGCCGCGAGCGGACTGCTCCACGACAATGGGAACCAGGTTCAACCCCTTGACTTCACTAGCATAACCGTTATTCATTCCATTCTTCATCCTGTGTATTGGCAAACGACGTGGCGGCGCGGGCAGGCCCGCCACGCGCCTAACTATCGGCAGTCTGCCCCGGATTCATGAGGTCGTCAAATGAGACCGGCTTGTCGGTAATGGCGGCCTGTTCCCGCACCCATTCCACGGCCATCTCCTCCAGCGCGATATTTTCCATTTCGGCCAGACGGCTCTTATCGCTGTAATAATACTTGATCACATCATCGGGGCGCTCATAGCTGCCCGCCATTTTTTCGATAGTCCCGCGCAGGCGCGCCGGCGGCACCTTCAGATCGTTGCTTTGAATCACTTCCGACAGGATCAGGCCAAGCGCAACGCGGCGTTTCGCCTGATCTTCAAACTGTGCCGGATCCACGTCCTGCACCGGCGCGCCATACTGCTTCATGGCTTCCTGGCGCTGCTTGACCAGCACCTCGATCTCCGCGTCGATCAAGGCACGGGGGGTTTCCATCAACTCCAGCGCCATCAGACCGTCAAATACCTGATCTTTGACCCGGTTGCTGACCGTCTGTTCACCTTCACGCCGCATGTTTTCACGCACCTGCGCACGCAGGGCGTCCACGCCGCCTTCGCTGACACCAAAGGCCGCGATGAAATCATCGTCGATCTCCGGCAACGCAGGCTCTTCCACCTCGATGACCTTGGTGGCAAAATCCGCCGCCTTGCCCGCCAACTCCTTGGCCTGATAGTCCTCAGGAAAGGTGATCGACAGGGTGAACTCGTCATCGGCCTTCTTGCCGATCAGCTGCTCTTCGAAGCCCGCGATCATACGCCCGGAACCCAGCTCCAGCTCAACACCCTCGCCCATATTGCCCGCAAAAGATTCGCCATCAATGCTACCCTCGAAATCGATGGTCACTTGGTCGCCATCCTGCGCGGGACGATCCACCCCCACCCAGGTCTTGCGCTGCTTGCGTAGGTTTTCCAGCATCTTGTCGATATCGGCATCGCCGATTTCCAGTACCGGGCGCTCCACCTGGATGGAATCCAGCCCCTTCAACTCGACCTCGGGATACACCTCGAAGGTCGCGGTGTATTCCAGGCTGTCATCATTGGCAGCGTCCTCCATTTCGATGTGGGGAATCCCCGCCGGCCGCAGCTTTTCCTGCACAATGGCTTCGGAAAAGCTGGACTGCAGCACCTCACCCAGCACTTCCTGGCGCACCTGACCGCCGAATTTCTTGCGTAGCACACTAAATGGCACCTTACCCGGCCGGAAACCATCGATCTTGGCCCGCCCGCCCAAGGACTTGAGGCGCTTTTCCACCTCACTCTCGATGCGATCCTTGGGCACCGCAACCTTCATCCGGCGCTCCAAACCTGTGGTGGTTTCAACAGACACTTGCATTGCCTTATTCCCCATGCTCAAAAAATAAAACCGTTAAATCCGGCCGCAGAATTCAACCCGTACGGCCAGATAAAAATTGGTGCGAAAGGAGAGACTCGAACTCTCACGGGTTACCCCACTGGATCCTAAATCCAGCGCGTCTACCAATTCCGCCACTTTCGCGTCATTAAAACCAATCGCAGGCTACCAGCCTACCGTGCCAAACCAACGCTCTTAACTTAAGAACCGCTAGCACTCGCTACGCTCACTGAGCGTTTCTAAATACCAATTCCGCCACTTTCGCGTCATTAAAACCAATCGCAGTATACCACTGGCAAAAATTCATCGTCATAAACAAATAAGGCCCGGCAATTGCCGGGCCTTGCCGTTTGGTGGGCCATCAGGGACTCGAACCCCGAACCAATTGATTAAGAGTCAACTGCTCTACCAATTGAGCTAATGGCCCGTAACTGCGATGCCATGGGCACCCAACACTGGCTGATACAATCCGTCGGACTCTACCCCAAGCGGATCACGCCCTTCAAACTCCAACCTCAATCCGTAACTTTACGGCGGCACATGACACACCACCAAAAGCAGGCTCCTCTTCTTACCTCAAGAACCTGCTTTTGCTACGCCCTGAAACCACGGACTTAAGCTCAAAAATGGGGTGGACGATGGGATTTGAACCCACGACCACAGGAATCACAATCCTGCGCTCTACCAACTGAGCTACGCCCACCATCTCAGCAGGGCGGCGATTATACATGAAGCCGCTCTGAATTGAACACCCTTGGCAAGTACACCGCTAGTGTCATGACACGAGTCACTCGATGCACTTAACGTTGAATGCTCAGGCACTCTACAAGAACCCTACTAAATAATGACACTAAATTGGCGCGCCCGGCAGGATTCGAACCTGCTACCCTCGGCTTAGAAGGCCGATGCTCTATCCGCATGAGCTACGAGCGCAGAGAATCACTGGTTATCCTACCCGCACCGCCTGACTCAACAGCCAATACATAATTGGTCGGGGTGGAGGGATTCGAACCCCCGACATCCTGCTCCCAAAGCAGGCGCGCTACCAGACTGCGCTACACCCCGAACCGAGGCGGCGCATTATAGCGACGTTATTCCCGCAACGCCATCCACAAACACATCTTTAATAAACCCACCCCTATCAGCGACACGAATTGCGAAGCACTACGACGCCGTGAGATCATAGCGCCCCGTTTTTACAGCCAGCGTCACACACAATGAGTGCACAGATCATCGACGGCAAGGCCATTGCCGCAGAACTCCGCCAGCAGACTAAGCAGCGCGTCGACGCACGCCGGCAACAGAACCTGCGCCCGCCGGGACTGGCAGTGATACTGGTCGGTGCCGATCCCGCTTCGCAGGTCTACGTCGGCAGCAAGCGCCGCGCCTGCGAAGAAGTCGGCTTTATCTCCAAGTCCTACGACCTGCCGGCCGGCACCAGTGAAGACAGCCTGCTGTCACTCATCAACGAACTGAACACCGACCCGGCCATCGACGGCATCCTGGTGCAGCTGCCACTACCAGCGCACATCAGCGATGAGGCCGTCATCGAATACATCGACCCGCAAAAGGATGTCGACGGCTTTCACCCCTACAACGTCGGCCGCCTCGCCCTGCGCCACCCCACCCTGCAACCCTGCACACCGCGTGGCATCATGACCCTGCTGGAGCACACAGTTCATGACGTCCGCGGCATGGATGCCGTGGTGGTCGGCGCCTCCAACATCGTCGGCCGCCCCATGAGTCTGGAATTGCTGCTTGCCGGTTGCACCGTCACCACCTGCCACCGCTTCACCAAAAACCTGGAATCCCATGTGCAACGCGCCGACCTGCTGGTGGTGGCAGTGGGCAAACGCGGTATCGTCCCGGCCGAATGGATCAAGCCGGGCGCCGTCGTCATCGACGTGGCCATGAATCGTAACGAAGCGGGCAAGCTGGTGGGCGATATCGACTTCGAGGCCGCGCGTGAAAGGGCCGGCTGGCTCACCCCGGTACCCGGTGGCGTCGGGCCGATGACCGTGGCGACGCTGTTGCAGAATACCGCGGATGCGGCAGACAAGCGTGACGGGATTTCAGGCTGAGTAGAACCGCCAGCGGCCATTCGATTCGCCACAGAGGCACAGAGAAACACAGCGTTACTTGTATTGTATTTCTCTGTGTTCTCCGTGTCTCTGTGGCAAACCAGACTACTCCCACCGCCAGGTCGTGCTCTGCGGCCCGCCGTCCTCCAGCACGATGCCCTGTGCGGCCAGCTCATCACGGATGCGGTCGGATTCGGCCCAGTCCTTGTTCTTTCGTGCTTCGGTACGCGCTTCGATCAAGATCTTGATTTTTGCTTCTGGAAAACCCGAAGCAACCTCCGCATTGTGGGTCGTTGTCGTCCGACTTGCGCAGCCTGCTTGGATTTCAGTGGGACGCCTTCCTTGGAAAAAAACCTCCGGATCACGCGCCAACAACCCCAGACACCCACCCAGCCGCACCAATTCAGCCGCCAACCGGTCCACCGCCTGCGCATCACTGCCACGCAGGCGATTGATCTCCCGCGCCAGCTCGAACAACACCGCAATCGCCTCGGGAGTATTGAAGTCGTCATCCATGGCCGCCTCGAAGCGCACCGCGTATGCCTGTCCATTACCGCCCTCCACGGGCGTCACACCACGCAGGGCGTGATAAAAGGTGGTCAACGCCGCCTTGGCCTCGTCCAGATGCTTGTCGGAATAATTCAGCGGACTGCGGTAGTGGCTGTTGAGAATAAAGAAACGCACTACCTCGGCATCATACTTCTCCAGCACCTCACGAATCGTAAAGAAATTACCCAGCGACTTGGACATTTTCTCTTCATCAAGACGCACAAAACCATTGTGCATCCACACATTGACGAACTTCTCGCCAGTGGCCGCCTCGCTCTGCGCAATCTCGTTTTCGTGATGCGGAAATTGCAGATCCAGCCCACCACCGTGGATGTCGAAATGATTGCCGAGGCAGCAGGTAGCCATGGCCGAGCACTCGATGTGCCAGCCGGGCCGACCCTTGCCCCAGGGAGATTCCCAGCAGGGCTCGCCCGGCTTGGCCGACTTCCACAGCACAAAGTCCAGCGGATCCTGCTTGGCGACATCCACCTCGACGCGCGCCCCGGCACGCAGGTCGTCGGTGTTCTTGCCCGATAGCTGGCCGTAGTGTTCGAAGCGGCTGACATCGTAATACACATCCCCCAGGGAATCCGCTCTGTCTCCCTTGCCAGCCTGATAGGCATAGCCCTTGTCAACCAGGGTCTGGATCATGTCGATGATCTCGCTCATATGGCGCGTGGCGCGTGGCTCTTCGCCCGGGTGCAACACACCCAGGGCATCGGCATCACGGGTCATCTCGGCGATAAAGTGCTCGGTCAGCTG
The DNA here is from genome assembly GCA_021647505.1 of Gammaproteobacteria bacterium. GTDB lineage: Bacteria > Pseudomonadota > Gammaproteobacteria > SZUA-152 > SZUA-152 > DRQN01. The sequence continues at coordinate 54,400 of JAKIUN010000011.1, forward strand.
TTCGATCTTCTCGCCACGCTCATTGGCACGAGCGATGATCTTGTCGTCGATGTCGGTCACATTGCGCACGTAGGTCACGTGCTCGGCGCCGTAAACCCGGCGCAGATAGCGGTACACCACGTCGAACACCACCAGCACCCGCGCATGGCCCAAGTGACAGAGGTCGTACACCGTCATGCCGCATACATACATGCGCACATTCTTCGGGTCGATGGGAACAAAGGGTTCTTTGCGTTTGGTAAGGTTATTATGGATTTGCAGCATGGGATATCCGGATTGCGTGGCCAGGGGCCATTTCCAAGTGGCGGCAATGGTAGCGAAATCACCCCGGCATCACAAAGGGAACAATGCTTCCGCGATTCCGTCAAAACCGATATCATGCCCGCTGACTTTCGACTCTCACCACCCTCAAGCCACAGGAACGCTGAATGAAAGCTCTGACTCACACACTGATTTTATTTTTCGCCCTTTCACTACTGCCCGGCCTGCTACTGGCCGACGACGCCCGCCCACACGTACGCATCACCACCAGCATGGGTGACATCGTACTGGAACTGGATCGTGAAAAAGCTCCCAAGACGGTGGAAAACTTCCTCACCTACGTCAATGAAGATTTCTACAATGGCACCATCTTTCACCGCGTGATCGACGGTTTCATGGTTCAGGGTGGCGGTTTCACCCCAGACTTTCAGAAGAAGGATACCCACGCCCCGATCAGGAACGAAGCCGATAACGGCCTGCGCAACAAGATCGGTACCGTCGCCATGGCCCGTACCGGCGACCCGCACTCCGCCACGGCGCAGTTTTTCATCAATGTTGCCAACAACAGTTTCCTCGACTTCCGTGAAAAAAGCCCGCGCGCCTGGGGCTATGCCGTATTCGGCCGCGTGATCAAGGGCATGCCGGTATTGGACAAGATTCGCCAGAGCAAGACCGGTTCCGGAGGCCCCTTCCGCAAGGACGTGCCGCGCACGCCGGTCATCATCGAAAAAGTCACCCTGGAAACCGCTGACGCGGCAAACTAACCCTACCCGGGAACCCCAAAAATGATCAGATTGCACACCACTATGGGCGATATCGATATCGAGCTGGATTTTGACAAGGCCCCGAAAAGCGCCGCCAATTTTTCCCAATACGCCAAAGACGGCTTCTTCGACGGCACCCTGTTTCACCGTGTCATTGACAACTTCATGATCCAGGGCGGCGGCCTGCTGCCGGACATGAGCCCCAAGCCCGACGGCCGTGATCCCATTGAGAACGAAGCAGACAACGGCCTAAAAAACCTTACTGGCACCGTGGCCATGGCGCGCACCAACGACCCGCATTCCGCCACCTCACAATTCTTCATCAATGTCGCCGACAGTAGCTTCCTCGATCACACCGCCCCCACCGGGCAGGGCTGGGGTTATTGTGTATTCGGTAAGGTCGTGAATGGCATGGACGTGGTCAACCGCATCAAGGGCCAGCCCACCACCACCCGCGGCGGACACCAGGACGTTCCCGCCGATGACATCATCATCGAAAGCGCGGAAATCATCGAAGACTAAACAAGCCTCGATTCGCACGACCGTAGGGCGCAGGGATTTCAGCCCTGCGCCCTTTTCATTTACGATTCATACACACTACAAAAGCGGCCGTTCATGAGCACACTCTTCATCTCCGACCTACACCTTTCCGGTGAACGCCCGCATCTCATCGAGCAATTCATCCAGCTAACCCGGCAAGAGGCCCGTGAAGCCGAGGCACTATACGTTCTCGGCGATCTGTTCGAGGCCTGGCTGGGTGATGACGCCGTGTTGCCCGAAATGACTGCGGTCATCAAGGCATTGAAGACACTAACGGAAAGCGGGGTACCGGTGTATGTGATGGCGGGTAACCGTGACTTTTTGATGGGCGAGGGTTTCGAAGCCATGACCGGTGTAAAACTGATTGACGACCCCACCGTCATCGACCTGTATGGCGTTCCCACCCTGCTCATGCACGGTGACACCCTGTGCACCGATGACGTGATCTATCAGCAAGTTCGTGCCCGGGTGCGCGATCCGGCGTGGATCGCCGCCGCCCTCGCCATGAGTATCGAAGAACGCATCGTCACCGCGCAAAAAATGCGTGCGCAAAGCCAAGCACACACGCAGAGCAGCGAGGAAGAAGTCATGGACGTCAACGCGAATGCAGTAACGGAGGCACTACGCCAATACGGCGTGAAACGCCTGATTCACGGCCACACCCACCGCCCAGCCACGCACTCACTGCAAGTAGACGGTCAGACTGCGACACGCATTGTACTGGGTGACTGGTACCAGCAGGCCAGCCTGCTGCATTGCAACGAAACCGGTTGCAAACTGGTTTCTGTATAATCCCTGCTGCCGCAAAATCTCAGCACTTTGGCCACGCCGACGCACAGCCGTAGAGTAGGCGATGTCCACCCTACAGCTACCCCCCCCCCCCTCAGAGATTAGTTTCCTGCGGAAGTCTCACGGGTTTCTTCGCTGGCAGGCAACGGATTATCCAGCGAATAGTGCCGGTAATCCTCGGGCAGACTCAATACCTCCTGCAAAAGGGTAACGTCTCCCTGGTAATCCTTCAGGAAACGCTGGTATCCGTCCGCGCCCCACTCTCGAATAGGCAGGCCATGTGCATAATGGCGGGTGGCATCAAAGATATTCACCGCCAGGTCACAGGCATCGAGCATGTCGTGCGGCGTGTTGGCCAGCGTACTGGCGTGTTCACCGGCAAGTATCAGCCGAAACTCCATCAGTGCCTCGCGTACCTCGGGTAAAAAATCGAGCGGTGTCACCACCGCATCATAGCAACGCTCACCGTTTACCATATAACGGTAGTGCATCGCATGACGCCCCTGAATCTTGGGAACCGCACTGGAGGGCTGGGATTCCTCCACATAGTCAATACCAATGGGGGGGGCGATATTGATCGACTTGGCATGAATCTCAAAAACCGTCTGATCATCGGCGTTGACGCTGTAAATTATCTTTTCCTTGCGGTCAAATAGGATGTAGTCCATGGGGGCACGGCTGTCAGCCGTGTGCAGATAGCGGGTATTCACAAACATGCGCGCCGTATACGACTCAACATTCCCCGCCTCGGTGATGGTATACAGCAGCGCCGTTCCCGGCAGAGTCTCGCCATTTTCTTCGGCGGTAATCTCCTCGGCCGTCTTGTGCGGCTGGCTGGCACAACCGGCCAACAACACAACCACCAACCCCGACCACCACTTCACATTTACACCCTTCATTCAACCCACCCCTTGCAGATAATCCAGTTCATCTTCGCTAAAGCCAGCCGCCAGACGCGCGCTGCGATGCAGCGGCCCTTTGCTTCGGCCGTTCATGTATTGATCCAATAATTGCCGAAAGGTTTCCTTCGACTCGACACCCCGCTGAGTACAGAGATAGTGAAACCAGTGCGAGCCGATTGCCACGTGCCCCACTTCATCACGGAGAATAATCTCCAGCACCGCCACCGCGGCATGATCACCGTGGGCAGCCAGCTTTTTCATGATACCCGGTGTCACATCCAAACCACGCGCCTCCAGAACGCGCGGCACCAACGCCATACGCACCAGCGGATCGAAGGCTGTCTTCTGCGCCATTTCCCACAGCCCATTATGGGCGGCAAAGTCACCATAATCGAAACCCAACCCACGCAGGTGATCACGCACCAGCCCAAAGTGGTAGGCCTCTTCGTCGGCTACCCGCACCCAGTCATCATAAAACGCCCATGGCATGTCACGGAACCGGTATACCGCGTCCCAAGCCAAATTGATGGCGTTGAACTCGATATGGGCAATGGCGTGAATCAGTGCCGCATGCCCTTCCGGGGTATGCAGGCTGCGCCGGGGCAATTGCCGGGGCGAAACCAGCTGAGGCCGCCCGGGTCTGCCGGGTTCGCCGATGGCCGTTGGCGGCGCACCATTTTGCAGCGACAGCTCGCCCGCACGCCAGTGTCGTGCCGCAGCACATGTCTGCGCGACTTTTTCATCCGGATCGTCCAGCATCAAACAGGCATCAGCGGCAGAAAACAGGTCGGAAACGATCATGGCCAAGGCCTCCCCAAATACAGCAAAGAACGGATTATCCGGCTCGATACGGTCGTGCGTCAAACCGGCGGCCCCCGAAAGAACAAAACTGGCATGTTTCATGCCGTCCCCAAAGCTAGATTGACAGATCTTTTCCTACCAACTAAACCAATACTCACTTAACAGGGAGATCTATCATGGCGCACATCGTCATCATCGGAGCAAGCACTGGCGACCTGCCCGCCGCGTACGACATCAAGCATATTCTCGGCAAGGGACATCAGGTCGCAGTCATATCCAATTCAGACATTTTCCAGTTTGTGCCGGATGAAGAGGGGTAAATGGGTACACCTGGCCAAGGTGGCCTTTGAGGAATACTTCATCAGGAAGATGAAAAAGGCTAGCACGGAAAATACACCCTCAAGGCCCTGGGCATCGGGAAATTACGTAAGTCTGAGGTACTTGTACCGAGACCAAAGCAGGAGTGCAAGTAGAAAATCGAGGTTATATCTTACACTTTTTAGGTGAATAGTAACTCCTGCCCAGCGGACAAAGGTGGAATACTCTCCCCGCTTTCGCTGCTTCGGCAGATTCCACACTCTAAACCGAAAGATCTCGAAGTACCATCCCGGGCTACCCACCTGACCGGCGTCAACCTACCCCGTCGACGCCGGCGTTTGTGGCAGACCCTTTCGTTCCAGACATGACAGTTCACGACATTACTGACGACGCCTATGGCGCCATTGTCAGCAATGTCTGGCGCACAGATAAGGATCTCCTCTATGCTGACGACCAAGAAACCCAACTGCGAACAAATCATCGACATCCTCCCCGACCCCTTTGTGGTTATCGACCGGGATTACAAAATCCTTGCCGCCAATCGCGCCTATCGAAACCACTATGGGGTCGAAAATAACGACTTGCTTGGCCGGCACTGTTGCGAAGCCTCCCGCTCCCGCCACACCAACGCCTCTTGCAGTGAGCAGGGTGAGCTGTGCCCGCTGGAAGAGGTTCTCAACACCGGCAAACCGTGCCAAGTCGTACACATGCATTACGACAAAGACAACAACGAGGAATATGTGCAGTTACAGGCAATGCCCATTGTCGATGACGACGGCGAAATCATGTACATAGGCGAGTATGTACGGGTGCTGTCACCGCAGGGAAAAAACGATGGTCTGTTGGTGGGCCGCTCACCAGCCTTCCTGAAAATAAGCAATCTGCTACAGCGTGTCGCCCCCACCCAGTCCAGCGTACTGTTGCTGGGCGAAAGCGGTGTTGGCAAGGAAAAAGTCGCCAAATACATCCACTTCTGTTCCAAGCGCCGCACCAGCCCATTCGTCGTCGTGGACGGCGGTATGCTGGATGAAAACCTCATCGAAAGTGAACTGTTCGGTCATGAGAAAGACGCCTTCACCGGCGCCAACAGCCACAAGATTGGTCTGCTTGAGGCCGCCGATGGCGGCACCCTGTTCATCGATGAGATCTGCGAGCTGCCCCTGTCGCTGCAAGCCAAGCTGCTGCGCGCATTGGAAAGCGGCACTATTCGCCGCATCGGCGGTAATGGATACATCAACATCGACGTGCGCATCATCGCCGCCACCAACCGCGATGTGCAGCGTATGGTGGCCGAAGGCCAGTTTCGTCAGGATCTGTATTACCACCTGTCCGCCCTCCCCATTCATATCCCGCCGCTGCGCAACCGCCAGGAAGACATTATCGCCTTGGCCGAACACTTCCTGGCCAGCCTACCCGAGGGTAAGCGTCACATTCCGCTGCCCAGCGAGGTCATTAACAAACTGCAGGGACACGACTTCCCCGGCAACATCCGCGAACTGCGCAACACCATCGAGCGCGCCGTTATCCTCGCCTGTGACGACGACCTGACCCCTGCACACATCGTGCTGGAAGACGACAACACCTTCGGTAACGGGCAGGAGAAGGCGCGACAAGCCATCGAACACCTGATTCAGCGCCGTGGGCGCCTCACCGAACAGATGGTGCTAGATGCGCTGACACAATGCGACGGCCACCGCGCATGTGCGGCAAAGCTGCTTCACGTCAGCGAACGCACCCTCTATCGTCACATCAAACGATTGAGAATTGCCTAAAATCTGCATCTAGAACCTCTTGCAGAACTCTGAGTGGATGAGCGGCAATCCCACTTTGAGTCCATTTTCGGGATGGAATGAGTTTCATGGTGGTTCCATGGAGCGAAATTCCAGCTCGGAAATGGGACAAAGAGGGGAAGCTGGTCGCCGCTCATGAGTTTTGCAAGAGGCTCTCTATAGTTTCAGGTGAAAAACACATGCTGTAAGGCGGGTAAAGCCCGCCTTACAGTAACAACGGCGTGTACAATGCTAACTTGAAATAGCCTCAGAAGCACGTTCATAGCCGACCTCGACCAGCTCACGCGCACGATAAAATTCGTGGGCCTTGCAGGTTTCGCGGGGAATCTCGATCAGCACGTCCGGCGAATAGGTCGCCAGCTTGATATTGGTAATCGCATTCTGCATGGTTTCAAAGGAATTGTTCAGCAGATCGAACAGACCCAGGTCACCAGCCCCCGACGAGCGAAAGGCCAAGTCACTGAAATTCTGCTGCAGGTCATCCAGAAAACCGTTAATGCGCTGATGATAGGCCTCGACAATACCCGTGGGCGGCATCGTCACGCCCTTTCTATCAGCCACTTTGCGCGGCGGCTGGTGGGGTGGCTGGCGTGATAAATGATTCACACTGACCGCATTCAGATTGACCGCAATGGTCAGATCCGTTACCTCCTTCAGTGTCGGCGCAATGGGCACCGGATTCAGCAGCCCCCCATCAAGCAGCCGCATGCCCCGGTAATGATACGGGGTGAAAATCGTCGGCACGGCAATGGAGGCGCGAATTGCGTCAAACAGCGGCCCATCCGACAGCCACACTTCCTTCTGCCGCTCCACATCGGTAGCCACGGCTGTGTAGCTCACCGGCAAATCTTCAATGAGATGTTCACCCACCAGTTCACGCAGAGCATCGATGATCTTCTCGCCACGAAACAGCGCCGTGCCGCTAAAGGAAAAGTCCAGATAGCGCAGCACATCGGTCTTGCTCAGTGCCAGCAACCAGTCACGGAATAGATCCAGCCGGCCAGTGGCATAAATACCCCCCACCAGCGCACCGATGGACGCCCCCGAAATACAGCGAATATCATAGTCCTGATCGAGCAGATACTCGATCACACCGACATGCGCCATGCCCCGGGCACCGCCACTACCAAGCACCAGGGAAACGGTCTTTCTTGCCACAGAACTATCGCTCACATCACTACCGGAATCCTTCATCGATCTCCCCGTCGTTTAAACATACATGCTCCGAGGTTCACGCCATCACTGTGTCTCTTGCAGCGATGCCAGCGTTTCAAAACGATACATCGTGTGACACACCGTACAATTCTGCATTAACTCCGCCAACTGTCCCAAGGCATGTTCGCTGTCGCCCAACTGCTCAGCATCCAGCGCCAGCTGCTCAAACTGGGTATGCGTATCGAAACCCATTGTCTTAAAACCCAGCGGTAACTTGCGTATCAGCGAACCCGGCACGCCCCGCTGAGCGGAAGTCCCCATGGCCCGGGCCGCCGTCACTACACTGGGCATATCGTTATTAACAATACCTTCGGTAATCGCCTGTATGCTGACCAGAAATTCACGCATCTCACTCAGCACCATGTCGCGCTCCGCCGGTTCCAGCACAATCGCCTCACGGCCATCGGCCGTCGCAACCACCTCACCGCTGAGAATAAACTTGTAGCCCATGCCTAGCACCGCCAGCAATAAAACCACCACACTCGCCCAACACATTTTGCACATAAGCTAACTCCTTAAATAAATAAACTATCCCGCAGCAAGCTATCTCGCTACGCGAAAGCGGGGTATTACACGGCCAGTCAAACGCTTAGGCGCTCGAACAAAAAACCGATGCCGTTCGTAGGGTGGGCATTGCCCACCATTTGCGCGAATACTGGCAACCCGCATTGGTGGGCGGTGCCCACCCTACAAGATTATTCCTTCAGCAGTGTCAGTAGTCAGGCTGGGGTGACATTCGCAGCACCAAAAGTAGGCGCTTGAGGCGAGCTGCGGGGAATTAAACCCTCAGAGATTAAATCGCGCTGACTGCGATCAGTTCACCAACAACAAAAACCGTAGGATGTCACGGCCGACTGCCAGTCTGAGGACTGAGCCCTCACCCCGCCTCCTCCACCAGCAAGGCCGCCGCAATAAACCCCCACAACGGCTCCGCCTCTGCGGCGAGATCAAAATCGAAATCAAAAATCGACCAGCGCATCACCAGCCCCTGAATCAACGCCGCCACCAGCCAGGCGCTCTCATCCGCATCCAGCGATTGGCGCATCAGTCCCGCCGACTGACCTTCGCGAATCATCTGGCTCACCTGCTGCGTATAGCCATTCATGATCTTCTGCACCGCCTGCTTCAGCAGCGGCGATTCCAGATGCAGCCGGTCGGAAAACAGCAAGCGCGGCAAGCCTCTCTTCTGTGAAATAAACCGCAACTGCGCCTGCACCAACTGATGCAAGCGCTCATCGGCCGGCCCGGTGCCGGAAAAAAACGCCGCCAGATTGCGAAACAAGCCCTCACCAATGGACGAAATCGCCGCCACAAAAATTGCATCACGCGTCTTGAAATGCCGGAACACCGTCGGCTGTGCAATGCCGACATGATCCGCGATGGCCTGGGTAGTGACCTTCTTCACCCCCAGACTCGCCGCCAAATCCAGCGTGGCATCGATGATTTCCTGTTTGCGTTGCTCGCTGGGTTTTCCCATATGTCAGCACCTGCCAGTATAAAAGTGAGTAATTGCTTGCAAGTATAGGCGCGAGCGGGGTGATGTCAAATCGCTGTTGGGAACGTGGACAGAAAGGTGGGAGGTTTCCGCGACTGGCAAGAACGGAAAAATGATATCTCCGTATCGTTTACGGCAAATATTCAGCTGGCGAATCATGCCAAAAACGCAACTACTTACACCATGAAGAACATGGCTTCCTGATTAATTTTAATGTGAAGCTAAGTAGGGTGGGCAGGTTTTTTATGCCCACGCGGAATATACGCCAACCACGTGGGCACATAAAACGTGCCCATACATGACGGGATGAATCGCTCCGGCGAAAATCGGATCCCGAGGCGGCAATCTCTGGATTCCAGCTAACAACAAGCCGGAATGACGATAATCACAGCAAGTAGCCACCCGACCGCCGGGCTTTGTCTGGAATGGGCGTATCGCCATGATGCCGGGCCTGCCGGTGCGGGTGCATGACGCCTATGTCGCCAGTGAAGGCATTCTTCATGCCTCGCTGAGGGCAAGTGCCATTCATGTCAAAAATCAGTGTGGATGATTGAATCCCTTGACCGGGAGGCAAACCGGCTTGGCGTAACCCGCCAGTCCATCATTAAAGTCTGGCTTGCCGAGCGCCTGGAGCAGGCGCCATCCAATCACGAGTGTGGTGCCTCGCACTGAATCACTAGGTCATCGCCGACAAACGCACCGGCATGCGCCGTGCCCCCCAATCACCGGGCGGCCCGTCGAAGACACCGGCACAGCGGGTAGCACAGGTCTTGCAGTGGCCGTCATCGCTGAGCTGCCAGGTGGAGAGTTCGTAGCCGTCACGGCCGATAAGTTTTGTGCCGCAAGAGTGGCAATAAGTGCTCTGCCCGTCGCTGTCGTGCACGTTGCCGGTATAGGCGTAGCGCACGCCGTTTTCCATCGCGATAGTACGCGCCCGGGCGAGGCTTGCTGGCGGTGTGGAAGGCACATCCATCATCTTCCAGTCCGGGTGAAAGGCGGAGAAATGCATGGGCACGTCCGGCCCCAGTTCTTTCACCACCCAGCGGGTCATTGCGTCCAGCTCCCTATCCGAGTCGTTGTACCCGGGAATTACCAGGGTAGTGATCTCCAGCCACACATCGGTTTCGTGCCTGACATAGCGCAGGGTATCCAATACCGGTTGCAGATGGCCGCCAGTGAGCTTGTAGTAAAACTCTTCGCTGAATGCCTTTAGATCGATATTGGCGGCATCCATGTCATGGAAGAATTCCTTGCGCGGTTCCTCGCAGATGTAGCCGGCGGTGACCGCCACGGATTTGATGCCCTGCTCCTGACAGGCACTGGCCGTATCCACCGCGTATTCAAGGAAGATCACGGGGTCGTTGTAGGTATAGGCCACGCTGTGGCAACCCAGTTCCTGCGCCGCATCGGCCAGCATCCCGGGCGTAGCACGGTCGGCCAGGGTAGCCATTTCACGCGATTTACTCATATCCCAGTTCTGGCAATATTTACAGGCCAGGTTGCAACCGGCCGTGCCGAAGGACAGCACTGCCGTGCCGGGCAGAAAATGATTCAGCGGCTTTTTTTCAATAGGATCGACGCAGAAGCCACTGGAGCGGCCATAGCTGGTGAGGACAATCTCGTCGCCCTGCCGGGCGCGTACGAAACAGAGCCCCTGCTGACCATCGCGCAGCTTGCAATAGCGCGGACAGAGGTCACATTGCAGGCGGCCGTCGCCCAGCACGTGCCAGTATTCCGTCGCGACAACGAATTCGCTGCCGACAAATCGACGTTTTTGCATCATCGCCCCCTTGGAATTCCGTGCCTGTATCGCCATCTATTATCCATAGAGTATAGGCGGATTTAGATTTTAAAAGCCTGCCATGCAGAAATTAAGGAGCACCATATGCCCCGCATTCGTCCCCCTGCCGTGACCGACATGTTCTATCCCGCCGATGCACAGGAACTGCAAGGTATGATCGAGCGTTACCTGCTTGAGGCAGCGGAAGACACAGAGGCCGCTAGCGCGCCCAAAGCCCTCATCGTGCCCCACGCCGGCTACGTCTATTCCGGTTCAGTAGCCGCCAGTGCCTATGCACGCCTGCTGCCGCTGCGGCAAAAGGTTCGCCGCGTGGTGCTGCTGGGGCCGTCGCACCGCGTTCCCTTGCTGGGCCTCGCCAGCAGTAGTGCCGATGCCTTCAGCACCCCGCTCGGCACCATCCCACTGGATCGCAAGGCAATCGATGCCATCGAACAGCTACCACAGGTGCACCGGCTCGATGAGCCCCACGCACTGGAACACAGCCTGGAGGTACAGCTGCCCTTTTTGCAGAGCGTTCTGGATGACTTCAAACTGGTGCCGCTGGTGGTGGGTGATGCCTCGCCCAGCGAGGTGGCCGAGGTGCTGGAACAATTGTGGGATGGCCCGGAGACGCTGATCGTAATCAGCTCCGACCTCAGCCACTACCACGATTACGATACCGCAGAGGCCCTCGACAGCGCCACCTCCAACGCCATCGAGCAACTGCAGGCGGAGGAGATTCACGGAGAAAATGCCTGTGGCAGTCGCGCCGTCAACGGCCTGCTGTATTTCGCCCGGCGGCACGGTCTGCACGGAAAGACCATCGACTTGCGCAACTCCGGTGACACCGCCGGATCGCGTGATCGCGTCGTGGGATATGGAGCCTATGTCTTTGAATAACACGACATCCAGCGATGAACATGGCCGCGAAGACGGTCGCCTGTACGAGAAAGAGCACAAGCTGTTGCGCAAGGTGGCTCAGGCGTCCATCGAACACGGTCTGCGGATCGGCCAGCCATTGGCGGTGGACATGGCACGCTACCCATGCCCGCTACGCGAGCCCGGCGCTAGCTTCGTCACCCTCAACGAACGTGGCCGATTACGCGGCTGCATTGGCAGTCTGGAGGCGACACGCCCGCTGGTGGAGGATGTCGCCCACAATGCCTACGCGGCGGCCTTTTCCGACCCACGCTTCCCGCCTCTGCAAGCCCATGAGCTGCCCGGTCTGGATCTGCATATCTCGGTGCTGTCACCGGCCACGCCGATGCAATTCGATTCAGAGGAAGACTTGATCCGCCAGTTGCGCCCTGGTGTGGATGGTCTGGTTCTGGAAGACGGCGATCACCGTGGCACCTTTCTGCCGGCGGTATGGGCATCCCTACCCGATGCGCACGACTTCCTGCAGCATCTAAAGCTGAAGGCCGGCCTGCCAGCGGATAGCTGGTCAGACACGATCCGCGTGTCACGCTATGTAACGGAGTCGTTTTAGCGGCATGGAGCGCGTGGGAAAACCATTATTCGCCACAGAGACACGGAGAAATATAAGAAATGTGGCAAATTCAACACCGTAGGGTGATGGCCACGTTTTATGTGCCCACGCGGTTGACTCACATTCCGCGTGGGCATGAAAGACCTGCCCACCCTACGCCCGGACATTTATTGCGGGCATGGCCTGAGGCTACCGGCGGTCAGTGCTTGCACTCGCCCCGCGAACCCGGCTTGCACACACGGCCGTCCAACCATCGGGCCTGACTGAGATTGGCGCCGCTGAAGTCGGTATTTTCCAGTATTGCACCACGCAAATCGGCGTTGCTGAGGTCGGCGTCAACGAAACGGGCATTACTGAGATTGGCATTTTGCAGGATGACGTAGGCCATATTCGCACCGCTAAGATTGGCGCCATTCAGTCTGCCCTTGCGCAGATTGGTGCCCACCAGCGTCGCCCGTTGCAGATCGACGTCAGTGAGATTGCCCAGTGATAGATTGGCATAGGCCAGATCCGCACCGGTGAATTGCGAACCCCGCAGATCGGCACCCATGAGGTTGGCATTATGTAATCTCGAACCGCGCAGATCCATCGACACCAGCTGCACGCCCTCCATAAAGCAGTTGCTCCAGTTCACCCAGGGCTGTGGAACGGCATTGCAATCCGAGGATTCGTGTTCCTCCTGGATCTGAAAATAGAGCGCACTGCCCACCACCGCCACCAGTAACAGAGCCACCGCCGCACCGCGCAGAAAATAGTTCCGCTTGCTGTGCTTCGCCGCCTCGGTAATCGCGGCCTTGATCTCACGGTGGCGCAGTATTTCGGATTCTTCCCAGGCTCGCCGATCATCATCGGAGCGGCGCCGTTCACCCGGTACACCTGCGGGAGTGGATTCGTCCTCACCACGGCGGTCACGCGCGGCGCGTTCGTCTTCGCGCATGCGGGCGATCATCAGCCGCTCATAGGCAGCGGCGTCTTGCAGATCCGCCTTCATTTCCTCCGGGATCAGCACCGGCACCTCGGACACGGGCTGCCAGGCCTGCTGATCGGCACTGAGTTCATCACATTCACGAATACGCCCCAGCAGAATGAAGCGGGTAATCTGCCCGGCCGGAAAGGGGCCACGAACCTCGCCGTTCCGGCGCGTGTACCACAATTGTCTTGTTTGCATTATTTTTAATCCCTCAGCGGGCTATGATACGAATCCCGATCAATACAACGGCAGATGGCAACGGTCTATTAACAATCCAAACCAACCATGCAAATTAAAGGCCCACAAACACCATCCATCCCATCGGCACCCACAGCAACAGGCCCGGTCGCACAGACATCTCTGTCGGCCGCCGCCATGGTGCAGAACTGGGGCAGCGGGCTGGCGCTGCAAGCCACGGTAAAACGAAACCCACAGGCCGGCCCACCCCTGCTGGAGATCAACGGCCGGTTACTGCAGGCCCGCAGTAGCCAGTCACTCGTTCCCGGACAACAGTTACAACTGGAGGTCATCCGCCCTGCCGTGGATGCCGCGCTGAAATGGCTCAACCCCACAGGCCAGGCCAACATCACCCTGCCTGCCCCCGCCCCGCCCTGGCAGGCGGGGCAAATACTCCAGGCACGCAGCCTCCTTCAACCGTCAGGCGGGCCGCCAGTGCTGCACATTGACGGCAAACACTTGCCCCTCAACCTGCCACCATTGCCGCTGCCGACGGGGCAGACTCTGACACTACAGGTACTCAACCCTGGCCAGCCCGTCGCGCTGCGGGTGCTGGATGTCTCAACGCCCCCCCTCTCACAACAGGCCGTACGTGATGCCCTGCCTCGCCAGTTGCCGCTATCATCACTGCTGGCTCATCTACACACCATCGCTGGCGCCACTCGCAGCAAATTGCCTGCGGAGATACGGCAACAAATACAGCAGATTCTTGACCGCTTGCCCCGGCTAGACGGCGTGGGCCAGGCGGCAGGCTTACAACTGGCGCTGGCCAACTCCGGTATCTTTTTCGAGGCGCGGCTGGCCGAAGCCCTGCGCTCGAACCTGACCTTCACACAGACGGCACAGCAGCTGGGTGGTGATTTCAAGGGTGGACTGCTGGGTCTGCTGTCGCTGCTGCTGGGGCTGCGCGTGCCGTCCGGCGCCACGGCCTTGTCGACTCGCAGAGGCCAAAGGCACCTCACCGACATGCCGCCCCCCCTGCCCAACAGCCAGCCTTTCGCCCAGCCGCGCATGCCGGCCAACGCCGCATCGCTGCTCAACCTGGGCCTGCCGCAACAACTACAGGAACTACTGCGCCAGGTAGATGGCAGCCTGGCTCGCATCCAGCTCAGCCAACTGGCCGCCAATGCCGAAGACGACGGCCGGCGCAGCTGGCTGCTCGACCTACCCCTGCGCCACGGCGATCAGTTCGACCTGTTGCAGATTCGTATCGATAAGGAGCGTGGAGGCAAAGGCCAGGGAGCGGACAGTCTGTGGAGTATCACCCTCGCCGTCGAGCTGGATGGCCTCGGTGAAATACACATCCGGGTGACGCTCAGTGGCGGCGTGGTCAGCGCCACCTTCTGGGCCGAAAACGACCACACCACTAAGCTGTTCACACGCCATCTGGACGAATTACAGCAGCGCCTGCAGGCCGCCGGGCTGCACGTCGGAAGCCTCAACGCCCGCTGCGGCAGCCCACAGACTGCGGACGAAAGACCCAGCCTGCCCTATATATTGCTGGACGAGGAAGCATGAGCGAAAAATACCCACCCACCACCGCCGTGGCCCTGCACTATGACGGTGACAACGCACCGACCGTCACCGCCAAGGGTAGTGGCGAGGTCGCTGAGCAGATCATCGCGCTGGCCAGGGAACACGGCATTCCACTACAGGAAAATGCCACTCTCAGTGAGCTGTTGTCGCGGCTGGATCTGGGCACGGAGATTCCCCCAGACCTGTATCTGGCGGTGGCGGAGGTGATTGCCTTCGCCTATCTGTTGAGTGGAAAACGGCCTGCAGACAAATGAACCCGCAGGACAATATGTAGGAGCAGGCCATGCCCGCGATAGCTGATGGCACAGAGGCAGAAAAACCCAAGCAATGCAGGAGCGTCAGCCGCGACAACCGGTTTCAGAACAGTGGTCGCGCCTGAAAGCGCTCCTACAAAAAATCGGGATCGCTGTTGCGAGCCGCTCAGCTCGCCTTTTCCAGCTTCTGCGCCAGCACCAGCAATTCAGCTTCACCACGGGCCAGACCGCAGTCTTCCATCACCTCTTCCAGTTCGACACCCTTGCCCATCAGGCGGGCGGCATGACGGTAGTTGTCACCGGAAGGCTCATGTAATTCCAGCTCATCCTGACGACGGCCGAGCATCTGCAAGCGTTGTTCCTGCTGCGCCAGATGTTCACCCAGCTTGACCGCACCGGAACACATGACGGCCACATCGGCCTGTAGGGCTTTGAGGGTATCCTGCTGTTTTTCTGAGCGGGCGCGCAAGCGGCCATTGGCCGCATAGGCAAACAACAGCGCGCCCAGGGCCGTCACCAGCCCAGCAATGGCAAACACATCAAACGATACGCTCAACATACTCAGATCTCCCGCACCAATACTCAAGAGCGCGTCTAATCCGAAAACGGATCAGAGCATCATCTCGCTCCATTCATCATCCGTAAGCAGCCGGTTGAGATCCACCAGAATCAAGAGTTCATTGTCGTGGCTGGCCACACCCTGGATAAACTTGGCGCTTTCCTCAGTACCAACATTCGGTGCCGCCTCCATATCGGAAACACGCAGATCCACCACCTCGGCGACACTGTCGACGAGAATACCCACCACCTGGTCATCGGACTCGATAATGACGATGCGTGTGGAGTCATCCATCTCTTTCGGTATCAAGCCGAAGCGCTTGCGGGTGTCGATCACGGTCACCACATTGCCGCGTAGATTGATAATCCCCAGCACATAATCCGGGGCGCCCGGCACCGGGGCGATCTCTGATACGCGCAGCACTTCCTGCACCTGCATGACGTTGATGCCGTACTTTTCTTTCTCCAGCCGGAAGGTGACCCAACGCAGTTCCTGCTCGACCCCGGCGCTATTGGCACTACTCACTGATGTGTTCATTAACCTCTACCCTGTGTCTGATTCGCTTAGTAACCTGTCAATGTATCGTCACATTCCGCCCACCCTGTAATCAAAAGCACGTTCCATACCACATCCATGGAAAGGTGCAGCGGAACCGCCAATCATCGAGCCTGAACCCCTCGGCCAGCTGCGCACTGAGATTATCGATGCCAGCACCACACGCATCTGTTCCACGGCGGTTCCAGCCAGCCAGGGGCGCTTGCCGCCCTCGCCGCGCCAGCGCCACGCCACGCCATCGAGCGACAGCGTCACTACCCGGGCAATGGCATCGACGGCTCTCTTCACTCGCTTTGTGCAAGACATTCAGCAAGCAGTCAAACACATCGGTGTCCGGTCAAAATAACGTAGCCCTACCTAATTTTTCTCTTGAGGCGTAACGAGTGCGCTGCTGTGCAACGAACAACCCATTTTATGAAAATATCAGCACGAATTATGCCGAAAAAAATAGCAATATAATGTAGGGGAAATCGTGGTCTGTCCCCTATTTTTCACTATTTTTCATGAATTTTTCGTAGGGTGGGCATTGCCCACCACTGTCTCGGTGAGTGGGCCCCTCCTGCGACGGCTTCCATATTTTCCTGGATAAAGTCCACAAATGAGAAAATAAGGGACAGACCAAAGCTTAGTTCATATTTTTCATAAAAACCGTGGTCTGTCCCCTTGTCCCTAATCCCCTTGTCCCTAATCCCCTTGTCCCTAATCCCCTTGTCCCTAATCCCCTTGTCCCTATCCCCTTGTCCCTATCCCCTTGTCCCTACCTATTGTCCCCTATTATTCTTATTCTTCGCAGAGGTCTGTCCAGCTCTACTGTGCTTGTTGGGCGATTTAGAACTTGACACCACAAACACCGAAAACCACAATGGAACCATATTGGTTTTACCTTTGGAGTTTGAATCATGCCTACCTTAACCCTTAAAAATATACCCGATGACCTTTATGCCCGATTAAAAGATGCAGCAAAAACTCACCACCGCAGCATGAACAGCGAAATCCTTTATTGTGTAGAACGCACACTGACACCTCACAAAATTGACGTATCTGAACAGCTTGCCACTGCCAGAGCGCTTCGGGCTAAAACCGCCGCCCACCCCATTACCGACGACGAAGTTAACGCAGCAATAAATGAAGGCCGCCCATGATCGTTGTTGATACAAACATTATTTCCTATTTTTATATTTCCGGTAATCGCTCTCACCAAGCTGAACAACTTTTAGCCGCCGACACACATTGGAATGCACCAATCCTATGGCGGAGTGAATTCCGAAGTGTACTTAGTCAGTATTTACGCCGAGATATCTTAAAACTTGATGAAGTATTAATCATTATCCAGCAAGCAGAAAAACTAATGCATGACAACGAATATGAAATTTCTTCCGCTCATGTAATGCAACTTGTGAACTCTAGCAATTGCTCCGCATATGATTGTGAATTTGTTACTCTCGCTCAGTACTTAAATGTACCTCTCATAACAGCGGATAAGAAAATTATTCGTGAATTTCCGAAAGTAGCAATGTCGTTGGATTCGTTTCTCATCTAACAGAGCAATAACTGGAAAAATAGGGGACAGACAACAGTTTAGTCCATATTTTTCATGAAAACCGTGATCTGCCCCCTATTGTTTTTTATTTTAAGATTACAGTTTATTATAAATGAAATCTGGCATTATTTTTAAAACCCACCCAATCAATCTCCAACACTTTGTAATATATGAATGTTTTCTATTTTTTTTGATTGCATTATATATTTGTGTGGCTGCTTTCTCAGGCGAAGCCACCCAAAACAATCCCTCTCCCTGAGCCATTGCAGTATCAATAAAACCAGGCTGAATATCTGTAATGGTAATTTTCTATTTATTTTTTGATAATAAATACCTAAGCCCTTGCAAATAGTTAGCAACAAATGCTTTTGAAGCATTATAAGCTGGAGCTTCTCCTCCACGAATAGAAGCAATGGAAGAAATTCCCACCAAATGCCCAGAGCTTTTTTTATTAAAATAGTGATAGGCCACATTTGCCATTGCAGTGAAACCAAGAACATTTATTTCGATTGTTTCTTTTTCTTTATCCCAAGGAAGGCTTGGGTCAAGCGAGCCAGTTCCTGCACTAATAATCACGAGATCAACGCCTTCCATTTCTTCAATAAGATCTTTTAAATCACCACGCGACTCTGCATGTGAAACGTCCATTTTCTTAATAAAAACCTGAGATTTTAGCTCCTTTTTTAAGTCTTCAAGAAGGCTCAATCTTCGTCCTGTGATTCCAATAATATAGCCATCAAAACTAAGGATTTTTGCTAACTCAAATCCTATTCCAGATGTTGCTCCAATAATGATTGCCCTTTTTTTTTCCATAATTACTTATATCTCGATGTTATTCTTTTCTGAAACGTCGCGGTAGGAACGCCGATCACTCAGCGTCCCCCGTACAGATCCTCGCATGAAGTTTTCCCTCACGAGGCTCCTCGGTTACACTCGTTTCCGCGCTGATCATAGCTACTATAAAAATAGGGCCGAAGGGTCAGGTCTTTGATTTGTGGCCCCGACTCCGATAAGCTTTTGGTTCCTGAGAGTCTCACAAGACACCGGTATGACCCGCCCGATCATAAACCAAAGACCTGACCCTGTATTTTCTGCACCTTGCTTAATCCGACACACCATGCTTAAATGTGTATGATTTTCTTTATTTATACACATTCTGGAGCGCTCCTAAATGCGAACAAATATCGTTATAGATGATGAACTTATGAACGACGCCATTCGTTTAACCGGGGTAAAAACCAAGCGTGAAGCCGTTGAAATAGCCCTTAAGTCACTGATTGGATTAAAAAACCAAGAAAATATTAAAAAATTCCGTGGCAAGCTTAAGTGGGAAGGTGATTTAGATGACATGAGGACTAATAATTGATTTTTGTTGATTCCAGCATATGGGTTGATTACTTCAACGGAAATCAAACCCATGAAACTGAAAAGCTTGATTCCATCCTTGGTTCATCCCCTATTTGCATAGGTGACATCGTTCTTACTGAAGTACTACAAGGCTTCAAAAACGATAAAGATTTTATTACAGCCAAAGAACTTTTAAGCTCTTTAGTTGTGGTAAACGTGCTTGATACTTCTATTGCCCTTAAAAGTGCAAATAATTTCCGCGCTCTTCGTAAAAAGGGAATTACGATAAGAAAAACTATCGATGTCATCATTGCAACTTATTGCATAGAAAACTCCATTCCATTACTCCATTCCGATAAGGACTTTATTCCTTCCCACAAGCACCTCAATTTGGAAAATGCTCTCATCAGCTGATGCACAGTCACGGTAGGAACGCCGATCACTCGGCACCCCCCGCATGGGCCAAAGGGTCAGGTCTTTGATTTATGATCCCGACTCCGATAAGCTCTTGGTTCCTGAGAGTATCACAAAACACCGACATGACCCGCCCGATCATAAATCAAAGACCTGCCCTCTAGTCCTTTAACCTAATTCGTTAACCCTTTTATCATTTTAAGCAATGGCATATTTGTTCTCACGTTTCTTGAAGGCTTCTGTACCACCTTCCAATATTTCACATACATGCTCTCTTATACCTTGGGATTGTAAGACAATACCAAGATTTTCATCCTTTGGCTTTGTGTTTTCAAGGCTACCAGTAATATATTGAAATTTAATATTGCCCTGATTCTTTGAATCTTCCCCGTGCTGATTAGCAACAATCACTTCTTCTGCATCAGCATTAACAACTATATTTGCATTATGTGTGACCAATATAATTTGACGGTCTTTCTTCTTTTTCTTCAAATAAGCGACAAACTCATTATAAATAGCTCTGTTGTCTAAACTATCTTCTGGTTGATCTATTAGAATAGGGAATTTTTTATGACTAAATTCCAGCAAGAGCTTTAGAATGACAAAGGCTTTTTTGCCATCAGACATTTTATTAAAAGTATCATTCTGGCAGGTAAGCTCGTAAGAAATTGAAAATCAATTTTCCGTTAAAATCCCTTTTGTTAAATCTTTGATTTCTTTATATGCTTTTAACTCTAATTTATTCTCTAAAGCTTGTTGAAGAAATTCTTCAATATTTGACTTGGCATCAACCTCATACTTACTGCCCCAATCATTAACAAAACTCTGCCTATCATGACTTTGTAGATTGATAAAATCCTTCAATAGTTCTTTGCATTTATCATGGAGGTAGATTTTTTCTATTTTTATTTCTATATCGTCATGTACTAATGAAAAATCACGAATCAACTCATCAATTTTGGTAGAAAAAGAAATATGATTTTTTATGGCTTGTTCAAATAGTGCTTTCTTTTGTGTATTGATATTGCCTATTTTATTTTGAAGCGAAATGATTTCTGCTAGTTTTTTATTCTCTATATCTAACCTCTCGTTAAGATCTTTGTACTGCTTATTCTGCTCTAGTTGGTTACTCCCTTTTTTGAAGTTAAAGGGGTCAGAGTTAAAGGGGTCAGAGTTAAAGGGGTCAGAGCCCTTTAAGGGGCCGAGATGGAAGAGGGGAATGCCCAATGCTTTCCGGATTACGCTACACTCCATCAAATAAAGGGCTTTGACCCCTTTTGATCACAGCAACTTGTTAACTGCGAACGTCCAGAATAAGTTTATTTTGATATTCATGTATGACTTTCTGAGCAACTCCAAGTTGTTCCAATAAATGAGAAACAACTACTAATTTCAGTATCCTACTGACATTAACATAGTCATTTATGCCAAGAGTATTTATCAATTTCTTAGGTTTTCCCACATGAGCTAATTCATTTCTAAGGTCGCTGATATTCTTGCCTAAACTCTGGCTACTGTGACCTATAAAAATGGGTCTTCTGAAGAATCTGTGGGTAAACTATTGATCAATTTAGGCAAATTTGCATCACATTGAGTCTCTGTTCATGATGGTAGTTACAACACCAGCATCAATGAACAGGAAACCCAATGCGAATAAG
>JAKIUN010000079.1 GCA_021647505.1 Gammaproteobacteria bacterium
CTTCGGGGGCGCCGTCGATCTGGTCGTAGGCCTTGAATTCACCGCCATGCTTTTCGGCCATGACCTTGGTCAGGGCTGCAGTCAGCGTGGTCTTGCCATGATCGACGTGGCCAATGGTGCCAACGTTGACATGTGGTTTCGTTCGTTCAAATTTTTCTTTGGACACGGCGTTAACCCCTTATCTCAAATTTAACCAATCTTAAGATGTTTTTTTGATGACGGCTTCGGCGACACTGGAAGGCGCCTCGGCATACTTACCAAATTCCATGGAATAGGTGGCACGGCCCTGAGTCGCCGAACGCAGGTCAGTGGCATAACCAAACATCTCGGCCAGTGGCACTTCGGCACGGATCACCTTACCGGTTACCGAATCTTCCATACCCTGGACGATGCCTCGACGACGATTCAAATCGCCCATCACATCACCCATATAGTCTTCCGGCGTAACAACCTCGACGCTCATCATCGGCTCAAGCAATACCGGGCTCGCCTTGGCGGCACCACCCTTGAAGCCCATGGAGCCGGCGATCTTAAAGGCCATTTCCGAGGAGTCAACGTCATGATAGGAACCATCGAACAGACTAACTTTGACGTCGACCACCGGAAATCCGGCGATAACACCATTTTCCATCTGCTCCTGGATACCTTTATCCACCGCATTGATATATTCACGCGGTACCACGCCACCGACGATTTCGTTGACGAACTCGTAGCCGGTGCCCGGTTCTTGCGGCTCAAGACGTAACCAGACATGGCCATACTGACCGCGACCACCGGACTGACGCACAAACTTGCCTTCAGCCTCGACGCTCTTACGAATGGTTTCGCGATAGGCCACCTGCGGCGCACCGACATTGGCCTCGACCTTGAATTCGCGGCGCATGCGATCGACAATAATATCGAGATGCAGCTCGCCCATGCCGGAGATGATGGTCTGACCAGATTCCTCGTCAGTGTGCACGCGGAAAGA
Organism: Gammaproteobacteria bacterium; assembly: GCA_021647505.1. GTDB lineage: Bacteria > Pseudomonadota > Gammaproteobacteria > SZUA-152 > SZUA-152 > DRQN01. The sequence goes on from JAKIUN010000079.1 coordinate 971, forward strand.
CGGATCTTCCTGCGCCAGTTTACCCAGAGCAACACCCATTTTTTCCTGATCCGGTTTGGTCTTGGGCTCGATGGCCACGGAAATAACCGGTTCCGGGAACTCCATACGCTCCAGCGTAATGACCTGTTTTAGATCACACAGGGTGTCACCCGTCGTGACATCCTTGAGGCCGACGGCTGCGGCGATATCGCCAGCGCGGACTTCCTTGATTTCTTCGCGTGAATTGGCGTGCATCTGCACGATGCGGCCAAAGCGCTCTTTCCTGGACTTCCCCGGGTTGTAGACAAAGTCACCGGAATTGACCACACCGGAATACACACGGAAGAAGGTCAGGGTGCCGACAAAGGGATCCGTCGCGATCTTGAAGGCGAGCGCGGCAAAGGGCTGCTCATCGCTGGGGGGACGCTCCGCCACCGTCTCAGCGGCATCATCCAGTACGCCGGTAATCGCCGGCACGTCTGCGGGCGAAGGCATGTACTCGACAATCGCATCCAGCATCGCCTGCACGCCCTTATTCTTGAAGGCGGATCCACAGAAGCAAGGAACGATCTCATTGGCCAATGTCCGCAAACGAATACCCAGCTTGATTTCTTCGTTCGACAGTTCACCCCCTTCGAGGTACTTTTCCGTCAACTCTTCGTTGGCCTCGGCGGCAGCTTCGATCATCTGTTCACGAAGCTCATTGGCCTTGTCCTGCAACCCCGCCGGAACATCTTGCTCTTCATAGGTCGCACCCATGTCGGCTTCATTCCAGAAAATAGCCTTCATGCGAACCAGGTCAATGATGCCTTCGAAATTTTCTTCGGCACCGATATTCAGCTGCATCGGCACCGGGTTCGCACCCAGGCGCTCCTTCAGCTGACCGACAACACGCAAAAAATCTGCGCCGGAACGATCCATCTTATTAACGAAGGCCATACGCGGCACTTCATACTTGTTGGCCTGACGCCAAACCGTCTCGGACTGAGGTTCAACGCCGCCGACCGCACAGAACACCGCACAAGCACCGTCAAGTACACGCAGGGAACGCTCCACTTCGATAGTGAAGTCAACGTGTCCGGGCGTATCAATGATATTGACACGGTGCTGATCAAACTGTTTGCCCATGCCCTCCCAGAAACAGGTGGTCGCCGCAGAGGTGATGGTAATGCCACGCTCCTGCTCCTGCTCCATCCAGTCCATCGTGGCAGCGCCGTCATGCACTTCGCCGATCTTGTGAGACATGCCGGTATAAAACAGAACACGCTCAGTAGTCGTTGTTTTACCAGCATCAATGTGAGCCATGATGCCGATATTGCGATAACGTTCGATTGGTGTTTTACGCGCCACGTCTTAAATCTCTTTCCAGGATGCTTTGTTTTGAGTAAGCCAGCTTTAAATAAAACCAGCCAACTGATTTTACCAGCGATTTTTACCAGCGATAGTGAGAGAAGGCTCGGTTGGCCTCTGCCATGCGATGGACATCCTCACGACGCTTGACGGCAGCACCACGATTCTCCACCGCATCCATAATCTCACCCGCAAGCCGGCGATCCATGGACTTCTCGCCGCGCTTGCGCGCAGCGTCAACCAACCAGCGCATTGCCAGCGCAACACGACGCTCAGCACGCACCTCGACGGGCACCTGATAGGTGGCGCCACCCACGCGGCGCGACTTGACTTCAACCATCGGCCGCACATTTTCAAGCGCCTTGTTCAGCAGCTCGACCGCCTCACCCTTGGTGCGATCCACAACCTGATCGAGGGCACCATATACAACGCGCTCAGCGACGGACTTTTTGCCGTCCATCATCAGCATGTTGACAAACTTGGCGACCGTCTGATCCTTGAACTTGGGATCAGGTAGTACGGAACGTTTTGCTGCAACTCTTCTTCTAGCCATTCTGAATTACTCAACCTTGCCGGCGAAAACCATTTGTTTAAAAAATCAAAATACAAACCAGGGAATAGATAACCTGGATCAGGACTTGGGACGCTTGGCGCCATACTTCGAACGACCCTGGCGGCGGTCACTCACACCCGAGGTATCGAGACTGCCGCGCACGGTGTGATAACGCACACCGGGGAGATCCTTTACACGGCCGCCGCGAATCAGGATCACGGAATGCTCCTGCAGGTTATGCCCCTCACCACCGATATAGGTCGTGACCTCCTGACCATTGGTGAGACGAACACGGGCAACCTTGCGCAGTGCCGAGTTCGGCTTCTTTGGCGTGGTTGTATAAACACGCGTACACACACCGCGGCGCTGCGGACAGGCCTCCAGCGCAGGCACGTTGCTTTTTGCTTTTTGGCGAGCCCGACCCTTGCGGACTAATTGATTCACCGTTGGCATGTAGACTTGCTCCAACCCTTGAATAAACAACAGGCGGGAGATCCCGCCTGTTCAGAGGAGCGCGAATTTTAGGCGCATGGACGTTAACTGTCAAGCCCGCACCGGCCTCAAAAGGAAGGAACCCCCGATTAATTTCAGCGGCTCCTTAATATTTCCCGCAGCCATTCACGCGATTATGATTGCACCGTTTCCTTGCTGTTTGTCGCCTTGTCTGTCGAGAGCACTTCATCGGCGGCGGCGGCCAGTTCCGCCTGGGTATCGACCACCGCGCGACGACGCCGCTCGTCATGATAGGCCAGCCCCGTTCCGGCAGGAATCAGGCGACCGACGATGACGTTTTCCTTCAGGCCACGCAGACGATCCACCTTGCCACCCACCGAGGCCTCGGTCAGCACCCGTGTAGTTTCCTGGAAGGAGGCCGCTGAGATGAACGACTCGGTGGCCAGCGAGGCCTTGGTGATACCCAGTAGCATCGGCGCGAAGGTCGCTGGCATTTTGCCCTCGGCTACGACCCTCTCGTTCTCTTCCAACAGGCGAACCTTTTCCATTTGCTCGCCCTTGAGGAACTTGCTGTCACCGGCGTCCTTGATTTCGATACGCCGCAACATCTGGCGTACGATCACTTCAATGTGCTTGTCGTTGATCTTCACGCCCTGCAGACGATAGACCTCCTGCACTTCGTTGCTGATATAGGTCGCCAGTTCCTCGACACCCAACAAACGTAAGATGTCATGCGGACTGGGTGCACCATCGGCGATCACCTCGCCCTGCTCCACATGCTCGCCTTCGAAGGCGGTAATGTGGCGCCATTTGGGAATCAATTCCTCGTGATGATCACCCTCGGCGGGCGTAATCACCAGGCGCTGCTTGCCCTTGGTCTCCTTGCCGAAAGAAATCACACCGGAAATCTCCGCCATGATCGCCGGCTCCTTCGGCTTGCGTGCCTCGAACAGCTCGGCCACACGCGGCAAACCACCGGTGATATCACGGGTTTTGGAGGACTCTTGCGGGATGCGTGCAATCACATCGCCCACCTTGGCCTCCGCACCATCATCCATAACCACGATGGCACCGGCCGGCAGGACATACTGCGCGGGAATCTCGGTGCCCACCAGAAACAGGCTATCACCCTTCTTGTCCAGCAACTTGACCATCGGCCGCAGATCTTTGGCGGTGGTGCTGCGCTGTTTGGGATCGATAACCACCAGACTGGTCAGGCCGGTCACCTCATCGGTCTCACGCTGAACCGTGACACCATCGATGAAGTCTTCAAGCTTGATAGTGCCCGCCACCTCGGTGATGACCGGATGGGTATGCGGATCCCAGGTGGCAACGATGGCTCCCGCAGTTACCTCCGCGCCTTCCTGCACCGGAATCTCGGCACCATAAGGTACTTTGTAACGCTCACGTTCGCGACCGTGGACATCCTGCACCGTCAGTTCGCCGGAACGGGAAACCGCCACCAGAACGCCGTCGGCACGCTGCACGGTCTTGATATTGTGCAGGCGAATCGTACCGGTCGACTTGATCTCGATATTGTTGGCCGCCGCAGCTCGCGATGCCGCACCACCAATGTGGAAGGTACGCATGGTCAGCTGGGTGCCAGGCTCACCGATGGACTGCGCGGCGATAACGCCGATCGCCTCACCAATATTGACACGATGGCCTCGGGCCAGGTCGCGGCCGTAACACTGGGCACAGATGCCATAACGGGTTTCGCAGGTAATCGGGGAACGGGTGTAGACCTGATCGACGCTGTTCTGTTCGAGCAACTCGACCATGTCCTCGTCCAGCAACGTGCCCTCCTTAACCAGGACTTCGTCGCTACCCGGCTTGAGGATATCGCGTGCCGGTACACGGCCCAGCACCCGCTCAGCCAGGGTCTCGACCACGTCGCCACCCTCGACCAATGGCTGCATCAGCAGACCGTTCTCGGTACCACAATCCTCAACCAACACCACCAGATCCTGCGCCACATCGACCAATCGACGGGTCAGGTAACCGGAGTTAGCGGTCTTCAGCGCGGTATCGGCCAGGCCCTTGCGGGCACCGTGTGTGGAGATGAAGTACTGCAACACGTCCAAACCTTCGCGGAAGTTGGCGGTAATGGGGGTCTCGATGATGGAACCATCGGGCTTGGCCATCAGGCCGCGCATACCAGACAGCTGGCGAATCTGAGCCGCACTGCCTCGGGCGCCGGAATCGGCCATCATGAACACGGAATTGAAGGATTTTTGCTTCACCGTGTTGCCTTCGGCATCGACCACCTCGTCAAAGCCCAGGGTGTCCATCATGGCGCGCGCCACCTGGTCATTGGTGTCGGACCAGATATCCACCACCTTGTTGTAACGCTCGCCGTTGGTCACCAGACCAGAGATATACTGGTTCTCAATCTCTCGCACCTGCCCTTCGGCACGCGCGATAATTTGCTCTTTCTCCTTCGGAATCACCATGTCGTTAATGCCGAAGGAGATCGAGGAACGGGTGGAATATTTGAAGCCGGTGTACATCAGCTGGTCGGCGAAGATAACCGTCTCTTTCAGACCCACGCGCCGATAACAGGCATTGATCACCGCAGAGATAGCCTTTTTGGTCATGGTCTGGTTGACCAGGTCCACGGACAAACCCGCTGGGATGATCTCCATGAGGACAGCGCGGCCGACGGTGGTATCCACCAAACGGCGCTCTTCCAGCAGCTCACCATCCTCGTCCTGAGTGACATCGGTGACACGGATTTTCACCTTGGCGTGGATCTCAGCGGCACCACAGTCATAGGCCCGCAGGGCCTCGGTGATATCGGCAAACACCATGCCCTCGCCCTTGGCATTGATGCGCTCGCGAGTAATGTAGTACAGACCCAGCACTACGTCCTGCGAGGGTACGATGATGGGCTCGCCATTGGCCGGCGAAAGGATGTTATTGGTCGACATCATCAGGGCACGGGTTTCCAACTGCGCCTCGATGGATAGCGGTACGTGCACCGCCATCTGATCGCCGTCGAAGTCGGCGTTGAAGGCGGTACAGACCAGCGGGTGCAGCTGGATGGCCTTGCCCTCGATGAGTACCGGCTCGAAGGCCTGGATACCCAGACGATGCAGGGTCGGCGCACGGTTGAGCATGATGGGGTGCTCGCGGATCACCTCTTCGAGGATATCCCACACCTCTGGCCCTTCGCGCTCCACCATCTTTTTTGCCGCCTTGATGGTGGTGGCCAGGCCGCGCAGCTCCAGCTTGCTGAAGATGAAAGGCTTGAACAGTTCCAGTCCCATCTTTTTCGGCAGGCCACATTGGTGCAACTTGAGGGTCGGGCCGACCACAATAACGGAACGGCCGGAGTAGTCGACGCGCTTGCCGAGCAGGTTTTGACGGAAGCGGCCCTGCTTGCCTTTGATCATATCGGCCAGCGACTTCAGCGGGCGCTTGTTGGAACCGGTGATGGCGCGACCGCGGCGGCCATTGTCCAGCAGTGCGTCCACAGATTCCTGCAGCATGCGCTTCTCGTTACGCACGATGATATCCGGGGCATTCAGCTCCAGCAGGCGGCGCAGGCGGTTGTTACGGTTGATGGCGCGACGGTACAGATCGTTCAGGTCAGAGGTCGCAAAACGGCCACCGTCCAGCGGCACCAGCGGACGCAGTTCCGGCGGCAGCACCGGCAGCACGGTCAACACCATCCACTGCGGCTTGTTGCCGGACTCGATAAAGGCCTCCACCAGCTTCAGACGCTTGGTGAATTTCTTGTACTTGGTCTCTGATTTGGTGGCGCCGATCTCCTCACGCAGGGTGACCGCCTCAGCCTTCAGGTCAACGGAACCCAGCAGCTCGAACACGGCTTCGGCACCCATGCGGGCATCGAATTCATCGCCATATTCCTCGATGGCCTCCAAATACTGCTCGTCGGACAACAGCTGATTGCGTTCCAACTGGGTCATGCCCGGATCGATGACCACGAAGGCCTCGAAATACAGCACGCGCTCGATGTCGCGCAGGGTCATGTCCAACAGCAGACCGATGCGCGAGGGCAACGACTTGAGGAACCAGATGTGCGCCACCGGGCTGGCCAGCTCGATATGGCCCATGCGCTCGCGACGCACCTTGGCCAGGGTCACTTCCACGCCGCATTTTTCGCAGATGACACCGCGATGTTTGAGGCGCTTGTACTTGCCACACAGACACTCATAGTCCTTCACTGGGCCAAAGATCTTGGCACAGAACAGGCCGTCGCGCTCGGGCTTGAAGGTCCGGTAGTTGATGGTCTCCGGCTTCTTGACTTCACCAAAGGACCAGGAACGGATCTTCTCCGGTGAGGCCAGGCCAATGCGAATAGCATCGAAGTCGTCGGTCTGGCCCTGCTGGGCACGCAGAATATTGAGTAGGTCTTTCATATTGTCTCCACCTGTTGTCGACGACGCGGACTACTTGTCTTCTTCCAGCTCGATATCAAGGCCGAGCGAACGGATTTCCTTCACTAGCACGTTGAAGGATTCGGGCATGCCGGCCTCCATGCGGTGATCGCCATCGACGATGTTTTTGTACATTTTGGTGCGCCCCGCCACATCGTCCGACTTCACCGTCAACATTTCCTGCAACGTGTAGGCCGCACCGTAGGCCTCCAGGGCCCACACCTCCATCTCACCGAAGCGCTGGCCACCGAACTGCGCCTTGCCGCCCAGCGGCTGCTGGGTCACCAGGCTGTACGGGCCGGTGGATCGGGCATGCATCTTGTCATCCACCAGGTGGTTGAGCTTGAGCATATACATGTAGCCCACGGTCACCGGGCGATCGAAGTAATCACCGGTACGACCATCGATGAGGCGCGTCTGCCCCGACTCCGGAAGATCAGCCAGTTTCAGCATGCGACGGATCTCATCTTCACTGACGCCATCGAACACCGGCGTGGCCATGGGCACGCCCTTGCGCAGGTTGGTGCTCATCTCAAGGATTTCGTCGTCCGTGAATTCTTTCAGATCGACCTTGACGCCCTCGCCACCGTTATAAATGTCATCCAGATACTTGCGGATGTCCTTCATCTGGCCATTGCTGTCGAGCATCTTGCCCAACTTCAGCCCCAAACCACGTGCGGCCCAACCCAAGTGGGTCTCCAGCACCTGGCCGACGTTCATGCGCGAAGGCACGCCGAGGGGATTGAGAACAATGTCCACGGGCGTACCGTCGGGGGAATAAGGCATGTCTTCCACCGGCACGATGGTGGAAATAACACCCTTATTACCGTGACGGCCCGCCATCTTGTCGCCTGGCTGCAGGCGGCGCTTGACGGCCACATAGACCTTGACCATCTTCAGCACGCCCGGCGCCAGATCGTCACCAGAGGTCAACTTGATGCGCTGTTCCTCGAACTTCGCGTCCATCTGCTCGCGGTGCCCCTTGAGCTGCTCGGAGAGTTTCTCCAGCTGCGCATTGGCTTCCTCGTCACGCAAACGCACTTCAAACCACTTGCCGCGATCCAGATCAGAGAGATAGGCCTTGGTGACCTTGGCACCGGCCTTGAGCTGATCTGGGCCACCATCGACCATACTACCAACCAGCAGTTTCTCGACACGCAGGTAGATATTTTCCTCGAGGATACGGTATTCGTCCTGCAGATCCTTTTTCACCATCGCCAGATCGGCGGCCTCGACCTGCAGGGCGCGCGAGTCCTTCTCGACGCCATCACGGGTAAACACACGCACGTCGATCACTGTGCCGTACATGCTCGAGGAAACACGCAGCGAGGTGTCTTTCACATCGGACGCCTTCTCACCAAAGATAGCGCGCAACAGCTTTTCTTCCGGCGTCAGCTGGGTTTCACCCTTGGGCGTGACCTTACCCACCAGGATATCGCCCGGCTTCACCTTGGCGCCAACATAGACCACGCCGGCCTCGTCAAGCTTGGACAACGCACCCTCGCCCACATTGGGGATATCGCTGGTAATTTCTTCCGGTCCTAGCTTTGTGTCACGGGCCATGCAGGTCAGTTCTTCGATATGAATGGTGGTGTAACGATCCTCTTCCACCACGCGCTCGGAGATGAGGATGGAATCCTCAAAGTTGTAACCATTCCAGGGCATAAAGGCGACCAGCATGTTCTGCCCCAGGGCCAGCTCACCCATATCAGTGGATGGGCCATCGGCCAGCACGTCGCCGCGCGCCACGACGTCGCCCGGCTTCACCAACGGGCGCTGGTTGATACAAGTGTTCTGGTTGGAACGGGTGTACTTGGTCAGGTTGTAGATGTCAACGCCCGGTTCACCGGCGGCGGTCTCGTCGTCGTTGACGCGCACCACGATGCGAGCGGCATCGACGGACTCCACTTCACCGCCACGCTTCGATATCACGGTGACGCCGGAGTCGATGGCCACGGTACGCTCGATACCGGTACCCACCAATGGCTTATCGGCACGCAGGGTCGGCACCGCCTGACGCTGCATGTTCGAACCCATGAGGGCGCGGTTGGCGTCATCGTGTTCGAGGAATGGAATCAGTGCAGCGGCCACGGAAACGATCTGACGCGGCGATACATCGACATAGTCCACACGATCAGACAGGGACATGGTGAACTCATTCTGATGCCGGCACGACACCAGGTCATCCGCCAGCTTACCCTTTTTATCGATGGCCACATTGGCCTGAGCGATGACGAACTGCCCTTCTTCAATCGCCGACAGATACTCGATCTGATCCGTCACCCGGCCATCCACCACCTTGCGGTAAGGTGTTTCAAGGAAACCGTAATCATTAGTACGCGCATAGACCGCCAGCGAATTGATCAGGCCGATATTCGGGCCTTCCGGAGTCTCAATGGGACAGACGCGGCCATAATGAGTCGTGTGCACGTCGCGCACCTCGAAACCGGCACGTTCACGGGTCAAGCCACCCGGGCCCAGGGCCGAAACACGGCGCTTATGGGTCACTTCGGAGAGCGGGTTGTTCTGATCCATGAATTGCGACAGCTGGCTGGAACCGAAGAATTCCTTCACCGCCGCCGACACCGGCTTGGCATTGATCAGATCCTGCGGCATCAGGCCCTCGCTCTCGGCCAGAGACAGACGCTCCTTGACGGCACGTTCGACGCGCACCAGACCGACACGGAACTGGTTCTCAGCCATCTCACCCACGGAACGGATACGGCGATTACCGAGGTGATCGATGTCATCGACCACACCGTGGCCATTGCGGATATCGATCAGTGTCTTCAGCACATCGACGATGTCACAGGGCTGCTCGGCGAGCAGTGCCTTCAGATCACCCCAGGTAATGCTTTCCTTGACTTGTTCGGCCGCCAGATCCTTGATTTCGGGCCATGGCGACAGGTCGACCAGACGCACTTCGGCGGCATCGCTCTTGGGCTTGAGCTTGTCCTCCAACTGTTTGGAAAAATAACGCAGATCGAAAAGGATACCCATGCCGGTATCCTTTCCGCGCCCCAGGCGACGATTGAACTTCATCCGGCCGACGGCGGACAGGTCATAGCGATCACTGTTGAAGAACAGATTCTTGAACAGGGTTTCGGCAGCATCCTTGGTCGGCGGCTCACCGGGACGCATCATGCGATAGATTTCCACCTGTGCTTCAAGCGCATTGGTGGTGCCGTCCAGACGCAGGGTATCGGCGATGAACGGGCCACGATCCAGGTCATTGGTAAAAATGGTTTCCAGCGACTTGACGCCGGCCTCCACCAGCGTGGCGATCAGCTCTTCGGTCAGTTCGTCATTGGCATTGGCGAGAATTTCACCGGAACCCTTATCAATGACAGCACGCGCCAGCGCCTTGCCAACGAGATATTCCAAAGGTACAGAAAGGGACTTGAGGCCCGCCTTTTCCAGTTGTTTGATATGGCGCGCCGTGATGCGACGGCCCTTTTCCACCAGCACTTCGCCCTTGATCTTGATATCAAAGTTGGCGGTATCACCGCGCAGGCGCTCAGGAATCAGCGTCAGCTTGGCTTCTTCTTTGCCCAGCTTGTAATTGTCGGTGTCGAAGAACATGTCAATAATGTCTTCATTGACATAACCCAAGGCATGCAGGATCACCGTGGCAGGCAATTTGCGACGACGGTCGATGCGCACAAACACCGCATCCTTGGGGTCGAATTCAAAGTCCAGCCAGGAACCCCGATAGGGGATCACCTGTGCATGGTAAAGCAGTTTGCCGGAAGAGTGGGTCTTGCCCTTGTCGTGATCGAAGAACACACCCGGCGACCGGTGCAGTTGGGAAACGATGACGCGCTCGGTACCATTGATAACAAAGGTGCCATTGTCGGTCATCAAGGGCACTTCGCCCATATAGATCTCTTGTTCCTTGATATCCTTGACCGGCTTCGGATTGGCCTTGGAGTCCTTGTCATAAATGATCAATCGAACCGTCACACGCAGGGGAGCCGCGTAAGACATGCCGCGCAGCTGACATTCCTTGACCGTAAAGGTCGGCGTGCCGAGGCGATAATCGACATATTCGAGGGCCGCGTTGCCAGAATAACTGACAATGGGGAATACGCTCTTCAGCGCGCCATTAAGCCCATAGTCGCCCTTGCTCTCACGGCCAACGCCGGATTGCAGAAACTTGCAGTAAGATTCCAGCTGGATAGCGAGCAGGTATGGCACATCCATAACGCTCGGAAATTTACCGAAATCCTTACGAATACGCTTCTTTTCAGTGAAGGAGTAGCCCATCTGAGTTCCTCTATAGTCCACGACTCTCGTCAATCGCCATGCCGGCAACAACAAATCCCCCGCAGCAGCGGCAAAAGGCCGGTGACGAAACAGTCACCAGCCCCCACCAGTACCGCGAGGTCCACCCGGGCAGTGCATCCCAGGCTTCTACGCTGATCAAGTCTTGCTTACTTAAGCTCGACAGCAGCGCCAGCCTCTTCAAGCTGTTTCTTGACTTCTTCAGCCTCGTCCTTGGAAACGCCTTCCTTGACCGGAGTAGGAGCGCTTTCAACCAGACCCTTGGCTTCTTTCAGGCCCAGCCCCGTGATACTACGAACAGCCTTGATGACAGAAACCTTGTTGTCACCAAAGTTGGTCATGACCACATCAAACTCGGTCTGCTCGACAACGGCGTCACCAGCATCACCACCGGCAGGGGCAGCAACAGCCACTGCAGCGGCAGCGGAAACACCAAACTTCTCTTCCATTGCCTCAATCAGGTCGACGACTTCCATCACGCTCATACTGGCAATGGTTTCCAGAATATCTTCTTTGCTAACAGCCATTGGAATAACTCCTAATTAACTTTCTATGCCGCCTGCAAACATGCTGCGACAAAACATTTTTTCAACGCTCGGGGTTTCACGCCCGGGATTACGCGGCCTCTTTCTGCTCGCGAATCGCAGCCACGGTGCGGACCAGCTTGCCGGGAACCTCATTGAGGGTACGGGCCAATTTCTCGACCGGCGCCTTCATGACCGACATCAACAGACTGATCGCCTGATCCTTGGTTGGCATGTCAGCGAGACGCTTGATATCACCTGCCTCAAGCAACTTGCCGCCGATGGAAACCAGCTTCACCACCAGCTTGTCATTTTCCTTTGAAAACTCGGAAATGACACGCGCGGCAGCACCAGGATCTTCCTGAGAAAAAGCCAGCACCAACGGACCCACCAAGCCGTCGTTCATGCACTCGAAGTCAGTACCTTCCAGTGCGCGACGGGCCAGGGTGTTTTTCACCACACGCAGATAGACGTTCTGCTCACGCGCCTTGGCGCGAAGCTCGGTCATATCCGTCACCGACAGCCCGTTATACTCGGCGGCGATGGCGGAATGCGCTACAGCTGCGACCTCGGCAACTTCGGCGACCACTGTTTTCTTCTGATCAAGATTCAGAGCCACTGAAAAACCTCCAGTCATATTAGGAACCTCTGATCAATTCATGACTGGCTGCCATGAGCCCAGAATTGATCAGAGGTTCCTTTCATTTCGAACACTCGCATGTTCGTCCAAATACCAGCAACTCAAACAAGCACTGGCGGTTACCACAACGGTGGCCACGGAAATTCGTGGGCAACACCCTCTGCGCAGGCCGACCGGGATCCCCGGTCATTAAGCCATCGGTTCATACAACGACCAATGACACCTGCGGTCTTTGACGGCCACCTGCCACCACACAGCGGTGGCAGGCACCCCAAAGTCTTTATTGCCGCTATCTTCAGATAGGCAGCGAAGCCTTGTCGACAACAATCCCCGGACCCATGGTGCTGGATACGGTGACCTTTTTCATGTAAATGCCTTTGGTGGAACTGGGCCTGGCCTTCAGCAGATCGGCTAGCAGAGCCTCGAGATTCTCACGCAGGGCGGGAACATCGAAACTCACCTTACCGATGGGGGCGTGAATAATACCCGCCTTATCGGTGCGGTAGCGCACCTGACCGGATTTGGCGTTCCTCACCGCAGTCGCCACATCGGGGCTCACCGTACCCACCTTAGGGTTCGGCATCAGGCCGCGTGGGCCGAGGATCTGTCCCAGCTGGCCGACCACACGCATAGCGTCGGGAGAGGCAATCACCACATCGAAGTCCAGGTTGCCCTTTTTGACCTCGGCGGCCAGGTCATCCATACCGACGATATCCGCTCCCGCCTCTTTGGCGGCATCGGCATTAGGGCCCTGGGTGAAAACGGCGACGCGAACGTTCTTGCCAGTACCATTGGGCAGCACGGTGGAACCCCGCACGGCCTGATCCGACTTACGTGGATCGATGCCCAGATTGAAACTCACATCGACGGACTCATCAAACTTCACATGAGGCAGTTCCTTGAGCAGGCCCAGCGCCTCTTCAACTGCGTAAAACTTGCCGTGCTCTACCTTCTCGCGGGTGGCCTTTGCACGCTTGGATAGTTTTTTCTCTAAAAGTGCCATGACCTAATTCACCCCTTCCGTCTCGATACCCATGCTACGTGCACTACCCGCGATGGTACGCACTGCGGCGTCCATATCGGCGGCGGTCAGATCCGGCATTTTCAGTGTTGCGATCTCTTCGAGCTGGGCGCGATCTACCTTACCCACCTTGTCGCGATTCGGCACACCGGAACCCTTGGGGATACCGGCCGCCTTCTTCAGCAGCACGGAGGCCGGCGGGGTCTTGGTGATAAAAGTAAAACTACGGTCGTTGTAGACCGTGATCACCACCGGAATCGGCATGCCCTGCTCCAGACTCTGGGTCTGGGCATTGAAGGCCTTGCAGAATTCCATAATATTGACGCCGTGCTGACCCAATGCGGGGCCGACGGGCGGACTGGGATTGGCCGAACCTGCAGGCACCTGCAGTTTGATATAGGCCTCGATCTTCTTTGCCATGATTGACTCCTGATGGGTACAAGCGCCTTGCGGCTCCCCGGGGTTTAACTTCAGTGCTTAGTGCTTAGTGTTTAGTGTTTAGTGTTTAGTGTTTAGTGTTTAGTGTTTAGTGTTTAGTGTTTAGTGTTTAGTGTTTAGTGTTTAGTGCTTAGTGCTTAGTAACTCAACACTAAGCACTAAACACTCAAAACTGAAGGGCGCAGCCCTTCTCAGCTCAGCCTTTCTCTACCTGGCTGAACTCCAGTTCTACCGGCGTGGAACGACCAAAAATAAGCACCGAGACACGCATGCGACTCTTGTCGTAATCCACCTCTTCCACAACGCCATTGAAGTCGTTGAAGGGGCCATCGGTGATGCGCACCAGCTCGCCAGCCTCGAACAACACCTTGGGACGCGGCTTTTCCACACCATCCTGCACACGCTGCAGAATGGCATCGGCCTCTTTGTCACTGATCGGCGACGGACGGTCACCCGTGCCACCAATGAAGCCCAACACCTTGGGCACATCCTTCACCAAGTGCCAGGTCTCGTCGTTCAGCTCCATCTGTACCAGCACATAGCCGGGAAAAAACTTGCGTTCGCTCTTCCGCTTCTGTCCTTCGCGCATTTCAACGACTTCTTCGGTAGGCACTAAAATCTCACCAAAGTAGTCTTCCATGTCCATGCGCTTTATGCGCTCCTCAAGCGAGCGCTTCACATGCGCCTCAAAACCTGAATAGGCGTGAATTACGTACCACCGCTTTGCCATGAATCGTCTTCCCCTTAACCGGTCAAAAAGCGGACAGCCCAAGCCAGGAACATGTCGAGCAACCACAACAGAATGGCCATGAATATGACCACCACCACCACCACCAACGTGGTCTGAGTTGTTTCTTTACGTGTCGGCCATACGACCTTGCGAACCTCGATGATAGCCTCGCGCCGGAAGGCCCAGGCCATCCGACCCAGCTCCGTCTGCAATGCAATCATGATGGAAACACCCCCCGCAACGAGCAAACCAATCACCCGTATCCAGGCAGGCTGGTCACCAAAATAGTAGTAGACGCCAATACCCGCAACCAATGGCACCATCGCTAGCAATAATTTAATTTTATCCAAGATCGGCTTCTCTAGCTTTGCCTGCGTACCGCCATCCAAACAAGTATGGATGGCAGGCCAGGAGGGAGTCGAACCCCCAACCTGCGGTTTTGGAGACCGCTGCTCTGCCAATTGAGCTACTGGCCTAAACTCTTTAACGAACCCAAAAACACCAAAACGGCTCAATGCCGTACGATAAAAAAACCTATATACAACCAATGAGAGCATCCCGTTGGGATACTCTCATTGCAGAGATCCTTACTCGATGATCTTGGCGACCACGCCCGCACCCACGGTACGACCGCCTTCGCGAATCGCGAAACGCAGGCCTTCTTCCATGGCAATCGGCGCAATCAGGGTCACCGTCATGTTGACGTTGTCACCCGGCATCACCATC
>JAKIUN010000080.1 GCA_021647505.1 Gammaproteobacteria bacterium
GGAGGTGATGTTTCGTCTTACATTCCAGACATAGTCCGTCAAAAGGAATGCCTTTAGAGGGCATTCCAGCAAGGCATACTGCTTGTGCGTCAGTTCGATTAGTCATCCGCTCCGGTGCACGCCCCTAAGCAAAAAAAGAAGTATGGGAATATGCACGCCAAAGTTAGAAGATGGAGTGCAAAATCTTCATAAGGCAGCATTTGTGTCGTTCAGGCATGAGATGGAAAGATAAGGGATTGAAAACAGTTTTGAGTTTGCGATCATTAGATATACCTTGCATTGTCCAACCCGTGGGCCGCAAAATGCGCCGTTTCCAATGTTGGGGCTGACCATGACTGCAGCGGTATCTATCCAGGGCGTAGACAAGCGCTTTGCTTCCCTGCCAGCCCTCAAGAGCATCTCGATGGAGGTGCCACAAGGGTCTTTCTTTGGCCTGCTGGGCCCCAACGGCGCCGGCAAGTCCACCCTAATCAGTATTATGGCCGGGTTGGCGCGGGCCGATGCGGGCAGTATCCATGTCATGGGACACGACGTGGTATCGGCCTGGCGCCAGTCGCGGTATGCCCTCGGCGTGGTGCCTCAAGAGTTGGTCTACGATCCCTTCTTTTCCGTGCGCGAGGTGCTGCGTCTGCAATCGGGTTACTTTGGCCTGGGGCGTGGCAACGAGGCCTGGATCGAGGAGTTGCTGGAGACCCTGTCCCTGGCGGACAAGGCCGATGCCAACCTGCAGGATCTTTCCGGTGGCATGAAGCGCCGGGTGCTCATTGCCCAGGCCCTGGTGCATCGCCCCGAAGTGGTGGTGCTCGACGAGCCCACCGCCGGTGTCGACGTGGAGCTGCGTCAGTCCCTGTGGCGCTTTGCCCGCCGCCTGCACCGCGAGGGCCACACTATCCTGCTCACCACCCACTATCTGGAAGAGGCCGAGTCCCTGTGCGATGAGATCGCCATCCTCAACCACGGCGAGCTGGTGACCCGGGACAGCAAGCAGAACCTGCTGGCGCGCTATCCCTGGCGCACCCTGCACATCACCGTGGATCATGCGACCTTTCAGCTGCCGGAAGCCTTGGTGTCTCTACTGACGAATGCCGATGACAACTGCCTCACTTTTCGTCTGCACCGCGAACAGGACACCATTGGCGAAGTGCTGGCGGCGTTGCAGTCGGCCGGTCTCACGGTGGTGGATCTGAGTACCGAGGAAGTGGGTCTGGAGGAGGTCTTTCTGCGCCTCACCGGCCAGTCCGGAGAGAGCACATGAAGGCTGGCTTCAACGTCCGTGGTTTTTACACCCTGTTTGCCAAGGAGGTGCGGCGCTTCCTCAAGGTGACGGTGCAGACCGTGCTCACGCCGATGGTCACGGCGCTGTTGTATCTGCTGGTGTTCGGTCAGGTGCTGGAGGCCCACATCGAAGTGTACGCGGGGGTCAGCTATTCGGCCTTTCTGATCCCTGGCCTGATGATGATGTCTATTATTCAGAATGCCTTCGCCAACAGTTCCTCCAGCATTATCCAGTCGAAGATGACCGGCAACCTGGTCTTCGTGCTGTTGGCGCCTATCTCCAGCCTGGAGTTCTTCGCGGCCTTCGTGCTCGCCGCCGTGGTGCGTGGCCTGTTGGTGGCGCTGGCGGTGTACGGGGTGGCGGTGTTGTTCATTGACCTGCCCCTGGCCCATCCCTGGGCGATTGCCGTATTTGCGATAATCGGCAGCGCCACTCTTGGCGCGCTGGGGGTGATTGCCGGCATCTGGGCCGATAAATACGACCAGCTGGCCGGCTTCCAGAATTTCTTTATTCTGCCCCTGTCTTTCCTTAGCGGAGTGTTCTATTCCATTCATGCCCTGCCGGGGGTATGGCAGCAGATCTCACACTTTAACCCCTTCTTTTATCTCATCGACGGCTTCCGTTGGGGTTTTTTCGGCCAGGGCGATGCCAGTGTGGTGATGAGCCTGTCGGTGTCACTGGGATTTCTGTTTGTGCTCAGTGGGCTGGCTCTGTATCTGTTGTTCAAGGGTTACAAAATCAGGCGCTAGACGGTATCCTGTGCGCCTGAATTTATACGTGGCTTTACGCCGTTGCGTATTTGTGGAGTGACGATGGAAAACAGCGAAGTCGAAAAGCTCATCAAGGTCGGCCTGCCCGATGCCGAGGTGCGTGTCAGTGGCGAGGGCTGCAGCCTGGAGGCCGTGGTAGTCTCGCCGCATTTCGAGGGCAAACTGCCAGTGGCGCGGCAAAAGCTGGTCTACGCCGCTCTCGGCGACCTCATCACCAGCGGCGCCCTGCACGCAGTGACCATCAAGGCCTATACGCCGGAGCAATGGTCACAGATGGCATCCGCCTGATTGTCACGGCACAGACCACGATGCACGAATAACGGCCACCCGCTTCGGTGGCTTTTTTGCTTTTTGTCGCACAGGTAACAGTAGCGCATGGATAAATTGATCATCACCGGCGGCGCCTGTCTGGAGGGCGAGATTCGCATCTCTGGTGCCAAGAATGCCGCTCTGCCCATCCTTGCCGCGACCCTGCTGGCCGATGGCCCCATGACTGTGGGCAATGTGCCGCACCTGCAGGACATCACAACCACCATGGAGCTGCTCGGCGCCATGGGTGTGCGTCTGGTGATCGACGAGAAGCTGGCCATCGAGTCCGATACCTCCACCCTGCAGCACTGCGTCGCACCCTATGAGCTGGTGAAGACCATGCGCGCCTCCATTCTGGTGCTGGGGCCACTGCTGGCGCGCTTTGGCGAGGCCGATGTCTCCCTGCCCGGTGGTTGCGCCATCGGTAGCCGGCCGGTGAACCTGCACATCGATGGTTTGCGCGCCATGGGGGCCGAGATCTCGGTGGAGAACGGTTACATCAAGGCCAAGGCGGCGCGTCTCAAGGGCGTTACCATCGTGCTCGATATCGTCACCGTCACCGGCACCGAAAACCTGATGATGGCGGCGACGCTGGCCGATGGCACGACGATTCTGGAGAATGCTGCACGCGAGCCGGAGGTGGTGGATCTGGCCGATTGTCTCAATGCCATGGGCGCGAAGATCAGTGGCGCCGGTACCTCCGCCATCACCATCGAGGGCGTAGAGCGCCTGCGTGGCGTGCACTACAATGTGTTGCCCGACCGCATCGAGGCCGGTACCTATCTGGTGGCGGCAGCGATCACTGGCGGGCGCATCAAGATCAAGGATGTGCAGCCGGCGGCGCTGGATGCGGTACTCGCCAAGTTGCGCGAGGCCGGTGCCGAGATCGACACCGGCGAGGACTGGATCAGTCTCGACATGCAGGGTCGGCGTCCCAAGGCCGTGAGCGTGCACACCGCGCCCTATCCCGCCTTTCCCACCGACATGCAGGCCCAGTTCACCGCCCTTAACGCGGTGGCCGAGGGCACCAGTGTGATTACCGAAACGGTGTTTGAAAACCGCTTCATGCACGTACAAGAGCTGGAGCGCATGGGTGCCGAGATCCGTCTCGAGGGCAACACCGCCATCATCAGCGGCATCGAGCGCCTCACCGGTGCGCCGGTGATGGCCACCGATCTGCGTGCCTCCGCCAGTCTGGTGTTGGCCGGCCTGGTGGCCGATGGTGACACCGAGGTGCAGCGTATTTACCATATTGATCGTGGCTACGAGCGCATCGAGGAAAAGCTGGCCCTGCTGGGGGCGAAGATTCGCCGCGTGCCGGAGGGATAGGCCTGCGGGTCAGTGTTTAATGTTTTAATGCTTAGTGTTGAGTGTTGAGTTATGAGTGGTTCTGCCAATAACGCACTGGTGATCGCCCTTTCCAAGGCGCATATTCCACGTGGGCATGAAAAGCCTGCCCACCCTACCAGTTTTTTGTGGGGAGTCCTCAGAGATCAAAGTAACAGAGTAGAATTAGTGTTGAGAGTTGAGAGTTGAGAGTTGAGTTATGAGTGATTCTACCAATAATGCGTTGGTGATCGCCCTTTCCAAGGGGCGTATCTTTAAGGAAACCCTGCCGTTGCTGGCACATGCCGGCATCGAGCCAGTGGATGACCCCGAGTCCAGCCGCAAGCTGATTCTCGACACCAATCGCGATGACGTGAAGCTGCTGATCCTGCGCGCCACCGACGTGCCCACCTTCGTACAATACGGCGCCGCCGACCTCGGCGTGGCGGGCAAGGATGTGCTGATGGAGCACGGCGGCGAGGGACTGTACGAGCCCGTCGATCTCAATATCGCCCGCTGCCGGTTGATGACCGCCGGACGCGTGGGTGACAGCGGCGCCGATGGCCGCCGTCTGCGCGTGGCCACCAAATTCGTCAATTGTACACGGCGTTTCTACGCCGGGCGCGGCGAGCAGGTGGAGATCATCAAACTTTATGGCTCCATGGAGCTGGCGCCACTGGTGGGTCTGGCCGACCGTATCGTCGATGTGGTGGACACCGGCAATACCCTGCGTGCCAACGGCCTCGAACCGCTGGAACACATCGCCGACATCAGCTCACGGTTGATTGTCAACAAGGCGGCGATGAAAATGAAGCACGCGCGCGTCAAGGCCGTCATCGACGACATCGCCGAGGCGGTGGCGCAGCAGGGATAGCAAAATTTTCAACGCAAAGTTTTTGTCGTTTTTGTAGGGTGGGCATTGCCCACCGGATACTGAATCCGAGCAACCACAGCCGACAACACTATGAATATCACACGCCTCGATACCTCTGATGCCGATTTCTGGCCTCGCCTTGAAAAGATGCTTGCCTGGGAGAGTGTCTCCGACGATGCCGTCAATGACATCGTCAAGGAGATCATTCAGGCCATCCGTGAGCGCGGTGATGCCGCGCTGGTGGAATACACCAATCGCTTTGACCGCATGTCGGTGGGCGGCATGGCTGAGCTGGAGATTGCCAGCGAGCGCCTGCAAGCGGCCCTGGACGGCCTGCCCGCAGAGCAGCGCGAGGCCCTGGAGCTGGCCGCCGAACGGGTGCGTCGCTACCATGAGCGGCAGCGTCAGGGGAGCTGGAGCTACCGCGAGGACGATGGCACCGTACTGGGTCAGCAGGTGACGCCGCTGGATCGCGTCGGCCTGTATGTGCCCGGCGGCAAGGCAGCCTATCCTTCTTCGGTGCTGATGACTGCCATTCCCGCCAAGGTAGCCGGGGTCGGAGAACTGATCATGGTGGCGCCGACGCCGGACGGTGAAGTGAATCCGCTGGTGCTGGCCGCCGCCGCTGTGTGTGGCGTGGATCGCGTGTTCGCCGTGGGCGGCGCGCAGGCCGTGGCGGCCCTGGCCTATGGCACCGAGACCGTGCCGCAGGTGGACAAGGTGGTCGGTCCCGGCAATATCTATGTCGCCACCGCCAAGCGCCATGTGTTTGGCAGTGTGGGTATCGACATGATTGCCGGGCCGTCAGAGATTCTGGTGATCTGTGACGGCGATACCGACCCCGACTGGATTGCCATGGATCTGTTCTCGCAGGCCGAGCATGACGAGGATGCCCAGTCGATGCTGGTCTCTCCCAACGCTGGTTTCATCGAACGTGTCGCCAACAGCATCGAAAAGCTGCTGCCGACCATGGATCGTGAGGAAATCATCCGCAAGTCGTTGGGTGATCGCGGCGCCCTGATCCGGGTGCGTGACATGGACGAAGCCATCGAGGTGGCCAACTTCATCGCCCCCGAACACCTGGAGCTGTCGGTGGAGGATCCCGAGCCCCTGGTGCCGCGCATCAAGCACGCCGGCGCCATCTTCATGGGTCGCTATACTTCCGAGGCTTTGGGCGACTACTGCGCCGGCCCCAACCACGTCTTGCCCACCTCGCGCACGGCGCGTTTCTCATCGCCACTGGGGGTGTATGACTTCCAGAAGCGCTCCAGCCTGATCTTCTGCTCCGCCGACGGTGCTTCCGAGCTGGGCAAGACCGCCTCCACCCTGGCGCGTGGCGAGGGCCTCGATGCCCACGCGCGCTCGGCGGAATACCGTATCAAGTAGGCCTTTGTTCGCCACAGAGACACAGAGGGCACGGAGAAAAGATTTCCAGTAATAAAGAATCTCTGTGTTTCTCCGTGCCTCTGTGGCAAATGAGCTTTGTGAGCAATGATAAATTGATGTCCAACAAGATCACCGACTGGATCCGCCCCGAGATCCGCGCCCTGTCCGCCTACCATGTGCCGGATCCGGGTGAGTGTATTAAGCTGGATGCCATGGAAAACCCTTACACTTGGCCCGAGGAGATGGTCGATGCCTGGCTGCAACGCCTGCGCGGGGCGGCGCTGAATCGCTATCCCGACTCCGCCGCGCGCGTGCTCGCAGATCGTCTGCGCGAGGCCATGGCGGTACCCGCAGGACAGGCGCTGATGCTGGGTAACGGCTCCGACGAGATTATCCAGATCATTGCTCAGACTCTGGCCGGTTCCGGCCGTGTGATCATGGCTCCGGAGCCCAGTTTCGTCATGTACCGCATGATTGCCGCCTTCTGCCGCATGGAATACGTTGGCGTGCCGCTGGGTGAGGACTTTGGTCTTGATCTCGATGCCATGCTTGGCGCTATTGCCGAGCACCGGCCTGCGGTGATTTTCCTCGCCTATCCCAATAACCCCACCGGCAACCTGTTCGACGCCAACGACATCGGCGCTATTCTCGATGCCGCCCCCGGTCTGGTGGTGGTGGACGAGGCCTATCACGCCTTCGCCGATGCCAGCTTCATGCCACGCCTGGGTGAAGTCGACAATCTGTTGGTGATGCGCACGGTGTCGAAAATGGGTCTGGCCGGTCTGCGCCTGGGCCTGCTGGCCGGCCCAAGCGTCTGGCTGGATGAATTTGACAAGGTGCGCCTGCCCTATAACATCAACGTGCTGACACAAGTGAGCGCCGACTTTGCGTTGGAGAATATTGACGTGCTGGAGGTGCAGACCGCGCAGATCACCCGGGATCGCGAGACCCTGTGGCAAGCGCTGGCGGCGATGCCGGGCATTACCCCCTTCCCCAGCCGCGCCAATTTCATCCTGTTCCGCGTGGCGGGTGATGCCGATGCCGTCTTCGCCGCGCTGAAGGCGGACGGTGTGCTGATCAAGAACCTCAACCCCGCCGGTGGTTCGTTGGCCGCTTGTCTGCGTGTCAGTGTGGGCCGCCCCGAGGAAAACAGTGCATTTCTGCAAGCCCTTCATTCAGCGATTGCTTGACGTTATGCTTGCCCTTCCAAAGCAGGAGACAACCCCATGGCTGACCGCAAGGCCACAGTAAAGCGCGACACGCTGGAGACGCAGATCAGCGTCAGTGTCAATCTCGATGGTACCGGCGCCTCCAGACTGGATACCGGCGTGCCCTTTTTCGATCACATGCTGGATCAAGTGGCGCGCCACGGTCTTATTGATCTCGATGTTCAGGCCAAGGGCGATCTCGACATCGATGCCCACCACACGGTGGAAGACGTTGGCATCACCCTTGGCCAGGCCATCGCCCAGGCGCTGGGCGACAAGAAGGGCATCACCCGTTACGGCCACGCCTATGTGCCGTTGGACGAGGCCCTGTCGCGCGTGGTCATTGATTTTTCCGGGCGGCCGGGACTTGAAAACCGTGTCGTGTTCCCGCGCGAGCGTGTCGGCGACTTCGACCTGGAACTGGTGCACGAATTTTTCCAGGGCTTCGTCAACCACGCCAAGGTCAGTCTGCACATCGACAACCTGCAGGGCCGTAACGCGCACCATATTGCCGAGACCCTGTTCAAGGCCTTTGGCCGCGCCCTGCGCATGGCCATGATGCGTGACCCGCGCCTGGGCGATATCCTGCCGTCGACCAAAGGTGCGTTGTAGGCGATGAATACCGTTGCAGTCATTGATTACGGCATGGGCAACCTGCATTCGGTGGCCAAGGCGCTGGAACATGTGCCAGGAGGTCATCGGGTATTGGTGACTTCGGATGCCACCGAGATCGGCGAGGCCGACCGCGTGGTGCTGCCCGGTGTTGGCGCCATGCGTGGTTGTATGGCCGAGCTGAAGAAACGTGGCCTGGACAGGGTGGTCAGGCAGGTGGTGGCCGACCGGCGGCCCCTGCTGGGTGTGTGCGTTGGCATGCAGGCCCTGCTACAGCGCAGCGCGGAAAACGACGGCACCGAGTGTCTGGGGGTGTTTGACGGCACGGTGGAGGCGTTTCCCGACGACCTCAGTGATGCCATTACCGGCGCGCGCCTGAAAGTACCGCACATGGGCTGGAACCAGGTCACGCAGACCGTGCCGCATCCCCTGTGGGCGGACATCCCGCAGGACGCGCGCTTTTATTTCGTGCACAGTTACTACGTCCAGCCTGCCGGTCCGGAGCCCATCGCCGCCTCCACGGTGTACGGTTTTCCATTTGCTTCGGTACTGGCCAGGGACACGGTGTTCGCGGTGCAGTTTCACCCGGAAAAAAGCCAGCACGACGGCCTGCAGCTGTACGCCAATTTTGTCGCCTGGGATGGACAGGTGTAGCCCGGTTTCCCCGGAGAATTAGAAGTGAATTGTGGGAGTGGCTTTAGCCACGAAGACTTTGTTAAATACGACTTCGCGGCTAAAGCCGCTCCCACAGAAATCAGTTTGATAAAGAAACGAGTACCGAGGAAAAGCGCATGCTTCTGATCCCCGCCATCGACCTCAAGGACGGTAAGTGTGTCCGTCTCAAGCAGGGCCGCATGGAAGACGATACAGTCTTCTCCGACGATCCCGTCGCCATGGCGCGCCGCTGGGTGGAGGCTGGCGCACGCCGCCTGCATCTGGTGGATCTCAACGGCGCCTTCGAAGGCAAGCCGATGAATGCCGGGGTAGTGCACGAGATCGTCGAGACCTTTCCCGATGTGCCGGTGCAGATCGGTGGCGGCATCCGTGATGAAGAGACGGCGGCGACTTATCTGGACGCCGGTGTCGCCTACGTCATTATCGGCACCCGCGCGGTACAGGCGCCACACTTCGTCTCCGACCTGTGTCTGAGTTTTCCCGGTCATGTTATCGTCGGTCTCGATGCAAAGGACGGCAAAGTGGCCATCGACGGCTGGTCCAAGCTGTCCCAGCATGATGTCATCGATTTGGCCCAGCATTTTGAGCAGGATGGGGTCGAAGCGATTATCTACACCGATATTTCCCGCGACGGTATGATGAATGGCGTCAATATAGAAGCCACGGTGAAGCTGGCGCAGGCCATTCATATTCCGGTCATCGCCTCCGGCGGCATCACCAATCTGGATGATATCCGCGCCCTGGCTGCGGTGGCGGATGAAGGCATTACTGGCGCTATTACCGGGCGGGCGATTTACGAAGGTACGCTGGATTTCATCGAAGGCCAGAAACTGGCGGACGAGCTGGCGGCCAGGGGCTGAGACGGATTTTTGCCACAGAGGCACGGAGGACACAGAGAAAATCTATTATTGACTCGTCATTCCGGACGCAGCGCAGCGAAAATCCGGAATGACGGAATAAATGAAATTCTTTTTCTCTGTGTCCTCCGCGCCTCTGTGGCAAACAAATTTTTTCAATTCATTCAGAGAACAAGCAATGGGTCTGGCCAAACGCATCATCCCCTGCCTCGACGTGGACAACGGCCGTGTGGTCAAGGGCGTACAGTTCGTCAACATCCGCGACGCCGGTGATCCGGTGGAGGTCGCCAGGCGTTATGACGAGCAGGGCGCCGACGAGATCACCTTCCTCGACATCACCGCCAGCTCCGACAACCGTGAGACCCTGGTGCACGTGGTGGAAGAGGTCGCCGGGCAGGTGTTCATCCCGCTCACCGTGGGCGGCGGTATCCGTACCTGTGACGACATCCGCCGCATGCTCAACGCAGGCGCCGACAAGGTGGGCATCAACACTGCCGCAGTGCACAACCCGGAATTCGTGCGCGAGGCCGCCGAGCGTTTCGGCTCGCAGTGCATCGTCGTCGCCATCGATGCCAAACAGGTGCAAGACGATCCGCCGCGCTGGGAAATCTTCACCCACGGTGGCCGCAAGCCCACCGGCATCGACGTCGTGGAATGGGCAAAGAAGATGACCGATTATGGCGCCGGCGAGATTCTGCTCACCAGCATGGATCGTGATGGCACCAAGATTGGCTTCGATCTGGCCCTGACCCGCGCCGTTTCTGATGCCGTGCGTGTGCCACTAATCGCCTCCGGCGGCGTAGGCAAGCTGGCGCATCTGGCCGAAGGCGTCATCGAGGGTGGCGCCGATGCCGTACTGGCGGCGAGTATCTTTCACTTCGGCGAGCACAGCATCGAGGAGGCCAAGCGCGCCATGGCCGAGCGTGGCGTGGAGGTGCGCTTGTGAGCGGCTGGCTGGATGAGATCAAGTGGGACACCGACGGCTTAGTACCCGCCATCGCCCAGGATGCCGACAGTGGCCGGGTATTGATGTTTGCCTGGATGAACCGCGAGTCCCTGCGTCTGAGCGCGGAGGAAGGCGGGGCGGTATACTGGTCGCGTTCGCGCGGCAAGCTGTGGCGCAAGGGCGAGGAGTCCGGCCATGTGCAGCGGATTAAAGAAATGCGTCTGGACTGTGACGCCGACGTGGTTTTGTTGTCCATTGAACAAGTCGGCGGCATCGCCTGCCACACGGGCCGCCAGAGTTGCTTCTACCGGCGCTTCAAAGACGGACACTGGGTGGCGGTGGATGCCGTGCTGAAGAATCCGGACGAAATCTACTCATGAGTGACAGCTCACAACAGGAAGTGCTGCAACGGCTGGCCGAGGTGCTGGAATCCCGCAAGGGTGCATCGCCTGATAGTTCTTACGTGGCCAACCTATATGATAAGGGTCTGGACGCCATTTTGAAGAAGATCGGCGAAGAGGCCACCGAGACCGTGATGGCGGCAAAAGACGGCGATGCCGAAAAGATCGTATACGAAGTGGCCGATCTGTGGTTTCATTCCATGATATTACTGGCCCAGCAGGGATTGGGGCCGAAACAGGTGCTGGATGAGTTGCAGCGGCGTTTCGGTCTCTCCGGACTAACGGAGAAGGCACAGAGGAGCAAGTCATGAGCGATTGTTTGTTCTGCAAGATCGCTGCGGGAGACATCCCCGCCGATATCGTCTTCGAGGACGAACAGGTGGTGGCATTTAAGGATATCTATCCCAAAGCCGCTGTGCATTTGTTGCTGATTCCGCGTCAGCACATCGTCAGTCTCGACGAACTGGAGCCGGCGCACGATGCGCTGATTGCGCATATGATACGTTTATTGCCGAAACTGGCAAAGGATCAGGGGCTGGACGATGGTTATCGTACTATCGTCAATACCGGCCCCGGCGGCGGGCAGGAGATCTTTCATTTGCATCTTCATCTGCTCGGCGGTGGACGCCTGCCGGGTTTTGGGTAATAACATCGCTGGCTAACAACCGGCATCGGTATCGGAGAGAGAGTATGGGAATCAGTATCTGGCAGTTGGTCATTATTCTGGTCATTGTGTTGCTGTTGTTTGGTGCCAAGCGGCTGCGCAATGTAGGTGGCGATCTGGGTTCTGCCATCAAGGGCTTCAAGTCTGCGATTAAGGAAGAAGAGGGCAAACCCGGAGATACCGTGCGTATCGACAAGGGCGCTGACGTAATTGAAAGCGAAGTTGCCGCCAAAACCACCACTAAGGAACAAGACAAGGTCTGATTGCCGGGCCAGGTGAGGCGGACGAAAATTAAGACCCCGGCTGTTTGCCGGCACGCTTTTTTGCCGACGCCCCTGGCGGCTCAACGACCCTGTAACACATCATGTTCGACATTGGTTTCTGGGAACTCGGATTGATCGGCGTTGTGGCCCTGTTGGTCATCGGCCCTGAACGTTTGCCTGGCGTGGCGCGTTCTGCGGGCATGTGGATTGGCCGTGTAAAGCGCTTTGTCAGCACCACCCAGGCCGAAATTTCGCAGGAACTCGGTAAGGCCGATGAACTCAAGCACTTGCTGGAAGAGCAGACCCGGGTCAAGTCCGCGCACGAAATCATCGAACAGACCGCCAACGACGTCCGCGAAAGCCTGTCCATGCCAAGTCTCAAGCCGGACTACCTGCTGAAGGCAGAAGACAGAGACGACTATGATGAAGAAAGCACGCCTTCGCAGACGGCGCGTCCCGCAGCCTCGCCCTCTACTCAGGCTGCGCCATCACCCTCCCATGAACCGCTGAAGGCCGACGACGTAAAGCATGACCGATCCGCGTGAGCCGCCGCCGCTATCCGAGCAGCCCTTTGTCAAACACCTGATCGAGCTGCGCGACCGCCTGCTACGGGTGGTGCTGGTCATTGTGGTGATCTTTATTGGCCTGTTCCCCTTCGCCAACGATCTTTATCATTTTCTTGCTGAGCCCCTGATGCGCCACATGCCGGCCGGCACCAGCATGATCGCCACCGAGGTCGCCTCGCCTTTCCTCACGCCCTTCAAGCTAAGCCTGGTGACGGCCATGTTCGCTGCCGTACCCTTCATCCTCTACCAGGCCTGGGCCTTCATCGCGCCCGGTCTGTACCTGCGTGAGCGCAAACTGGTATTTCCGCTGCTGTTTTCCAGTACCCTGTTGTTCTATGCTGGCATGGCCTTTGCGTACTTCGCCGTTTTCCCGCTGGTGTTCGGTTTCCTCACCGGCGTCGCCCCCGAGGGCGTGGCGGTGATGACTGATATCAGCCGTTACCTCGACTTCGTGCTGAAAATGTTCTTCGCCTTCGGTCTCGCCTTCGAGGTGCCCATCGCCACCATTCTGGTGGTGTGGAGCGGCATGAGTACCGCCAAGGAGTTGGCCAAGAAGCGCCCCTACATCATCGTCGGCGCCTTTGTCTTCGCCATGCTGCTGACGCCGCCGGATGTGATTTCGCAGACCCTGCTGGCGATACCTATGTGGATATTGTTCGAGCTGGGGTTGATTTTCTCCCGCTGGTATACGCGCGACAACGATGACGAAGCAAAGGAAAACAGCATCGGCGGTGCAGCGACTGCGGCCAGTGCAGCGACTGCGGCCACGGTCGCAGCGACAGAGGCCAATGTAACACCCGTGCAGCGAGAGACCGCTGGCAGTGGTGATAACAGTGATGGTGAGAAAGAAAACGCCAACGACTCCGGACATGGCGAATACGAGCCCCTCAGCGAAGAAGAAATGGATACCGAGCTGGATCGTATCGAAGCCGAAGAAGCGGTAGCCGGCAAGGGCAGTTCAGGGCAGCAGGATACAAACGATACAAAAAGTGGCCCTGATGGGTCTGAGGAGCAAAAGCAATGAGCAGAATGGTGGAATGCGTGGTGCTGAAACAGCAAGCCGAGGGCCTGGAAAGCGTGCTGCATCCGGGTGAACTGGGCCAGCGCATCTACGAAAACGTCTCGCAGGAAGGTTGGCAGCAGTGGCTGCAACGCCTGGCCATGATTATCAACGAGAATGGACTCAGCACCGCAGACCCGGCCAGCATCGAGATCATTGAAGGGCACATGCGCGGATTTTTCTTCGGTGAAGGCAGTATGGGCGGCACGCCCGATGGCTATCAGACGCCGGGGTCGCCGAAGTAAATGAGGTGGTTGGAGGTCAGACTCGTGAGGTGGTTGGGGGTCACGTGAGGTGGTTGGGGGTCAGACTCGAATTAAGTACAAGAATTAGAGAGTTGACCCCAATGCCATTAAGTTAAGCCTGAGATCCTGGTTGTTGTAGGTTGGTGGTGAGCCTGCGAACCCCAACGAAGCCAACAATGTTGGGGTTCCTTCGTCACCGCCAACCTACAAAACAGTCGTGATTTTGTTAACTTAATGACATTGGAGTTGAGCCCTTATCCCCTCCGGAAAGGAGGGGGGTAATTTAGAGATCGCGGTAAAGCCCTGCAAGAACGGATGCCGTTGCCAGGCGTGTGGCCGGCGAAGCAAAATTATTATCCTCTGCCCAACCCATGGGCGAGAGGTCTGGAGGCCATTCCCCACAG
Organism: Gammaproteobacteria bacterium; assembly: GCA_021647505.1. Taxonomy (GTDB): domain Bacteria; phylum Pseudomonadota; class Gammaproteobacteria; order SZUA-152; family SZUA-152; genus DRQN01. The sequence goes on from JAKIUN010000080.1 coordinate 13,843, forward strand.
AGTTATTGTTTTTTTGTTGTTTTTCGCGGGCATGGCCCACTCCTTGTTTGTTTAGGTGTGGGGCTCAGCGCAGGGGCGCGAGTTGGCCGGTCTCACGGTAATGCCGATAATCGGCGAGGATCAGGGCATGGTCGAAGGCCAATACTGCTGGCAGTTGATCGGGTAAAAAGACTTGCACCTTGCTGGCATCGTCGGCGGCACATGGCTCGCCACTGGCCTCGGCTACATACACCGGGCTGATGTGTGGCCGCGCGGGTCACGTGTCGGATCCGAGTAGCAGCCCAGCAGGGCCTTGAGCTGTACCTCAAGAGAGACTTCCTCGCCTGCCTCGCGAACCGCAGCCCGCTCCAGCCGTTCACCGACATCGACGAAACCACCCGGCAGCGCCCAGCCATGGGGTGGGTTCTTGCGCTCAATGAGCAGGATGGGGCGGCCTGGGCGGTCACGCATTTCGATGATGATGTCCACGGCGACCAGTGGTGTAACAGGGCGGATACTTAGTGCAATACCATCGCGGCAAGGCCGAGAAAGGAGAGAAAACCGACCACATCGGTGACGGTGGTGAGCACCTCGCCGCCAGCCAGGGCGGCAACGATACCGTCACCGTGGACAGCAACCGCCCGCTGGCTGGTGTGCAGCTGAAGTTCGAGGTCAAGATCGTCAATATCCGCGACGCTACCACCGAAGTGCTGGAACATGGCCATGCGCACGGCCCGGAAGATCATTACCACTGAGTGATGTCTTTCCACAGAGCGTAAGAGGGGCCTCGTGAGAGGTTCCTTTGTGTTACTGCCCAGAAAACAGCCTGCATTGCTAAAATAACCCCATTTTTTTGGCTGCTGCAATAGCGCTAAACGGTTTTTGCAATTCTGGAATACGCTCTAGCTTTTCCCTGATTTCAGGGGCGATTTTTAGATACCTCCATATTGTCTCGAAACGACTGCTTGCACTCATGCAACAAATATCTTCCAGGTAATCTTCTGTTTCTATAATATTTTTCCCCTTATAGGATTTTTCTATATGTTTAAACTGGGCGAATTCCATGGCAATCTTTGCCAAAGCCTCATATCAAAACGCATCGAAAGATAATTGTAAAAAAATCTAAAGAATCCAGTGCTGAATCACGACATATCACCTGAGTTTATATTTTCTTTAAATATAAACCGCAACGCTAACAGTAAAAATAATAATTTGCGAAATGAATAAACGTGATCACTTCATTTCATTTCCCGTCAGCCCCGGTTAATGGGTTGTGCTCAAGCCGGGTGATAAACGGGTTTATCCATAGCGGGAGCAATAACGAAAATATGAGTTATCAACCAAGGTGGCTGATTCAATGTCAGCGATGCCATCAGGAATAGCAGTAACAACAAAAATGGAGAAAGGAATAATGAATAACCATCGTGGGAAGTCCATCCGAAATGTCATTGGGTCTGTATTAGCCAGTGTGCCTTTTATTATTGCCACGAGTCCTGCTCAGGCATGCACGACAGAGGCTTACCTGGGATCGGTTTGCATGACTGCGGGCAGCTACTGCCCCAGGGGTACCGTCGAGGCAGCCGGGCAACTCGTCGCCATTGCTGCGAACCAGGCACTTTTTGCCGTGATGGGAACGGCTTATGGCGGTGACGGGCGTACCAACTTTGGTATGCCGGATCTTCGCGGGCGTACACCGGTAGGTGCCGGGCAGCCGTCGGGGTTGAT
>JAKIUN010000114.1 GCA_021647505.1 Gammaproteobacteria bacterium
CGTTCGTGACAAAAAGAATATTGCTTCCATATATCCAGCCTTTGGGGAAGACATTTGTCGTCTCTGGCTCTGATGGAATCCGCGCATTCCCACCTCATCAAGTCTTCGGCCTCTGAATGGGCCTTAGACCCCAGCAGGTTCTCAGGAATGCAGGTGCTACTTTTTATGCCATCATTTGAACTTTATCCACGCAACTCGTTGCTACTCTTTTGCTCTTTCTCTAAACACCTCAGCATTCGGCTTGGGGTGGGCCTCTGTTGAGCACAGAGTCCACAGCGCTCTTCATGCGGTAGCAGCTTGATAGGTTGTCTTCTTGCTCAACAGCGCCCAGGCAAGGCGAGCGTTCTTGTTGACAACCGCAACAGCACTGATGTTTTTACCCCACCGCTGGTCGAGATTACTATAAGGGAGAAAGAGGACAGATAAAACTTACAAAGCCATGCGTGTAGGGTGGGCACTGTGCCCACGCGGTTGACGCATATTCCGCTTCCGCGTGGGCATGAAAAACCTGCCCACCCTACCAGGTTTTTTGTGGGGAGCCGTCAGACTCCCACCTCCATTCCACCCAGATAACAAAAAAGGGGGAGGGCTTTCGCCCTCCCCCTTTTTCGCGTCTCAGGCCGAAACCTGAAAATCGGCTTAGTTGTAAAAGTCGATCATCGTTTCCAGTGACTTGGCCTTGAGCTTGTCGGCATGGCCGGCGGAGCCAAAGGTTTCATAACGCGCCTTGCAGATGTCCTTCATGGCCGCCGTAGAGGCCTTGAGGAACTTACGGGGATCGAAGTTGGCCGGATTCTCGACCAGGAACTTGCGCACCGCTCCGGTGGAGGCCATGCGCAGATCGGTATCGATGTTGACCTTGCGTACACCGTTCTTGATGCCTTCGACGATCTCCGCCACGGGCACACCGTAGGTCTGGCCCATGTCGCCACCGTATTCGTTGATGATCTTCAGCCACTCCTGCGGCACCGAGCTGGAACCGTGCATCACCAGGTGGGTGTTGGGCAGGCGCGTGTGGATCTCCTTGATGCGGTCGATGCGCAGGATGTCGCCAGTGGGCTCCTTGGTGAACTTGTAGGCGCCGTGGGAGGTGCCGATGGCGATGGCCAGGGCATCTACGCCGGTCTGCTCGACGAAGTCAGCGGCTTCTTCGACGCCGGTCAGCAACTGTTCCATGTCCAGCTTGCCTTCCGCACCGTGGCCGTCTTCTTCACCCATCTCACCGGTCTCCAGCGAACCCAGGCAGCCCAGCTCGCCCTCGACGGAGACACCGCCGGCGTGGGCCATGTCGACCACTTTGCGGGTCACGTCGACGTTGTATTCGAAGCTGGAAGGGGTCTTCATGTCGGCCATCAGCGAGCCGTCCATCATCACCGAGGTGAAACCGGACTGGATGGAACGCAGGCAGACCGCCGGCTCAGAACCGTGATCCTGGTGCATGACGATGGGGATATCCGGGTACTGTTCGACCGCAGCGGTGATCAGATGGCGCAGGAAGGGCTCGCCCGCGTAGTTACGCGCACCGGCGGAACCCTGCATGATCACTGGGCTGTTGGCCTCAGAGGCAGCCTGCATGATGGCATGCACCTGCTCCATGTTGTTGACATTGAAGGCCGGCATGCCGAAATCATTTTCGGCGGCGTAATCCAGTAATTGGCGCAAAGAAATAAGGGCCATTGTAATCTCCTGATATTTTAGTGAATGTCCAAATTAAAAATTTTACTAGTGCACGCTACGGGATTGCGCAAACGTCGTTGGGCGGCGCTTCTTCACCGACGCGCAGAACCTTCATGGCATTGGTGCCACCCATCTCACCCATCAGATCACCCTTGGTGATGATCACCAGGTCGCCGTCACGCACCACACCGCGGCGCTTCAGTTCGTCCACCGCCTCGCGGTTAATGGTGGCATGGTCACGACTCTTGGAATCGAAACTGATGGGATATACGCCGCGATAGAGAGTGACTTTCCGACGCGTCGACACATGTCCCGTCAAGGCAAAGATAGGGATGCCGGAACTGATGCGCGACATCCACAGCGGTGTCGAACCGGACTCGGTGAGAGCGGCGATGGCTTTCACGTCGAGGTGGTTGGCGGCATACATGGTGGACATGGCGATGGCTTCGTCGACACGCTCAAAACGGGTGTTGAGGCGGTGGTCGGAACGCTTGGTAACCTGCTGTTTTTCCGCCACCAGGCAGATACGATCCATGGCCGCCACGGCCTTGGCCGGGTATTTTCCCGCCGCCGTCTCGGCCGACAGCATGACCGCATCGGTACCGTCAAACACGGAGTTGGCTACGTCGAACACCTCGGCCCGGGTGGGGATCTGGTTTTCGATCATGGACTCCATCATCTGTGTGGCGGTAATAACCACCCGATTCAGGCTGCGGGCCTTCTTGATGATGGCTTTCTGCACTGGCGGCAGGGCCGCGTCACCGATCTCCACGCCGAGATCGCCGCGCGCAACCATGACGGCATCGGAGGCCTCGATGATCTCATCGATGACCTCCAGTGCCTCGCTACGCTCGATTTTCGCCATCAGCCCACCCTGGCCACCCGCCTCGCGAAATAGGCGTCGCGCCTCGTGCATGTCATCGGCACAGCGCGGGAAGGATACGGCTAGATAGTCGGCTTCGAGCTTGGCCGCCGTCTTGATGTCTTCTTTGTCCTTGTCGGTCAATGCGGGTGCGGACAGGCCACCGCCCTGGCGATTGATGCCCTTGCTGTTGGATAGTTTGCCTCCCAC
>JAKIUN010000012.1 GCA_021647505.1 Gammaproteobacteria bacterium
AGGGGCTCGTCTCTGTAAGAGAACGGTGGATCAAGTTTCACTATGCTTGACGAACCGCCCGGTGCGGACCCGCATGCCGGGTGGTGTGGGGACTGGGGGTTAGATACCCCCGGTTACCCGATTAGCTGTTTTGATAACGTTCCACTGTTTTTTCAACTTTTTGTCTATACGATGTGTCGTCAAGAATTTTTTTAACTAAAGGCCAAGCTTTTCTAAAAGCTTTTGTTTTACATATTTGTGCTCGATAATCATTTTCGCCAAATGGTTCTTCTGGATTATTATCAATCGTTTCATAGTAAACCTGCCCAGCCATAAAGTTTGCTACAAGATATGCCAATTCTTTTTCTGTTATATCGTGTGCTTCCATATCTTCTTCAGATATTCCATGAAAACGAAAAGCTTCTGGCATTTCTGCGAGTTTCATTTTTATTTCAGCGAGTAATGCAATATTATGATTTAACCTTTCTTGTTCGTGTTGTTTTTTCCACGTGATTGCTTGCCACCCGAGTGAAGAAAGCGATACAACTAGAGCAACGATTGAAATTATTATTTCCAAAATACCTCCTTTAACAGCTAACGCTTAATCTACCCCAAAGTGGGGTAGAACTCCGCCCCGAAATCCGGTGATTTATTCGCCGGTGATTCCCGACCTCTCTAAATACTCCTACAAACCTGCTAAACAATCAATCACTTACATCATCGTATTTTACGCCATGGACATGCAGTCTGCAATTCCCACCGAATATTGAACGGGCAAATAAGACATTTTGGGGGATATTATGTACGGTACTTTCGCTACATATTTATCAATTAAGCATGCCCCACCTTTGCCGCTTCCACTGAAAATCTATTGCATTCAACAAGTTGCCAAAGACTCATGAATGCTTTTCTCCTCGGAATATTGGGGTGTGGCCGAGATATTGGATGAGATAATACCCCAAAGTGGGGGAATATTCCGCTTGCAATGGCTGACTTAAAAAATACTGTACAAAACACCAGTACCACTCAAGGGAGTATTGTCATGGATTCGACGCGCTATTCTTCACCTTTTCTGTGTTCAGTTTCTGATGCCATTCGTGTGCGCCATTACAGCCGCAGTACGGAGAAAACTTATATCGGCTGGGTTAAACGCTTTATCTATTTTCACAACAAGCGGCATCCGCATGACATGGGTGCTCAGGAAGTATCGGCATTCTTGACGCACTTGGCAGTAAATCGAAATGTTGCACCCAGCACACAGAACCAAGCTTTTAATGCGCTGATGTTTCTTTATCGTGCGGTGTTGGATCAACCCATTGAGGGATTAAATGGAGTAGCGCGCGCCAAGACACGCCAGAAAATTCCAGTGGTGTTGACGCCTGAAGAGGTGCAGGCAGTTTTGAAAGAGCTGGATGGAATCTATTGGCTGGCGGCCTGTTTGATGTACGGCTCTGGCTTGAGGTTAATGGAATGTTTGCGCTTGCGGGTGATGAATCTCGATTTTTTTACATCGCTCAATTAATGTGCACAATGGCAAGGGTGGGAAAGGTCGGGTGGTGACTTTGTCGGATGAGTTGATCGTGCCCTTGCAACGGCATCTGACGAATCGACAGCAAACGCATGATAAGGATTTGGTAGATGGTTTTGGCAGTGTTTACCTTCCACATGCCTTGGCGAGAAAATATCCGAATGCACCCACGGAGTGGGCGTGGCAATACGTGTTCCCATCCAGCCGACGCAGCGTTGACCCACGCTCTGGGGTGGAACGGCGGCATCATTTTGATGAGAAGGCGATTCAACGCGCGGTTAAACAGGCCATTCGCAAGGCGAATATTCACAAACCAGCCAGCTGCCATACTGGTGCCTTATACATCATGGATCGGGGCTGCCTGGATTTTTGGACGGCTTTTCAGTATAGCCCAGGCCGGCGCATTTTTTGTCATCCGAGCCAAAAGCAATACCGTATACAAACGTCGCTACTCCCATCCAGTTACCTCCGCTGTGGGATCTGGAGCCGAAAATATGGTCATTCCGGGCGGAACGAAGTGAAGACCCGGAATCCAGAAATCTTGAAACGACGTACATTCTGGATGAATCGCTCCGGTGAAAACAGGATCCCGATCTCTGGATTCCGACTAAAAACAAGCCGGAATGACGATAATCACAGCACCCAAAGTAGGCGCTTTTCTTAAAGAACCTACTTTTGGTAGGCGAGCTGCGGGGAATTCGATCCAAAAGATTAAAAACAATATGTTATGACTTGTTCGGCAAGCAAGCTGCGAACCAGGCGGTCGCACGTTTGAGTCGTGTCGGGCATATTTTACCTGGGCGTCAGGAAGGGTCGTTGAGCCGAAATGTCGCACAGGAGGGATGACCTTTGGCCAAATTGGCTTGGCCGGTTGCGCAAATAACCGCAGCTCACTCTATCCCCGTGTGGGCAACATCTTCGCAAAAAACAGACCGGCCTCTTCTGCCCCCCGCTGATTGGCGTTATCTTTGCGCTATGGACTATCTGCTCGCCATCGACCAGGGAACGCACGCCAGTCGCGCCTTGCTGTTTGACGTGTGCGGCCGGCAGATTGCCAGCCATCTTGTACCGGTCACGCTCACGCGGCCGCAGGCAAACCGTGCCGAGCAGGATCCCAGCGAAATCATCGCCTCGGTTCAGGATGCGGTTGCGCAAACCGTCCTCTCCCTGACTCCTGCCGAACGCGGCAATATCCGCGCCTGCGGTTTGACCACCCAACGCTCCACGGTGCTGGCGTGGCGGACGAACGGAACCCCGTTGTCTGCCGCCATCAGTTGGCAGGACACGCGTGGCGCCTCGCTGGTCGATTCCTTGCACGCCCATGGGGCGGAGATCCGTAAGCGATCCGGGCTGCCACTCTCGGCCCATTACGGGGCCAGTAAACTGTGCTGGCTACACCAGCGACTGGTCGGCGAAGGCCGTTTGCGTCTCGGTCCGCTGGCCAGCTTTCTGCTGACCCATCTCACCGCCATAGGGCATGTCATCGACCACAGCAATGCCCAGCGTATGCAGTTGCTGGATGTCGACCATCTGGACTGGTCACACCCGCTGGCCGACTGCTTCGGGATTCCGCTCGATGGGCTGCCGGCATGCCGGCCGGTCATGAGCGACTATGGGGTACTCACCGACTATGGCATTCCGGTGACGGCCGTGTGCGGTGACCAGAATGCCGCATGGCACGGCAGCGGCGGGGATACACACGATTGCGCCCTGATCAACCTTGGCAGTGGCGCCTTTGTGCTGGCAGCACAAGCGTCGGGGGACGACGTGCCGGCACTCCTGCGCAGCCTGTCCGCCAGCGACGCCAGGGGAGCTGAATGGCTGTTCGAAGGCACCGTGAACGGCGCCGGCAGTGCGTTGCAATGGCTGGCGGAACAGGAGGGTATCGATGATCTTGCCACGCGCCTGCCCGACTGGCTGGAACAGGTGACAGAACCACCGTTGTTCATGAATACGGTCGGCGGCCTTGGCTCGCCCTGGTGGCGGCGGCCCGGGCCGCCGGTGTTTCGGCCGGACAACAGCTGTCGGGGCTGCGCGGAACGTGCCGTCGCTGTCGTGGAAAGCATCGTATTCCTGCTGCAATACAACCTGGACTGCATGAGCCGCCATACAGCCATCGGGCGTCTGCGGGTCAGCGGCGGGCTGTCTCGGCTCGACGGTCTGTGCCAGAAGCTCGCCAACCTCAGCAAACTGCCGGTCGAGCGCTGCGAGGATACGGAAGCCAGTGCCCGTGGCGTTGCCTGGCTGGCGGCGGGGCGGCCTGCGGACTGGCTGGCGTCGAAAGACCTACCCCGATTCACTCCACGGCCTGATAGGCCACTACAAAATCGTTATCAACAGTTTGTTGACCTGCTCCGGCAATATTCGGCTGAGTTCGATGACAACTGAGCGTATCCCGCAGCTGGTCGGCCACCGTGGCGATATGGTGCAATACCCGGAAAACAGCTGGCCGGCATTGCTGGCGGCCGTCGATGCCGGCGCCTGCTGGCTGGAGTTCGATGTACAGATGTGCGCCGACGGTGGTTTTATACTGCTGCATGATGTCGATTTCCTGCGCACAGGCAATGACCCGCGAGCTGTCTTTGAACTCGATGCGCAAGCCTGTAGCCGCATCAGTGTGCATTATCCCGAGCGCTTTGCTGCACGCTTTTTCCCGACACCGACACCCTTGCTCGATGACGTGCTCGAGTGGCTGTCCACTTATCCTGATGTACGTGCCATGGTGGAAATAAAAACGGAAAGTCTGAAACACTTTGGCCGTGAAGCCGTAACATGCGCGCTATTGAAGGTTATCGCGCCATACCGGGATCAATGTGTACTCATCTCTTTTGATGATGAGGCATTACACCTTGCACGCAAGCATGTGGCGCCGGAATTGGGCTGGGTATTACACGAATACAATGACAACTCCCGGCAACGCGCCGAACGGCTGAAACCGCAATACCTGATTTGCAATGAGCGTAAAATCCAGCGCTATGAAACACCCTGGCCGGGGGGTTGGCGCTGGATGCTTTACGATATCGGGGATCCACAGCAGGCCCTGGATTGGGCGCAACGGGGTGTCGACCTGATCGAAACTGGTGATATCTGCCGCCTGTTGAAACATCCTCGACTTACCGGGCGGGCCTGTCGTCATGGACTGTGACATTCTCGTCGTTGGCGCCGGCATACACGGCGCTGCAGTCGCACATGCCGCTGCGCGACGGGGTTACCGCGTGCACGTCATCGAACAGTTCGGCCGGCCGGCGGAAGGAACCTCGAGCCGCTCATCAAAGCTTATTCATGGCGGTTTACGCTATCTCGAAACCGGCCAGTTGCGACTGGTGCGTGAGTGTCTGCACGCACAACGCGCGTTATTACGCGAACGGCCCTCGCTGGTGCAACTCACCCCGTTCTATCTGCCGGTGTATACCCATACCACTCGCCCGGCCTGGAAGATTGCGTTTGGATTGTGGTTGTACCGCCTGCTGGGTGGGCAGCGCTTTCGCCGTATCCCCGCCAGTGAATGGCATGACCTGGACGGACTGGACAGCCACGATCTGCGCGCCGTGTTTCGCTATTTTGATGCGCAAACCGATGATCGTGCGCTGACCGAAGCGGTACTCGCCGATGCGCAGGCGCTGGGTGCAAGCGTTGCCTTCAATACCCGCCTCGAACGGGCCGAATGCACGGCGACCCGTTGTCGTGTGCGTTGTCATGGGCCGGCGGGGGCGGAAGAATTTACCGCCATATGCGTGGTCAATGCTGCCGGCCCCTGGGTCAATCTCGTGCTGGAATGCATGACGCCGCATCTGGCACCATTGGACATTGAACTGGTGCAGGGTACGCACATCGTTGTTCCGGGGAGGCTGAAGCGGGGTATCTATTATCTGGAAGCCCCGCAGGATCGGCGTGCGGTTTTTGTCATGCCCTGGCGGGGTCACACGCTGATCGGGACAACCGAGACCCCCTACCGGGGCGATCCGGCCGATGTCCAGCCGCTGCCATCGGAACAGTTCTACCTGCTGGCCGTGTACAACCATTATTTCAACAGCCAGCTCGAACCCACGGACATCCTGGCGTCATTTGCTGGCTTGCGTGTGTTACCGGCGGGTAAGGGACGTGCCTTCACCCGGCCACGGGACACCGTCCTGCATTGTGACGACGCCATGCCCAGGGTCGTCAGTATCTATGGCGGGAAACTGACCTCGCACGCGCATACTGCGGTGCAGGTGATGAAGATGCTGGAGCCGATATTGAAGCGTGATTGATTCACGTTCCCGTGGGTACAAAAAACTGATTCAGCCTGCCCGGCCAGCGTTCAATCTACTGGCCAGGCGAATGGCTGTGAATATTTTGATTTCAACGTTGATAACGCAAAGGCACTTGGGGCATCTGTGCAGGATGCTGGTGAGCCTGCGAACCGCATCGGTCGAGAACGATGGTTTCCTCAATGACCAACGCTCAACACTCGATCAGACCTCGATGGGCGTATCAGGGCTATTGCCCCAGTCCGACCAGGAACCGGGGTAGCCCTTGATGTTCGGGTAGCCGAGTACCTTCAAGACGAAGTAGGTCAACGCCGAACGATGGTGAGTCTGGCAGTAAGTGATGACGGTTTTGTCGCGGGTAATGCCCTTGCCTTCGAGCAGGGTACGTAGATCCATTGCGGTTTTCAGGCGCATATTGCGTGATCTGTCCATGACATCGAGCCAGTCGATGTTAAGGGCGCCGGGGATATGACCGCCGCGTTCGGCGAATTTCTTCTTGCCGCTGTATTCCAGAGCGGAACGGGAGTCCCACAGCACCACGCCGGGGTCGTTCAGATGGCTGAGGATGTAGTCGCGGCTGGCCAGCGGGGCATCGGTGATGTTGACCGCATATTTGCTCTGCGCCGGGTGGTGCGCGGTGATTTCTAGCGAGTGACCTTCGTTGGTCCAGCTGAACAGGCCACCATCGAGCAAGGAGGCCGTTTTGTGGCCGACGGTATCCAGGGTCCAGAGGAAGCGTGCCGCACGGCCGCCACCTTCGTCGTCATAGGCAACAACCTGTGTCTTCGGCGTGAGACCGATGGAAGAAAAAATGTTGCTCAGGCTGGTGGCGTCGGGCAGTAGGCCCATGCGCGGCCTGTCCAGGCGCACGATCTGTGCGTAGTCAAGATGTACCGCACCGGGGATGTGTCCCTTGGCGAAGGTTTCCGGCTTGCACAGATCGACCACCAGCAGGCCGTCGTGGCCGAGCTTCTGCTCCAGTTGTTCGGGTTCGATGACGAGGGGCATGTTGTTCATGGTTGGTTACTTCTCGTTATTCGTTTCAGTGGGTTCGTTGCCGGATATGGTAATGCCTGTGGTGGCGCTGGGGGTGAGGCCGGAGAGGCGCATCTGCAGGCGCATGTTACTCATGGAGTCGGCATAGGCGAGGGCGATTTCCTCGCTGATGCGGCCTTCGGCATACAGCTCGTAGAGCGATTGATCCATGGTGCGCATGCCGGTGTTGGCGTCTTTTTCCATCACGTCCACCAGTGAGATAAAGTCGCCGCGACGGATCAGGTCGCGCACGCGCGAGGTGGAGAGCAGCAGTTCCACGGCCACGGCGCGTCCGCCTTCGAGGGTAGGCACCAGTACCTGCGAGATCACGGCCTTGATATTCTGTGCCAGGGTGATGTAGAGCAGATCGCGCTTTTCCTGCGGGAACATGTTGACGATGCGCTCGAATACCTGGCTGGCGTTATTGGCATGCAGGGTGGCCAGGCACAGGTGACCGGTGTCGGAGAACTCCAGTACGTCTTCCATGATTTCGTGTTCGCGAATCTCGCCGATCATCAGCATGTCCGGTGATTGGCGTAGGGCATTGATGAGGGCCTTGTGATACGAGTTGGTGTCGACGCCGATTTCGCGTTGATTTACCACCGACTGCTTGTGTTGCAGGATGTATTCGATGGGGTCTTCGACGGTGATGATATGGCTGATGGTGTTGCTGTTGCGGTGGTCGATCATCGCTGCCAGGGTGGTGGACTTGCCGGCGCCGGATGGGCCAACTACCAGGATCAGACCCCGCTTGAGCATCACCAGATCCTGCAGCATGTCGGGCACACCCAGGGTCTCGAAATCGGGTACTTCAAAGGGCACGGCGCGGATGACCATGCTGATCTCGCCACGCTGGCGGAAGACGTTGAAACGGAAGCGGCCGATGCCGGGTACGGTATAGCCGAGGCTGATCTCCAGTTCTTCCGCGAAGGCCTCGGCATGCTCCTTGCGCATCACCAGTTTGGCCATCTGATCCGTCATGCCCGGGGCCAATGGCTGAATGGGGTGGGGTTGCAGGGCACCGTTGATACGGAAGGCGGGGGGGGATCCCGTGCTCAGAAACAGATCCGAGGCGCCACTGGACACCATTTTTTTTAACAGTTTGGAAAGAAGCTCCATGCCGTGTTACTACCTTTGTCTTTTTGAGTGGCGGAAAAAATGGAGCCTAGCATCAGGCATAGGCCGGGAACAGCGAGTGTAACAAAGTTTTCACCCCGGATTGAACTCGTGGAGAGGGTTGGGAAATGAATTGTGTCTGGGAGCCTCTTGCAAAACTCATGAGCGGCGATCGGCTTCCCCTCTTTGTCCCATTTCCGAGCTGGAATTTCGCTCCATGGAACCACCATGAAACTCATTCCATCCCGAAAATGGACTCAAAGTGGGATTGCCGCTCATCCATTCAGAGTTCTGCAAGAGGCTCCTGGGGACAGCGTATTGCCAGATAGAAATTGGCCGTGGGGTGAGCGAGGGCGTCAGGCGGTCTGTTTCAGCAGGGTTTCATGCAGGTAAATGACGTTTTCGGTTCTGCGCTGCGGGTGGACGACGGTTGGTTCGGTAGGTGCCGGGGTAATGGCGAGGATTTTGAACGCGTTGCCTGAGCCCTGAAAGGCCAGCATCAGGGTGAATTCCTCCAGGCGGTCGAGCCCGTCGTGCAGCATCAGTTCCAGTGCTTGGCGATCTCGTTTCGAGCAACTGCCGGGGAGGTTGTTCACGTTACTGCTTCCGTGTGAGGTTGCCTTTAATTTCGGCGTTGTCGTGCGGAAACTTGAATGCTCACTGTGGGCCTGACCCACCAAGGGTGTATCGGCAGGAGCGCCCGGTGGGTGGTGCCCAACAAAAACGACATTACATTGGGTTTAAGGCCAAAATGGCCGGTCTCATCGCCGTCATGCGCAAGTGGGGGCCTGTGGAGAGGGAGAGAACTCTGCAATTTGTCGGTCAGCGCAGCAGGTCTTTTGTCAGGTGCGGGCGAATGGCCTGTAGGATGGCCTTGAAGACCTTGGGGTTACCGGACACTAGGTTGCCGCTGTCAAGGAATTCATTGCCACCACCGAAGTCGCTTACCAGTCCGCCGGCCTCCTGCACCAGCAGTGCGCCGGCGGCGGAATCCCAGGGACTGAGACCGATTTCCCAAAAACCGTCAAGACGCCCGGCCGCCACGTAAGCCAGATCCAACGCCGCAGAGCCGGGGCGGCGGATGCCGGCGGTCATGGGGAACAGGGCACGGAAGGTGGCCAGGTAGGCATCGAGGTGTTGCTGTTGCTTGAATGGAAAACCGGTGCCGAGCAGGGCGCCGTCCAGTCCGCGGCGCTTGCTGACGCGGATACGACGGTCATTGAGCTGCGCGCCGGCGCCGCGGCTGGCGGTGAACAGCTCCTGACGCGTGGGATCGTAGACCACCGCTTGCTCCAGCCGGCCGCGCACCTTGAGGGCGATGGAGACGGCGAACTGGGGAAAGCCATGCAGGAAATTGGTGGTGCCATCCAGTGGGTCGATGATCCACAGGTATTCTTCATCACCATTCTGTTCACCGCTTTCCTCGGCGAGAATGCCGTGAGTCGGGAAGGCGTCGCGCAGGATGTCGATAATGATCTGTTCGGCCTGCTGATCCACCTGGCTGACGAAGTCATTGGGAGCCTTGGTGACGATGTCGAGACGGTCGATGTCGTCGGCGGAGCGGGCGATATGGTTGCCGGCGCGGCGTGCGGCGCGAACCGCGATATTGAGCATGGGATGCATGGAAATTCTGGTCCTGGCTCTGGATGGCTGAACGTGGCGGGAAAGGCGGCGCGACTCTAGCAGAATCGACACTAAAATGCGACTTTTGGCCTTGTCCAAGAATGAAATGCAATGATGAAATGGGTCTTTAAGTCCGGGTCGCTCAGCCCCGTTTTTCTCACACCGACATATTCTTCTCGATCAGAGCATAGGCCGAGTGGTTGTGGATGGATTCAAAATTCTCCGATTCCACGCAATAGGCGGTAATACGTTCGTCCGTGTTCAGGCGTCCGGCGATGTCGCGCACGATGTCTTCGACGAATTTGGGGTTTTCGTAGGCGCGTTCGGTGACCATTTTTTCATCCGGACGCTTTAACAGGCCGTACAACTCGCAGGAGGCCTCTTCCTCTACCACGTCGATGATATCTTCGATCCACACGAACTTGCAGGTGCGCACGGTGATGGTGACGTGCGAGCGCTGGTTGTGTGCGCCGTAGTCGGAGATTTTCTTTGAGCAGGGGCAAAGGCTGGTGACCGGTACCACCACTTTTAGCGTGGTCTGGTGTTCACCGTTACTGATCTCGCCAATCAGGGATACATCGTAGTCCATCAGACTCTCGACCCCGGAGACCGGCGCCGCCTTGCAGACGAAATAGGGGAAACTCATTTCGATGTGGCCGGACTCGGCTTCCAGGCGCGTGGTCATTTCCTTCAGCATGTGTTTAAAGGATTGCACCGAGATCTCACGTTCGTGCTCGTTGAGAATCTCGACGAAGCGTGACATGTGCGTGCCCTTGAAGTTGTGTGGCAGATTCACGTACATATTGAAATGGGCGATGGTGTGCTGGTCACCACCGGAGCGGTCACGTACCCGCACCGGGTGGCGGATATCCTTGATACCGACCTTATTGATGGGCATGCGGCGGGTATCTATGGCGCTTTGTACGTCTTCGATGGCGGTGCCGGTGGTTTCGGTCACGGCTTGCTTCCTTTGGTTTTCTGTTCGTTTCTTGTGTTTGTCTTTTACCACAGAGACACGGAGGGCTCAGAGAAAAGTCTTTTCCCGTGAAGGTGTCAAGGACGTAAAGAGTCAACATACCTCTGACTCTTTACGTCCTTGGTCGTTCTGCGAGAGCTGTCTTTTTTCTGTTCTCTGTGTCCTTCGTGGCTCTGTGGCAAATTAATCTTTCAAGTATCTTCGCTATAGCGCACGCAGGCCCGCTCGGTTTCCCACAGGGTGATAGCCCGCACGCGGATGCGTCCATCGTTCAGTGCCTCCGACAATCCCCGGTATAAATAGGCGGCGATATTTTCCGCTGTGGGGTTGATCTCGTCGAAGGGTGGGATCTCGTTCAGGTAGTAGTGGTCAAGTCGATCCGTGAGTTTTTTTACTGCTTGGCGGATGACTTTGAAATCCACCGCCATGCCCACTTCATCCAGTTGGCTGGCTTCTACCTCGGCTTCCACTTTCCAGTTATGTCCGTGCATGCGTGAGCAGGCGCCGGGGTAGTCACGGAGGGTGTGGGCGGAGGCGAAGTCACTGACGACGTTGAGAGAATACATAGGGGTCATGGCGGATTGTAAAAGGTAAAGTGTCGAGGTGTTGTGTCGCGGGGCGGCTAAAACTGATCAAGATGCTATGTTATTGCGCGAGACTTGGCAACCGTCATCCGCCAGCAGGGATTCTACGGCGTGGCGGATAGCGGCGGCGTCGAGCCCGCAGGCGCTGAGCAACTGCTGATGGTTGCCGTGCTCGACGAAGCGGTCGGGCAGACCGAGGTGGGTCATGGGCAGATTGATGCCGTGTGCCGCCAGGCATTCGCTCACCGCGCTGCCGGCGCCACCGGCGATGACATTTTCTTCCACGGTGACAAAGGCGCCGTGGGTCTTCGCCAGTTGCAGGATCAGGGCTTCGTCCAAGGGCTTGACGAAGCGCATGTTGACCACCGTGGCGCCGCTTTCCCGCCCGGCCTGTTCGGCGGCGGAGACCATGCTGCCAAAGGCGAGGATGGCAACCCCTGTACCCTCCCGGCGTAGCTCGGCCTGACCGATGGGCAGGGTATCGAGATCCTGCGCCGGGAGGGTGCCAGGGCCGAAGCCGCGCGGGTAGCGTACCGCTGCGGGGCCATCGTGGTAAAAACCGGTGCTCAACATCTGCCGGCATTCGGCTTCGTCCGCTGGGGCCATGATCAGCATATTGGGTACGCAGCGCAGGAAGCTGAGGTCGAGATTGCCGGCGTGAGTGGGGCCGTCGGCGCCCACTAGGCCGGCGCGGTCGATGGCGAAGAGTATCGGCAGGTTTTGGATCGCCACGTCATGGATGAGTTGGTCGTAGGCGCGCTGCAGGAAGGTGGAATAGATAGCCACTACCGGCTTGAGGCCTTCGCAGGCCATGCCGGCGGCGAGGGTCACCGCATGTTGTTCGGCGATACCCACATCTTGATAACGGTCGGCATATTCTTCGGAAAAACGCACCAGCCCAGAGCCCTCGCGCATGGCGGGGGTGATGCCGATGAGACGTGGGTCGGCGTCGGCCATATCGCAGATCCAGTCACTGAACACCTGGGTGTAGGTGGGGCCGCTACCGCCGGCAGGGCGGCTCAGGGGTTCGCCGGTATCCGGGTCGTAGCTGCCGACGCCGTGGAAGGCGCAGGGGTTTTCCTCCGCCGGGGCGAAACCCTTGCCCTTCTTGGTGACTACATGCAGGAACTGCGGGCCTTTCAGTGACTTGAGGTTGCCCAGGGTCTTGATCAGGGTGTCGAGGTCGTGGCCATCGATGGGGCCGATATAGTTGAAGCCGAGTTCTTCGAACAGGGTGCCGGGGATCACCATGCCTTTCATGTGTTCTTCGGCGCGTTTGGCCAGCTCCCACATGTTGGGGATGGTGCTGAGTACCTTTTTCGAGCCCTCGCGGGCGGTGAGGTAGAGCTTGCCGGAGAGGATGCGCGCCAGGTAGTTGGATAGTCCGCCGACGTTGGCGGAGATGGACATGTCGTTGTCGTTGAGTACCACCAGCAGGTTGGCATCCAGTGCTCCGGCGTGATTCAAGGCCTCGAAGGCCATGCCGGCGGTCATAGCGCCGTCACCAATCACCGCCACCACCTCGCGTTTTTCATCGGCCTGCCGGGCGGCCAAGGCCATGCCCAGGGCGGCACTGATGGAGGTGCTGGAATGACCGACGCCGAAGGTGTCATAAGGACTTTCCTCGCGCTTGGGGAAGCCGGCGATGCCACCTTGCTGACGCAGGGTATCCATGCGCTCACGGCGGCCGGTGAGGATCTTGTGCGGATAGCTCTGATGGCCTACGTCCCACACCAAACGGTCGTGGGGGGTATTGAACACGTAATGCAGGGCGATGGTGAGTTCCACTGTGCCCAGGCCAGAGGCCAAGTGCCCACCGGTTTGGCCCACCGACTGGATCAGAAATGCGCGCAGCTCGTCGGCCAGAGGGGCGAGCTGGTCTGACGCCAGTAGGCGCAGCTCGTCGGTGTCGTTGATGTGCTCCAGCAGGGGGAACTCGGACATAGTTGGTTGGGCTGTCTGTTTGGGTTGGGTGTGCGGTGGTGCTTGAGCCCACGGGCTGTGGGGCGGGCAGCCAAGCTAAGCGGCGCATTATAGCGAAAAATCACTCCCATCGGGGACTCGTGCGGAGATTGAGGGTGAAATGGTTGGGTAATATGGCAAAATAGGCGCATCGGGCGAATCAGTTTTGGCGCCCGCTGCCTGTATTTCGGTACATCCTACTACCGAATTTTATAAACAATTGGGGATGTCTCCTGGGTAAGGGGCGCATCATCATTATTGCTGTCAGGGTGCCAGGCAGCCTGTTTCGGCAAATTAGTCATAGGGGCTGCCAGTGGATATGGAGGATGACAAGACCCGGGTTTCCCGCCGGCGTGCCCAGCCGACAAATTCGTCGGTTTCATCGCACGCCAATGGGATGGATCCGCGCGAGGGCATAGAGGAAAATGATAACACCCGGGTTTCTCGTCAGCATGTGCAGCCGGCCAACCCATCGGTTTTATCGCATGCCGGTGAGATGGACATGGAAGCGGAGAAGACTCGGGCTTTTCAGTCGCAGACTCGGCCGGTCAATCCATCGGTTGCATCGCAGGCCAGTGAGATAGGTTCGGGGGGGCTGATCAATAACCGCTTTCGCCTCGAATACATGCTGGGGCAGGGCGGCATGGGGGTTGTCTATGCCGCGCGGGATTTGCGCAAAGAGGAACTCGGTGATTCCGACTCGCGGATTGCAATCAAGCTGCTGTCGCAAAATGTCCAGCATCTGCCCAATGCGTTGCGTATGTTGCAGCAGGAATGTACAAAGGCACAGGAACTGGCCCATCCTAATGTTGTGACGGTCTATGATTTTGATCGGGATGGTGACATTGTTTACATGACGATGGAATTACTCGCCGGGCAGCCCCTGGGCAAGTACATGGCTGACAAGGAAGCCCCGGCATCCGGGCAGGATACACCTGTTGGTATCAGCGAACGCCTTTCTATTATCTCCGACATCGTACAAGGGCTGGCCTACGCCCACAAACGGGGTATTGTGCATTTCGACCTAAAACCCGGCAATGTTTTCATTACGGAGGATGGCACGACAAAGATCCTGGATTTTGGTATTGCCCGTGCCGTACTGACCTCGGGTAACAAGACGGCGAGTGGTGCCCCTGGATTGTTTGACGATATGATCGCGCTGACCCCCCCCTATGCCAGCCTGGAAATGCTTCGCGGCATGCCGCCAGATCCCCGCGATGATATTTATGCACTGGCGATTATTGCCTATAAATTGCTGGCCGGGAAACACCCGTTCGACGAATTGTCGGCGATGGATGCTCTGCGCCAAAACCTGAAGCCGGAACGCATTCCGGGCCTGACAGACCGGCAATGGAAGGGGTTGTTGGGTGGTTTAGCCCTTCAGCGAGAGGATCGAACCCTTTCTGCCGAGGCGTTTCTCGAAGCCCTGTTGCCAAGCAAGGTTGATCGCCGTTATTGGCTGGCCGTCGGCACGGCACTAACGGCGGTTGCTTTGAGTCTTTTTTTCTGGCTACAGCCTCCGCAAATCGTTGCCCCCAGCCTGTTTGAAAATCCACCGCCGGCGGCTGAACTGACCAAGGCAGACAGACAGCGGATCGAACAGTTGCTGGAAATCGCCGAGGTTCATATGATGGTCGGGCGCCTGATTTCTCCTGCGGGCGCCAATGCACTTGATGTTTATAACCAAGTGCTTAGCATGCATCCCTACAACCGTCGGGCAATTCAGGGGCTGGAAACCGTATTGGACAGGCTGGCGCAAGCTGCCGAGTCAGCACTAAGTGACGGCGAACGGCTCCGGGCCGAAAAATTGATAGACAGTGGGCTGACAATCTACCCACAACATAAAAAGCTACTAAATGTGAAACAACGGCTTAGCGAGGAAAAACCATGAGAAATATCCGCAAGAATGTGCAAAAATATACAGCGTACGCGGGTTTTTCCCTAAAATCCCTACAGCGCGGCATGATGGCGTTCGCTGTCACACTCACCGTCGGTTGTGCCGCAGGGCTGAACGGATCTGATAGTGCATTACAGCTTGAGGGCGACGCAGCGAAGATATCACCGGACAAATTCCTGCCTGTTGATTGTCTTCTGCCCCCGCAGGTGCGAAAACTTGGCGCACAAATGACCTATCTGGCCGCCCGCCGGCCGATCAAAACCACGGCGCTGAATTGTGAAATACGTGGCGGTGAATACGTTGCCTATGACCGGGCCGACTATCGCACCGCACTGAAAACCTGGCTGGAACCGGCGAAACAAGGTAATGCCGAGGCACAGACCTATGTTGGCGAGATTTATGAAAAAGGTCTGGGTTTACCCGCCGACTACAAAACCGCCTTCACTTGGTATTCGCGGGCGGCAGAGCAAAATTTTTCACGGGCGCAAATCAATCTGGGCTACCTGTATGAAAAAGGCCTGGGTGTTCCCCGGGATATGCTCAAGGCATTGAATTGGTACCGACTGGCATCGGGTATTCAGGACGACCATCTTGACTATTCCTCGAATATCGAGATCAAGGCATCCACGTTGGCGCAGGAACAAACCGAGGTACTGCGGCAGGAAATACAGCGGCGGGAGCAGCAAGTACAAGACTTGTCCACCTCCGTCGCCGACATGGAGAAACAGCTACAGCAACGTGAAAATACGTTGCAGAGCGCAAGGCAGCAACTCGCACAACTGAATGATAAAATAACGCAGGATCAGGAAGATGCCACGCACCTGAGCGAGCTGAAGGCGGCCTATGCCGCACAGCAAAAGCGTATTGCTCAAACGCAGGCTGCGGTGGTTGCGCTACAGTCGCAGATGTTGCAGGTGCGCACGCAGGTGACGCGACAGACAGGCAACCTGACGACCCAGCGGCAAATGCTGGCGATGCAGGATATCGCCGGCCCCTCCATTGAGGTGTTTGACCCCGTGATTGTGGTGACCCGGGGTAGCGGGCCGGTAGTGCGGGTTCCGCCGGGCAATAAGGTGCGTAGCATCAAAGGGAGAATTACAGCCCCGGCAGGGCTGAAACGGGCATCCATCAATGGTGAGTCGTTAGCCATCGACGGTGAAGGCATTTTCCAGGCAACCGTACCCGTTGAGAGCAAGGCAGAAGTCTCGATATTGGCCACCGACAAGCAAGATCGGACGGCCAGTTTTTCTTTTGTCATGGAGCCTGCCCGCCACATGGTTGCGCAGGATAACCGTATTTCCCGGATTGGCGTGGCGGCCAAAGGTGTTAATTTTGGACGCTACTTCGCATTGGTTATCGGCAATAATGACTACTCACAATTCCCCACACTTGAGACCGCCGTTAATGATGCACAGCGAGTGGCTGCGGTGCTGCAATCTGATTACGGTTTTGATACACAGCTTATTCTCAACGCAGACAGGTATGCGATTCTTTCGGCACTGAATGATCTTCGCGGGCAGCTGACGGAGGCCGATAACCTGCTGATTTACTATGCCGGTCACGGTGAGCGGGATCCGGAAACCTTGCAGGGATACTGGCTGCCAGTGGATGCCGAACAGGCAAATACCGCCAACTGGATAGCCAATTCGACCATCTCTGATTTACTCAACACATTCAAAGCCAAGCATATTCTAGTGGTTGCCGACTCTTGTTATTCCGGCTCCATGACGCAAAGCTCGGTGGCGCGTATTGACACCCAACTGGATGATGAACATCTGAAAAAGTGGCTGAAAGTCATGGCGAAAACACCCTCCCGCACCGTGTTGACATCCGGTGGTGTCAGCCCTGTGCTGGATGGCGGCGGCGGTGAGCATTCTGTTTTTGCCAAGGCCTTTATTCAGGAACTGGAACAAGACACCGGTATTATCGATGCGTATAAAATCTACCTGGGGGTGTCGGGGCAAGTCAAAACACAAGCGGCATCCATCGGGTTTATACAGCGGCCGACGTATGCGCCTATTCGCCATACGGGCCATAACGGGGGTGAATTCATTTTCGTTAAAGAGAGGGAAGAGGGGTGATAGTGCGCTGAATTTTGTTTCGGCTGTCTTTATATTTTCTATACTCTCTATGCACGCTTAAGCCATGTAGGGTGGGCAGGCTTTTCATGCCCACGTGGAATATCCGTCAACCGCGTGGGCACAAAAAACGTGCCCACCCTACCAAACTTTTTATGGGGAGCCGTCAGGGTCAGTGCATTACAGTCATGTTGTTGGCGCTACTGTCTGGCGCCTGCACCACCCCTGCGGCGCGCAATGACTCGTTTGCTGCAGCTAATGGTTTTACGCGTCAGATTGTCACCGGGGCTGACTTTTCGCATCTTGTTTTTATGGCTAACAAGCGTGCTGACACCCGCAACGAAGAAAGTCTGTGGCATGTCTATATTGAAGGAGACGGCACCCCTTGGGTTCGGCGGCATGTTGTCGCCACTGATCCCACGTCAGCAGAGCCGCTGATGCTGCAATTAATGGCGCAGGATCCGTACCCAGCCATTTATCTGGGCAGGCCCTGCTATCACGGACTGGCCAGAGACTCGGCCTGCAACCCCTGGCTGTGGACCTATGGGCGCTATTCAGAGCAAGTCGTTGAGAGCATGAGCGCGGCATTGGCTTCATTAGTCAGTGAAAATGCCATTAGCTCTCTGGTGCTGATCGGTCATAGCGGGGGAGGGACGTTGGCCATGCTGCTTGCGGAGCGGGTGCCCCAGGCCCGGCTTGTTGTGACACTGGCCGGAAATCTGGACATAGACGCATGGACGGCTCGGCATGGTTATACAAAACTGGTGCATTCATTAAATCCGGCCCATCGTCCATCTTTGCCACGTCATATTTATCAGTTGCACTATGTAGGTCGGGACGACAGCAACGTGCCACCGAAAATGCTTGAGGTCGCTGTCAGTCAACAAAGAAATGCCAAGGTGTTCGTGCTGGATGGTTTGAGACATGAGCATGGCTGGGGCGATTTTTGGGTGGAAATTCTACACAAAATAGATATTGCGGAGAGGGATTATGAATAATCTCATAGGGTTATTTTCAAACGCTGAGGCTTGGAGATTCAGCAAGAAGTCTTTTTCTCTGCCGGCATTTTCATTGAGCATATTTTCTCAGATGTTTCTGCTTATCCTAGGCTTTTGTGTGGTGAGAACAGGTTTGGCGGTGGAGCATGAGGGGCTTCGAATAACGGACATTGCGCAAGCTCCAGGTAACCCTGTTACATCCGGCGATATCGTACGCTATACGCTCATGGTGGAAAATACCGATGTCCAGAGATTTGCCGAAATTCGGATAACCTCGGCGGGACAAAATGCTAACGGCTCATTTACGTCGGATGAATGCTATGACGCGGGATACGGCACAGGTTTTTACTGCCCGGAAGGAATCAATGCCGGCCAGTCAATACAGTATACCTTTACCTGGCAGCCGCCCGAGGGACATCTCGACCTTGCATTTACTGTTGACTGTTCATCTAACTGCGTGGGGAATACTTACTCCGTTTCGACGAATGTCATCCAGCCCTCTCCGGGCACTATTCAATTTAGCAGCGCCGATTATCAGGTCAGCGAAGAAGACGGCCGGGCGGCAATAACGGTGACGCGAACCGGTGGCAGCGCAGGTGCGTTGTGGGTTCGCGTATTGGCGGGTGGAGAGGGCGACACGGCGACAACGGCGGATTATTCCTTCCAGATGACAGAGGCGCCTGATGTACTCAGTTGGTCTGATGGCGACATGGCGACTAAAACCTTGAACATCGATATTGTGGCCGATTCACTGGTGGAGGGAGACGAAACCCTAACCCTTACGCTACAAGACCTACCCCTCGGACAATCAGAAGGCACAGAAAAAAATGCCGCTGCAGAGAGAGTCGGAAATGTACAAGCCAATGCGATAGGCAGCCTCAGTCAGGCAACGTTAACCATCAAGGACTCAACGATCGACCCGCCGGCGGTGGATCAGATCAAGGCCATTTCCGGCAATGATCAGCGAGGTGCACCGGAAGACATCCTGGCACCCTTTGTTATCACTGCCGTCGATGCCTCAGGGAATCCCGTTGCTGGGGTGTCTGTTGACTGGGAAGTCTTGCCTGCGAGTGGGGGGACGCTAGAACAGACACGGCCAACGGTGACCGATGCCGATGGCCGATCCAGTAACACACTGACTCTGGATATATTTGACCGCCTGATTGTAAAGGCTACTGTGGGCTCGGATTTTGTCACTTTTGTGGTCAATGGTGGCATCGCTGAGCAGCCAGGGCTCACGGGAAATCAGCGCTCCGTGGCAAGGGCGATGGATACCATGTGCCTCGCCCTGAAGAAAATGGCAGGAGCGGAAGAAGTGTTGAGTTCCGGGCAGGGAGACTTGCTGGCAACCTGCCGACGCCTGGAGGTCGATGATCCGGGGGTGGTTGCTGCGAATCTGGATCTCCTGGCCCACGAGGAGGTATCGGCCCAGGGCCGGGTTGTTATCGAGACTGCCAAGCTTCAGTCTGCGAGTATCCACAGACGGCTGACGGCCCTGCGGGCTGGCGCGCGGGGTGTCAGTCTCTCGGGCCTGACGATCAACATCGATGGACAGACCCTGCCTGAATCCGTTGTTTCTGCGCTATTTGGCAGTGGGGCGCGAGGTGGCTCGGCGGGTGAGGAGGCGCAGGGTATTGCCAGCCGCTGGGGCGCCTTTATCAATGCCAATGTCATTATCGGCGACAGGGATAAAACAGATCGGGGGACGGGGTTCGACTTCCGTGCCCGGGGGGTCACCGCCGGCGCCGACTACCGCATATCCGATGCACTGGTCGTGGGTAGCGCCTTGGGTTATGCCAGCAAGGATTCCGATTTTAAAGGCGATGCCGGTAATCTGGAGATGGACAGTTGGCATCTGGCGGCCTACGGCAGCTACTACCAGTCAGAAAGATTCTATTTGGATGGTCTGCTCAGACTGGGCAGAAATAATATCGATACCGACCGCCGAATCAATTTGCCGGGTGATCCCCAGCAGGAGGGCGTAGGCAGTACGACCGGCTGGGAATATGCCTTTAGTCTGAGTGGCGGCTATGAATATAGCCGCAATGCGTTGACTGCCGGCCCCTATGGGCGGTTGGGATTTATTCAGACCTCTATTGATGGTTACACGGAGTCAGCCTCGAATCCCGGTGGTGCGGGTGCCGGCTCGATATTGGTGATTGATGATCAGGATGTGGATTCCATAACAGCGGTACTGGGTGGCCAGGTCACTTACGCGATCAGTGCCCGTAATGCGGTGTATCTATTGCAGATCAATGGTGAGTGGGAGCATGAGTTTACAGATAATTCACGCGCCATCGCTGCGCAATTTGTCTATGACCCGACTCGCACCAGTTTTGATATTCGCTCGGACAATCCCGACCGGAACTACTTTAACCTGGGCCTGGGTGTGACGGCGGTTTTCGCCAATGGCCGGTCAGGATTTCTTCATTATGAAAGCCGGTTGGGACAGGATAATGTCCGGCAGTACTGGATCAATGGGGGTATCAGGATAGAGTTATAGTGCTGCAAAAAATAAGTGCAGGCAGGGCTGTCAACATAATTGTTATGGAATGAAGGTGTGTTTGATGAAAATTGTGCTGCTTCGGCATGGTAGGCCTGAAATGGAAGCGCCAGGTAAATTAAAAGCAAGCGAGCTTCATCGATGGATAAACTCTTATAATTCCGCCGGAATTCATCAAAATAGTCAACCTTCAGCTGGCGCTCTTAAATTGGCAAAAAAGTGTAAGGTGGTGGTATGCAGTGATTTGCCTCGCTCTATAGAGTCTGCGGAGTTGCTTGGTATCGAGAAAATTGATTACACCGATCCGTTATTTAGGGAAATGGGATTGCCCTACGCAAATTGGCCTACCCCAAAAGCACCCCCGCTTTTTTGGGCAGGCATATTTCGGTTGCTTTGGTTCTGTGGGTATTCCTCCAATGGTGAGGCATTTTCATTGGCAAAGCGCAGGGCTCTAAAAGGTGCGGATAAGCTGGAAGTTATAGCAAAAGATAAAGGCTCAGTCCTTCATGTTGGGCATGGATTCATGAACAGATATATTTCTAAAGCCCTTCTTGCAAAAGGCTGGGTTGGCCCTCAATCAGCGGGTAGAAAATATTGGGAGTTTGGGGTTTATAAATACCACACTAGCTCCTGCGATGGATGATGTACTCAGCGATATCGCGCAGGGGTTGCCCGGCACCACCCAGCGGCGCGAGACTGTCCAGCGCCTCCTGATGCAGGTCGCGGGCCATGTGCTTGGCCTCGTCCATGCCTACCAGCGCTGGGTAGGTGGGCTTGCAGCCAGCCTGGTCGCTGCCCTGTGGCTTGCCGAGGGTGGCGGTATCTCCCTCAATGTCGAGGATGTCGTCGCGGATCTGGAAGGCCAGCCCCATGCATTTGGCGTAGTGATCCAGCTGCTCCAGCAGCATCGTGTCGCTGCCAGGCTGGCTGAGGGCGCCGAGGCGCACGCTGGCACGGATCAGTGCGCCGGTCTTGTGGATGTGCATGTCTTCCAGCTCGGCGAGCGTAATCTCACGGCCGGCGGCGGCAAGGTCGATAGCCTGGCCGCCGGCCATGCCGCGTGAACCCGAGGCCAGGGCCAGGGTTTCTACCATCTGCAGGCGCCGGGCAGGATCGTCGAGCATTTGCGGGTCGTGGGCGAGGATATAAAAGGCCAGCGATTGCAGGGCATCGCCCACCAGCATCGCGGTGGCCTCATCGAAGGCGATGTGGGTGGTGGGCTTGCCGCGACGCAGGTCGTCGTCGTCCATGGCGGGAAGATCGTCATGCGCCAGCGAATAGACATGGATCAGCTCCAGTGCACAGGCCGGACCGTCGAGCCGGGCCAGCGGTGCTCCGAGGGCTACGCCGGTCATGTAGGCCAGCGCCGGGCGGATGCGCTTGCCGCCGTCCAGTGACGCGTAGCGCATGGCCTCGTGCAGGCGGCTGGGCAGAATCCGGGCTGCGGGCAGCCAATGCTGCAGGGCCTGTTCGGTACGGGCCTGATAGGTGCTCAGTAGTGTCGACAGACTCATGACTTCGCTGGCGACTCGAAATCCACCGCCCCGGTGTCCTTGTCCAGCAGAATTTGTACCTTCTGCTCGGCCTCTTGCAGGGCGGCCTGGCAGGCGCGGGTCAGTTCGATGCCACGCTCGAAATCTTGTAGCGATGCCTCCAGGCTGGTCTCTCCCTGTTCCATGCGATCCACCAGTATTTCCAACTCGGCGAGCGCGGATTCAAAATCGAAGGTCTTGGTCTTTTTCTTTACCACGTTGTGTTTACCACGGTGATTTGTGCAGGGAGTACCAAGCTGGTACGGCCATTGTGTTTGAGGGCGTAAGCCCAAGTTTACCTGAGGCTACGTTACCTTTGCCTCCCGCAAGCGTCAAACGAATGTATTTCAATTACCACTTTCATCTGTGTGGAAAGCGGGCTAATCTTTTGGGGGAATTTCTACAGGAGAGAAGCTTTCATGGCGCTCAAAGGCAGTAAGACCGCGCAGAACCTTAAAGATGCCTTCGCTGGCGAGTCACAGGCCAATCGTCGCTACCTCTACTTTGCCGCCAAGGCCGGCGTGGAGGGCTATAACGACGTGGCGACGGTGTTTCGTTCCACCGCCGAGGGTGAGGCGGGTCATGCCCACGGCCATCTGGAGTATCTTGAAGAGGTAGGCGATCCCGCCACCGGCCTGCCTATCGGTTGTACCGATGACAACCTCAAGGCCGCCATTGCTGGTGAGACCTATGAGTATTCCGACATGTATCCTGGCATGGCGAAGACCGCCAGCGACGAAGGCTTTGATGAAATTGCCGACTGGTTTGAGACCCTGGCCAAGGCCGAGCGCTCCCATGCCAACCGCTTTCAGAAGGCGCTGGACACCCTTGATGATTGAGGGGCCTTGCCGTGGGGTGGCTGCTGTGCCATCCCGCAGTCCCCTGATTCTTTCGTCATACCCCATGAAAAAACTGACCCGTGAAGACTTATTGAGTCTGGAGCAGTACGCCGTACAGCGTGCGCTGTTCCGTAACAGGGTGATTGCCCACAAGCGTATGCGCCGCATTGTGCTGGGCGATAACGCCTCCCTACATTTCGAAGATCGCCTCACCATTCAGTATCAGGTGCAGGAGATGCTGCGTATCGAGTGCATCTTCGAGGCAGATGAAATACAGGACGAGCTGGATACCTACAACCCGCTGATCCCCGATGGCGGCAATCTCAAGGCCACGCTGATGTTGGAATATGCCGATCCACAACAACGCCATGAAGCCCTGGCGGTGTTGGTGGGCATCGAGCATCAAATCTGGCTGCAGGTGATGGGGCATCCGGTGGTGCGGGCCATTGCCGATGAAGACCTGCCACGCAGCGACCCGTGCAAGACCTCCGCCGTACATTTTCTGCGCTTTGAACTCGAACCGGCCATGGTGACCTCGCTACGCCAGGGGATGACGTTGTCAATGGGCTGCAATCATCCGGCGTATCGTGTGCGCACAGATGTCCTGCCGCCGGATATCCGCGTCTCGCTCGCCGGGGATCTGATGGATTCCTCTAGTGTACCGTAACCTCGGAAGTCTCGATTCAGCCCACCCCCCCATGTAAACTGTCGGGATCTTACATTTTTTCCATTTTTTGACAGGAGCCGTATGAGCAGTCAGTACGATGCCTCGTCCATCGAGGTGCTGAGTGGCCTGGAGCCGGTGCGCAAGCGCCCGGGCATGTATACCCAGACCGAGCGACCAAATCACCTGGCGCAGGAGGTCATCGACAACAGTGTCGACGAAGCCATCGCCGGCCACGCCCGGCGCATCGACGTCACTCTCTACAAGGATGCTTCTCTGCAAGTAGTGGACGATGGCCGCGGCATGCCGGTGGACATGCACCCGGAGGAGGGCATCCCTGGCGTCGAAGTGATCCTTACCAAGCTGCATGCCGGCGGCAAGTTTTCCAACGAGAACTACCAGTTCTCCGGTGGCCTGCATGGCGTCGGTGTGTCGGTGGTCAATGCGCTGTCGAAACACCTGGAAGTGTGGGTGCGGCGCGATGGCAAGGAGTACAACATCGCCTTTGCCGACGGCAACCGCCTCTCCGCGCTGGAGCCCATCGGCACCGTTGGCAAGCGCAACACCGGCACCACGCTGCGTTTCTGGCCCGACCCGCAATTCTTCGATTCGGCCAAATTCTCCGTGCCGCGCCTCAAGCACGTGCTGCGCGCCAAGGCCGTGCTGTGTCCCGGGCTGAAGGTCACCTTCTTCGACGAAAACACGAGTGAGAGCAGCGAATGGCTATACGAGGACGGCCTGCGCGATTACCTTATGGACGCCCTGCAAGGTACGGAAACCCTGCCACCAGAGCCCTTCCTCGGCAGCTTCAAGGGAGACACTGAGGCCGCTGACTGGGCGATATTATGGCTGCCCTTTAGTGACAATAGAGGAGGAGGGGATTCCATTGCCGAGAGCTACGTCAACCTGGTACCCACCGCCCAGGGCGGCACCCACGTCAACGGCCTGCGCACCGGCCTCACTGAGGCCGTGCGCGAGTTCTGCGAATTCCGCAACCTGTTGCCGCGCGGTGTCAAACTGGCACCGGATGACGTGTGGGATCGACTCAGTTACATCCTCTCGGTGAAAATGGCCGACCCCGCCTTTTCCGGCCAGACCAAGGAACGGCTATCTTCGCGCGAGTGCGCCGCCTTCGTTTCTGGGGTGGTCAAGGATGCCTTTAGCCTGTGGCTCAACCAGCACACGGAAATGGGCGAGGCCATCGCCGAACTGGCCATCAGCAATGCCCAGAGCCGCCTGCGTGCCGGCAAGAAGGTCGCGCGTAAAAAGGTCACCCAGGGGCCGGCTTTGCCCGGTAAGCTGGCCGACTGCGCCAGCGCCGACCCTGCGCGTAGCGAGCTTTTCCTGGTGGAAGGCGATTCCGCCGGCGGCTCCGCCAAGCAGGCGCGCAACAAGGAATTCCAGGCCATCATGCCCCTGCGCGGCAAGATCCTGAATACCTGGGAAGTGGATTCCACCGAGGTACTGGCCTCACAGGAAGTGCATGACATCGCCGTCGCCATCGGCGTTGATCCCGGCTCCGACAACCTCAGCGGTCTGCGTTACGGCAAGGTCTGTGTGTTGGCCGATGCCGACTCCGACGGTGCGCACATCGCCACCCTGTTGTGCGCGTTGTTCCTGCGCCACTTCAAACCGCTGGTGGCTGCCGGCAACGTCTACATTGCCATGCCGCCGCTGTTTCGTATCGATATCGGCAAGGATGTCTATTACGCATTAGACGAGGCCGAAAAGCAGGGCGTAGTCGATCGCATCAAGGCGGAAAAGAAACGAGGCAAGATCAATGTGCAGCGCTTCAAGGGCCTGGGTGAAATGAACCCCATCCAGCTGCGCGAGACGACGTTGTCGCCTGATACCCGTCGTTTGGTGCAGCTCACCATTGAAGCCGGTGACGATACTCATCAGTTGATGGATATGTTGCTGGCCAAGAAGCGCGCGTCCGACCGCAAGGCCTGGCTGGAACGCAAGGGCGACCTGGCGGAGGTTTGATACACTGCCATCAAGCCGTCACTGGAGGTTGATTTATGTCAACAGTAAAGCAAGACGTGAAAGAACTCATCGATCATCTACCCGAAGATGCCAGCATCGAGGATATTCAATACCACCTCTATGTATTGGAAAAGATCCGCCGGGGGCAGGCGGATATCCGCAATGGACGACATTTCAGCAGAAAGGAAGCCAAGGAGCGGCTAAATGTGTAGGTTGGGGTGAGGAACGAACCCCAACAAGGGCGGCGAAAAAACTCATGGAGATGAGGAATGCACTATCGACGGAGCGATATCGCAGGCGGAACGTATTTCTTTACTGTAAACCTGGCGGAACGGGAACGCACATTATTGACTGGTTACGCGAACATCTTACGCGAAGTAATACGCACGGTGAAAGAGAGGCGACCCTTCGATATCGACGCCATGGTTGTTCTCCCCGATCATTTGCATATGTTGTGGACATTGCCTGATGGCGACCATGATTTTGCCACCCGGTTGATGTTGATAAAGGCGGGCTTTTCCCGCTCGATGGACAAGGGTGAACCCCAGGGCGCAAGCCGCTTGTCCAAGGGTGAACGCGGAATATGGCAACGACGGTATTGGGAGCACCTGATTCGGGATGAACGGGATTTTGAAAATCACGTGAATTATATTCATTACAACCCGGTAAAACATGGCCATGTCGAGCGCGCAGTAGATTGGAAGTTTTCGAGTATTCATTGTTATATCAAGACCGGGATTTTGAGTGAGGATTGGGGTTGTGGTGAGGCTGTCTCCGAAAGCGGTGAATTTGGCGAGCGTTGATGAAATTGTTGGGGTTCGTTCCTCACCCCAACCTACGGAGAAATACCAGAATGTAGGTTGATGAGCGCAGCGAACCCCAACGCGGTGGTCGATAAAGGAAGAATGTTGGGGTTCATGATGTTCATCCCAACCTACGGGCTGAGTTCATTGCCCGTGATTCACCAACCCATGCACGGCAGGTTGTCGAACGACTCTTCGAGTTGAGTGATGCCATCGTTGACCAGCCAAAGGCTGGTCGTGTCGTTCCGGAACTTGGAAATGCAGATATCCGTGAGCGCTTCCTGTACAGCTATCGTTTGATTTATGAAATGAGTAGCGGAGTGATCTCCATCTTGGCAGTCATTCATGGCAAACGTTTGCTGAAGGAGAGGTTTGACTAGGGGGTGGTACCTACCTCAGTCTACGGGCTATTTTCTGGTGTGAGGCATACAGCCTGTAGTGAGAGAAAGGTGAAATGGATCGCAATACGTACCGAGGGCGGCTGGAACGCTGGAATGATGACAAGGGTTTTGGTTTTGTCCGGCCAGAGAATTCATCCAAGGACATTTTCATTCACATATCGGCCTTGAAGAACGTGAGTCGTCGGCCCGTTGTCGGAGATGTGATTTCTTTTCGCGTGGAAACGGATGACAAGGGCAAATTCCGGGCAGCCAATGCAACAATTGCTGGTATTCCGATCATCAAACCCAGATCGGCAAAGATACGCGGGAAGAGAAAGAAAGGACGTTCATCCCCATTCTCTGGATTGGTTCTGCTTGTGGTGATCGGTGTTACTGGTTATGCCGGGTTTGACAGCTGGAAATCCCGGCAGGCTGTGGCGGTAAGCAATGCCGGGGCCATTGTGGAGCCTGTTCCCGAAAAGCGAGACAATGCTGAGGGCTATCAATGCGACGGCAGAACGCATTGTTCACAGA
The DNA here is from genome assembly GCA_021647505.1 of Gammaproteobacteria bacterium. Lineage (GTDB taxonomy): Bacteria > Pseudomonadota > Gammaproteobacteria > SZUA-152 > SZUA-152 > DRQN01. The sequence goes on from JAKIUN010000012.1 coordinate 27,268, forward strand.
TGACGTCTTGTGAAGAGGCTAAATTTTTCATCCGCAATTGCCCTAATACAAAGATGGATGGAGATGGTGATAGGGTGCCCTGTGAACATCAGTTTTGCGGCCGCTAGTGTAGGTTGGGGTGAGAAACGAACCCCAACATTTTCAAGCCGGAAAACTCATGGAGATGAGAGATACAATATCGACGGGCCGATATCGCAGGTGGAACCTATTTCTTCACCGTAAACCTGGCTGATCGGAGACACACGTTGCGGGTAGATCATGCTGATCTGTTGCGAACGGTGATACGCAAAGTGAAGGAGAAACATCCATTTGATATCGATGCCATGGTTGTTCTTCCTGATCATCTGCACATGTTGTGGATCTTGCCAAAAGGGGATGCTGATTTCCCAAGGTGGATGATGTTGATAAAGGCCAGTTTTTCCCGCTTGGTGGAAAAAGGTGAATATCAGAGTGCAAGCCGATTATCCAAAGGCGAACGGGGAATATGGCAGCGTCGGTATTGGGAACACTCAATCTGGGATGAATAGAATTTCGTCAGAGAGGGTATATATGTCAAGGGTTGGGGTGGTGATTTCAATGCGCCGGATACCGGGTTTGGCGAATAAACCGTAGGGTGGGCATTGCCCATCCTACGAATGATTCTGGATTTTATAAATAGTTACGATAAGCTATCTTATTATGTCAAATATAACCTTTTGTTGGGAGCTTGGCAGGGGCTATGGGCACCTCGCAGGTTTTAAACCTTTGGCGCAGGTTTTGCTGAACAAGAATCATAAAATTACCGCATTGTTGAGGGATGTAAGCGACGCCCATAAGTTTCTGGAAAAAATTCCCGTCAGCTATTTTCCTGCACCCAAGTGGCAAGCAACAAGAAAATACACTGCCCCGACCATCAATTATGCCGATATTATTTCCCGCTGTGGATACGATTGCGAAGAATCACTGCTGCCTCTTGTCCGGCAATGGCGGCAACAGTTTCAGGACTGCAAGACGGAATTGCTTATTGCCGATCATTCTCCAACGGCTTTGCTGGCAGCACGGACATTGAATTTGCCGGCGGCGACTTTGGGTGCGGGTTTTTTTTCACCACCACTGGAATATCCAATGCCGTCACTGACCCCCTGGCTCAATACCCAGCCATTTTTTTTGAAATCGATTGAAGATGACGTGTTAAACGTGATTAATGGTGTTTTATCTCAGTTTGATGCACCTGGACTGGATTATCTATATCAGCTGTTCGAGGTTGACGAAAACTTTTTATGTACCTTTCCTGAACTCGATCACTATGACAGTCGAAGTTCAGATGATTTCTGGGGGCCGCAATTTAATGTAAGCAATGGTGTGGCTGCGTTTTGGCCAGAAAATTACCAGAGAAACATCTTTGTCTACACGATGCACCATTATTCTTTTTTGCAACGTTTGCTGGTAAGTTTTGGCGAGGTTGAGGCGAATTTTCTTGTGCATTGTGCAGGCATGAGTGCAGAGACTGCAAACCAATACACACAAAAAAATATCCGTTTCTCACCAGACCCCGTTCAGCTTAAAAGTATCGAGAATAGAGCCGACTTGGTGATTTGCCATGCCGGCCATGGAACCGTTGCGGCCAGCTTGCTCATGGGCATCCCTTTGCTACTATTGCCGACCCAGCTTGAACAACTCTTGTTGGCAAATAAGCTCAGCGCTTTAAAATTGTCTGCTGTTATCAATATGAGAGATACACAGCCAGATTTTGTCCAACCGATAAAGCTTATTCTGAGCAATGATGAGTACAGACAACGGGTTGGCATGTTTGCCAACCATTACGCAAATTATGATCCTGACAAGCAGCTGGAAAATATTGCGATTGCCTGCGAGAAAATCTTGATGCGATAATACCAGTGTGACAATACGCCACCTATTTACTTGTTGGTGGACAGTGTCCACCCTATGAAAAATTGAGCAATGACTGAAAAAACCGAACTTAACTACGAAGGCGTCGAGCAACTCCCACTCAAGGAGTTCACCGAAAAGGCCTATCTCGACTACTCCATGTACGTGATCATGGATCGCGCCCTGCCGCATATCGGCGACGGGCTTAAACCCGTGCAGCGACGCATTGTCTACGCCATGTCTGAGCTAGGCCTGAAGGCGACGGCCAAGTACAAAAAATCGGCGCGCACCGTGGGTGATGTGCTGGGCAAGTTCCATCCCCATGGCGACTCGGCCTGTTACGAGGCGATGGTGTTGATGGCGCAGCCGTTTTCCTATCGTTACCCGCTCATCGACGGCCAGGGCAACTGGGGTGCACAGGATGATCCCAAGTCCTTTGCGGCAATGCGTTATACGGAGTCGCGGCTGGCAAAATATGCCGAGCTGCTGCTGGCGGAGGTGGGGCAGGGTACGGTGGACTGGGAGCCCAATTTCGATGCCTCCCTGGAGGAGCCGTCGGTGTTGCCGGCGCGGGTGCCGAATCTGTTGCTCAACGGCACCACCGGCATTGCCGTGGGTATGGCCACCGATATTCCGCCGCACAATCTGCGCGAGGTCGTCGCGGCCTGCGTGCATCTGCTGGAGGAGCCCAAGGCCACACTGGAGGACCTGTGCGAGTTCGTACAGGGGCCGGATTTTCCTACCGAGGCGGAGATTATCACCCCGCGAGCCGACCTGCTGAAGATGTACGCCAAGGGCGGTGGCTCGGTGCGCGCACGCGCGGTGTGGGAGAAAGAGGACGGCGCGGTGGTGATTACCGCGCTGCCGCATCAGGTGTCCGGTTCCAAGGTGCTGGAGCAGATCGCGGCGCAGATGCAGGATAAGAAGCTGCCGATGGTGGAGGATTTGCGCGATGAGTCGGATCATGAAAACCCCACCCGGCTGGTGATCCTACCACGTTCCAATCGCGTCGATTTGGAGGAGGTGATGGCCCATTTGTTTGCCACTACCGATCTGGAGCGCAGCTACCGCGTCAACATGAACATCATTGGTCTCGACGGCCGCCCAAAGGTCAAAGATCTGCGCAGCCTGCTCAGCGAATGGCTGGCATTTCGCACCGACACCGTGCGCCGCCGGCTGGAATACCGCTTGCAGAAGGTCAAGCGCCGTCTGCATTTGCTGGATGGCCTGCTGGTCGCCTTCCTGAATCTGGACGAAGTGATCCATATTATCCGTACCGAGGATGAGCCCAAGGCGGTGCTGATGCGGCGCTTCGATCTCAGCGAGGAACAGACGGACTACATCCTCGATACCAAGCTGCGCCAGTTGGCGCGCCTGGAAGAGATGAAGATCCGTGCCGAGCAGGAAGAACTGGCCACTGAACGTGACAAACTGGAGAAGATCCTCGCTTCGAAGCAGCGACTGAAAACGCTGGTGAAGAAGGAGTTGCTGGCCGATGCTGAAGAATATGGCGATGAACGCCGCTCGCCCATCGTCGAGCGCGAGGCGGCCCAGGCGCTGGACGAGACGGCGCTGATCAGTGCCGATCCGGTGACCATTGTGTTGTCCGAGAAGGGCTGGATTCGTGCCGCTAAGGGCCATGAGGTGGACGCCACGGCGCTCAATTACAAGGCCGGCGATGCTTTTCGTGCCGCTGTTGCCGGGCGTTCCAACCAACTGGTGGTGTTTCTCGACAGCACGGGACGCTCGTACTCGATTTCGGCCCACACCCTGCCCTCGGCGCGCGGCCAGGGTGAGCCTCTCACCGGGCGGGTGAATCCGCCCGATGGGGCGCAGTTCGTCGATGTGCTTTCGGGCAGGCCGGATGATCGTTACCTGCTGGCCTCGGATGCCGGTTACGGCTTCGTCACCCGGCTGGAAAACATGTTTGCCAAGAACAAGAGTGGCAAGGCGCTGCTGAATCTGCCGCGCGGGGCCAGGGTGCTGCCGGTGTCTCCAGTTACGGAGGTGGCCACGGACAGCATCGCCGCAGTGACCAGCGAGGGCCGTTTGCTGGTAATCCCGCTTAGCAAATTGCCGGAGATGGCCAAGGGTAAGGGCAACAAGATCATCGGTATTCCGGCGGCGCGGGTGCTGGATCGTGAGGAGTTTGTCGTGGGCCTGGCGGTGGTGCCGGTGGGCGAGAGTCTGACGATTTTATCCGGCAAGCGTCATCTGACGCTGAAGGCAAAGGATCTCGAACACTACGTCAGTGAACGTGGTCGTCGTGGCGCCAAGTTGCCACGCGGTTTTCAGCGTGTCGACGGCGTGCAGGCGGGCGAACGCTGATTTGAAATTTTCCGCTCCAGGCCCTAATGTGGCAGGTGCGGCAGGCAGGCTATAAATAACGCAGTGATGACCTGCACTGGATTCTGCAGTTGACCGCTTGAATGTGAACCCAGCATTATGAAATTATTTGGCTCTATAACTGCAACGCAGTTCATCGCTTGGGTGAACTGTGACGGTATGCAGTGCATGTTTTTTATCGTAATTGGCCGTGTTGTGAAGCATCACAATAGACCGGCTGTTTTTTCTCTTCGCGCCTTGCCTCTTAATGATAAAAAGCGTGCTCTGCATGCCGTTCAAGCATGGGTTTTAGGTTGATGGATATGCCTGAGTGGCTGGACTGGCTGCCTGTTGGCAGAAAAAGAGGCGGGGAGATAGCTCCGCGGATATTACCGATGCCGCTGGAGTTGGCTGCGTTGCGGAATCGTAGCGGTCTTTCGCGCCGGAAGGATAAGCTGTTATCGCCACCCGAGTCCTGGCGTGAGCTGGGAGGGCATCCCATTGAGCTGTTGCGTGAGATTGACCGCTATCTGAAGCGGGCAAATGGTGAGCGCCTACCGCCCCGGGGGCGCCTGCGCTGGATGATTTTCTGCCTGCAATACGCTTGTCCGGCGATCCGCAAGATCTATTCGGAGCACCACAAGGGCGATGCCGTGCCGGAGACCCATGATCGTCGTGAGGGGTTGATGGTGGCAATCCAGGTTTGTTCCCAACTGTCTATGGGCTTCAAGCATATCTTGCGGCATGATTATCGATTGTCAGACGCACGTTACAGCCGTGTACGCGGCCGTGTGCGGGAGTGTGCGCAGCTTGTCCTCGAGCTGATTCGCATGGAACAGCGTTTGCGTGCACTGCGCTATCAGAAGCTGCCTGCTACCGCCTGGTTGGATTGCAATCGTATTTTCTTTGCCATCCGCCAGTGTGAGGATGTGCATGCTGAGCATAAAGCACTGAGTTGCCTGCAGGTACCGCTGGAACGTAAGGGCGGTAACACGGAGCTGTCCCGCCGACTGCCTCAAAACATCAGCATCCATCAGCTTTTTATCCTGATCCAGCTCTTTGGACTCATGGATACCAATACGGTTTCCTCGCAGAAGATGCATATCGTCGATGCGCAACTGGCCAAAGTATTGCCGAAGCTGAAGGTGGTTACGGATACCGGTATGGCACTGGCTATGGGGCAGGTGATCGTCTACGGCAATCAGGACAGGCCACCGTTTTTCGAGCGTCAGGATGAAAAGGCCGAGGCATCACTGGCGCGGCAGCGGCTATTGGCGGAGGAAGAGCAGGGTGCCACGGGTGGGCAGCAAGTGCCGGTGGCAGTGTGTATCGATTTGTTATTGCTGGAAGAATCTCTGCGCCAGGAGCATGAGCAGCTGTATAGCCTGTTCGACAGCAGCGATGCTGGTGACCGTTCTCGTATGGTGGCGGATTCGCAGGATCTCACACGCCTGCTGACGGTGGATGCCATGTGCGACAAGCTGCATATGAAGCGGCGCCGGCATCCACGTAACTATTCCCTCGGCAAGAAGATACTATACGTTTACACGGGCTTCATGTCGGTCTATCAGCTGTTGATGGAGACCGAGGTGGCGGATGATGAACGCGCCCTGCTGAGTGATGAGCACCAGCTACGCGACGCGCTGGCGGAACGCTCGGCGTTGATCGCCACGGATCGTGATTCCAGCTCGGCCGGGCAGTGGTTTGTGATGGATGTTAGTGCCGGCGGAGTGCATATCAAGACCCGTGAGTCTCAGTTCACCACGGCCTTGTTCATAGGCCAGCTGGTAGCCTTTGGCTATACGCGTGATGAGTTGCAATCACCGACGGTGGCCTATGTGTCGCGCTTTCTGCGCAATGGGTCGGATATCGAGGTGACCTTGCGTACCCTCTCCACCCGGGTCGAGGCCACGGCAGTGCAGAGTGATTTCCTCAGCCAGAGCGAGATGGCCCTGCCAGCCATCTGGGCACGCCTGGTGGATGGACGTGAAGGTGTGATTTTGCACCAGAGTCATCGCCTGTCCTTGGCGACACCGGTCGCTCTGGAGCGGGGTGGGGAGCGTGTTTCGCGGACGATTCAGTCCACCGGCACCCTGCAGCGGGAGTTCATTCTGCACATACTGGACAAGGATACCGTCGAATAGGGCTTGAAAAGCCGTGGGGCGTCCCTTACATACTCTTCTTCTGAACCCACGTCTTCTGAAGCCATTGTCTGATTTGGGAGTTTTACTGCATGAAACGAATAGCATTATTCCTGGCCACTAACCTGGCCATCATTGTGGTGCTCAGCATCACGCTGCGCCTGCTGGGGGTGGAAGGAATCCTCGATGAGCAGGGGGTCAATCTGGATCTCAACAGTCTGCTGGTATTTTCGGCGCTGTTCGGCTTTGGTGGTTCCTTTCTTTCCCTGGCCATCTCCAAGTGGACGGCAAAGCGCTTCACCGGCGCTCAGGTCATCAAGCAACCACGTGACAACCGTGAGCGCTGGCTGATGGAAACAGTGGCGCGTCAGGCCCAGGCGGCCGGCATCGGTATGCCCGAGGTGGCCATCTATCCGGCGCCGGAGATCAATGCCTTTGCCACCGGCATGTCGCGCAATAATGCCCTGGTGGCGGTGAGCAGAGGCCTGCTCGACAGCATGACCCAGGACGAGGCCGAGGCGGTGCTGGCCCATGAGGTCAGCCATGTGGCCAATGGCGACATGGTGACCCTGGCGCTGATCCAGGGGGTGGTGAATACCTTCGTGATCTTCCTTTCCCGGGTTATTGGGCAGTTCGTTGACCGGGTGGTGTTCAAGAACGAGCGCGGTCATGGTCCGGCCTTTTGGATTACCACCATCATTGCCGAAATTGTTATCGGCATTCTTGCCAGCACGATTGTCATGTGGTTTTCACGCCAGCGTGAATTTCGTGCCGACGCGGGGGGGGCGGCGCTGGCCGGGCGGGAGAAAATGATTGCCGCCCTGCAGCGCCTGAAGGTGAGCGCCGGTGAAGCGGAGCTGCCGGATCAGCTGGCTGCCTTCGGTATCTCCGGCCATATCAGCCGTGGTTTGAAAGGTCTGTTTCGCTCGCATCCGCCACTGGATGATCGCATCGCGGCGCTGCGGGCCAGCGGCGTCTGATTCTGGCGGATCCGGCGTCCTGGTAAAATCGGTACGGTATCGCTTAGCCGCCAGTGCTGGAGAAGTCGTAATCCATGTCGTCTTCCGGGTGTTGCAGATAATAGCCCTGAATGAAGTTTACCCCGTGCTGCCACAGCACCGCCAGACACGCCGGATCCTGGACATGTTCGGCAATGGTCTGGAAGCCTTTATTGCGGCCCAACTCAGCCACTTCCTGAATAACCCGCTGACTGTCTTCATTGCTGACGTTGGCGATGTGACTGCCATCGATTTTGAGGAAGTCCACCTGCAGGTGATTGAGATAGGACAGGGACTGGGCGGCGCTGCCCACATGGTCAAGGGCAAACTTGCAGTGCAGCTGCTGCAGGCCAGCAGCGAATTTTTTTGCTGTAGAGAGATTTTCTACGGCCGCCTGTTCGGTGATCTCGAACACCATGCTGTCACCATGCAGACGGGCGGCCTGCAGCAGTTTGCTGATGGAGCCCAGTGTGCCCGGGTCATTCAATGAGGCGGAAGACAGTTTGATGAAAAACTGCAGCTTCTTGCCCAGCTTGCGCTTGTCGAGCAGGGCGCGGGCGGCATTTCTGACGACCCAACGGTCGATGTCGATCAACAGCCCGGCATTTTCGGCGGCATCGAGAAATTCACCCGGCATAAGCAGTTGGTTGTCCGAACCCAACATGCGTAGCAGAACCTCGTAGCGTTCCCCCGGTTCGGCGTGCAGGCTGACAATGGGCTGATACTGCAGGCTGAAACGATTGTTTTTCAGCGCCAGCTGCAACAAGGCAATCATTTTTTTGTCCGCTTCCAGTACCGCCAGGACATCCTCTTCCGAGAAAATGTGTACCTGGTTGCCACCTTGTTCCCGAGCGATGCCACAGGCCTGTTCTGCACGACTCAAAGCCTGCTTGGTATCCGGTGTGGTTTCATGGATGGGGGCAATACCAATGCTGAACGTGGTGGTGACGGACTTTTCCTCGATATCGAAAATCTTCTCAGCCAGTGCCAGTCGTAGTTGCTCAGCCAGTTGTTCGGCCTTTGCGATCGTTGAGTTATTGAGGATGATGGTAAACACGGTGCCAGCGTAGCGGGCCAGGATAGCATCGTCCGGGCTGTTGTCACGCAGCAGTTGTGCAATGTCGGCCAGCACCAGGTCGCTACCGGCAATGCCCAGCGTATCTTTGATATTTTTGAAATCGCCGGGTTCCAGGTACAGCAGGGTGCCGTGGCCTTCGTTCACCATGGCGCTGGCCAGGCTTACTTTGAGTTCTTCCATGAAGTACTGGTGATTGAACAGTCCGGTGAGCAGATCCTGCTGGCGCAGCTGCTGTAACTCCTTTTCCAGCTCTTTATCATGGCTCTTCTGGTGAATCATGACCTGGGTGCAGGGTTCACCATCCACACTGGCCGGAGAGAACTGCATGGTCGCCTGGAATTCGTTGCCAGCGGCATGCACGACATTGAATTCCAGTGTGCCTTCCGGCGTTTCACCCGTGCCTAAGGTGCGCAGGATATCCTTGAATTTCTGTTGTTCGTCGGGGGCAATCATGTCCATGACCGGCACGGACTCCAATTCGTCGCGGTCGACATAGCCAAAGATGTCCAGATAACTTTGGTTGACGTAGACATGCATGCCCTCGTGTAGATAAGCCACCGGGTCACGAGAGCTGTCGAGCAACACTCGGTTGCGTTTTTCGCTTTCTGTGTAAAGGCTTTTGCACTGTCGGTGGGCGCGGCGTTCGCGCAGGTTGTCGATTTCCCGGGCGATCACCAACAGCAGATGATCCTGAGCTTCTTCGTTGATGTAGTCGGCAGCGCCAGCCTCCAGTGTAGTGGCGATGCTGTCGTTGTCGGCTGGTGGGCCAAACAGGACGCAGGGAATGTCCTTGCCGGCCCGTTTGATGGTGGCAACGGCATCAAGGGCGCGGTAGTCACCGACCTGCGATGTGGCCAGCAGGATGTCCCAGGCCTGCTCGTCGAGGGCGGACAGCAGGTCTTCGTTATCCTCGATATGGTGGTAGCGCACGGCGTAGCCAGCGTTGCGCAGGCTGCTGGCCAGTGCTTCGGCATCGTTGGATGATTCTTCAAGAATTAGCGGACGGATAACATTCCCGGTGTCCAATGAATTACTCCTGAGAGGTATTTTTGAGTAGGGTGCTATATGTGCATGGTGAATTGAATAGGTATTCAATTCAATACGTGACATAAATTAACCTGGATATTCCATAAAATATCCGGGTTAATGGCCGTGTGGATTCAGAGTGTTGACCACACGTCATCAAAGTCTTTCTCTTCTTGCGGAAATTTTTGCGTTGAGCCGGCCTTGTCTGCTGAGGTGTCTTTGTTTTCGATTACGGTGAACTCAAATTGTGCAAAGACGCCCGTGCTTTCCAGCATCTTGCTCAGGTTGATAAAGGCCTTCTGGCCGTGAATGTTGGTGATGATGTTATCACCTTCCCGCTGCCAGGCGTGGGTAATGATAGTGGCTGGCTGATTGATGCCGCTGAGCTCGGGAAGGATCAGGCTACGGTTGTATTTCTTGTTTTCTCCGTCCTTGGGAATGGCGGCTGTGGCGATGGCCTCGGCACAGGGCGCCAGTTTCTGGATGCCCAGTTCGAGACCATTTTTCCAGCTTTTTATGCGGCGGATAATGCCGATGGAAAACTGTTTGGGATCCGATGTGTCGTCATTCAGGCCGACCAGCTCGCCGACCTGCACGCGTCGTGAATCCTTGTCATACTCCACCCGGCCCAACAGGCAGTAGCCTCCGGCACTTTCATTGACACCCTTGCAGTCAACAGGCGTAAACAGGGCTTCCTTGCGCCGCCGGTCATCTTCCTCGTTGGCGGACATGCTGTAGGTCGAGTTGGAGGCGCGGTAGGTATAGTCAGGGTCCCATATATCCGGGGTATGGTCATCGATATTACTGATACCAAACACCGGCGTGCTGGTGTAGAGAGCTGGTCTGTCCAGTTCCATACTGTCATCCGGTGTGCCCAGAACGGGCTGTACATTGATGTTTTCAATGGTGCCGGCGCACAGGCTCCTGACGCCCACCCGCAGCGGACGCAGGATCTCGTCGATGTAGTGATGGGTTGCGCTCAGGCCCAGGGTAATGGTGATTTTATGATTGCTGGCGGTGCGTGCAAAGGCCCGCCGGGACTTGCCGCCCCAGGTGAGCGCCAGGCGTTTGAGTACTCCCTCCGGGATTCCGTTATTAGCGGAACCTTGCGGCAGGATACCGTTGCTGATGACACGGGTCATTTCGGTCGTGTCGACATTGCGGCAGAAAACGGGACTGGTGGTACCGTCGTCACAAAAGAAGCCGGGTGCGGCATCGCTGTTCAGGTTGATCGAGGTGCAGCTCCCTACCTCTTCGCCGTTACTGAAGGGCAGGATGCGGCAGGCAGGCGCCCACTCCCGGAGTGTCTTGAAGATTGCGCCGGTAATATGTTGGCGTAGGCCGTAGGGATTGGCCAGGGCGAGCAGCAGGATCTGTTTGTAGTTGTCCTGGATGGTGCTGCCCGGTGTATCGCTCTCTATAACGGCGTCCTTGATGATCTTGTCGTGAAGCTGGTTTTCTTCGGCAAACAGGTACAGGCGATTCAACTCCAACCACGTGTTTTCCGGGTGGTGAATGTAGATCTGATAGGCACACAGCATCACGTTGCTGAGATAATGCATGGCCCGGTGAATGCTGATGCCGATGCTTTTCATCTTCAGGCGGGAAAAGCTTTTCGCCAGGGTGTCCTCGATGACGGACTTGTAGCCCATGGCCAGCTCGGCATTGAGTTGGATGGCGAGTTCGGCGATCTTCTGATTTTTGGGTGACAGTGGCAGGTTTTGCCGGATATAGTGTTTTTTAAGGGTCTCAGTGATGACGAACAGGGGCGGGCGCAGGAGTTCCAGGGACTTGAAGCGATCCTGTGGTGAAATAATCAGCCGGTTCATCTCCCGCAGAGTGGTATAAATCTGGCGTGCGCACTCGCCGATACTAGCCATCGGTAGGGCTGCCACCCAGGCCTCTACCTGTTTGGGGCGGGTAGGGAATGCGTTGTTGCCGGGTTGCACTTGGTGTGGAATGGTCAACAGCCCTTCCAGTGTATTGCCTGCCACGTTCGCTCCTGGTTTTTAAGGGCGGTTCTAAAAAGTAGAACGGCCCAAAAGTTATTTTACGATCCTGTGTATCCGTACGAGAGTATACTTCGCTGCGGATAAAACGCCACATTCTCCCCTTATAATGGTATTTCGGCAGGTTTTTGTTGTGCCTTTAATGATTTCTCGGAGTAGAGCTGGCCGGGCTTTTCCGGTTCAATATCCTGATTCTGATGCTATATGAGTTGTTTATAGAGGGCGCCGGCCTGTTCGTGAACCAGTCGGGGCACCAGATAACCCGGCAGTTGCCGGCGCAGCTGTTCCATCAGTTCGCGTGCGTGTGCCTCGTTGACGGCAAAATGTGCGCTGCCCTGCACACGATCGAGCAGATGCAGGTAATAGGGCAGGACACCGGCCTCGAACAGGTTTTCGCCCAGATCCGCCAGTGCCTGCAGCGAATCGTTGACCCCCTGTAGCAGTACGGCCTGATTGAGCAGGGTGGCGTTGGCGGCCTGAATCTGGCGCAGACGCCGACGGACGGCGTCATCAATTTCATTGGCGTGATTGGCGTGAATTACCACCACCGTGTGCCAGGGTAACTCGGCCAGCCAGGCCAGGAATTCATCATTAATGCGCTGTGGCAGCACCACCGGCATGCGGGTGTGAATGCGCAGGCGGCGGATATGCGGGATGTCGCGCAGGCCCTCACTGAGGGTGCGCAGGCGCGGGGTATCCAGGCTCAGCGGGTCGCCGCCGCTGAGGATCACCTCACTGATGCTGGTGTCGGCGGCGATGTGGGCGAGGGTGTCGCGCCAGTCGTTTGTGCCGGCATGCGCCTCGCTATAGGGAAAATGGCGGCGGAAGCAGTAGCGGCAGTGGATGGGGCAGGCGCCGGTGGTGATGATCAGCGCGCGGCCGTGATACTTCTGTAACAGTCCCGGACGGCGGATAGCGGGGCCGTCACCCACCGGATCCAGGCTGTAGCCGGTGGATGTTTCACGTTCGCGGTGCAGGGCCAGCACCTGCCGCAGCAAGGGGTCGGCGGGATCACCGTGGCGCATGCGCTCGACATAGGCCCGTGGCACGCGCAGGGGGAAATCCGCGCTATCGTCGATGGGCTCCGGTAATTGTTTTGTGCTCAGGCCGACGGCTTGCAGTAGTTCACTGGGCTGTCGGATGGCCGTGGCCAGGGCCTTTTTCCAGTCTGTGTCCTGACATGGGTAGGTGCTTAGCGGTATCATAAAGGGCAATTCTATTAATCGCTTGTGGCCTCTGCGCAACCTGATAAAGGCTGCCGCAAGGCGGAACGGGCGGCCAATATTCCCAGAAAGAGGCTGAAATGGCTAATTACTCGACCAATGAATTCCGATCCGGCCTCAAGGTTATGATCGACAACGACCCCTGCGCCATGATCGAGTGCGAGTTCGTCAAGCCCGGTAAGGGACAGGCCTTCGCTCGCGTCAAGCTGCGTAACCTGTTGACCGGGCGCACCGTAGAACGCACCTATAAATCCGGCGAATCCCTACCGGGTGCCGATGTGATGGACACGGATCTGCAATATCTCTACAACGACGGTGAATTCTGGTACTTCATGCACCCCGAGACCTTTGAGCAGGTGGCCGCTGATGCCAGCGCCGTAGGTGATAATGGTAAGTGGCTGAAGGAGCAGGACTCGTGTGTCGTGACGCTTTGGAATGACCGTCCCATCGACGTCGTGCCGCCCAACTTTGTCGAGCTGCGCATCGTCGAGACCGATCCCGGTGTGCGTGGCGATACTGCCAGCGGTGGCGGCAAGCCGGCCACTCTGGAGACTGGCGCGGTGGTGCGCGTGCCGCTGTTTGTGGAGAACGATGAAGTTATCAAGGTGGACACGCGCAACGGTGAATATGTCGGCCGGGTGAAGGGATGATTTGACGAAAAGTTGCTGCGCGCGTGTCACGCCAAGACGCAGAATGGCAGCCCAGCGCAACGCTGGATGCCCTGAAACAGCGGGCGGCTCTGATGGGCCGCCTGCGTTGTTTTTTCGCCAAGAAAGGCGTGTTGGAGGTGGAGACGCCGCTGCTCTCCGCTGCTGGCACCACCGATCCGCAGATCCACAGTTTCGAAACCTGCTACGAAGGCCCGGGTGCGGCACAGGGTCGACCGCTGTACCTTGCCACTTCTCCCGAATTCGCCATGAAGCGTCTGCTGGCCGCCGGCAGCGGCCCCATCTTCCAGGTCTGCAAGGCCTTCCGTCAGGGTGAGGCGGGGCGATTACACAATCCGGAATTCACTTTGCTGGAATGGTATCGGCCCGGGTTTGATCATTTTCAGTTGATGGATGAGGTCGAGGCCTTGGTGACTGAGCTGGCTGATGGACGGTTGCCCGCTGTGCGTGCTGAGCGCACGACCTATGCCGAGCTGTTTTGGCGGCATTTGGGGCTGGAACCGCATACGGCCAGCGCAGAGGTTTTGGCGCGGTGCGCGGCAGATTTTCCGGTGTTGGCGGGTATTTCTGGACTGGATCGTGACGGCTGGTTGGATCTGCTCATGAGTCATATTATCCAGCCTCGTCTGGGGCAGGGGTGCCTCGCCTTTGTTTATCACTATCCCGCCTCACAAGCGGCCCTTGCACGCATTAGCCAATCCTCAGCGGATATTCCTGCCGTGGCTGAACGTTTTGAACTCTTTTATCAGGGCGTGGAGCTGGCCAACGGCTTTCACGAGTTGACGGATGCCGGCGAGCAAAGGGCACGTTTTGAGCGGGATCTGTTGCAACGCCGGGCGCAGAATTTGCCGCTGATCCCCATCGATGAGCATTTGCTCACGGCCTTGGATGAAGGCATGCCCCCCTGTGCAGGTGTGGCCCTGGGGCTGGACAGGTTATTGTTGGTTGTCAATGGTCTTTCGCAGTTGTCAGATGTGATAGCCTTTCCCTTTGTCCGCGCCTGAGTCAGTAAAAAACAGGATTTTTGTCAGGTGTCGATTTACTTTACATTCCTACATGGGGAATCGTGCAGGATGCAATAGCTTTTTCCTCAGGGGTCTGCAGCGGATTGTTTTATCAACCGAAATCACGCGCAATGGAAACCTGGCCCGCATCTTGCTGCCTTTCTATATCAATCTGAAGTCGATATGAAAAATTCTATATCGTTGTTTGCGATATCAAGATGCCAAGTAACAAAATGGGTGTCAGGGATGCTTGATTTGTCAGGAGAAAACGATGGAAAAACGCTGGAGTGAAAGAAAGCAGCTTTGCGTTGGTGTAGAGGTCTATTTGGATGGGGATTTGCTGAATTCGGGGCATTCCTCGGATATCGGTCTCGGAGGTACCTTTCTGGGAGTTGACTCCGTGGCGGGCATAAACCAGGATGCCAATGTCGAACTGGTTTTTCGTTTGCTGTCCGATGGCGCCGGAGAAGAGGGTGTCCGCCACACGGTTCACGCTCGCGTGGTTCGGATTGCTGACCAGGGGGTCGGGTTCAAATTCTGCGATTTTGATACAGGCGTGTTCCGTTCGCTGCAGGAAATTATGGCTTACCAAAAGCACAACAGCCTGGGGCACCACGCGTCATGTAGCAGATAATCGTACGGCGATTGTGCTGCGCCGCAGTTAGTTGTCAACCCTTATCATTCCCTTCGGGTTCTTCCGCCTGCTGATGTTTCCATTTGTCGTAGCATTCGAGGCCGCAGAAGTGTTGTGCATACTCGTCACCCTCTTGGCTCGTGGCCACGGTTGCAGGGATTTCTTCCATACATACCGCACAGGCGACATGCTCGGGCTGCGCGGGTGTGATTTTTTCGGTCATTGTCCTCCCTCCTTTAAGCTGTTGCCCACCTATACGTTAAGCATAGTCCTAAGTCTGGCAGGTTCCTAGTTGTTGCCCCATCTGCACCGCTGCGTCGGGTGTGACGGAATCCGTCCACTGCATGGCATCGCGGCCAAACAGCACGATGACGGTGGAGCCCATATTGAATCGCCCCATTTCCTCGCCCCTGGCGAATTCCCGCGCATCGCTGCCTTGGTAATCCCAGTGCCGCACCCGTTTGCCTGCCGGTGGGGTGATTTCACCGGCCCACACGGTTTCAATGCTGGCGACGAAGATGGCGCCCACCAGCACCATCGCCATGGGCCCGGCCTCGGTATCGAAATAGGTGATGACCCGTTCATTACGCGCAAACAGCCCAGGGATGATGCGGGCGGTGGCGGCATTGACGCTGAATAGCCGCCCTGGCACGTGGCTCATGGCCGTCAGTTTGCCGGCCAGCGGCATGTGGATGCGATGGTAGTCACGTGGTGACAGGTAGAGGGTGGCGAAGTTGCCACCGGTAAATTTTTTTGCCCGCTGTTCGTCGCCGCCCAGCAGCTGAAGTAGTGAGTAATCTTGGCTCTTGGCCTGGAAGATGCGGCCATCGTGGATCGCCCCGGCCTGACTGACGGCACCGTCCACCGGGCAGGCGATGGCCTTTTCATCGCTCACCACCGGCCGTGCTTCCGGGCGCAGGGCGCGGGTGAAGAAGTCATTGAAGTTGGCGTAGCTGTCGAGGTTCGGCTCCTGCGCCAGACTCATGTCGACACCGTACTGTTTCACGAACCAGCGCATGAACCAGCACCGCATAAGGGGGTTAATGCTGCGGGTGAGGGCGTGCATGACGCGCGACAGGGCGTGGGTGGGCAACAGGTATTGCGGCCAGGCCTTGAGATAGTCGCTCAGGTTCGGGGACGGCTCGGGGTGTTGGTTCATGGGGTTGCCCTAATGGTCGTGCTCATGCTTTTTCATATCTCCATGCGATTCTTTCTGCATGTCCATCGAGTGATCTGGGTCGTGATGGTGGGCCTTGTCTTTGACGCCGCCGCTGCGGCGGACGTCTGCGTTGATGTCCAACGATGAGCCATCATTGAAACGCAGAGTGAGGCTTACCTTGTCGCCGGCCTTCAGTGGCGTGACCGGGTCAATCAGCATAATGTGCAGACTGCCCGGTTCGAAGATGACCTTGCCGTGGGCGGCAATCATGATTTTCGCGACCCGGGTCATCGTCGCCATACCCTCCTTTTCTTCCGAACGATGCAGTTCGACGCGCTTGAAGGCTGGAGATTCCACGGAGACCAGCGTGCGCGTTTTGTCGTCATGGTTGTGTAATTGCAAGTAGGCTGCCAGCACCCTGGCCGTAGGCGGCGCCTCGCGTACCCAGGGGTCATGGATCTCGATACCGTGCTGAGCTGAGGCCCAGGCATTGCTGGCGAGGAAAAACAAGGTGAGGAGGGTGGCTAATAGTTTCATGGCGTTCCTTTTTTCTGGCGGTTTTTGGGATACGTTTGTTATGACGAGAGCGGTCATGTATTGCCAGGGGATGTCCCGTGCATGGTGCGCTGCCCCAAGACGTGCATGATAACGAACCTGAGGTTCAATCGACAGAATTGTGTTGGCTTGATTCACGCTGTAGATCCCACGACTGTCGAACTGGCGTTGGATACCCCTGAGATGTATGAATTCGCCAGCAGCCATGTAGGGTGGGCACGTTTTTTGTGCCCACGTGAAATATGCGCCAACCGCGTGGGCACAAAAAACGTGCCCACCTTAACACGGCTTTTACCGCCTGCCGACAGGAAAAGGCAGGCAAAAACAGGCTATTAAGATCATGGCTATGTTTAAAAACAATGCGTTAAATGCGACAAAGTAGAACTAAAGTGCCCCAGAGCAGCCGGGTTATGGTGAGCCGAAGAAAAATAGAGGTGTCCTTCAGTCTCGCCCGTTATACTGTGCGATCCATTTCAAGGTGCTTTTTGAGAACGGTGCTTCACATGTTGTCTGTCAACGAACCCCAACACTCTGGCGGAGATGGTTTTGCCCACGATGCGCCCATGGTTACTGGCATTTTGCTGGCCAATCTGGGCACGCCGGACGAACCCACCCCCAAGGCACTGCGCCGCTACCTGGGTGAATTCCTCTGGGATCCGCGCATCGTCGATATGCCGCGTCCGCTCTGGTGGCTGATTCTGCATGGTTTCATCCTGCGTGTCCGCCCCAAGCGCTCCGCCGCGGCCTACCGTGAAATCTGGACCGAACAGGGCTCACCCCTGATGCAGATATCCCGCCAGCAGACCGAGGGCCTGAGCCGTGCCCTACAGCAACATCTGTGCGGGCCCGTGGTGGTGGAGCTGGGCATGCGCTACGGTAATCCGTCCATTGTCTCGGCGATGCAGCGTTTATGTGCTGCCAACGCACGGCGGGTGCTGGTGCTACCGCTATATCCGCAGTATTCCTCCAGCACCACCGCCTCTACCTTCGATGCTGTGGCTGCGGCCGTGAAATCGTGGCGTTGGGTGCCGGAGCTGCGCTTCGTCAACCAGTATCATGACGAAACCGGCTATATTGAGGCCTTGGCCGCCAGTATCCGCGAAGACTGGGCGGGCCGTGAAGCGCCGCAAAAACTGTTATTCTCCTTCCATGGCACGCCCAAGCGTTTTCACACCGAGGGTGACCCCTATTTCTGCCACTGCCACAAAACCGCACGGTTGGTGGCCGACCGCCTGGGGCTGGCCGACGACCGCTGGCAGGTGACCTTTCAGTCTATCTTTGGCCGTGAGGAATGGCTCAAGCCCTACACCATCGACACCCTGCGCCGGTTGGGTAAGTCCGGGATCAAATCCGTCGACGTCGTTTGCCCTGGATTTTCTGCCGACTGCCTGGAAACCATTGAAGAAATTGGTGTCGAAAACCGCGAGGCCTTTGAAATGGCGGGAGGGGAACACTTTCACTACATCGCCGCCCTCAATGACCGTGACGACCA
Organism: Gammaproteobacteria bacterium; assembly: GCA_021647505.1. Classification (GTDB taxonomy): domain Bacteria; phylum Pseudomonadota; class Gammaproteobacteria; order SZUA-152; family SZUA-152; genus DRQN01. Next base: position 45,449 of record JAKIUN010000012.1, read on the forward strand.
CATCAATGCCCTGGTAGCTCTGGTGAAAAAGCATATCGCCGGTTGGCCCGAGGCCGAGCCGGTGTGGGACGTCGCCACTAAAAAGGCGGAAGATGAGGCACGAGGGATGCGGGCAAAGGCTCAAGGAGCAAACCGTTAACACAATGAGGACAACGAGATGAAAAAGCTGGTTTTATTGGTGGCTGCAACCGCGCTGCTCGTCGGCGGCTGTACACAGGAAACGCAGAATAAATTCAGTCGTGCGGTACAGAACTACACCGGCACCGATGGCGTGTTGGATGTCTATGCCGGCGACAAGTTGGTAAAGCGCTTTATCAAGATTGACAAGCTGACCACCGCCGTGAGTACCAGTGGCAATACGCCCCGGCCCTACCGCTACGCCTACGGCGTGTTGGATGAAAATCAGAACCTGCGCGTAGATCCCGGCGAAAAGAAGGTCTATTTTGAGTTCAGTGATTACTCGACCAGCTACATTTTTTACGAAAATCCGCAGAGCTGACTGATTGGATTGTTAACGCCTTCTTTCTCTGAGGCGCTAGACTAAATACAGTCCTTGGAGCGGGCCACGCCCGCGATTGTCGGCTGAGGAATACATTCAACAACATCTGTTAACAGAGTAGGGGGTCAGGCTTGCGTTATTGTACAGACTTAAAGTACCGCCGCCCCCTGGGCCGGATCATTCGCTACGAGACCGATCCCCAGGCTCTGACTGGCTCCACTATGCAATAGCGCAAGCCTGACCGTCTGGCTCTTGACCCTCTGGCTCTTGGAATACCGTCATTCCCGCGCAGGCGGGAATCCAGAATGTACGGAATTTCAAGCACTCTGGATTCCGGCTAAAAACATGCCGGAATGACAATAATCGCAGCAAGCTGCGGGGAGGGAAATACGACCCAAAGAGATTCAATAGCGGAATTTCTTCTTCATTCAGTTCGACGGTTAATGCGCCTTTTTCGCCTTCAGGTAAGGTGATTTTCTTCCAGGGGAGCCCTGACTTTTGCTGAATGAATTTTTGGACTTGCAGCGTTTTTCCGTGCTTTTGTACTGACGGGATCGGCGGCCGCGACCACTTTTTGAGGCCGGTATCGCCGGCTCTGGGTCGTTCAGATAGATCTGCTGATCTTTGTGGACGTCGATCATGAAGGTTTCATTCAGATCATCCAGGCCGCACTTCACAGCCCACCTTTATGGAATATTTTGGCGAGAGAGATAACAATAAGCGCTAAATAAGATATCGCTAGCAGCGAGTGAGGCAATGAATTTCCCCCCAAAAAATAGAGACCAACGGAGAAAAACGGGATAAGAGAAAAAACCAATAAGTGTATCGGTTTTAATCTTATTGATGCCCAGGCCGCAGAAACACCTAAAGCGATCATAACACCAGGAAGAATAAACCTTTCCGCCCCCGGGGAGTAACCACTGAGGTCAACAGGTGCATTGAATAGCCAAAACAACCAAAACAGGCATGAATAAAGAGAAAGAGCACAACCAACCAGGCCCCATTTTTGTCGTATATCGCCAATTTTCATACGGATTACATGTTACTGATAACACACACAAAGAATAAAAAAACTCGGCCGCAAGCGACCGAGCTTTAAGGACTCAAAAGTTCCATCGCTCTGCGATGAAACTTTGGAAACATTTAGAGACTCCGTGCTTTCATACATATCATAAGAGATACCCCCCGAGATTTTCACTATGCGGTTAAATGTAACGGAGTAGAACTAGTTCAATGATATAACTCCCCATATGAATGTAGAATCCTCACCCGCATCAGTATGTGACCAGGAGTAGGTAACTGTAGCGTTATTATTCCCTCGAACAGAAACATACTGACTTACAGTAGTCGATAAGTGATCCCATCCCCAGTCGTAATTATAGTAAGAGCCATAAACGCTCTTTGTTACGTTTTGGCTACCTGCTCCATATGTTGGCCCCCAGTGGTCCTGCTGACTAATATACCAATGGGTGTTAATGGGGGAAGGGTTAACGGCATACCAGTCGACACTCCAATGCAACCAATATACCGTCCCGTTGCCGTATACATACCATCTCAGGCGATCACTCGTTTTTGTTATTGTCCAATTAGGAAAGTCACGAGTACGTAAAGAAACCGTCACATCATAAGCCCCTGGAGATATGGCGAATGGAATAACTAAGCTATTTTCCGGTGTATTTGAAGGCAACTCGCAGGCACGATCACTATTATGCCCGGCATTGGCATCAAGCCCCTCTTTTAGTGCATTAGGATTAATTTTAGAATCCATGGCCTGTAACATTAAGTAAGAATCATCCAGGTTATGATTTGCAACAGGGTTAAGCGTATAGGATCTGTTATCAATATCGACTTTATACTCAATACTAAAGCATGGCTTTCCATGTTCATAAACCACCAGCTAAAGCTGGTGGGTTAGTATTACGGACTGAAAGTCCGGATACGGGTCGGAAGACCCGTTTAGCCTTCAGTTCTGAAGTTATCATCAACTGAACTTGTGACACCGCTCTGCGGTGTTACACATCCCGTGGCGCTCAGCGCCACCTCCACCTCGGTGGATTATTAGACTGGCTTTCTTGCGCTACACCGCAGAGCGGTGTAGCGCGTCAAATACAAAATGATACTGAGTCTTGTCAACGGCATGACTACCGTAGCGATATTCCATGCCCTACCCCCCTTCATCAGGGCAACGGCCAGTATCGCAGATAAACCTGACCGCCTAAAGGCGGTGGTTTTAACCTTTAACCGGGACTAATAAATCGTATGACAATAAGATTGCATCCGCAGCGACAAACAATGGAAATTTTTATCGCTATCCCCGTCAGAATCAGGGAATTCGGCTTATTATAAGAATATAATGGTTTAGTGATAAGAAATAGGATCGATTGGGTCTATCGAGAAAATCGAAAGGAATACTAAACCAATGAGGGTTCGACATAGTAATATCGTCCTGTTTGCTAGGGTAATTGACACCCAAATACACCTCTAGAACAACAATCATCCTTAATGTTAGAAATATAGCAACCCTTCATAGAAAATCAATGCATATATCTACCCGGTGGTGTACGAGATACTACTCAGCCTCGTAGTTGTTGCACCATGAGGAATGAATGTGTTGTAGATTAAGTGTGCATGTCCCTTATTTTGTTGTAAATTAATCCAAAGCAATATTAATGTCGCGAAATGTAAAAATATGATTTTCTTTGGATGCGCGTTTCTGTTTTATCGTCGCTATAAGTATTGCTTTGCTTATCATGGTGAATTCTTTGCTCACGTTGTTAAATTTTAATTTAACAGTAATATCTATACCTCTGACCAATTCTGCATGCACTGTTTCATTGAAGTAGTGATCTCTAAATGCAGTTTTTAAATTGGCTGCTGTAATTTCAGATGGGACAAACTTGTTTCCGGATTGATCGTAAATGGCGGAGTTTTCAGATAGGTCAATGCTTAAGTCTGATTCCGTGGGGTCAGCAGAAAATTCGCAAATTATAGAGCTAGACTGCCTGTGACATGATGATAGTGTTACTTTTAATCCGCCCCCTGATTCCTGCCATTTGATGCCGCCCAGGATCCTTTTCTTTGGCTTTCTAACTGTGGATTTTTCAGAAACCAGGCCGCTAAACTTCTCAATGAATATTGGTGAAAGCGCCTTCACGCAATTTCTGTAATCGTTGTTATCTTCTACTGTTTTTTGTATGTCATGCCACTCCGCTTTAGAAAAGGTCGCTTCGTCCGTCATGCCAATGTCTGCCAGTTTTAGCTTGATTTTCGCCCCGCCATTACCTTTTGCCCTTATATCCCAATAATCTCCTGCATTCTCTGGTTTGTCGCAGACCTGCTTAAGATTATCGGCGATCTGAGAAAGTGCCTCCGTATCATTTGCGGCGAAGGCAGGTAGTACAGATAGGGAAAAAATAGTGAAAAATAGTATTTTAAGTTGCCGCATAAGCACTCCTTATTTATTAAATAAACTGGTATTGTCTGCCGCTCGTCGGTGGTCGCTCCCCAACCTTGGAAGATGTCCATCCGCCAAGGGGTAGCGGTAGTCCGGCAACCCAAGAGCGATTTTTACACACCCTGAAATACCCTGTGTTTAGTTGGTTTTTTAGATGATTTGGAGAGTAAGTCTACTGGGTATTTTAAAGCTGAGAGGGGGACAGCAATCCCTCCAAATCTTCAAAAAACAGCGCCGGATCCACCCGCGCATCATTCAGGCTTACGCCCCAATGCAGATGCGGGCCGGTAACGCGGCCGGTTTGACCCACGGTGCCGATGACCTCGCCCTGTTTGACTGTCTGCCCAGACTGTACGTCGATGCGGCTCATGTGACAATACAGGGTCACCAGGCCCTGGCCGTGGTCGAGAAATACCGTATTGCCGTTGAAAAAGTAATCGCCGGTATCGATGACCTGTCCTGAAGCGGGTGCACGAATAGGTGTGCCTTCGGCGGCGGCAATATCAATGCCGCTGTGCGGCTTGCGCGGCTGCTCGTTGAAATAGCGGCGCAGGCCGAAGGGGCTGCTGAGGCGGCCCTGCACGGGTAGAATGAAACGCGTTTCCACTTCTGTCGTTTCCCGCCAGTGCGCCAGTGCGGCGTTAATACGCCTGCGCTCGCTGCGGATGCGTGTCATGTCCTGCGGGTTCGGATTGACCTTGCGTTTGTTCTTGATGGTGAGATGCTGGGTGGCGTAGTCCTTGGCCTGCACGGTAAAGGCTAGCGGTGCGCCCTGGGCTGGCGTGAGCTTCTGGGTACCGGGTTTGGTTGAGAGCGGGATGCCCACCAAGGCCTTCCAGCGGCCCTGATCCTGCTGCACCATCACTTGCTGTTCCTTGTAATGCAGCACCGGTGATTCACCATGAGCAGGGCCGAGGTCGATGATGGCGATGCCACCGGGTACCGCTTCGCTGTGCGGCGGCAGGGCGGCTTGCAGTGTCAGTGGCAGTAGCAGGAGAAGAAGGAGAAGGAGAAGGAGGGTGATGAGTTTTATCCCATTCCTCGGTATTAATAATTTGCCACAGAGATACGGAGTGCACAGAGATTTGTGTATACCTGATTCCAGGTTTGTCGTGACCTTTGCGGTTGAGTTTGGTTTGCAGCGATTCATCATTCTGAAGGGGCTCTGTGTGCTCGGAATTTTTAGTGGAGAAAGTAAATGATGCAGACTCAGTCCTTGTGAGTGCCTTCAACCCGGCAGTCCAGCCGCCCTTCGCCGAGGCGGACAGACAATGGATCGCCGATGTTTACTTCGCCGGCCTTACGGACGATGAGGCCATCCGGGTGTTGCACGATGGCATAGCCGCGACTCAGCGTGGCCAGCGGGCTGACCGCATCCAGGGCGCGGGCGAGGGCGGCGAGGCGTTGCTGTTCTTCGCCCCGGCGTCGTGACATGGCGGCATGCAGGCGCCGGCGGTTGGCGTTCAGGCGCAATTGCAGGGTTGCCAGTTGCTGCTTCGGTGACTGGCTGTGCAGACGGGCGGTCAGCGTGCCAAGGCGTGCCTTGTTGTGTTGCAGGCGCGTGTGTAGGGCGCGGCTGAGGCGTTGTTCTTGCTCATCCAGCCGCTGGGCCTGATCCTGTAGCCGTTGGCCGGGATGTTTGAGGTGACGGCTAATGGCTCGTAGATGTTGCTGTTCGTGCGCCAGGCGGGACTGCACGGTGCGGATCAGTCGGCCACGCCAATGGTGCAGGGTGTCCAGCCATTCGCCACGATCCGGGCTGATCAGTTCGGCGGCGGCGGAGGGTGTCGGAGCGCGCATGTCGGCGACGAAATCGGCGATGGTGATGTCGATTTCATGTCCCACGGCGCTGACTATTGGGATTGGGTTGTCGGCAATGGCGCGTGCTACGGCTTCGTCGTTGAAGGCCCACAGGTCTTCCAGAGAACCGCCGCCGCGGGTCAGCAGCAGCAGGTCGCATTCGTTGCGCTGTGCCGCAGTGTACAGGGCGTCGGCGATAGCTGCCGGGGCCTCGCTACCCTGCACCGGCACTGGGTAAATGAGCACCGGGATGGCCGGGAAACGCCGCTTGAGGACGCTGAGCACGTCGCGAATGGCTGCGCCGCTGGGCGAGGTGATGACGCCGATGCAGCGTGGCAGGTCGGGCAGGGGGCGCTTGCGGGCGGTGTCGAACAGGCCCTCGTCGGCCAGACGCTGCTTGAGCTGCTCGAATTGCCGTCGCAGACGGCCGTCGCCGGCCTCTTCCAGATGTTCGACAATGAGCTGGTAGTCACCGCGTGCCTCGTAGAGGCTGACGCGTACCCGTGCCAGTACTGCACTGCCGTTTTCCGGTTGGAAGCCCCGTCGTTGCCGGCGCATCTTGAACATGGCGCAACGCACTTGAGCCTGTTCGTCTTTCAGACTGAAATAGATGTGGCCGGAGGCCGGGCGGGCCAGGTTGGAAATCTCACCCTCGACCCAGATCAGCGGGAAATTGCCTTCGAGCAGGGCGCGGGCTTCGCGATTGAGCTGGGCGATGCTGTAAATTTTGCGGTGGGGCTGGAGGGGGGGATTGTGGTCAGGGAGCATGGGGTGGGTGGTGTATTTCCAGGCGGGGTCAATGGAAAAAGGCGGGCTGCACCGTGCAGTCCGCCTTTTTTGTCGTCACCAGGCGGAGTGGCTGTCAGAACAACCAAGGCCCGGCGCTCTTCTGCTCTATAGCCTGTTCGTAGCCCATTTCGCCTTGGAACCTGGCTCTGTTGGCCAGTTTGATGGCAGTTTCGAAATCGGCCTTATGGGCGGCGGTCTTGGCCTTTTTGAGGTATTTCTTTCTTGCGTCGCGCCATTCACCGTCAACACTGCGGGCTTTGTTCACTGCCGCCTCAGCGGCTTCGATGGCGGCGGTGGCGGCTGCTGCATTGACATCCTCGGCTTTACCCTGGGATGCACAGCCGCTCAACGCGATCAGCAGTGCGCCTGTTATTGTCATTGCGAGTTTTTTCATGCCTTCCTCCTCCGATGATCTTCAGAAGTATGGTTTTTTTCAGGGTGCTTTGACCACACTTGCTGAATCATATGAAACCAGTCCGGTTCAAGCTACCGGTTTCGCTGTTGCAGGTCAAACCCTGTGCTCGCCTCACCGGGTCTGCTTCGGGAAATGTTGCTGTCCGGTCGCAATGGCGGCCCGGCCGTTGCTCTGGCTGGCTTTGTATATCCTGAATAAACAAGTACTTATCATAGGTGGATTGGTATTGAATGCCACCGGGGCAAGGGTGTCTCGAAATTTCCGGGTTAGCCGACTATAATCCGCCCCCTAAACTCTTGTATTGCTTTGGAATCCCGATTATGCGAATTGCCCAGGAAGCCCTCACTTTCGATGATGTACTGCTGGTTCCCGCTCATTCCACGGTGATGCCGAAGGAAGTGAGCCTGCAGACATCTCTGACCCGGGGGATTCGACTCAATGTGCCGCTGGTATCGGCAGCTATGGATACGGTCACCGAGGCGCGTCTGGCCATTAGCATGGCGCAGGAAGGCGGCATCGGTATCATTCACAAGAATATGACCGGGGAAGAGCAGGCGGAACAGGTGCGTCTGGTGAAGAAATACGAGAGTGGCGTGATCAAGGATCCGATTACCGTGACGCCGGATACCAGCATCCGTGATGTGCTGGCCTTGACACGGGCGCAGAATATCTCCGGTGTGCCAGTGGTGGCCGGGGGGCGCCTGGAGGGCATCGTCACCAGCCGTGACCTGCGTTTTGAAACCCGCTTCGACAATCCCGTATCCAGCATCATGACCGGTCGCGACAAGCTGGTGACGGTAAAGGAAGGCACGGAGAATGCGGAAGTGCTCAGCTTGCTACACAAGTACCGCATCGAGAAGGTACTGGTAGTCAATGACGACTTCGAGCTGCGCGGGCTAATCACTGTCAAGGACATGCAGAAGGCCTCGGAGTATCCCAGTGCCTGCAAGGACAACCAGGGGCGTCTGCGTGTTGGCGCGGCGGTTGGCACCGGTGGCGGTACCGAGGAGCGTGTCGCGAGGCTGGTGGATGCCGGTGTGGATGTGATCGTGGTGGACACTGCCCACGGTCATTCGCAAGGTGTGCTGGATCGTGTTGCCTGGGTAAAGAAGCATTTTCCGCAGATGCAGGTGATCGGCGGTAACATCGCCACGGCCGAGGCGGCGTTGGCATTGAAGGCGGCTGGGGCCGACGGCGTGAAGGTGGGTATCGGTCCCGGCTCCATTTGTACCACGCGTATCGTCGCTGGTGTTGGTGTACCGCAGGTCACAGCCATTTCCAACGTCGCCAAGGCGCTGGAAGGTAGCGGCATCCCAGTGATCGGCGATGGCGGTATTCGCTATTCCGGTGACGTGGCCAAGGCCATTGTTGCCGGCGCCTCTTGTATCATGATCGGTGGCATGTTCGCCGGTACCGAAGAGGCGCCGGGTGAAGTGGAGCTGTTCCAGGGGCGTTCCTACAAGTCCTACCGTGGTATGGGTTCGCTGGGCGCTATGACCGGCAGCGAGGGCTCCAGCGACCGTTACTTCCAGGAAGGCAGCAAGGCCGACAAGCTGGTGCCAGAGGGCATCGAAGGTCGTGTACCTTTCAAGGGTCCGCTGGCGCCAGTGGTGCATCAGTTGCTCGGTGGCATCCGTTCCAGCATGGGGTATACCGGCTGTGCCGATATTGATGAGATGCGCAGCAAACCGGTATTCGTGCGCGTTACGGGTGCTGGCATGCAGGAGAGCCATGTGCACGACGTGGCCATCACCAAGGAAGCACCGAACTATCGCGTCTAGCTTGGCCGGCAGCGGCCGAGGTGGGTCATTGCCCGGCCGCTTGAATCCTCCATTTACTGTTACAGCACCGGACATCGTCCCTTGACTACCGACATCCATTCCCATCGCATCCTGATCCTCGACTTCGGTTCACAGTACACCCAGCTTATCGCCCGCCGGGTGCGCGAGGCCGGCGTCTACTGCGAACTGCATGCCTGGGATCTGATGGACGACGACTCGGTGCGTGAATTCGCCCCCAGCGGCATCATCCTCTCCGGCGGTCCCGAGTCGGTCACCGGCGACGAATCGCCACGTGCGCCGCAGGTGGTGTTCGAACTGGGCGTGCCGGTGCTGGGCATCTGCTACGGCATGCAGACCATGGCCGCGCAGCTGGGCGGCAGGGTGGAAACCGCTGATCATCATGAATACGGCTACGCGCAGGTGCGCGCCCGCGGTCACACCGCACTGCTGCGCGATATCGAAGACCACACCAGCGCCGAGGGCTACGGCCTGCTGGACGTGTGGATGAGCCACGGCGATCGTGTCGAGGAGCTGCCGCCAAACTTCAAGTTGATGGCCTCCACTGAGTCCGCGCCTATTGCCGCTATGGCCGATGAAGAGCGTCGTTTTTACGGCATCCAGTTCCATCCGGAGGTCACCCACACCCAGCAGGGCGAGCGCATCGTCAAACGCTTCGTACTGGACATCTGCGGCTGCCAGCCGCTGTGGACACCGGGGAACATTATCGAGGAAAATATCCGCGCGGTGCGCGAACAGGTGGGTTCCGATGAGGTCATCCTCGGCCTTTCCGGTGGCGTTGATTCCTCGGTGGTGGCGGCCCTGCTGCATCGCGCCATTGGTGACCAACTGACCTGCGTGTTCGTTGACAACGGCCTGCTGCGGCAGAACGAAGGTGATCAAGTGATGGCCACCTTCGCCCAGCACATGGGCGTGAAGGTGATTCGCGTCGATGCCGAACAGCGTTTTATGGATGCATTGGCCGGCGAGGCCGACCCAGAGAGAAAGCGCAAGATCATCGGCAACCTGTTTGTCGACATCTTCGAAGAACACTCCACCAAGCTGCCTAACGCCAAATGGCTGGCGCAGGGAACCATCTATCCCGATGTGATTGAATCCGCCGGCGCCAAGTCCGGCAAGGCACACGTCATCAAGTCGCATCATAACGTCGGCGGCCTGCCCGATTACATGAAATTGAAGCTGGTGGAACCGCTGCGCGAGCTGTTCAAGGATGAGGTGCGCAAGCTTGGCACCGAGCTGGGCCTGCCCTATGACATGGTCTATCGACATCCATTCCCGGGGCCCGGCCTCGGCGTGCGGATTCTCGGTGAAGTAAAAAAGGAATACGCCGATATCCTGCGTCCCGCCGATGCCATTTTTATCGAGGAGCTGCATAACCACGATTGGTACCATAAGGTAAGTCAGGCCTTCGCCGTGTTCCTGCCGGTGAAATCTGTCGGTGTCACCGGCGATGGCCGCCGCTATGATTACGTGGTCTCGCTGCGCGCGGTTGAGACCATCGACTTCATGACCGCGCGCTGGGCGCATCTGCCTTACGACCTGCTGGAAACCGTTTCCCGCCGCATTATCAACGAAGTGCCCGGCATCTCCCGCGTCGCCTATGACATCTCCAGTAAGCCACCTGCCACGATTGAGTGGGAGTAGATATATTGCAACTTATTGTATTTTAATCCGGGTGTGGCTGGAAGTCTTCGTCCAGGAAAACCGAATTGCCGCAGTTCGTATTGCCGTGGCAGGGCGATGAAGTTACCGAAGCCGCCACGCGGGAGGGTGTCCTGGCTGGGGAGCAGGCGGTCATAGGAACTCATGGACAATTATTGATGGCGGCGAGACATGGTCGCGGTGATGAGATAACAACCCATACGGCGGGCACTGACCGCAGGGGTCGGTGAGCTGAAGAAAAACCAGACATGGGCACCGTTACCCGATCGTGAGCGTTCCACTGTAGTAGGAATACCAAGGCCACGGCAGGTATCGACAAAGGCAGCCACGTCTTCGCCCCAGGATTCCTTGTCGAAGTCGGCGGTGAGGAACCAGCAGGTTTCGTCCTTGAGCGACGCCAATCGTTTTCGTAATAATAATTCTTGACAATATATTGCATAGTGTAATAATCATCTTATGCACGAAATTCAATACGCAAGGAAGGCACTGAAAGGACTAAGGAAAATGCCATGTGACGTGTCAGACAGATTTGTCAGGAATTTTGAGCAGCTGGCCGAAGGCAACGAGGAGGGCTTGAATATAAAGGCCCTGCAAGGCCGGGATGGTTTCAGGATGCGGGTCAGGGAGTGGCGGGCGATCTACCAGATTGATGGCGACAGACTGGTTATTCTTGTATTGGACGTCGGTCCACGCGGAGCTATATACAGATGAGCGCACAAATTATTCAGAAAAATGGCAAGGCAGAGTTTGCCGTGATCCCCATTGAGGAGTACAACCGTCTGCTTTCTATGGCAGAGGATTTTGATGATTTGGTGGCCTACGACAAGGCAATAGCAGAACTCCAGTCCGGTGAGGATGAGGCTATTCCTGCTGAGATCGTTGCACGCTTGGTAGCAGGTGATGAGCATCCGCTCAAGGTATGGCGCGAGTTTCGTGGTATGACTCAGACAGGGCTTGCTGACCAGGCGGGCGTTTCACAAGGGCAAGTAGCCTTGATTGAGGGTGGCAAACGACAGGGAACGGTTGATGTATTAAAGGGCTTGGCCAGAGTGCTGAATGTAGATCTGGATGACCTGGTTTAGTCTTTTGGGAAAATAACCTGATCGAATTGCAGGTCAGTGAAGGTTTTTCAACAGCCTGTTAAAAGTGGCATCGGGTTGGATCTTCAGTAAGGTATAGCCATATTTTTTCAAGAAATTATTGATTATGGTATTTTCCATGGCATCAACCATTATGACCGCCATAAAACCCGCGCCAATACTGAACTTTTGTGGGCTATTTACAATCGAGTGGGAGTGACCGGTATTGACCGGTATTGACAGGCAATGGCTGGTAATGACTGGCATTAAACGTTTATAGAAGGATTCGCCTCGAATCTACGAATCACGCAGGCATCACAATCTGCTCGGGATCGATTTTATGCCATGGCAGGATAGTGACGTTGGAGCGAGTCTGCAGGGTGTCGCCGCCGTAAATTAGCCATGCTTTCCCGGCGGTCTCACCTGCCAGTTTTCGCCAGAAATCCAATCCCTTGAAATAATCCCGGTTGATGGTCTGACCGGATTTTATTTCCAGTGGTGACAGGTGTGTTCCATGATCAATCAGCAGGTCTACCTCGTGCCCTGATCGATCACGCCAGAAGTAAAGGTTCGAGGCCTCGCCCGCATTGTAGCGGGCCTTGAGTAATTCGCTGATGACCCAGGTTTCGAATAATGCGCCGCGTTGAACATGGGTGGCCAGTTGGTTCATGTTCTGAATACCGAGCAACCAGGTCGCAAGACCTGTATCCAGAAAATAGAGTTTGGGTGTCTTAACCAGACGTTTGTTGAAATTCTGGTGGTGAGGTGGCAGCAGATGTACGATGTAACTCGCTTCCAGCACAGATATCCAGGCTTTGGCCGTGTTGTGCGTAATGCCGGCGTCATTGGCCAGCGAGGAAAGATTGAGGAGTTGTCCGGTTCGACCTGCGCACAATTTCAGGAACCGTTGAAATGTCCCAAGATCCTGCACGTTAATCAATTGCCGGACATCGCGTTCCAGGTAAGTGCGCACATAATTCCCATACCACGGATGTGGCTCGAGTCTGCGATCAAAGATGGGAGGGTACGCGCCATAAAAAAGGGTTTGGTCGAGCTGGCGGCTGATTTGTCCTGTGCGCTTTAATTCGCCGTATGTCATGGGAAGCAGAGTAAGCAATGCTGCTCTGCCGGCCAGACTTTGTGTGATGCCCGATAGCAGGTCGAACTGTTGTGAGCCTGTCAGGATAAATTCGCCGGGCCGTTGCCGCTCGTCTATGCGTGTCTGCAGATAGGAAAACAGGGCAGGGCAGCGTTGCGCCTCATCCAGAATTGCATCTTCGGTAAACTGGTTCAGAAAGCCTCGGGGGTCACTTTCGGCAAAGTCCCGCTGATCGAGATCCTCAAGAGATATGTAATGGTGTTCAGGAAAAGCATGGCGCACCAGCGTGGATTTGCCGGACTGGCGTGGACCGGTGACTACGACCACTGGGTAGCCGCTGGCGAAGCGCTGAAGTCTGGCCTCAGCCTCTCGGGGGATATACATCAGGTTCGCTCTGATTCGTTTCTCATATCGGTAAGGTAGCTCATTTTGGCTAATTGTCAATACGATTGATAATTAGCCAAAATTCAGCATTCCAGCTTCTTGGGGTTGTCCATTTTCCCCTGCAATACCAACACTTGAATCAGGCACGCTGTGATGACCAGGGCTGTCAGTAAACCGATGTCGTTGGTCTGTTACGATATCGTTAACCGCACTCAATACAACTCACTGAGCAACAAATTCTGAACATAGTATATTTCATGGTATCGGCACTTATGTCTCTCTCAAAACCCGCGCCATTACTGGCTTTCCCCGGTTCGTTTACAATCGAGTGGGAATAGGGCGGGCAGTTTTGGAAAGCCGGACAACTTCGATTAGCCAGGATTTCACCAACGGTACACCGCGCGACCGGCAGTGGATGCGCCATGCCATGGTGCTGGCACAGCGCGCCGAGGTCGCAGGCGAAGTGCCGGTGGGCGCTGTTATCGTACGCGATAACAGCCTGTTGGCTGAAGGCTGGAATCAGCCTATCGGCGCTCACGACCCGACTGCCCATGCCGAAATCATGGCCCTGCGCGCGGGGGGGTTGAGCACGGCCAATTATCGCCTTACTGGCACCACCTTGTATGTGACCCTGGAGCCCTGTGTGATGTGTGCTGGCGCCATAGTTCATGCACGCGTGGCGCGGCTGGTGTACGCTGCCACAGATCCGCGTGCCGGTGCCGCCGGGAGTGTTTTTTCTCTATTGGAAAATACGCCACTGAATCATCAGGTGCAGGTGCAGGGTGGGGTGCTGGCTGAAGCATGCAGTGACATGCTGCGGCAATTTTTTCGCGCACGGCGCAAAATATCCCGTTAATAATGATGTGCGATGTATTGAGCGCGAAATCGATAGCGCGTATCCTACCCTCCCTGTTTGGAGAGGTGCCAGAGTGGCCGAATGGGCTTGACTCGAAATCAAGTGAACGCGCGAGCGTTCCGAGGGTTCGAATCCCTCCCTCTCCGCCATTTACGTAATTCCGCGAAATTTTTCGCTATAACCCTCAGCAATCGACACAAGTCCCATTGGGTTGCCAGCCAGGCTGCGATTTACGGAAAGGAGTATGAGATAGATCGTTACTCATTCCGTAACTTGTAATGGCACTTTTGTCCTGTCCGCCACTCTGCGTCGCACCAAAGCGCCTACCGTTGGTGATTTTCTTTGTTATAGGCTCATTCTGGCTGTAGAAAAACGCCTTGATGGACCACTAGATGTGACACAGCATTAGTGCGCCATTTCTGACATTTAATAGATTCTTTCGTAACAGACTCTTCTACAGGATAAGTGCCTCAATTATCTGGCTTTGCTGTTATTTTTCAGGCCATGAAATGCTACTATTCGTGAGCGTATTCCATGCGTTGGTATGTGCCTGTTTTCTTTATTTTTTGATACTAATTTTAATAAGATAAATAAGAGGTTTTTCCTATGGATGCATTGTTTAACTCTGATGTAGATTATCTTGGCACCTATATTATTCCTTGGGCCGTTAATCTTGTTCTGGCATTGGTCATTTTCATTATTGGGCGCTGGATTGCGCGAGCAGTGACCAACGCGGTGGGTCGCCTGATGAAAAAGGGCGGCATAGATGAGTCCCTGGTCGACTTTCTCAGCAACCTGATTTTTGCCGCGCTGTTGGTCGTGGTTATCATCGCGGCGCTGGGTCAACTGGGTGTAGACACAACGTCAGTAATGGCTATCTTTGCGACCGCCGGCTTAGCTGTAGGTTTGGCACTGAAAGATTCACTGGGTAATCTGGCGTCGGGGGTGATGCTGGTGCTGTTCAAGCCTTTCAAACTCGGCGATTTCATCGAAGCGGGTGGTGAATCAGGGGTGGTGGAATCGATCCGTATTTTCAGCACGCTGTTGAAAACCGCAGATAATCGCGAGATTACGGTGCCAAACGGACAGATTTATGGTGGCACCATCGTCAATTTCAGCGCCCGTGATACACGCCGTATTGATCTGATATTCGGCATCGGTTATGGCGATGACATCCGCCAGGCCAAGCAGTTGATTGAAGAAGTGATGGCAGCCGACGAACGTATCCTGAAAGATCCGGCCGCTGTGGTGATGGTTGCAGAGCTGGCCGATAGCAGCGTGAATCTGGCGGTGCGGCCGTGGGTGGCGACTGCGGACTATTGGGGCGTACGTGCCGCGCTGTTGGAGAATGTAAAAATCACCCTTGACGATGCCGGAATTTCGATTCCCTATCCACAAACGGATGTGCATCTGTTTTCGGTGGACGAACAGGCCGCCTGATCGTCTGTGGCAATCCTGGTCGGGATGAAAGGGGCATTCAGCCCCCTTTATTCTTTGCCGGCAACGCGGGAGTGGCCGCGTGGTATTTTTCCCCTAGGAGCGTGCACGTAATAACATCCTGATATGGCGCTCATATTTAGTCTGTATTTGTTCGTTCTGATTGAACACAAGCGTAGGAATAGTTGTTCTATTTTGAGATTTTGTGATTGAAGAACGGGCGAAGACGGGCTGAAGATGGGATGCAAGATCGGGAAGTTATTACGTGCACGCTCCTTAGGGTTGATCGGTTGTGCTGGAGAGGCAGCGTGTGGTGTTTTCCTTCGCTGTGTTAACGCATGCCAAGTGCTTCTGTGGCTCATCCTGATATAGCTGGGTGCATATTTTATAACTGCGAATCAGGGCCCAGTTGCACTCCATCTGTTGTTCAATTCGTTGCAGAGCTGCCCGTTGTCTGTCGTTGTGCTGCTCATGTTCATCAATGTCTTCGAGCAACTGACGGAGTGCCTGCTTTGTCTGAGGGGGGGCGATTTCCGCCGCACTGGCAAGTGAGAGGGCGAATAGGAACAGGACGGTGCTTCGAAGAACAATCATTGTGGTTACATCTGTGATCACGCGGCCAAGAATAGCAAATACGAAGGCCGGTGTGCAGGTCTTTGAACCTCAGGTTTGTTATCGCTAGAAATCGCTAGAACAAATAGAACTCCCCTAAAGAACCCTCTGTTTTAAGTCGATGTCTTTCCGGTGAGGGCTCTTTTGAGGGCGGGATGTGTCGATGGATCTCACGGATGCGGTGTAGCTTGCTGCACGACCAATCAATGCGGGGGCTTCAAGGGGTGTCTGAGCTGCTGAACGTGCTGCTGGTGGAAGATTCTGAGGATGATGCAATCCTGACTCGGCGCCAGCTGTCACAGGCAGGTTTCGTGCTTTATTGCGAGCGGGTCGACAGTGCCAGACTCATGCAGGCTGCATTGGACTCTCGTGATTGGGATGTAGTTATATCCGATTATCATATGCCCGGCTTTAGTGGCTCTGCGGCGTTGAAACTGTTGCAGGCAACGGAGCTGGATATCCCCTTTGTCATCGTTTCCGGGGCGATTGGTGAGGGAATCGCCGTCGAGTTGATGCGTGCCGGAGCGCATGATTACATCATGAAAGACAATTTGGCGCGGTTGGCGCCGGCCATTGAGCGTGAGCTGCGCGAGGCCGGTGAACGCCGTGCGCGCCGGGCGGCAGAGGCGGATTTGCGGCTGGCTGCCAAGGTCTTCGAGGGGAGTGTCGAAGGCATCCTGATTACGGATAAGGACGGCCGTATTCTTCGTATCAATCAGGCCTTCCTGGATATCACCGGTTATGGTGAAGACGAGGCGATCGGTCAGAGACCCCGTATGCTGCAATCCGGCCGCCATGATGAGGCATTTTTTCGCCATATGTGGGCATCATTGGTCGACACGGGCTCCTGGCAGGGTGAGATTTGGAACCGACGCAAAAATGGTGAGATTTATCCCGAGTGGCTGACGATTAGTGCGGTCAGTGATGAGTCGGGCCAAGTCACGCATTACATTGGTGGTTTCACTGACCTGAGTCAGCAAAAACAGGCTGAGGAGCATATCCAGCATCTGATGTACTATGATGCACTGACTAATCTGCCCAACCGCACGCTGTTCCGCGATCACTTTCAGCACTGCATGCTGCGAACCCGGCGTTCTAACGACCATACGGCCTTCATTCATCTGGATCTCGATCGCTTTATCAAGGTCAACGATACCCTGGGGCATGCCGTGGGTGACCAGTTATTGCTGCAGGTGGGGCAGAGGTTGTCCAAGACTATTCGCCCGATGGACTTCGTGGCGCGCCTGGGGGGGGATGATTTTGCCATAGCCGTGCCGGCGCTGATGACGCGTGCCGAAGTGGAAGATTTCCTGGAGACGATTGTCGATGTCTTCGCTGAACCTTTTTGTATCGCGAAAAGGGAGATATTTCTCGTGCCCAGTATGGGAGCGGTCATGTACCCGGATGACGCCAGCAGTTATGACGAGCTGGCCTGCTGTGCTGAGACGGCCCTGCAATATGCAAAGCGGCTGGGGGAGCGCTATCAGTTCTACCACAGTGCCATGAATACCGATGCCGATGAACGCTTGAATATGGAAAGCGCCCTGCGGCGAGCGCTGGAACGCGATGAGTTCCGCCTGCACTATCAACCCCAGGTGGATGTATCGACGGGCGATGTCATTGGTGTCGAGGCCTTGCTGCGTTGGGAGCGACGCGATGACGGCATGGTGATGCCGGGTCGCTTTATCCCCCTGCTGGAGGATACGGGATTGATTATCCCGGTTGGTGAATGGGTATTAAGACGTGCCTGTCGCGATCAGCAAACGTGGCTGGCGGAGGGAGGCAGGCCGGTGCCGGTTGCGGTCAATCTGTCACCACGCCAATTCCGCAACCGGGATCTGGTGCATATGATCGATAAGGTGCTGGAGGAAAGTGGTACAGATCCGCACCTGCTGGAGCTGGAAATTACCGAAAGCAGTGTCATGGATGACCCGGAGTTTGCGATGCAGACCCTTCAGGCCTGCCACGAACGGGGTATCCGCATTGCCATCGATGACTTTGGTACGGGTTACTCGTCGCTCAGCTATCTGAAGCGTTTCCCGCTGGATGTGCTGAAGATTGATCGTTCCTTCGTCGCCGATGTGCCCGGGAATGATGACGATGCAGCTATTATTGACACCATTATCGCCATGGCGCACCGTTTGAATCTGCGTGTGATTGCCGAAGGCGTGGAGACTGCGGCACAGCAGGGTTTTCTGCGTGAACACGGCTGCGACTGGGTGCAGGGCTATTATTTTGGCCGGCCCATGCCGCTGCCAGATCTGTTGCATTATCTGCAAAAGCAGGCAGCGACTCCCGCCCGGGAGGGTTTGCGAGACTAGCGTGGATAGAAAACGGGTTTTTTGACCCGTATTCGGACTTTCAGTCCGTAAAACTAACCCGCTTGCTTTAGCGGGTGGTTGTTGAGTACCTTATCAGCCTGAATTATGTCTAGATCACTGATTCTACCATTGAATCAGGCAGGCTCTGTGGTAGATTCAGGGATGCACGGGAAAGCTGGTATATCCCAATTGCTATGCTAAGGTGAATGGAGGAGTTGTGAGGGATTACACAATGTCAGACAAGGTGATTTTGCTGGTCGAGGATAATCCCGACGATGAGGCACTGACCCTGCGGGCTCTGAAGAAGAATAATATTTTGAATGAAGTTGTCGTCGCTCGTGACGGTGAAGAAGCCTTGGATTACCTGTTCGGTACCGGCAAATATGAGGGGCGCGATACCCGTGTTCAGCCTCAGGTGATCCTGCTGGATCTCCAGTTGCCCAAGATTAACGGCATTGAGGTGCTGAAGCGTCTACGTGCCGACAAGCGCACGGCATTTCAGCCGGTAGTGATACTGACGACCTCCAGCGAGGAAAAAGACATTGCCAGCAGCTACGAGAGTGGCGCCAACAGCTATATCCGTAAACCGGTGGATTTCAATCAATTTATCGAAGCGGTAAAACAATTGGGGCTGTATTGGCTTGTATTGAATGAATCTCCAGCAAGAATCAGGAGTTAGCCAAATGGGAAATCCGTTACGGGTTCTTGTTGTCGAGGACTCGGAGGATGATGCCCTGCTGCTTGATAGGGAACTGCGCCGTTCCGGCTACAACCCCCGCTCCCTTCGCGTACAGACTGCCGAGCGTTTGCAGGCAGCCTTGCAGGAACATACCTGGGACGTGGTTGTAACAGACCACAACCTGCCCGGTTTCAGTTCCGAGGCCGCCCTGGCTATCGTCAAGGACTCTGGCCTGGATCTTCCTGTGATCATCGTTTCCGGCAGTATAGGCGAAGATATTGCCGTGGCCGCCATGAAAATGGGCGCCCACGACTACATCATGAAGGACAACCTGATGCGCTTGGTGCCCGCCATCGAGCGTGAGCTGCGTGAAGCCGAACTGCGGCGTTCTCATCGTTTGGCCGAAGCGACCATTCATCACCTTGCCTTCCATGACCACCTGACCGGGCTGGTGAACCGACACGAATTTGATCGTCGTCTCAAGGAAGCTTTACGTAGCGCCAAGGAAAGTGAGAATGCCCATGTCTTGCTTTACCTGGATCTTGACCAGTTCAAGGTTATTAATGACACCTGTGGCCACCAGGCCGGCGATCAGCTGCTCAGGCAGCTGGCGACAGTGTTGCGCGAAAAGGTGCGTTCCAATGATACCTTGGCCCGTCTTGGTGGAGATGAATTCGGTCTGTTGCTGGAAAGTTGTCCGCTGGAGCAGGCCCACCAGATTGCCGAGGGAATCCGCGAGGCGGTCGCCAATTTCCGTTTTGTCTGGAAGGATAAAACCTTCAGTGTCGGCGTCAGTATCGGCATGACGCCAATCACCTCGGATGCCCTGGGCGTGGATGAGGTGCTCAGTGCGGCGGATGTGGCCTGTTACACCGCCAAGGATCTGGGACGTAATCGCGTCCATGTCTATCTTGACGACGATTCCGAGTTGTTGCGACGGCATAATGAAATGCGCTGGGTATCACGCATCAAGCAGGCTCTGGAAGACGAACGTTTCGTGCTTTACCTCCAGCCCATGCAAGCGCTGGATGTGAATGCCCGCCTACATGCGCACAGTGAGTTCTTGCTGCGCATGGTGGGGGATGATGGCAAGATTATTTTGCCGGGCGCCTTCATTCCAGCCGCAGAGCGCTATGGCATCATGACGATGCTGGATCGCTGGGTGGTAAAATCGGTGATTGAATATCTTGCCGATCTTTATCAGCAAACACCGGATACGGATGAGTTGGGCACCTTTTTTGTCAATCTTTCTGGCGCATCCCTCAATGACGCCGCCTTTTTTTCGTACATCGGTGAGCAGCTGAAAACGAACAGGCTGCCACCCGAGTTGTTGTGTTTCGAGGTTACGGAGACCGCAGCCATTTCGAATTTGCACCTGGCTGTGGATTTTATCCATGGCATACGCAGTCTGGGCTGCCAATTTGCATTAGACGACTTTGGTTCCGGTCTGAGTTCTTTTTCATACCTGAAGGCGATGCCGGTGGATTATTTGAAAATCGATGGCGGTTTCGTGCGCGACATCACCAGTGATCCCATGAATTACGCCATTGTGCGGGCCGTCAATGAAATCGGTCACGTTGCGGGCCTGCGCACCATTGCGGAGTTTGTTGAAAATGATGCCGTGTTCAGCACATTGCAGGACATTGGTGTGGATCTGGCGCAGGGTTATGGCATTGCCAGACCAATGGCTGTGCTTCCGGTTGCCCTGTTGTAGTGGTTGGAGCCTGTATCTGGCAAAGGTGCTGGATGTTGCCGGCTTTTTAATCTCTGAGGGTTTAATTCCCCGCAGCTCGCCTCAAGCGCCTACTTTTGGTGCTGCGAATGTTACTCCAGCCTGGCTGCTGACACTGCTGAAGGAATAATCTTGTAGGGTGGGCACCGCCCACCAATGCAGGTTGCCAGTATTCGCGCAAATGGTGGGCAATGCCCACCCTACGAACGGCGTCGATTTTTTGTTCGAGCGCCTAAGCATTTGAACTGGCCGTGTAATACCCCGCTTTCGCGTAGCGAAAGTCGAGCCTAAGCAAGAGGGCTTGCCCCGGGGATCTTTATTTTTCAGAATCACATGTGCCGATGAGGAGGGTCATTGGTCGTGACGTGCAGAAGGGAATTGTGAATTCCCAGTGTGCTGAGTGTCTGGCGTGGATTGGTGGGGTCATTGCGCCACCTGCCATTTACGATCAAGCGATACGGGTAATCTCCCGGTGTCACATAAAACACCTTGTAAATGATGTCGTCCTCAATAATGGTTTGGACGTCTTTGTCCGCTATCCACTGGTTGAATTCACCCGCAATCCTGATGTCACGTTGCTGATGATTTTGAAAGCTAAGCACCACCTTTTGTACGTTGCCACTTTTTTCTGCTGGGCGCTCTCTGTTGTATGAGGCGAGCTTGGTCGGCTTTTTTTCAGTGGATGCGGCATGTGAGAGAAGCCAGGAAATATTGGCTTGAACCATGTCCTGAACCCTGTGATTGCGCATGATGAGTTCATCGGCAAGATCGCTGAAATACTTTGCTACAGGGGAATTTGGGGGGGAATCTACCATTACTTTACGAATTTTTTGTACCGAGATGCCTGTCTCGATCGGCTTTTTGGCCGTTTTCAAAGCCAGCAGGCTGAGGATGAAGTAACACCAGAGGCCTGCACGGGAGTGCTTCGAGTCTGGTGTTGCGCCAAGTTTGGTCAATTGGCATCTGGGGAGCCTGCTTACGAATATGGCTTTGCTGCTGACTGGTAAGTCCGGACATCAATGGTTTTCCCTTGCCGTGTAGCGGGTTTTTGCTGATTCTGGTCGGTTGCTGGTGAATGTCAAGATAAATCGTATCTAGGTCGTATAAAAAACATAAAAAATGTTCGGTTCGCTCCATGTTTCCGGGATGTATCAGAGGAATGGCCGGGAGTGGGTGAGCAAGGTAGTCGGTTTGTCCCGGATATTTCATAAATTATAATTTGACCTGCGCGGCCTCTCCGGTATGATCGTAATGGTATAGAGGGAGGGGGGGTAATTAGCCCTGACTAGATCAGGGCTAATTACTTTTATTTCACCACTTTTTTCTTGAATTCTCGCCATTTTCAGCTTCATTTTCTGTAACATCCAATACTTCCCGAGTCGGTTCTCCGTTAGGAAGCGGGCGTTTCTGCGTCCATCGGTTGGTTCGTGTGCCTGCTGGCACAGGTAGGCGGGATACCCTGTCATCATCTGAATTACCTGCGGGCTCTTCAATGCTTTTGCGGAATGGATCCATCCTAACTTGCGATGGGTGGCCCGGGCGGGTGATGCACCTCGTTGTCTCCGTCCCGCTTATTTTGAGCTTTTGTGATTGAAGAACGGGCAAAGACGGGCTGAAGAGGACGACTGCATGGATGCAGGAGGTAGGGCGACTCAGGAGATAAAGCCGAGATGCAAGATCGGGATGTTATTTCGTGCACGTTCCTTATCGGCTCAATTCATGCAGCGGGAAGACTGAGTGTCTCCCCTGTGTTCTTTTGATTTTTCTGGTTTTTTTCTATGTCATTAATTCGTTTTGAAAAGGTATCACTGGCCTTCGGTCACTGGCCATTGCTGGATAATGTCGAGTTGCAGATAGAGCCGGGTGAACGGGTCTGTCTGGTGGGTCGTAACGGCACCGGCAAGTCCACCTTGATGCACGTCATGCGTGGCGCCATTGTCCCTGATGACGGCAACGTCTGGTGTAAGTCCGGCCTGCGCGTGGCTTACCTGGCGCAGGATTTACCCATTGATGAGACGCGTACGGTCTTTGAAGTGATCACTGACGGATTGGAGGCCATGGGTGCGGCGATGGTGGACTATCACCACGCGTTGCAGGTAGTGATGGAAGATCACTCCGAGGCTGCGATGGAAGCCCTTTCGCGGGCGCAGCAGGCGCTGGATGCGGGCGACGGATGGCGTCTGGAACAGCGTGTGGAAGAGGTGATCTCGCGCCTTGATCTGCCGGCGGACAAGACCCTGGACTCCCTTTCCGGCGGCTTCAAACGCCGTGTGCTGCTGGCGCAGGCATTGGTTCTGGAGCCCGACCTGCTGCTGCTCGACGAACCCACCAATCACCTCGATATCGAGGGAATTCAGTGGTTGGAAGAGTTTCTGCGTGGTTGGAATGGCAGTCTGCTGTTCATTACCCATGATCGCGCCTTCCTGCAGAATCTGGCCACGCGCATCGTCGAGCTGGATCGCGGTGCGTTGACTTCCTGGCCCGGTGACTACGCCAACTATCTCGTCAAGCGTGAAGAGCGTCTGGCGGTGGAGGCCGAGCACAACGCCAAATTCGACAAGAAACTGGCCGAGGAAGAGGTCTGGATACGGCAGGGCATCAAGGCGCGTCGCACCCGCAATGAAGGCCGTGCCCGTGCCCTGCAGGCATTGCGAAATGAACGCATGCAGCGCCGTGAGCTGCAAGGTAAAGCGAGACTGGAAATGTCTCAGGCCGATGCCTCGGGCAAGCTGGTGGTCGAGGTGGAAAATGCCACCGTGGGCTATGGCGAGATGCCGGTAATCCGTGACTTTTCCGCCAAGATCGTGCGCGGAGATCGTATCGGTATCATTGGTTCCAATGGCGTGGGCAAGTCCACTCTGCTGAAGTTGTTGTTGGGCGAACTGGCGCCGCAGCAAGGCGCGGTCAAGTTGGGCACCAAGCTCAAAGTCGCCTACTTTGATCAACAGCGGGCACAACTCGATCTCAACAAATCCGTCATCGACAATCTTAATCTCGGTGGCGATATGGTGAGCATCAACGGACGCGAAAAGCACGTCATGGGTTATTTACAGGATTTTCTGTTTCCGCCCCAGCGCGTGCGTTCGCCGGTTTCCTCCCTGTCCGGCGGCGAGCGCAACCGCCTGTTGTTAGCGCGGCTGTTCACCCAGCCGGCCAACCTGCTGGTGATGGATGAGCCCACCAATGATCTCGATGTGGAAACACTGGAATTGTTGGAAGAACTTCTGGGCGACTACAACGGCACCCTGCTGTTGGTGAGCCATGACCGCGCCTTTGTGGACAACGTAGTGACCAGCACCCTGGTATTCGAGGATGCAGGGCGAGTGAACGAATATGTCGGTGGCTACAATGACTGGCTGTGGCAGCGCAAGGCCACGCTTCCCGGGGAGAAGTTGAATAAACCCGCCAATGCCAAGGCGGCCGGGCCGGCGCCGAAGCGGGCCAAAAAACTCAGCTACAAGGACAAGCACGAACTGGCATCCCTGCCGGCGCAGATTGAAGCACTGGAGAGTGAACAGGCCACTTTGCAGGAGCAGGTCAACGAGCCCGGTTTTTACCAGCAGGACAAGACCGTGATCGATGCCGGCCTGGCCCGCCTGGAACAGCTGCAAGCAGAGCTGGCGACGGCCTATCAACGCTGGGAGACCCTGGAAGCGCTGGTGGCCGACGAGTGATAGAAAGGACGGAGCGGGGACAATAAAAAAGGCGCGTTAACGGCGCCTTTTTTATTGTCCGGACGTTATTTTCCGGAAAGGGTATGGGTATTAATGGATAGACGGCGGCGACTTGTGGCGATCAATGTCGGCGTTGGTCTCTGGTGGTGTGGCAACCTCCGAGGCGGGCTTCTCCTCGTCGGGTTTTGTCGCGGTAGAGGCCTCCGTAGCGGGTTTTTCCTCGCTGATCCCTGTAGGTGCCGGGGTGGCGTCGGCGCCGACAGGGGCGTCGGTGCTTGATTTATCGTCAGCGGAAGCCTTGGCGGCACCGGCTTGTGGCGCTTCGGTCTTCGCCTTCGGCGGTGTAGTCTCCTCAGGGGCAGGTGGCTCCGCGGCTGTTTCGGTCGTGGGTTTTTTGCCATCCTCAGTCTTTGTCGGTGCGGTGGCTGCGGTGTCGGGATGCGGCGAGTGTGTGGCGGCCAGCTCACTTTCGCTTTCATTTCCGTTTTCGGTGGTGCTGGCCTCAATGGCCGGCAGCACGCGTGTTTCCGGCTGATCCAGCTTTGGTTTGCTGGTTTTCGGGCTGCACAGGGTCTGTGCACCGGTGGCGAGGTGTTCGTAGATTTCGCGGTAATTGTCGGTCAGGCGATTGAACAGCAGTGCCGTCTTGAGGAAATGTTTATCTACCTTTTCGCGTTGTTCCTTGATCTCAGTGCGGGCATTTTCCAGCTCATCACTTAGTTTATCTCGTTGTTTATCAAAACCTTTTAAGGCAATAAAATAACCGGCGGCGGCGCCGGCGGCAATCAACGCCGCGCCTTGCAGGACCATAAGCAGGGTGATTTCTCCAAACATGGGCGTAGTCTCTGAAATGTGGAATTGTGAGTGTCCCCCCAAAAATCAGGCGGGCTGCCGGAAATCCTAGCGCAAACCGTGCCGGGTGGCTATGTTGCCGGTCAAGGAAAGCCATACTGACTACCCGACCATCCACCCGGCCATCGTGGTTGGCAAGAAAGCTTGAAACCGCCCATTTACTGTGTATACTAACAGAAAAATACTGTATGGATGGACAGATTATGGAACAGCTAACCAAACGCCAGCAGCAAGTGCTGGATATGATTCGCGAGTTTATTGAAGAATACGATGTTCCACCGACGCGGGTGGAGATTGCCGACGCCATGGGCTTCCGTTCCGCCAATGCCGCCGAAGATCACCTCAAGGCGTTGGTACGCAAGGGAGCCGTTGAAATCTATCCCGGTGCTTCACGCGGGATTCGTCTACTGACCGAAGAGGTCGATCCGGGAGTGCCCGTGGTCGGGCGGGTGGCTGCAGGAAACCCTATTCTCGCCGAGGAAAACATCGAGGATCATATCCAACTCGATCCCAACCTGTTTTATCCTACGGCGGATTACCTGTTGCGAGTGCGGGGCATGAGCATGCGGGACGTGGGGATACTCAATGGTGACCTGTTGGCCGTGCATCGTACATCTGAGGTCAGAAGTGGGCAGATTATTGTTGCCCGTCTGGGGAACGAGGTCACCGTGAAGCGGTTTCGGCGGCGTGGAAACAAGGTTCGGTTGATGCCTGAGAATAGCGATTTCAGTCCCATTGAGGTTGATCTTCGTTCTGAGGAGCTGGTGATCGAAGGCTTGGCAGTTGGTGTTATTCGGAGTGAGATGTAGCCATGAACCCAGCAACCGATATGACGACTTGTGTTTCTTATTACCCTGCGGGGGCTGCTGAAGATACGCTTGCATTGGCCGGTGCGCTGACCGAAATTCGCACCCATCAGGTGGGCAACCGGGCCCTGGCCCTGGTTTTGCCGGCCTTGGCCCGCCTTAGTCAGGAGCGTCGCTGGCTGGCCTGGATTGCCCCGCCGGATATTCCGGCGGGGCCGTTACTGGCCGCAGCCGGTGTGGATTTGTCACGGGTATTGGTGGTGCACCCCCGCGCCTGTGCCGATGGTCTGCGTGCGGTGGAACAGGCCTTGCGGGCTGGTACTTGCGGCGCGGTATTGGCCTGGTTGACCCGCGCAGATGACGAAACCCTGCATCGCCTGCGTTCGGCGGCAGAGGATGGTCATAGCTGGGGCGTGATGTTTCATACCGTTTAATTTTCTGGGCTGGATTCCCCGCTTGCTGCAACAGAATTTGTGGGAGCGGCTTCAGCCGCGAATGACTTTCTGTCACAGCTACCCGTTGACAACACCACTACCTCGTCAGCCCGCTGAAAAATGGTCTATGGCATCATCGGATACTCATAATGCTTGGTATCCCGGCGTCGCCGGCTCGACCGCTGAGTAATGACACCCTTCACCGTAAACCCGGCCGCGAGTTCGATATCGTCGCAGGCCGGATTCAAATGATACAGCCACTGGCGCTCGCCACGCCGCTTGTACTGGGAAAAACGGCTAAAGGGGTCAGAGCTGAATGGCACTAAGTTAAGCCTTTTTGCATAGGGATGACCTGCGGGAAAGCCGCGTCAGAACGAGGCTAAGCTATTGATAGTCGGTGCTAAACACCCTTAACTTAGTGCCATTCGGCTTTGACCCCTTTTTCTGACCCCTTTTTCTTAGTAGGGTGGGCAGGCTTTTCATGCCCACGCGGAATGTGAGTCAACCGCGTGGGCACATACAACGTGCCCACCCTACCTGGCTATTGAGAAAGAATGCCTGGATTACATGTCAATATCAAGATATCAAGGCAAATTGGTTTGTTTTTGTGTGATTATCAAGTGTTATTGCCTGATTTTTGCTTGAATACTGCGGGGAAATAGGGCGATTATGCTTGATACTAATAAGTTAGGTGCAGGTTAAATTATGGAGCATTGGCAAAAATTACTACATCCTGATCTTTTACGGCATAACTTAATCAGCTCGTCTATTTACTTGACTGCATATGAGTCGTGTTGCACAAATATCATAGATAAGCCGAAAGAGTTTTTCACCGATATCGTTGATTCCGAATTTGTACCAAATGAAGAAGAATACAAAAAAGATGTAATGTCTTTGTCAAAAAGCCCACTTGAAGCATCTCTCAAATGGTTCAAAAACATGGAAGCCGTAGACAATGAAGATATTGAAAAATTCAACAAGGCTAGAAAGCTAAGAAATAATATAGCCCATGACCTACTAAAATATATCTCTGAGCCAGGTTGTGAAGTAACCCCTGAAGACTTTGAACGGCTCTTGTCTGTTACGCACAAAATTGGGGTGTGGTGGGTTATCAATTATGAACTTCCTCTCAATCCAGATTACAATGGTGAAAAGATAAAAGAGTCGGGGATTCAGCTAGGGCTAATCATGATGATACAAATGATGATGGATATAGCTTTTGGAAATGAGCCTGAAGAAGGCTTCTATTATAAATCAGTTTTTGAGAGAGAAAGCACCTAATCGGGTAACCGGGGGTATCTAACCCCCAGTCCCCACACCACCCGG
Source organism: Gammaproteobacteria bacterium (assembly GCA_021647505.1). GTDB lineage: Bacteria > Pseudomonadota > Gammaproteobacteria > SZUA-152 > SZUA-152 > DRQN01. Next base: position 73,158 of record JAKIUN010000012.1, read on the forward strand.
CATGCGGATCCGCACCGGGCGGTTCGTCAAGCATAGTGAAACTTGATCCACCGTTCTCTTACAGAGACGAGCCCCTGT
>JAKIUN010000081.1 GCA_021647505.1 Gammaproteobacteria bacterium
CTAAGGCCCATTCAGAGGCCGAAGACTTGATGAGGTGGGAATGCGCGGATTCCATCAGAGCCAGAGACGACAAATGTCTTCCCCAAAGGCTGGATATATGGAAGCAATATTCTTTTTGTCACGAACGGACAATAGGTGACAAGGTGACAATAGGACAATAGGGGACAGACCACGGTTTCTATGGCAAATATGGATCAAACTATATGTCTCCTATTATTCTTTTATTGAGCGAGTTGGGACTGAGCTTTAAAGTGGATCCCAGATTTCGGACAGTAGTTTAAGCTGTGCCTGATAATCTGAGGAACAGGCAATGAGAATCACGGGGGCCCGGTCTTTCTTTTTGCCTGTTCGTAATGGTCTAGCCATATATTAAAGATAGTCTAAAAAAGACTAGCACAGCTCAAAAATTCCGGTTATTGCTGACGTTAAATTCATGACTGTTCACGTTTCAATATTACTAAATAGGAGTTGACGAATGATTTTAGAAATAGAGAAAGCTACCTTGCGAGCTAAAATGGAAAAATATGAAGGTAAAATTAGCCATATGTATTTAGATTCGAAAGGCTTTGTCACGGTAGGAGTTGGGCATCTACTCAAAGGTCTAGCTAACGCACAGAAGTTAAACTTTAAGAAGAATAATAATTTTCCCGCTTCTAAGGATGAAATTAAGACTGACTATGAGGCAGTTAAAAAGCAACCAAAAAATCGTCTTGCTTCTTTCTACAAAAATTACGTAAAACTCAAGCTTTTGGATTTAGATATAAATACGCTAACGAATAAACATATCGATAGCTTCGAAGGTGAATTAAAAAAAATATTTCCCGACTTTCCGACGTATCCAAGTGAAGTAAGATTCGCATTATTTGATATTATTTTCAATATCGGAATGACGAACCTGAACAGAAACTGGCCGAAATTTAAAAAAGCCGTGATAGTGAAAGACTGGATCACAGCTGCAAAAGAATCAAACAGAAAAAAACCCATATCGAAAGAAAGAAATAAGTACGTGAAAGATTTGTTTGAAAAAGCAGCCGCCAACGCTAAATAACCAATTAAACCATAGAGCCTGGAATTACTATGAACTTTCCATTTCGAAATTACACGCGTATTCCGACTATTTTTCTGTGTTTCATAGGGTTAGCAAATTGTGCTTTAAACGCACCAAATGAAACAACAAAGAATATCCCTGTTAGTTGGAATACAGGCTTTACAATGCCAGCTATTTTAGCGTCATCGGATATTTCGTTAAATAATATTAGCGATCTATCAAAGCTAATTAGTGCTTCTTGGTATGCAGATGTAGGTGTCAGACAAACAAAAATTGGAGAAACTATATTCTCTTCTTGCGCAGACTATTTTGATAAGGCTGAACCATCGACTCGCACGATAAGAGATAATGAGATGAGCGCTTATCTTGAGTTTAAAATTATGTGTGAGGCGACACGACTTTTAATAAATTCGAATAACTCTAAAAAGAGCTTCTTACCCGACAATGTTCTTAATGATGATGCGCCAAAGTTTTGGCCAAAAGCAATGGCATTGCAAATATCGACAAAAGAATCAAGACGAATTGCTCAAAACCCCAAGCTAAAAACCTTGGCCGATGTTACACCTATAATTAAACATGAAACACAATTAGAAACAAAATCAATCTACTTCCATAAAGGCGGGTATCAAGAGATTGAAATTTTAGGTAACGGGGATGCTAATAGTGATGGTATTGAAGATGTCTTCATTGTTGTACGTGATCATGTAGAGGGTGGAAATTATTTTAATATGCGTTTATTCGTTTTATCGGTAAATATTAAGGGAGATTGGGAACTAATTAAGAGTTTTTAGAAATTACTTATTACAGTAGTTTAAAATACTACAAATTTAACAATAAGCTGTAACCTGACTTCGCAAACTGTCATTTTTTGGGCCTATCCGGATTTCTCAAAAGAGTTAAGGTGTTGATTGGTCATATATTTTTCTCTACTGCTGGTGTTGCAAAGGCATTAATAGCAAAGGGGATTAGAATCTATGACCAGCAACAAGTTTATAGGAGAGCTGCTGAAGCTCAAGAGACTATTAGTCGTCAACTTGGCTTTTCGGAAAGGCAAAGCGCAAGACTTGACCCTACCTGTTCTACCTGCTTTCGAACTTGTGCCGTTCCGGCTAAATTCCCATTCCGCTTCTTTTTGTACTACAATGTAGTTAAGTGTAGCTTTACAGAGGAGCAATATCGTGAGTGTAACCAGTGTGCGTTTGCAGCCAGATATCGAAAAACCGCTTGAAATTCTATCCAAGAAGCTAGATAGAAGTCGGAACTATCTTATTAATCAGGCAATTAGAGAGTTCTTAGATAGGCGGTCAGTATCGGAAGAGCGCTGGAGCGACACTCTCGAAGCTTTGGATTCAGCAAAAAAAGGGGCTGTGGCTGATGAGGCGGAAGTTGTGGAATGGCTTAAAGGCTGGGGATCGGATAATGAGAAGCCAGCACCTAAAATATGAAAGTAGTATATACGTCAGAAGCAATTGATGACTTGGTTAGGCTGAGAGAGTTCATCGAAATTAGAAACCCAGGTGCAGCGAAAAGAATCGCCTATTCACTCGTAGATGGAATTAAGAAACTGAAGCGGTTTCCGCATATTGGAATAAAAGTAAGTGAAGCTCCAAATCCAGAAGCGATGAGAGATTTGATTTTAGAAAATTATACGGTTCGTTATCTGATTCTTGATAAAAGCATAAATATCCTGAGAGTTTGGCATCAAAGGGAAGATGAGAAAAATGGATTATAACGAATTAGGTTAGATTGTGTGAGGAACGAACCACAATCTGAACCGTTTGTTGGAACAAAGCGCTTCAACCCGAACCCACTTCTGCGGTGCTTGCTTTGTGTGGCCCAGTTAAGCGCGACTTTATGCCTTAAAGGAAATATATGCCTTCTATCTACATCGCAATTAAAAATCAAAGTGAGGCAGACACCCTGTCCAACGACGGGAGAGCGCTAATATTACATGTCGATGCTATATCAGCAATTGGAAAGGACGCCGGGTTAAAACGGTGCTTGTCAGCGAAGTTGTCGTGCCCAAACTGAAGATAAAGAAGAGAGATAGAGGAGTGGCAAGCGAGTGAGGAATAGTGAAGTACAGTGAAGAGTTCAGAGAATAGATGATCGGAAGACGATGTCTCCGAATGCGATGTCGGTGGCCTGGGTCAGCCGGCCACCCAGTTTATCGCTGAGCAACTTGCCGCGCATTTTAGATGTCCGCTTTGGGTTTTTTGCTGGGTTCGTCAGTCACCCTCGGCCAGCCGCTGGTTCAGCCAGCAGGCGATGTCGTCGATTTCCTGCGGACAGAGACTGTGTTCCATGGGGTATTCGTGCCAATCGACACCGTAGCCGTGCTCGCGCAGGTGATCACGTGAGCTGATGCCGATGTCATAGGCTATCACCGGGTCATGTCGGCCGTGGGCCATGAAAATCGGTGTTTCATGGCTGCTCGGGTGGCGCTCCTCGGCCAGCAGATGATGCAAGGGCAGATAGGTCGACAGGGCACCAATACCCGCCACCGGCTCATCACGGCGCAGACCACTATGCAGGGCCACCGCCCCGCCCTGGGAAAAGCCCATCAGCACGATACGTGACGGCGGAATGCCGCGCTCGCTCTCGCGCTGAATCAGTGCATCAACGACCTGACGGGCTTCCTCCAAGCCCTCCCGATCCTGTCGCGCACCGCGCTCCGATGCATACAGATCGTACCAGGCACGCATCACATAGCCGCCGTTGAGGGTGACCGGGCGATGTGGCGCATGGGGGAAAATAAAACGGATACGACTGCCCGGGGCCAGTGCCAACTGCCCCACCACCGGCTCAAAATCATGGCCGTCGGCACCCAGGCCGTGCAGCCAGATGACTGCCGCATCAGGATTGGCAGCGGTGTCGATTTCGACAGGCGGTTCACTCTGACTCATACAACCTCGGCCGGAATCAGTTGCAGGGACTCGCCGCATTGCTCGCGCAGGGTCTGATTGAGCAACTGGAAGAATTCCAGCTCGCCCTGACGCCAGCGGCCATCGGCGCCGAGGCCGAAATGAAAGCCGTCGGCACGCGTGGCGACCCAGATCTGCCGCGTCGGCACCTGCCGATTAATGATGATGTGACTACCACCCTCGCATTCAATATCGAGGATGCCATCGGCAAGGTCCCAGTCGAGATCGCTCTCGCAGTCTTCCAGCTGGGCCTCGATATGGGCGAGGATTTGGTCTACTTTCTGCTTGAATTCAGTTTCGTTCACGCGGATTTCCTGTATTTTCGGTTATACTTGCCGCCACCTGTTGATCGTGATCATACGCAAGGTATCCGGGCATTATTCATGAAAACCTGCTGGACACAATATCTACTCTGGTTGGTCGTTGCCATCCTCGGCGTGGGTGGCGCGCTGTCCGCTTGCGGACAAACGGGGGCTCTTTACCACCCGGCGCCGGAGACAGCGCCGGCTGCGCAAGTCGAGGATGGCCCGGAAGTCGTTACCCCCGCTCACGACAATACCCAAAAAACCACCACAAAGCGGTAACGCCATGGATCACTTTCAATACCGCGACGGGCGCCTGTGTGCCGAAGGCGTCGACCTGACCGCCATTGCCGATCAGGTGGGCACCCCCTGCTATGTCTATTCCCGCGCCACCTTCGAACGCCACTGGCGTGCCTTTGACGAAGTCTTCGCCGGCCACGAGCACTTGGTCTGCTATGCGGTGAAGGCCAATTCCAACCTCGCAGTACTGAACCTGCTGGCACGTCTCGGCTCCGGTTTCGACATCGTCTCCGGCGGTGAGCTGGCGCGGGTGCTGGCCGCTGGCGGCGATGCAGGCAAGGTCGTCTTCTCCGGCGTCGGCAAGCTGGAATGGGAGATGCACCGTGCGCTGGAGGCCGGTATCCGCTGCTTCAACGTAGAATCCGAGTCCGAGCTGGAGGTGCTCAACCGCATCGCCGGCGACATGGGTCGCCGTGCGCCCATCTCCCTGCGCGTCAATCCCGACGTGGACGCGCAGACCCACCCCTATATCTCCACCGGGCTGAAGGAAAACAAGTTCGGCATCGATATCAGCGCGGTCGAGGCGGTATATCGGCGTGCCGCCAAGATGGCCAACATTGAGGTGCTGGGCGTGGACTGCCACATCGGCTCGCAGCTGTGCGAGGTGGCGCCCATCGTCGATGCACTGGGTCGCCTGCTGGCCCTCATCGACCGCCTTGCCGTACAAGGCATCCACCTGCGTCATGTCGACGTGGGTGGCGGTCTCGGTATCGCTTATAACGGCGAAACCCCGCCCAGCCCGGCGGATTACGCCGGGGCTATTTTGGCGCCCTTGCGCGAACGGGGATTGGAGATCGTCATGGAACCAGGCCGCGCCATCGCCGGTAATGCGGGTGTATTGCTGACCCGCGTCAACTACCTCAAGCCTGGTACGGAAAAACACTTCGCCATCATCGACGCCGCCATGAACGACCTCATACGCCCGGCCTTGTACCAAGCCTGGCAGGCCATCGTACCGGTGGTGCCACGCAACGAGGGCGAGGCGAGGCTGTATGATGTGGTAGGGCCAGTGTGCGAGACTGGCGATTTCCTCGGCAAGGATCGCGAACTGACCATCGAGGCCGGTGACCTGCTGGCGGTACGTTCCGCCGGGGCCTACGGTTTCACCATGAGTTCCAACTACAATACCCGCCCGCGCGCCGCCGAGGTGATGGTAGACGGCGGCCGGATGCACATAGTGCGCCAGCGGGAACGGCTGGAGGATCTGTGGGCGGGCGAGAGCCTGCTGCCCGAATAGCTAAATCTGGATCCATTCCATTGTGGGAGCGGCTTCAGCCGCGATAGCCGTTGTAAAGCCCTTCGCGGCTGAAGCCGCTCCCACAGCCTGCTCTGCCAGCGCTTATGACTCCACAGCAATTCGCTGCGGCTGCACCGCTTCCCGCTTCGGAATCACGATCTCCAGCGAACCGTGTATGCTTTTCGCCTTGATGCCCTCGGGGTCGGCGCTTTCCGGCAGGGTAAAACGGCGGTGGAATGAGCCATAGGCGCGCTCGATGCGCTTATAGCCCTCCTTCTCTTCCGTGTGCTCGCTCTTGCGCTCTCCCTTGATAGATAGAATACCGTTCTCCATATTGACCTCGATATCCTCAGGATCGACACCGGGAATATCGGCCAGCACCAGGAAGCGGTCATCCTCTTCCTTGATATCCACCGCCGGCGCCCAGTCGCTGGTGGCGACATTACCATTTTCACCCTCGGCAGGCAGGCGGGTGTCGAACAGGCTGTTCATCTCGCGCTGCAGCTGCTGCAACACATTCCAGGGTTCATAACGTACCAGTGTCATGACGTCCTCCTTACGGTTTTCAGTGGTTAAACACGCGCTATACAATGGAATATCTGGGCCGAATCTGGCTTTTCAAGGGATCAGCAGTGGCATGATTGACAGATATTGCAGACACTATATATAGATATTCAGCGCCATCTGCCGAACATCTCCCATGCCGCTGAACTTGCTGACTATAACTCCTCACAAATATTGTTAACTTATTGATTTTTAATATGTTAATATATTTATATCTTTTCGCGGCAAATACGGTTGACAGCGCATTATGGCGGCCCTATCCTTCCCCGCTCACACAACATATTGTGTTTAAAGCTTTTGGGGCCCGGGAGGCCGAAGCCATGCAGGCAACAACCCCCGCCCCGTATCGTCAAACTCCCCATTCCAGCGACGAGGAAGTCCGCAGACCATGAAACCCGCCATCGTGAAACCCATGCTCAAGACCGTTGAAGACATTCCCTTCCAAGCGGCCTCTGTTGATATCTGGGAAAAGAAATACCGCCTGGTACGCAAGGACGGCGTCGTCATCGACGAAACCATCGACGACACTTACCGCCGTGTCGCCCGTGCCCTGTCCGAGGTCGAGGACAGCGAAGAGAAGCGTGAACAGTGGGGCGAGCAGTTCCTCTGGGCCCTGCGCCACGGTGCCATTCCCGCCGGCCGCATCATCTCCAACGCTGGCGCACTGGCCTACAAACCTGCCACCTCCACCATCAACTGCACCGTCTCCGGCATCATCGAAGACTCCATGGACGATATTCTCGAAAAGGTGCATGAGGCGGGCCTGACCCTCAAGGCCGGCTGCGGCATCGGCTATGAATTCTCCACCCTGCGGCCCAAGGGCGCCTTCGTCGCCGGTGCCGGCGCCTACACCTCCGGGCCGCTGTCGTTCATGGATATCTACGACAAGATGTGTTTCACCGTGTCCTCGGCCGGTGGCCGCCGCGGCGCGCAGATGGCTACCTTCGACATCGGCCACCCGGACGTCATGGACTTCATCCGCGCCAAGCGCGAAGACGGACGCCTGCGCCAGTTCAACCTCTCCCTGCTGATCACGCGCGAATTCATTGAGGCCGTAAACGCCAACGCCGACTGGCAGCTCGCCTTCCCTATTTGCGAAAAAGAGCTGGCCGTCGAAAAGCTCGACCTCAACGATCCGTCGCAAGTGGTGTGGCGCGAATGGCCCACGGAAAACGGCTACATCATCCGCGAAGACGGCCTCACCGCCTGCAAGGTCTACCAGACCCTCCGCGCCCAGCGCCTGTGGGACGTCATCATGGCCTCCACCTACGACTACGCCGAGCCTGGTTTCATCCTCATCGACAAGGTCAATGAGATGAACAACAACTGGTTCTGTGAAAACATTCGCGCGACCAATCCCTGTGTCACCGCAGACACTTGGGTGCAGACCTCTGCCGGCTCCCGCCAGGTGCGCGATTTGATCGGCAAACCCTTTGTCGCACAGGTCGATGGACAGACACATGCCTCGGGTACGGAAGGATTCTTCAGAACCGCCACCAAGGCGGTTCTGCGCCTGGAGACCACGGAGGGATATCAACTGCGCCTGACCGCAGATCACCGCGTGCGCCGCGTATCACGCTTCACCCGCTACGTCACCGAGACGGAATGGTGCGAGGCAGGCCAGCTGCGTGCCGGCGACCGGATATTGTTGAACGACCACCGCGCCAGCGCTGAATGGCAGGGTGAATACAACCGCGAGCAGGGCTATCTGATGGGCTTGCTGGTCGGTGATGGCACCCTGAAATCAGACAAGGCGGTACTATCCGTATGGAAACCAGCCGCTGTAGCCAATGGCGCCGATACGCATTTATCGGCGGGTGTGCAGGCGGTAATGAATGCGGCCTTGAGCGCCGCGCAGAGCTTACCGCATCGCAGTGACTTTTCCGGCTGGAGCGAAGTCCCCGGCCGCAATGAATACTGTCTTTCCACCGCAGCATTGAAGCAGATCGCCGAAGCGCTGGGCATGCAACCGGGCAACAAGGTGATCAGCGAAAAACTGGAACAGACCTCCAGCTATTTCTACCGGGGCTTCCTGCGCGGTATGTTCGATGCCGATGGCTCCGTGCAGGGCACACAAAACAAGGGCATCAGCGTGCGCCTGGCGCAATCCGATCTACCTCGCCTGCAGGCGATACAGCGCATGCTGCTGCGCCTGGGCATGACCTCCCGGATCTATAAAAACCGCCGCAATGCCGGCAGCCAATCACTGCCCGATGGCAAGGGTGGCTATCAGGATTATGCCATCAAGGCCCAGCATGAACTGGTGATCAGCGGTGAAAACCTGGCCCGCTTCCAGCGCATCATCGGCTTTGCCGATGGCGACAAGGCCGAGCGGTTGACATCCCTGCTGGATCGCCACCAGCGCAAGCTCAATCGGGAACGCTTTGTGGCACGGGTGGAAAGCGTGACGGCCGCTGGCATCGAGGACGTATTCGATGTGCAAGTGCCGGGCATCAACACCTTCGACGCCAATGGTTTGCATGCCCATAATTGTGGCGAACAGCCGTTACCGCCCTACGGTTCCTGCCTGCTGGGCTCGGTGAACCTGACTAAGTTCGTGGTCGATCCCTTCACCGAAAGTGCACATTTCGACTGGGATAAGTTCCGCAAGACCGTGGCCATCTTCACCCGTATGCTGGACAACGTGGTGGAGATCAACGGCCTGCCGCTGGAAGGCCAGCGCGAGGCGATCATGGATAAGCGCCGCCACGGCATGGGCTACCTCGGCCTCGGCTCCTCCCTCACCCTGATGGGCATGGAATACGGTTCACCCGAGTCCCTCGAATTCACCGAGGAAGTCACCCGCGAGCTGGCCCTGGTGGGCTGGCAGACCGGCCTCGAACTGGCCGAGGAAAAGGGCCCTGCGCCAATCATGGCGCGCGAATTCAGTGTCAGCGCCGAGATGCTGCGCAAGCGTCCGGAAATGAAGCGCGACGGCTACAAAGTCGGCGACAACGTGCCGGGCAGGATTTTGCATGCGCGCTATAGCCGCTACATGCAGCAGGTCGCTGAAGTCCAGCCGGAGCTGGTGGACGCGTTGGCCGAAAAGGGCTGTCGCTTTACTCACCACAGCTCCATCGCCCCCACCGGCACCATCTCCCTGTCGCTGGCCAACAACGCCAGTAACGGCATCGAGCCCAGCTTCGCCCACCACTACTTCCGCAACGTGATCCGCGAAGGCAAGAAAAGCAAAGAGAAGGTGGACGTTTGTTCCTTCGAACTGCTGGCCTACCGCAAGCTGGTCAATGCCGACGCCATGCCCTTCGCCGATGATAACGACTGCGCCGCCAAGCTGCCCGATTACTTTATTTCCGCCGACGACATCGCCCCCAAGGCCCACGTCGACGTGCAGGCCGCGGCGCAGAAATGGATCGACTCCAGTATTTCGAAGACCGCCAATGTGCCCACAGATTTTGCTTACGAGCAATTCAAGGACATTTATCTCTACGCCTACAACCAGGGTCTCAAGGGCTGCACCACCTTCCGCTTCAACCCCGAGGCCTTCCAGGGCGTGCTGGTGAAGGAGAAGGATCTAGAAAACACCACTTACAAATTTACCTTAGAGGACGGCAGCGCGGTCGAGGTCAAGGGCAACGAAGAGATCGAATACGACGGCGAGACACACACCGCCGCCAATCTTTACGACGCCCTCAAAGAAGGCTATTACGGTAAATTCTAAAAATTACCGGTGAGCGCCTGGACAGGCGTCGCCAAGGAGCAGAAAGACAATGGCTATTAAACTGGACAACAAGATCGTCGGATTCGACGTGGTCAAGGAAGAAGACAAAAATACCGCGCAGGAAGCCGTGGTAGAAAATACCGCAGCCAGCGAAACGGTGGAAAGCAATGTCGTGCACATGCACGAAAAGGTCGAGCGCCCCGAGACCCTGATGGGTTCCACCTACAAGATCAAGACCCCGCTCTCCGAGCATTCGCTGTACGTCACCATCAACGACATCGTGCTCAACCCCGGCACCGAGCACGAACTGCGCCGTCCCTTCGAGATTTTTATCAATTCGAAAAACATGGACCACTTCCAGTGGATCGTCGCCCTCACACGCATCATTTCCGCCGTGTTCCGCAAGGGTGGCGACGTGACCTTCCTGGTGGATGAGCTACGTTCTGTTTTCGATCCGCGTGGCGGCTATTTTAAGAAAGGCGGCAAATACATGCCTTCACTGGTCGCTGAGCTGGGTGATGCCATCGAGTGTCATCTCAAGCTGATCGGTTTGATCAAGGATGATGAGCTGGATGAGCATCAGCAGAAATTGATGGCGGAGAAGCGGGCGCAGTATGAGTCTGCCAATAAAGAAGCCGAGGAAGAGGTCGAGAGTGATTTCCCCGCTGGCTCTCAGCTTTGCGGCAAGTGCAGCACCAAGGCCGTGATCAAGATGGATGGGTGTATGACTTGTTTGAATTGTGGGGATAGTAAGTGCGGGTGAACGAGGCGCGTGGGCATAATAGGCGTGCTCACCCTACGCAGCTTTAAATAGAAGGTTATTGCAATGAATCATAGAATTGTGAGAATACTTTCATTTTTTATATTAATTTTCTGTTTTAATATAAATACTCTCTCCGCATTGAATATCAATTCATACAATGCGTTTAGTTTCCAACAATTCGTTGCACATTATATGTCAGAAAAACTCGATCGAAATATGAACGATAAAATAATGACTACCGCTTATGTGAATGGAATAGCAGATAGTATGTGGTTAACTGATTCTCAACTTCCCGATGATAAGCAGTGTCTGTCAAAGATAGTAGAATTTGGTAAGGAGCTGAATAGTTTTGCAGAGATTGCCGTTCAGGCTCATATCTCAAACCGCAATAAATCTGAATATACCTTCGAAGAAGGTATCTCTAAAGAAGAACAAAAGGAATTTATTTCGAACATGAAAAACATTGATAAAATGGCCTTGGCATTGCCCGCAATAATGTCAATACAAACTGCTATAAACGTAAGATCGGACACTAGATGCAAATCATTGAATCTATAATCATGGAATAAGCCTGGCAGTTAAAGGTTAAGGTTAAGCCTGGTAGGGTGGGCACGTTTTTTGTGCCCACGCGAAAGTAAGTTCGAAAGTAAGTTGAAAGTAAGTTAAGGGGTAAGTTAAGAAGTTAAGAGAAGTTAAGGGGTCAAAGCCCTTAAGAAAGTAAGTTAAGGGGTCATAAGTTATAAGTTAAGGGGTCAAAGCCCTTAAAGAATACTGGCCTTGGGCAGTTTGGTAGGGTGGGCATTGCCCACCGGGGGTTTCGCAGGGATCGTTGTGGTGGGCGGTGCCCACCCTACGCAGAATGTGATAAAAAAACTAATACGGATGCGTTGTAATTCAGGGATGGAGCCCAACCAGTAATGTCAAACTATCGACGAGCAAACACCGCCGAGGGAACTTATTTCTTCACCGTGGTGAGCTACCGCCGGCAGGAAATCCTCTGTGATGAGCGGGCTCGTAATGCCTTGCGTGAAGGGATAGATCGAACGCGGAAAAAATATCCGGTTAAAGGGTCAAAGCCCAATGCCATTAAGTTAAGTCTGAGATTCTGCTTGTTGTAGGTTGGTGGTGAGCCTGCGAACCCCAACGAAGCCAACAATGTTGGGGTTCCTTCGTCACCGCCAACCTACAAAACAGTCGTGATTTTGTTAACTTAATGACATTGGGCAAAGCCTTTAAAGAATACTGGCCTTGGGCAGTTTGGTAGGGTGGGCATTGCCCACCGGGGGTTTCGCAGGGATCGTTGTGGTGGGCGGTGCTCACCCTACGCAGAATGTGATAAAAAGTTAATGCGGATGCATTGTAATTCAGGGATGGAGCCCAACCAGTAATGTCAAACTATCGGCGAGCAAACACCGCCGGAGGAACTTACTTCTTCACCGTGGTGAGCTACCGCCGGCAGGAAATCCTCTGTGATGAGCGGGTTCGTAGCGCCCTGCGTGAAGGGATAGATCGAACGCGGCAAAAATATCCATTTGAGATCAATGCCTGGGTATTGCTGCCGGACCACCTGCATTGTCTTTGGACTCTGCCCAAGGGGGATGCGAACTTTCCCGTACGCTGGGCAAAAATCAAACGCCATGTGAGCCTGGTTTGCGGTGATTGCTACAAACGCTCAGCGTGGCTGTCCGACTCCAGGAAAAAGCACCGCGAGTCGACCTTGTGGCAACGGCGTTATTGGGAACATCAAATACGTGATGAAAGCGACTTTAACCGCCACGTCGAATATATCCATTACAACCCGGTAAAGCATGGCTTGTGCGAGCAGCCGATTCAATGGCCACATTCAACCTTGCACAGGTATGTCAGAGAAGAAAAATACCCTGCGGATTGGGCAATGAAAGATTCTAGCTTTGACGGGCCGGGATTTGGCGAGTAGTAAGATACTACGCCGCGTGGGCACAAAAGACGTGCCCACCCTACGAAGCTGGCCACATCCGCCTTTTATTTTAGTGTGCATGCCCACTTTCTATCTTTTGTTTTAAATTTGGAAATTTATGTACCGCAAATTTGGCATGACAACCAACACAAGATTCATTCATTTCTGAAAAATAAAAATTTATTAGCTCTGGCTTTTTATTTTTTGCGACATGTTCGAGCATACCTGCCAAATAGTGAAATCGCTGGTCTTTTTCAATAAATTCATGCGGCAATACTGAATGAAGCTCTTCTGCCTGACTTTTTGTCAGGCTTTGTTTCAGTATATAGCTATTTTTCATTTTCCCTGCGATAGTTTCAATTTCACTCCAATCGCCAGAAACATATGCGGGAATAATGGACATCATCCCATCCTGCAATGCTTGCATTTCTTGAGATAGCAGATTTCTCAATTCAGGTGAAAGTGCCTCTACTCCAGAGATGCCTGCGGGTTCCATATGTTTTATTTTCTCTTCGCCATGGACAGTCATCGGTAACAGGACGATCAAGAGTGTAATGTAAATGGATAATTTCATATTTCTCTCTCCATATCGGGCTGATTGTATAACGCATTTCCCGGCGGGAATTTTAAAGCGGGGAGGCAGGGTCAGGTCTTGCAATCAAGCATAAATTGGATAATGCATGATTGCAAGACTTGACCCTACCCCCCTATTGCAAGACTTGACCCTATCCCCCTATTTTCCGCGCCCCGTTTCCGATTGAGAACACCCCTTAGCTATTCAAAGCGATTGGCGAAAATGCTGGCGCGCGTGCCGTCAGACTGATGCCATACCGCCAGGCCATTACCTTCGGCGCTTAAGGCGATTTGTGGTGTACGGGCATACCATCCATTTTTCTCGATCAGTTCCGCGATGCCCCAGCCACTACCGATCACATAGCGGTTGGCCCAAATATCGTTACGTGTACCGTCAGATTGAGGCCACACCACTAGAGCATTACCTTCTGCATCCAAAGCAATTTGAGGGGAAAGGGCACTCCCCATACTCGTCTCAATCAGTTCCGCGCTGCCCCAACCACTACCGGCCAAATAGCGATTGGCCCAAATGTCGTTACGTGTGCCGTCAGACTGAACCCACACCGCCAGGGCATTACCCCCTGCATCCAGGGCAATTTGAGGAAGATAAGCATTTCCCTTGTTATCTGTCTCGATCAGTTCCGCGCTGCCCCAGCCACTACCGACCACATAGTAACTAGCCCAAATGTTGCTGCGCGTACCGTCATCCTGATACCACACCGCCAGGGCATTACCTTTGTCGTTTATAGCAATTTGGGGCCGAAGAGTATCCCCCTTATTATCCGTCTCGATCAGTTTTGCCGTGCCCCAACCAATGCCGGCCACATAGTGATTGATCCAGATTTTGGTGCCCGTGTCGTCAGACTGTTGCCATACCACCAAGGCATTACCCGTGGCATTCAAGGCGATTTGGGGAAGGCGAGCACTACCATTACCAGTCCCAATCAGCTCTGCGCTACGCCAGCCACTGC